>JAPPHB010000028.1 GCA_028821195.1 Gammaproteobacteria bacterium
CGGCGCGGACACGAGCGAGATCCGCGCGCGGATCGAGGACCTGTACGCGCTCGGGGCCGAGCGCCGGACGCTCACCGTGCTGGCCGGTTCGCTCCCGGCCGCGATGTGGCCCGCGCTGAGCCGCTGGACGGAGGGAGGCGCGTGGGGCGCGTTCTTCGATAACGCGCCGGCGGGCGCGGCGGACATCGAGTTCCGGGACTGGCAGGTGATCGACCTGGCGGGCGCGGCGGAACACGCGGACCTGTGCGAGGCGGCGCTCTCGTACCTGCTGGAACGCATGCGCCTCGAAATCGAGGATCCGGTCGAGACCGCGCGGCTCAAGCTGATGGTCGTGGACGAGGCGTGGCGCTACATGCAGGACCCCGCCGTGCTGAACTACTTGGCCGAGGCGGCCAAGACGTGGCGGAAAAGGAACGCCGCGCTCGTGCTGGCAACCCAGTCCGCCGTGGACGTGACTGGGACACCGGGCGCCTCGGCGCTCCTCGAATCGATCCCGACCAAGCTGTTCCTCGCCAACGCCGAACTGCCCGACGAGGCCGGGGCGCTGTTCCGGTTGAACGACGCCGAAGTGGCCCAGATCCGGGGGCTGACGCCCAAGCGCGAACTGTATCTCCGCCGCCCGGACGAGGCGGCGGTTCTTCGGCTTGAAGTCGATCCAGAGAGCTACTGGCTCTACACCTCCTCGCCCCTGGACGCCGAGAGGCGCGCCGAGGCCGTGGCGAGGCACGGACTGGCCCGGGCGCTCGAAGCGCTCGCGGACCGAACCCATCCCACCCCATCAACCGAGAGGTCGTGAACACCATGAAGGCAACCCCAACCGCTGCGATCCTGCTGGGGATCGTCGTAGTCCTGCTGACGCTGCTTCTGGCGGCCCTTCCCTGCGATGCCGCCGCGCAGCAAGCCAAAGGCGATGCCGCCTACCTGCGCGTGCCCGTGCCGGAGGAAGGCGAAGAGCGGATCCCCCGGCTCCGCGCGCGCGTGCGCCATACCACGGTAATCGTGCTCCCGGCCGGGGAGCGGATCCTCGACTTCGTGGCCGGCGACTCCGAGTACTGGCACCTGACCGGCGCGGCCAACGTGGCGTACCTGAAGCCTCTGGCCGAGGACGCGGCGACGAACGTGGCGCTCGTATGCGAGTCCGGGCGCATCTACTCGTTCCTCGTATCGGAGAGCGGTGAGAAGCCGCCGCATCTCGTGGTCCGGGTGGAGGCGGGCGCGGAGGGAGAGGCCACGTCCGGCGCTCCCGGGTTCGTAGCCCGGAGCGAAGTCTCCGCCTACCGCGAAATGGCGGCCGAGGCGGTCGAAGCCGCCCGCCGCGCACAGGAACAAGCCGAGGCGGGGATCGTCGAGGCCCGCCGGCGCGCCGAAGCGGACATCGAGGCGCTCCGCGCCGAGTATCCCGTACGCCTCGCGTTCGAGTACCGCCTTGACCGCGCGGCCACCCGGCGGCCGTTCCTGGTCGATGCGATGTGGCACGACGGCAAGTTCACCTACATCCGCTCGCGTGGCCAAGAGCCTCCCGCAGTATACGAACTCCGGGACGGCGAGCCGGCGGTCGTCCTCGTGCAGCTCGCCGGGGACGGCCTCTATATCGTGCATCATGTGATGGGCGACGGGTGGCTTCAAATCGGCGACCGGCGGGCCAGGTGGCGGTTCGAGCCCGGGGATGGATCGAAATGAGCCGCTGGAAGCAGTGGGTGAAGGAGCCGAAGGGCGCGCTGCCGGGCGGCTTCGTCACGAAGGCGGGGATCGTCCTGATCGCCGTGCTGGTCGCCGGACTGCTGTTTTCGTCGTCGCTCGCCGGTCCCGGTGAAGACGCGACCGCCGCCGGAGCGCCGGTGCAGCCGCGGGCGGTGAACGACCGCGAGGGCCGGTCGTTCGATGCGGGCATCCGCGACGAGACGCAGCGCGAGACGCAACGGGCCGCAGCCGATTCCCGCGACAATCCGCCGGACAGCGCGGCCGGAGCCTCCTCCGGCGTTGGATCCGCTGGGGCGAATGACGACGCAGGCGACCGAGCTCCCGGCATGGGCCGCGCCGAGTTCGAGTTGCGCGAGGCGCTCCGGCTCGAAGAGGTCGAGCGTAGGACGCGCTCGCTCCGCTCGTTCCCCGTCGCGCATTCGCACCGGGATCCGAACGGACCCACGGATGCCGCGGCGTCTCCCGTGGTGCCCGAGTCTCCCGACGCTGTACTCGACGGTGCGCTCGCATCGCTAGGGCAGTCCTTCGCCGCCCTTGAGGCCGAGATGGCGGCCGGACTGCCGGGCGGAGGGCTCCCGCCCGGCCTGCCGCAACCCGCCGCCGCAACCTCAACGCTGGCACCGAGCCGTTTGGTCCGCCCGGACGACCCGCCTGACTGGGAGCGCATCCACGAGGGCACGTTCCTGGAGGCGGTGCTGGTCACCCAGTTGTCGGGCGAGTTCCCCGGCCCGGTGCTCGCCATGGTGTCGGTGCCGCTGTATTCGGCCGACCGCCAGCGGGTGCTGGTTCCGCGCGGCGCGCGCGTCGTCGGCACGGCGCAGGCCGTTCAGAACCGCGACCAGACCCGTCTTGCCGTCGCGTTCCACCGGTTGCTGCTGCCCGATGGAAGCTGGATCGACCTTGAGTTCACCGGCCTGAACCAGGTGGGCGAGAGCGCGCTCCGCGACCGGGTGAACCGGCGCTACCTCTCGACGTTCGCGGCCGCCGGGGCGGCTGGCGTCCTGAGCGGGCTCACGCTCGCCGGAGCCTCGCCATACGGACTTCAAGCGGGCGTCGGCCAAGGGCTCGGAGGCAGCGCCACCTCGATGCTGGACCGGTATCTGAACCGGCTGCCCGAGATCACGATCCGCGCGGGCCACCGGCTCCGCGTCTGGTTCACCTCCGATGCCCTCGTTCCCACTTCTCCGACACACCGATGACACGAAAGGACTCTTCCATGCTTCACCGCATCCTCGCCCCCTTACTGCTCGTCCCCGTTCTGCTCCTCGCGGGCGCTCGTCCCGCGAGCGCGCAGTTCGACTTCGGAAGCTGGTTCCAGCGGGCCACGATCATCGCGAACCAGATCACGCAGATCTCGCACCAGGTCACCCAGATCCGGTCGATGGCCCGCCAGCTTACGGAACTCGAAGACCAGCTCGACCACATGGAGCGCGCCGCCAAGGGCGAGATCGACGCGCTGCTCCAGCCGTTCTCCGACCTTGCCGCTGATCCCGTCGGCTTGGTGCGCGACGGACTCGGCTGGCGTTCGGACTTCACCGGCCCGGCCCGAGGTACGGTCGACGCCGTCCGGAGGATGGGCAGCGGACGCTCGTTCACGCGGCACTGGAGAACCGCCCGCAATGCGGCCGACCGGGTGTCGGACGCCGACATCCTCGCTCTGTTTGCGAACCTGCCGCCCCAAGCCGCGACGCGCGCGCTGGAGGACCACCGCCGCGCCCGCGAAGCCGCAGACCGGCAGCGGGTCTTGGACTACGCAGCGCTGGACGCGGCCGCCGCGCTCGCCGGGACCATCGAAAGCGCGCAGGGCTCGTTCCGCGACCTGACCGCCAATGGGAACCTTTCCAATACCGCCCTTCAGCAGGCCGGGGTTGCGGCCGCGCTGAGCCAAGGCCGCATCAACGCGGCTCTCGGCCAGGTGCTCGCCCATCAGACGGCAATGGAGGCGAGCCGGGCGAGGCAGACCGAACTCGCCCACCTCGAATGGCTGGGCCGCTGGCATGACGGCCGTACGCGGGCGAACGCGCTCGCCGGGACGATGCGCGACGCGGCCTCGCTGAACCGGGCCGCGCTCCGCGACGGGCTCCTGTTCCGCGTCCCCTCGTTCTACCGGTAGGGGCGCGACGGCCATGCAACTGCCCCCGCAGTCCATCGACCCGAACGTCCCGGCCCAGATCCCGCCCGATCAGCTTCAGGACTTCAAGAGCTTCCTGGACATCGTGCTCGACACCGTCGTCGGCGGTGCGGCGCCCGACGTTCACACGCTCGGGCTCCAGCTCTGGGGCGGGCTCGCCGCCGTTATGGTCGCATGGACCGGACTCAAGATCGCGTTCAGCGGCACGTTCCAGCCGTGGGAGATCGTCAAGCTCGTGATCGGGATCGCGATCCCCCGCACGCTGCTTCACTACTACATCGTTCCGATCCCCGGCGTCGGGCTGACGTTCCCCGCCATGGTGGCCGGAGGCGGGATCTGGCTCCAGAACCTGTTCCTCTCCGACGTGGTCTCGGCGGGCTACACCGAGATGACCGCGCTCGTGCAGGCCTACTCCGCGCACCTGGGCGCGGCGTGGTCCACGGGCAACCTGCTCTCGGTCGTGACGGCGGGCGCGACCGTGATCTTCTCGTCGCTGGTCACGCTGGTGATGGGCGCTTCGCTCGTGGTCTGCCTGCTGGCGCTTTTCTGCGTGACCTACGCGCAGGTGATCTGGGCGCAGGTCGCCATCGCCATCGCGATCCTGCTCGGTCCCGTGTTCATCGCGTTCCTGCTCTTCGAGCCGCTCTCGTTCCTGTTCTGGGGATGGTTCCGGACGCTGATGGTCTACACGCTCTACGGCGTCGTGGCCGGGGCCGTGCTCAGGGTCTTCATGGGCGTCGGCATGGGCTACATCACGACCTACGCCGATGCCCTGATGGGCACCGGAACGGCGGACCCGTTCGAGCTCTGGCTCTGGGCCGTCGTGCTCATGCCGCTCGTCGTCTCCGGCCTCATGGCCGGGCTCAAGGTCGGCGAGCTCGCCTCGATGCTCGTGTCCGGCTCCGGCTCCGCCGGGTCCGGGTTCGTCGCGCTCGTCATGCAGGGAGCGAGCAAGGCCGCCGCTCCCGCCAAGCCCCCCGTCTGAGCCCCAAGGAGAAGCCAGGAATGAGAAGAGCGCGAATGAATGGAGATGGAGACGCCGGCCGGGAGTACGCCGAGATCTGGGGCGAGGCCGTGCAGGCGAACCGGAAGCTCAGGACGATCCTGATCTTCCTATCGGCGAGCATCGTGCTCGGGGTCTTCGTGCTGCTCAGGATCGCGGGTGCGGAGCCGCCCAAGCCCATCGTGGTCCGCGTCGACGAGGTGGGCCGGGCCGAGGCGCTGGCCTACGAGGCGGCAACCGCGCAGGCCGACCCCCTCGATCCGACAACGAAATACTTCCTGAACCGGTTCGTCCACGACTTCCACTCGCGGCGGCGCGCGACGGCGCAGGAGCAATGGACGCGGAGCCTCCGGTTCCTATCGACGGACTTGGCGAACGCCGCGTTTCAGAGGGACGGCGCGGAGGTCGCGAGCGTGGCGGCGGGGACCGCCGAGACCGAGACCGAAGTCGAGCAGGTCGTCCTCCGCATCCACGCCGCGCCGGAGCCGCCGCACGGCGCGACCGCCGACTTCGACCTCGTGCACCTACGCGGAGAGCAGGAGCTGCGGCGGGAGCGCTGGTCGCTCACGCTCAGGTTCGAGTTTCTGGATTCGATCCCTCCCGAGCTGGTCGTTCACAACCCGATGGGGCTGCTCGTCACCTACATGCGGGCCGACCGGGCGCTGGTGACGGGAGACGAGCGATGATCGCGCATCTCAAGGGCCGCGAGAAGGCGCTCGAAGCGTTCGGGTGGACGGGCCGAGAGGCCGAGTGGGTCGCGCTGGCGTGCCTCCACAGCGGCGTGTTCACTCGCGACCAACTCTCCGACTGGCTCGGGATCCACCGCCGCAGCGCCCGCCGGTTCATCCGGGACATGACGGACCGGAGGATGGCGTCCATGGACCGGCTTGCGGGCCGAAGGGTCTGCCGGATCTACGCGCGCGCCGTCTACCGGGCGCTCGGGGCCGAGGACATCCGCCATCGCCGGATCGCCTCCGTCCCGGTGCTCCTCCGCCGCCTGCTCTCGCTGGACTACGTGATGGGTCACACCGGCCAGGTGTGGCTCCCGACCGAGCCCGAGAAGGTCGGTGCGTTCGAGGCGCTCGGCATCGAGCGCGCGCTGCTCCCCGTGCGCGTCTACCGGGGGGGCGGAGGCAATACGCGCCGCCATTTCCCCCTCAAGCTCCCCGTCGCGCTCGACGCCGGGGGCGCGGTGTTCGTCTACGTCGATCCCGGTCACGACACCGCGACGGGGCTCCAACACTGGGGCCGCACCCACCAGGAACTCTGGGGCGCGCTGCGGGACCGGGGCCTGCCGGTCGAGGCCGTCGCGGTGGTCCTGGGCGATGGGGAGTTCGACCGGGCGGAGAACGTTCTGGCCAACTGGACCTCCCCGGTCCGGTCCTCCGGCCGCTTGAAGGCGTCCGCGACCGGCCGCGAGATCCGCCGTGACATCGAGCGGATCGAACAGGGCATCCGCGGCCGGAACGAGTGCGTGATCGGGGAGCACGGCAGCCTCCGGGGCTGCCTGGTCCGGCTGGCGGAACTCCGAGCCGAGCTTCCGACCGCGCCGTCGGAAGCGATGATCGACGGCTTCACGGTGTGGCGTTCGAGCCGCCTGTCGGGGGACGTGTTTTGAGCGCCGTAAGCGGACGGAGGTGGCAAGTCCTGCATGTCCGGCTCACTTTGGGGGTCGCCGGACACGAGATCGCCGTTCGGCCGGACACGGCCCCGGCCGTCGATGTCGCTGGCGCGCTTGCGGTTGGGCCACGGCCAGCGGAGCGCGGGTGCCGATCCGCGCTCCCTGGACGTGGCTGGGAGCGACCCCCCATCTCGGCAAACCTCGATTGGCGCCGGGGTGGATGGAGCCGGACAGCCCCATCCCCCCCGCCGCTGCGGGGTCGCTCCCAGCCAGCAGTCCTTCCAGGAAGGGTGTCCGGCCGATGAAGTCGGGCACGCTCGCCGTCATCGGGTCCGCCATCGGCGCGGTCGGCGCGCGGGCGCTGAAGGCGCCGTTCCCGCCCCCGGGCGCGAACCCCTACCTCGATCTGATCGCCTCGAACGATCCGGGCCTGCACGCCGCGCTCCGGGTCTGGCACCACGCGTGGCCCGCCGTCCTGGTCGTGCTCGCGGGCTCGTTCGCGCTCTCGGTCTGGCGGGTCTGGCTCCAGCCGCTCTTCCGGCCCAGGCGGCGGGGCAGGCTGCCGGAGTGGCCCGCTTCGCCCGCCGATGATGCGCCCTCGCTCGTGATCGGCGAGTTGCACCATCCGACCGTGGCGGAAGAGAGCGAGCGGCCGTCATGGCTCGTGATCCCCGAGAAGGGGCTCTACACCGGCACGCTCATCGTGGGCGCCGTCGGCACCGGCAAGACCAGCGGCTGCATGTACCCCTTCGCCCGCCAGATCCTCTCGTGGCGGGCCGACGATCCCAAGCGGCGGGCGGGCGCGCTCGTGCTGGAGGTCAAAGGCGACTTCTGCCATCAGGTGCGCGGCATCCTCGAAGATGCCGGGCGTGCGGACGACTACCTCGAAATCGGGCTCGGCGGGTCGCTCCAGTGGAACCCGCTCGACGATCCGTTTCTCGACTCCTACTCGCTCGCCTACGGCGTCGCATCCCTCATCAACCAGCTCTTTGGCAAGTCCAGAGAACCGTTCTGGCAGCAGGCGTACACGAACCTCGTCCGGTGGATCGTCGAGTTGCACCGCCTACTGCCGGGAGGCTGGGTCACGCTCCGGGACATCTACCGCTGCACGGTGGATGCGGAGCTTCTGGCCCGGAAGATCCGCGAGGCCCGGGACTTGGCGGACCAGGTATCCCCGGTGGATGCCGTCATCCCCAACGACGCTATGATCGCCCACGCCGACGCGCTCAAGAAATGGGACTGGGATCCGGTCGGCACCGACCGGGCGCGCTCGCGGCTGGACGCCAAGCTGCGGGCAAAGCTGGCGAAGCTCGAAGTCACCTACGGGGTGGAGCCGGCCGGGGGCGGCGCGGGCGGCGAGTACAGGGAGCGGGTCGAGGCCATCGAGCGGTGGTACGACAAGGACTGGTCGGCGCTCGACGCGAAGCTCCGCACCTCGATCGTCGAGGGGATCAGCGTCTTCCTCTCGCTCTTCGACCAGCCGGACGTGGCGGGCGTGTTCTGCCCGCCGCCCCCGACAACCCCGGAGCCGGAACCCGTTCGCGGCGTCGAGGCCGACGTGGACGAGGGGGCGAAGGCTCCGCCCATGCCGGGCCTTCGCAGGAGGCTGCCGCCACTTTCCGAGTTGATCGAGGGGGGCAAGGTGCTGGCGCTCAACATGCCCGCCGGGGCCAACCCGGCCTTGGCACGCGCCATCGGCGTCCTGCTCAAGAGTGCGTGGATGCAGGCGCTGCTCCGGAGGCCTGCCGAGGCGGCCCGCCGCCCGGAACGCTACATGCGGCCCGCCGTCTTCATCTGCGATGAGTACCAGGCGTTCGCCACGGTCGGACAGGACGATCCGTCGGGCGACGAGAAGGCGTTCGCGCTCACGCGCCAGTGCCGCTGCATCCCCATCGTCGCCACGCAGTCGCTCTCCTCGCTCCGCTCCGTGCTCCCCTCGGGTGAGGCGTGGCGCACGCTCGTCCAGACGCTCCGCACCCGGATCTTCCTGTCGCTGTCCGACGAGGCGTCGGCCAAGATCGCGTCCGAGATGTGCGGCAGCGTCATGAAGACGCAGGCCTCCTACACGTTCACCGAGACCACGGGCAGGCCCGAGTTCTCGCTCCTGTCCGGGCGCGCCGGAGGTGGGCGAGGCACCATCGGCGCGAGCAAGTCGTTCCGCCGGCAGAGCGAGCCGGTGTTCACGCCGCGCGAGTTCGGGCTGCTCGCCAACTACCAAGCGATCTGCCTCCCCTACGACGGAGTCGAGTCGCTCCCGGCGCGGCGCGTCTACCTCAAGCCGCACTACCTGCCGAGGGAGACGGGCTATTGGCGGCTCCGGGAGGAGGGGCGGATATGAAGCGCGCCAGCGGCGTCGGCCACCTCACCCCGTTCCTTCCGGGGTTGGAATCCCTGCTCGAAGACCCCGATGTCTCCGAGATCATGATCAACGGACCCGGCAACGTCTGGGTCGAGCGCGGGGGACGCCTCGAACCCCACGAGGCACCCGGACTCAATGCGGCCTGGCTCCACCGCGCCGCGATCCACATCGCGCGGCCGCTCGGGCTCGATCCCGCCGCGAGACCCGTCCTGGACGCCCGGTTGGGCGACGGGTCCCGGGTCGCCATCTGCACGCCGCCCGCCGCGCCCGAGGTCGCCATCACCATACGCCGGTTCGGGGGCCGGGCGTTCACGGCCGAAGACCTTGTGCGCATGGGCTCGCTGCCTGAAGAGGCGCTCCATGCCGCCCGGACGACCCTGCTCGCCCGCCGCAACGTCCTCGTCTCCGGGGGCACGGGATCGGGCAAGACCACGCTACTGAACGCGCTGATCGAACTGCTGCCCGACGACGAGCGGATCGTCGCCATCGAGGACACGCTCGAACTCCGGATCGACCGCGCCAACTGCCTCCGGTTCGAGGCCGGAGCCACCCATGACACGCCCGTCTCGATCCGCGACCTGGTGCGCCACGCGCTCCGCCACCGGCCCGACCACATCGTCGTCGGCGAGGTGCGCGGGGCCGAGGCCGCCGATCTGCTGCAAGCCCTCAACACCGGACACGGCGGGTCGCTCACCACCGTCCACGCCAACAACGCCCGCTCCGCGCTCTCGCGCCTCGCCAGTTGCGCCATGCAGGCCGGGGACGCGCTCCCCTGGGAAGTCACTTGCCGGGGCGTCGTGGACGGGATCGCGCTCGTGGTGCATGTGACGCGCCGGAAAGGGAGGCGGTTCGTCGAAGAGGCGCTCGAAGTGCGCGGCTACGACGCGGCCACCGGCCGCTGGCTCACGGAACCGGCATGGACCACCCAACCACCGAAGGAGGTGAACGCATGAGAAGCATCGACGGGACCATCCGCGTCGAGACGTTCGAGGACTTCGACCGCGAACTCGCCCGCGACAGCGGCGACACGCTCGAAGTCGACGCCTTCCTGGCCGAGCAGTACGGCTTCTTCCCCGAGGACGTGGGGAGCGAGGACGAGATCGCCGCCGCCTGGGACGACCCGCACGGCGAGGAGGTGGACGCATGAACCACGACGAATACCACCGCAAGTTCGCCGACGCGATCATCGAGCAGATCCGGCAGGGCACCGCGCCGTGGCAGAAGCCGTGGGCGCCGGGCGAGCGCGTGATGCCCATGAACGTGGACACCGACCGCTCCTACCGGGGCGGCAACAGCCTGCACCTCGCCTCCGTCCAGCAGGAGATGGGCTACGGCGACGTGCGCTGGGGCACCTACCGCCAGATCCAGAACCGGGGCGGGCAGGTCAGGAAGGGCGAGCGCGGCACCCGCATCCTCTCCTTCCAGGACAAGAAGCGGATCGCCGTGACCGACGCGCAGGGCAAGCCCAGGCGGGACGCCGAGGGCAAGAAGGTCTATCGCTACGAGAAGCTCAAGGCGCCGTTCGTGCGCCAGTACACCGTCTTCAACGCCGAGCAGGCCGACGGGCTGCCCGAGCGCTCGAACCCGACGCCCGAGCCGCTCTGGAAGGTGCACCAGGAGGCCGAGCGGGTCATGGAGGATGTGGGCGTCCCGGTCCGCCACGTCCAGGGCGACCGCGCCTACTACCACATGAAGCGCGACGAGATCGTGCTGCCCGAGCGCGGGCAGTTCCCGTCGGCCAACCACTACTACCAGACCGCGCTCCACGAGCTGGGCCACAGCACCGGGCACAAGGACCGGATGAACCGCGAGACCTTGATCGAGGGAATCGACGGCGGGTTCGGCTCGCCCCAGTACGCGAGGGAGGAACTGAGGGCCGAGATCAGCGCGATGATGACGGGCGAGCGCGTCGGCGTCGGCCACGACCCGAGCAGGGGCGCGGCCTACGTCGAGGGCTGGATCCAGGCGCTCGAGGAGGACCCGCGCGAGATCCGGCGCGCCGCCGCGGACGCGCAGAAGATCTCCGACTTCGTGCTCGACCGGCACCGCGAGCGCGTGGCCGCACGCGACCCCGTCGCCGTGGCGGCGGTCCGGACGCCCGCGCAGGGACCGCAGAGGATCGTCGTTCCCGTGCCGAGGATCCCGGTCCCCGAGCGCGGCTTCGGGCCGAGCCGCTGACCGATGAGAGGGAGAGAGATGTTCGGCCGCACGGCCGAACCGGACCCGCGCCCCGCCGCGCCACCCAGCCGCAACAGCCAACGCTTGCGGGACGGCCACCGCCGAGAATACGCCGCGAGACGGGCGCGCGGGTCCACCATCTCCTATGAAGACCGCTGTACCGGGGCGCTGACCGACATCGGAGTCTTCGGCGCGGTCTCCTACCGCGATCTCGCCAAGGCACGCTTCGGCGGCCACCCCCACACCACCCGGAGGGCCGTCAACGCCTGGATCCGCAAGGGATGGGTCGAGGAACACCGGATCACCGGACCGAAGGGCAATCCGTTCAAAATCCTCTCGCTCACCCGCAAGGGTGTGGCCAAGGCCCGGAAGAGGGCCGCCCGGCGCGGGTTGGACCCCGCGCAGCGGATCCGGACCGCACGCATAAGGCCCGAAGAGGCCGGACACGACACCGCCATCTACCGCGCCTGCCGCAGGGAACGGCAACGCCTCGCGGAACGGGGAGCCACGGTCAGGCGCGTCCGGCTCGACGCCGAACTCAAGAGCGTCGTGGCGCGCGGGAGCGAGGCCGTCCGGCTCAAGCACGGCAGGCGAGAGGCCGATGCCGAACGCCGCCGCATCGCCGACGAACTCGGACTTCCACTGGACGACCGGGACAAGGTGCTCTACCCGGACGCGCAGATCGAGTACGCGGACGCCGAAGGGAGGACCGGGCGCGTCAACATCGAGGTCGCGTCCGGCAACTACCGCGAACCGGCACTGCGCGCGAAGGCGGCCGCCGGGTTCGCCCTGCACGCCAACGGACCGGCCGCGGCGGGGCTGCTCCGCAGGCTCGGTCTGGGGAGCGACAACGGCTCCTGGCTTAGGGGGCCGGCCGATCGCGACCCCGCCTCGGTCGAACTCTGAACTCGGAAGGAAGAACCACGATGCAGCCATGGAAGATCAGCGCCGGACTCACCGCCGCACTCGCAGGGTCGGCGCTCCTGCTCGGCGGATCCCGCCTCGAATACCTCGCGCCCCACTGGCCCGCGATCCTCGCGGAACACGGAGTCGCGCTCGCGCTCCAGGCCGTGCTCGCGCTCGCCGCCGTCGCGGCCGCGATCTACGCCGTCGCCCGCACCACGGGACTCGCCGACCTCGGCCGCCGCGTGGATCTGGCCGAACGGTCCGTGCGGCGCGGCGAAGGGGATGCCGGCCTCGCGGACTCGCTGCGACAGGACGACGAAGGAGACTGGAAATGACCCGGAAGTCCAGACGGAAGACCAAGCCCGCATCCGTCGAGGGCCTGCCCGCCGACTGGCGCGGGAAGGCCAAGGCGCTCCGGCGGTACGGGAGCGAGACCGCGGCCCTGGTGCTGGACCTTTGTGCCGACGACCTCGAAACCACGATCCGCGAGCGCGACGAAACCACGCTGTCGCTCGTCGAGGCCGCCCGCGAGAGCGGCTATTCGAGGGAACATCTGGGCCGCCTCGTGCGCGACGGAAAGATCCCCAACGCGGGAAGGCTCAACGCGCCCAGGATCGCCCGCATCCACCTGCCCCGGAAGGCGACGCCGCCGCCCGCGCCGTCACTGGCGCGGGACGCCCCGCACCGTGAGCTTTCCAACCGGCAGATCGTGCAGTCCATCATCGAGAAAGGAATCGAATGATGGCACGCACGAAACGTGGCCGGCGCAGTTACAGCGCCGGCGAGTGGGGCCGGAACCGGGTGCGGGTCTTCCCCGATCCCAGAGCCGGCATCATGCAGGTGTAGTGGCGCGAAGGCGGACGCAAGCTGCGCAGGTCGCTGAGGCACCGCGACTGGGCCAGGGCCAAGAAGCAAGCCGACGAGATCGCCGCCGGACTCGCGGAGCCGGTGGCCGCGGGCGCCGAGCCCGAACCGCTCACCCTCAAGACGCTGTTTGAAATCTACGGTGAGGAGGTGACGCCCACCAAGGCGAAAGGGTCGCGGAAGTACGACCGGGCCACGATGAGGATGTTCCTCCGGTTCTTCGGGCGCCACCGCAAGGCCGCGACGCTCTCGCAGCGCGACTGGGACCGCTTCATCCGGGCGCGCCGCACGGGCGGGGCGGGGCGGAGCGGCAAACCCGCCGCCGACCGGACCATCCAGCAGGACCTCAAGCTGTTGCTCGCCATCCTCAACTGGGCTGCGCGGTCGAGGGACGAGGAGGGAAGGCTTCTCCTCGAATCGAATCCGCTCCGGGGCCTCAAGGCTCCGTCCGAGAAGAATCCGACCCGGGTGGTGCTCACCCAGGCCGAATACGAGGCGTTGCTCCGCGTGGCCGGCGAGGTGGAGTGGCGGTTCCGGGTGGCGCTCGTGCTCGCGCACGAAACGGGCCACCGGATCGGGGCCATCCGCCAGCTCCGGTGGTCCGACATCGACCTCGATTCCCGGACGATCCGGTGGCGCGGCGAGCACGAGAAGACGGGGTACGAGCACCGGACGCCGATCACCGCCATGGCGCAGGCCGTTCTGGTCGAGGCGCGGAGGCACAACCCCGGGATCGGGGACGCGCCCGTGATGCCGGCGCCGAAGGACCCGTTCGCGTGCATGAGCCGCTCGCTGGCGCGCGACTGGTGGAAGAGGGCCGAACGGCGCGCAGGACTCGATCCCAAGTGGGGTCGCGGCTGGCATTCGCTCAGGCGAAAATTCGCCTCCGACCTCATGGACCTGCCGCTCAAGGTGCTATGCGAACTGGGCGGCTGGAAGACGGCCCAGACCGTCCTCAAGTGCTACCAGAGGCCCGACGAGGACCGGCTCAGGAAGGCTCTGGAGGCGTACCGGGGGGTCGGCTCCGCGTCCCAATAGCGCTCCAATTGGAGAGCATAATTGGAGAGCATCGGACCCACGAATCGCGTAAGTCCAATGGGCCTGGGTAGATTCGAACTACCGACCTCACGCTTATCAGGCGTGCGCTCTAACCACCTGAGCTACAGGCCCCTATTGAAGTTACGGGATCTCGAGGTGGAGTTCCAGCTGTTTGATTCCCGCTATTCAGCGGGAATGGAAACCCTCCGCCGGCCTTCGAGGGCCTTCCTGAGCTGGTCCTCGTCGGCCCGCTGGTAACGCAGACTGCGAAAGTGCCGAATCAAGGCGAGAGATCACGTAAGTCAAACTGGGACTGCACGATCCGCCGCTCTCGCCGACGATCCGGTGTCTGATTCCGCCGTACCCAAACAGCGGGGAAACCGCCTCAATTCCCAGGAAGTTGCGGGAGTCGGAAACCGTCCCGGAACCATCCCATCTTAGTACCGAACGCATGTCCGTGTTTACGCGGAGGCGTTCCCCCGAGTGACGCGTTCGCGGAGGAGCGACGAGGGCTGGAAGACCGGAGCGGCGCGGGCGGGAACCTCGACAGGTTCCCCCGTTCTGGGGTTGCGGGCGGTGCGGGGCTTGCGGCGCCGCACCTTGAAGGTCCCGAACCTCCTGATCTCAATGCCCTCTCCCCGCTCAAGCGCCTCCTTCACGGCGTCGAGGAACGCGTCGACCACGAGCCCGCAGTCCTTCTTGGTGATCCCCGGACCGACCGCGGCGGCGGCCCGTTCGACGAGATCGGCTTTGGTCATGTCGGTTCTCCACGTCCGAAATGCGGACGATTCTTGTCGTTGTCCACCAACAACTTGCGGTTCCGCACCTCCCTTTCGTCAAGTTCGCGCCCGGTTCCGGTCGGGACCGGGCCGCTTCACGCCGCTCGCGGCGTTCGCCGGTTGTCGTCCGGCGGGCGACAGCCTTAGACTTGGAGGATGATCGCATCGTTCCGCCACCGGGGGCTGAAGGCGTTCTACGAGGGCAGGACGGAGCGCAGGGTCGCGCCCGAGCACGCGGGCAGGCTGCGGGACATCCTCGCGGCGCTGGACCACAGTTCGGGACCGGAGGGCATGGACCTGCCGGGATTCCGGCTGCACGCGCTCAAGGGACGGCTCAAGGGGCATTACGCGGTCTCGGTGTCCGGCAACTGGCGCGTGACGTTCCGGTTCGAGGACGGCGCGGCGGCCGATGTGGACTACGTGGACTACCACTGAGGAGAAGAGAGGATCATGGCCATGCACGACCCGCCGCATCCGGGCGGCATCGTTCGGCGGCAGTGCCTCGAACCGCTGGGGCTGACGGTGACCCGCGCCGCCGAGGGGCTGGGCGTCACGCGGCAGGCGTTGTCGGAGTTGCTGAACGGGCATACCGGTATCTCGGTTGATATGGCGATCCGGCTGTCGAAGGCGTTCGGATCGACGCCGGAGACGTGGCTGGGGATGCAGATGGCCTACGACCTCTGGGAGGCGCGGGGCCGCGCGGGCGAGATCGCGGTCGAGCGCTTCGCCGTGGCCTGACGACCGCAACCAGTCCGGCGAACGCCACGTGCCACTGACGCCCGAGCAGCGAGCCCGCGAGGAGATCGACGGGCAGCTTGCGGCCTGCGGGTGGACGGTTCAGGACTTCTCGTCCATGGACATCCACGCCGGGCGCGGCGTGGCCGTTCGGGAGTACCCGCTGAAATGGAAGAAGGGCGCGGAGATCAAGTCCGGCTCCGCTGACTACCTGC
>JAPPHB010000013.1:0-3110 GCA_028821195.1 Gammaproteobacteria bacterium
CTCTTGCGGCAACCGGCAAGGCGGGCCCAACGTCACGGATAGCCATGGGCTATGTCGAGCGTTCGGGGACGCCGGTTCCCTCCGGCCCAACTGAAGGAGGCGGTCCATGTTCGTGAAGCGATTCTTCTATCCGGGAGCCCTGTCGGGCATGCTCGGCGCCGTTGCGATGGCGCTTTGGTTTCTGGCCATTGACGCATCACAGGGCCAGCCTTTCCGCACCCCGGCGTTCCTGGAAGCCGCCCTCCTGGGTCGCGACACGGTCGTCGTGACTGCGGGCAACATCGTGCTCTACTCCGTGATTCACCTGGCGCTCTTCGCGCTGGCCGGGGTGGCGGTAGCCTGGCTGCTGGGCAGGATCAGGGCGGTGCCCGGCGTGCTGGCGGGGCTGATCGTCGGATTCATCCTGTACGAGCTGGTGTTCTTTGCGAGCGTTGCGGTTACCGGGGTGGACATCGTCGAGAGCCTGGGCTGGCTGGAGTATCTGACCGGCAATCTGATCGCGGGTGTAACGCTGGTCGGCTACCTGCACATGATGGGGGCGGCGCCGGAGGTCAGCTGGTGGTCGATCATGCGCCGCCAGCACATCCTGACCGAGGGAATCGTCGCGGGCCTGATCGGCGCGGCCGTGGTGGCGGTCTGGTTCCTGATCTTCGACGCGATTTCGGGCCAGCCCTTCTTCACGCCCAGCGCGCTGGGGTCGGCCCTGTTCCTCGGGGTCACCGATCTCGACGCCGTCTCGATCCACATGGGGGCGGTGGTGGGTTATTCCGCCGTGCACCTGGGCGCGTTCGCGGTGATGGGGGTGGTCGCGTCGGCCGTCCTTACGCAGGCGGAGGAAGTGCCGCCGCTCCTGCTCGGGGCCGTGCTCCTGTTCGTCGCCTTCGAGGCCGCCTTCATGGGCTTCATCGCGCTCGGGGCGGAGTTCCTGCTGGGTCCCCTGGCCTGGACGTCGATCGCGTTCGCGAACGTGCTGGCCGCGGGCGGGATGGGATACTACCTGTGGCGCAAGCACCCAAAGCTGCGCGCCGCCTTCGCCGCGAACCCGATGGACAGGACGGTCTGAGGGGGCTTACCGTCCGCGCACTTCGTCGCGCCGCAGCACCCGGCCGGGGAGGGCCCCCGTCAGCTCACCACCGTCGACCACCGCCTCGCCGTTCACGAAGACGTACTCGATGCCCTCGTTTCCGCCGCCCGGATTGAGGATCGTGGCGTGGTCCTGCACCCCCGGATAGTCGAAGGCGACCAGGTCGGCCTTCTGTCCCGGGCGGATGTACCCCCGGTCGGGGAGCCCGATGATCTGCGCGGGCAGGCCGGTCGAGGAGCGCACGAAGAACGGCAGCGTGATGGTGCCCTTGTCGCGGACGTAGGTGGCGATCTTGTGCGGATACGTCCCGTAGTAGCGGGGATGTTGCCCGGGTGCCGGGTTGGGGACGATGCCCCCGTCCGTGCCGGTCGCCGTGAAGTCCTGGCGCATGTAGCGCTCGACGTCCTCCGGGCTTCCCGCCAGGGGACGGAAGCGGACGCCCGAGCGAAGCGTTGGCTCGCTGTCGAGCGCGAACCGGATGAGCTGCTCCACCGGCGTCCGCCCGTTGGCCTTGGCCACCTCCGCGAGGGTGCGCCCGACGAATGACTCGTCCTGGGGCGAGATGACGATGACGTGCCGGTCGGCCCCGCCCTGGAGGTCGAGCATGTACTCGATGTCCGCGACCATCTCGCGGTGCAGTTGGGGGTCATCCAGATAGCGGCGAAGGTTGTCCTTGTAGTTCGCGAAGAGCTCGCTGTGGATGACCCGCCACTTCGGGTCGTCCAGCCCGCCGGCGCGGCTCTCGCCCAGCGGCGCATAGTACCACGCCGGAATCACCTCCGCTGAACCACCGCCGAAGGTCTCGTAGGGGTACTGGTCGAGGTAGACCTGGATGCCCTCGGCGCGGGCACGATTGATCGCGGCCACGTCGGTCGCCGACTGGCCCCAGGTGGTCGGACCTTTCGCCTTGATGTGGGTGCCCACCACGCGGATGCCGGTTTCGCGCCCGATGCGAATGGTCTCGCCCATGCCGTCGGTGGCCGTGAGCCTCCAGCCCCGCGGCCAGGTCGGAGGCGGCGTGTACTCGCCCACGATGCTCGGGGTGAGCCACAGCGGAAGCGGGGACTGGCTGCGCTGGTGGGAGTAGTAGAAGCCGTCGTAGTCGGCGACGACGTGCGCCAGGGCGATGATCTCCTCGGTCGTGGAGAAGCGCCCGGGCCGGTACTCGGGTCCGGCGCCCAGCCCCCAGGCTCCGGCCTCCATCCCCTGGCGGACCTCGGCGACCATCACCGCGATCTCCTCCGGAGTCGCGTGGCGCTCGTAGTCGTCGCCCATCGCGACGGTGCGAACCGTGGCGTGGCCGACCATCGGAACCACGTTCAGCGCCGTGCCCCCGTTCTCGTACCCCGCGATCTCGGCTTCCAGGGGCCAAACGGGATTTCGTCCGTCCGGCCCGAACACGACGGTCGTGATCCCCTGGGCAACGAGGTTCGATGCCCTGCGGATCTCGATGCCGCCGGTGAACAGGCTGCGGTCCGCATGCGAGTGCATGTCGATGAAGCCGGGCGTGACGTGGAGCCCGGTGGCGTCGATCTCGCGGGCCGCGCTCGCACCGGCCAGATCCCCCACCGCGACGATCTCGCCTCCGGAGACGCCCACATCCGCGACGAACGCGGGATTGCCGGTGCCGTCCAGCACAAGTCCTCCTCGAATCAGGAGGTCGAAGGACTGAGCCCGGGCGGTGAGGGGATGGACGGCGATGGCGAACAGGATGGCGAGCGGAATAGTGAAGCCGCGCATGGGTTGTTCCTCCCCTGAATTCCATGAGTTGCCGGACAGCAGCGGCCTGACCGGCTTCCCTGAAGAGTACGACGGCCGCCGGACCTCCGCGAGACGGCTGCGTTGGGCGTGAGGCTCCGGTCAGGAGAGCTGGATGACGGCGTTACCGTCCCTTGCCCGCGAGAAAGTCAGCCAGCCGCGACAGGTAATAGGCGAGAAGGATGCCCAGCGTCAGGAAGACGATCCCGAGCAGGAGATCGCCGAGGGAGGACGAGCGGGAGTACTGGACGAACTCGTAGCCCGAGAA
>JAPPHB010000013.1:3210-15341 GCA_028821195.1 Gammaproteobacteria bacterium
GTCAGAGGTTGTCGACGGCGATGGCCTCGTCGATGAGCATGATGGGGATGCCGTCCCGTATCGGGTACAGAACGGTCCCGTCCTCGCGGACCAGCCCCGCCGTGACAGGATCGGTCAGGAGGTCGCCGCGCCGGTTGCGGACCGCGCCCCCTGCGACGGCCCGGTTGAGCGCCCTCAGCAGATCGTCGCCGGCCATGCGCAGTGGGGTGCGCGTTTCGGGGCAGACGAGAATGTCGAGGAGTTCCGGGTCGAGCATGCGCTTCCTGAGTTCCGTCGCGGTTTCGGGAGATCGGGACCCTTCCCCGGAGACGCCCGTAAGTTATCATGGCAGGCGAATCGATGGAAACGCCCGTCCACCGTCGCCCCCCCGGAGGGCGAGACGCCCGCGCGCGCCGGATACGACGATCCTTCCACCCTCGGCAGGCAATCGATGTTCTTACCCGCTCGTGTTCCAGATTGCAACCGGCGCAGGAGCCGGCCGGCGCGTCCCGGCCACCTGCTTCTCCTCTCCCTCCTCCTGGCGCTGCCGCTCCTGGGCTGTCGCTCGAACGGGTCCGAGGGCGATGCGCAGTCCGGGCCCGAGGCGTCCGAGGCGGTCATGCCGGCAGGGCCCGGCCGCGACCTTGCCTGGGTGATCTTCGGCGCGGACACGGTGGTGGCCGAGGTCGCACGCACGCCGGATGAGCGCAGCCAGGGGCTAAAGGACCGCGACTTTCTCGCCCCCGGCGCCGGGATGATCTTCCTGTTCGAGGACGAAGAGGTTCGATCCTTCTGGATGCAGGACACCTTCATCCCGCTCGACATCGCCTATCTGGATGCGAATGCCCGCATCATCGACATCCAGCAGATGGAGCCCGAGACCACCCGTCTGCACACGTCTTCCGGGCCGGCCATGTTTGCGCTGGAGGTGCCCCAGGGCTGGTTTGCGGAGATGGAGATCGCAGTCGGGGCCCAGGCGGAGATCGTGTTCGGGAACTAGCGTGGCGCCGGCTCGCGCTTATCAGTTCCGCTCGATGATGGCCTCGTACACGAGCGGTCTCAGAAGGCGGTCGAGCGGGGCTGCGCCATAGGGTTGAAGCTGCGTCCACGCCATCGCGACGATCTCCTCCCGGGGGTCCACCCAGAAGTACGTGTTGGCAATACCCGACCACCAGTAGCTTCCCGCGTTTGCTCCGACGGAGACGGCGAAGCCCAGGCCGAACCCCTGGTCGTCCAGGCCCGGCAGGATGGGAATCATCTCGTCAGGCAGGTGGTTGCCGGTCATGAGGCGGACCGTCTCGGGCTGCAGGAGCCTCACGCCGTCGAGTTCACCCCCGCCCAGCAGCATTCGGCAGAAGCGGAGGTAATCGCCGGCCGTCGAAACCAGGCCGCCGCCGCCGGAGAGCCAGGTCGGGGGACGGGTGAAGGGGCCTTCGCCGGGCGTTCCCGCCGGGCTGAGGCCGTCGCCGCTGCGGAGGTACATCGCGGCGAAGCGATCGAGCTTGCCGGCCGGCAAGCGAAACCCGGTGTCGTCCATGCCCAGCGGCTCGAAGATGCGCGCGCGGAAGAAGTCGCTCAGCGACTGGCCCGATACCACCTCCACGACGCGCCCGAGCACGTCGGTGGACACGCTGTAGTTCCAGCGCGCGCCGGGATCGTCGATCAGGGGAAGCGACGCGATGGTGGCGGTCCTTTCTTCCAGGTCACCGCCCGCGCCTTCGGGGAGCGCGTTCAGCTCGCGGTTGTACATCGAGTCGACGGGGCTGTCGCCGAAGAATCCGTAGGTGAGCCCCGACGTGTGCAGGAGCAGGTCGCGGATGAGGATGGGCCGGCTGGGCGGCCGGGTTCCTCCGTTCTCGTAGACCCGGACGCCGGCGAAGCCCGGGAGAACGCTCCCGAGTTCGTCGTCCAGCGCCAGAAGCCCGTCCTCGACGAGGATCATCGCCGCGACGCTCGTGACGGGCTTGGTCATGGAGTAGATGCGGAAGATGTCGTCGGGCTCGAGGGGGTCCTCTCCGCGGATGCGCCAACCCTGTGCGTTCCAGTGCACGATCTCTCCCCTGCGGGACACCAGGGTCATGATTCCCGCCGTTCCCTCGCCGTCGATCAGCCGCTGCATGGTTGGCGGGATGCGGGCGAGTACCTCGCTGGACATGCCGACCTCTTCGGGCTCGGCGGTGGTCCACTGTTGGCCGGATCCGGCGGAAGGGGCCAGGACGGTCCCGGCCAGCGCGAGGAGCAGAGCGATGGAGAGGGAACGCGGCGCGGCGCGCGGTGCATGGTTCGGCGTGAGCTTCATGCGGGATTCCGGTTCGGTGTCGGTGTGGGTTCCGGGCGGGCGGGATGCCATGCGGGACAACATGGACGTGACGATCCCCTTTCGCGACCGTGCCGCCCGGGCAAGTTTCCGGGCCATGAAGACGCCCGGCCCGATCTTCGCCCTGACCCTGCTCGCCCTGCCCGGTTGTACCGACGCGCCCGAGCCGCCTCCGTTCGCCGCGGTGGCCGACTCGCGCCAGCTCATGCTGTCGGTCATCGAGCCGGCGGCGGAGGTGTACTGGGATGCGGTGGGCGTGATCATGGACGAGGAGGGCACGCACCATATCGAGCCCGTTGGCGCCGGGGAGTGGGAGGCGGTGGAAAACGCGGCCTTCGTGCTGGCGGAGTCCGGCAACCTTCTGTTGCTTGAGGATCGCGCCCAGGGCAGGGACCACTGGAGGACGATGTCCCGTGCGATGATCGAGATCGGAAGGCGTGCGGTGGAAGCGGCCCGGGCCCGGGATCCCGACGCCGTCTTCGAGGTGGGCGGCGAGGTGTACCTGGTCTGCACCGGCTGCCATGCCGTCTACGCCGCCGAGACCCTGCGCCCCTCCTACAACGCGGACCCGGAAGTCCCGTGATCCGGCGCGCCCCGTGATCGAGCGCTTTCTGGGCTGGCTCGGCGAGACGTCCTGGAGCGTGGCTCTGCTGGAGTCGCTGTATGTGTGGCCCCTGGTGGAATCGACGCACGTCCTCACGCTCGGACTCTTCGTCGGCACCACTGTGATGATGGACCTGCGCCTCACCGGCATCGCCTTCCGCAACGTGCCCGTTACGGCGTTCACCAGGCGGCTGCTTCCGTGGACGCGATTCGGCTTCGCCATCATGACGGCGACGGGCCTCCTCCTCTTCTACTCGCAGCCGCTCCGCTACTACCACAACATCTTCTTCCGGGCGAAGGTCGTCGTGCTGATGCTGGCTGGTGCCAACGCGGCGATCTTCCACACCGGGGTGCACCGTAGCGCGGGCGACTGGGATGAGGACGCAGCGCCCCCGCGCTCAGCGCGGATCGCCGGCGCGGTGTCGCTCACGGCCTGGGCGGTCGTGGTGATCGCCGGTCGCCTGATCGCCTACAACTGGTTCGACTGCGACCTTCAGCCGCAGCCGGCGTGGGTGAACCGGCTGGCGGGGTGTGGCGTGGGCGCCGCCGGGGCGGAGTAGACGACCGTGCTCGAGCCGTTCTTCCGCTGGTGCGAGTCGACGGCACTCGGCCGGGCGGTCGCCGAATCGGTGTGGGCCTTCCCCGTTCTCGAAGCGGTGCACCTGATCGGGCTCTGCGTGCTCGGAGGCGCCCTGCTGGTCGTGGACCTCCGGCTGCTCGGCCTGGGCCTCACCTCCCAGCCGGTGGCCCGGCTTGCGCGCAACGCGCGTCCGTGGCTGGTCGGCAGCCTGGTGCTCATGGCCGCCACCGGCGTGCCGCTCTTCCTCTCCGAGGCGATCAGGGCCTACTACAACACTTCGTTCTGGGTGAAGATGTGCACGTTGCCGGTGGCGCTGACCTTCACCTTCCTGGTGCGGGAGCGGGTGGCGCGTCGGGAAGCGGACGCACCCGGCGCGACCGGCCGCATCGTCGGTGGGGTCTCGCTGGCCCTGTGGTTCACCGTGGCGGCGGCGGGGAGGTGGATCGGGTTTTCGTAAATGGGGATGTCGCGCGGTTGCGTTGGCGCTAACACCGCCCCCGTTCCCGCCGGGCCCTGATCAGGTCCTCATCGTAGGGCGCGCCCGTTCCCGACGAACCCAGGAAGATCTTGCTGCCGTCGGTGAAGGTCACGTCGCGTCCGTTGGCGCGCCGGAGAGAGTGGTCCTTGGCCTGGTAGCCGTCCACGATGATCTCGGTGCCGGGCTGCAGGCAGTCTCTGCGCAGCCCCCGCCTGAGCAGCACGTTGGGGGTTCCTCCCTCCACGGCCCAGACTTCGGAGGCTCCGTCCTCGTTCTCGATCTCCAGGTGAATCCAGGTGTGCGGGTTCACCCATTCCAGCCTCACGATCCGGCCCTGCAGCCTGATCGGCGCGTTGCGGTCGAATTCGGCGCCGAAGGCATGGTGGGCGACCAGAGGTGCCGCGACCACCGCCGCCAGCGTGACGACCACCGCTCCCAGCGCGACGACCACCGCCCCGAGCGGCGCTCCATTCATCTCGCGCATCTCACTGCCTCCGTTCCTGCGCCCGTGCGCCGCGAAGCACGTTCTCGAGCGAGTAGTTGCCCTCGTGGCAGGCGTATTCGTAGACGAGCCCGTCGAGCCGCGTGAACGGCACTTGGCCGCTCCAGGTCCGGGAGAACATGCGCGGATCCTCAACGGTGAATTCGTAGTTGATCGTGTTCTCGTCCGCCAGCGTGAAGCGCTCGACCACCCTCATCTCCGCGGAGGGCAGGATGCCCTGCAGGGTCTGGTTGGGGTGGAGGTTCGCGGTCTCCACGACAAGAGTGTCTCCCTCCCAACGGCCCCAGGAATCGCCCATCCACGGACGGATATGCGCGGGCAGCCGGCGCGGCTCCCCGAGCCGTATGATGCGCACATCGTGGACCATCTCGGTCATGATCATCACGTGGTCCGGCGTCTGCACGATCGTGTAGTTGTTGTTGTAGAAGTAGTTCGGGAGCATCGGCGGCCCGGCGTTCGACCCGAAGGACATGATGCAGCGCTCGCCCAGCGGCCGATTCTCGGGGTTGTCGTAGGCACCGAAACGTTGAGCCAGCCGCCGGCGCTCCGTGACGAGCTCGCGGCCCTCCTCGCTCAGCTCCGGGACTCGTCCGTCGGGCGGATCGACGATCAGCGAGGTCCTTGGTTCGCCGTTGAAGATCGCGACGCGCTCGCCGGCGTCGATATAGAAGGCGTTGTATCCGCCCGTGCCTCCCGTCGCAGCGTCAAAGCGGGCGTCGCCCGTGAAGACCCCGCCGACGGGCGGAGCTTCCCGGTCGGGGTCGCTGTCGGCGTAGCCTGCGGCACGCGACTCGAGGACGCGGCCTTCGATCCGCGCCACTTCCTCCCACGTGAAGACCGGCCCCTGTCCCTCGGGGCGCTGGATCGGGGTGACCGTGGCGTTGGTCCAGTTGCCTTGCAGGTCGGGGTGTCCGTCGGGCGTGCGCGGCATCGTCCAGTTTGTCGATGGGCGCTCCGGCTGCTGGGCGCTGAGGGAAGGGGCGAGCAGAGACGGGCCGAATGACAGGGCCAGCGTCGCGGCCAGCACTGTCAGGCCGGGTCTCGTTCTAGCGCTGGAGCGGGTTCCTGCGCAGATGTCCATACATCAGCTCCTCTACGAACTCGACGCACTTGAACTGTCCCAGGCGCGCGTTCGGGTCGATGTTGCGATACAGCGGCATGCGAATGGTCCAGGGGCGGGAAAACGTCTCCGGGTCATCGAGCTCCGCCTCGTACAGGATGTGGTCCGGGCCGGTCATCGTGTAGCGTTCGGTGACCCTGAGGCCGGGTCCATGGTGGTTCCCCGCCCGATCAAGCCATGTGCGGCCGTTGAAGCCGGTCACCTCGACCACGAAGGTGTCGCCCTCCCAGCGGCCGTGGGACTGGCCCATCCACGAATCCACCTGCGGCGGTCCCGGGTCGTCAAGATAGATGTCGCGCATTGCGCCGGCGTACTCGTAGGCGATGAAGAACCTGCTCTCGCTCTGGAAGATGCGGAAGGGGAAGGGCATGTAGGTGGCGCGCGGCACGCCCGGCAGGTAGCACCTGATCTCGGGATCGCGCTCGAGCCATCGCTCCCGATTCTCGTTGCGCAGCGCCAGCGCCTCGGGCAGGTAGGGGATCTCGCCTCCTTCGACCACGCCGTAGCCGGACGGGACGGACCCGACGGCGCCCAGCGCGAGGACCTCGTTGGCCGGGACCGGGACCACCGGACCGGGCTGCATGGCGAGTGCCGGGCGGGCCGCGTGCGGCTCGATGTCCCAGTGGGCGTTCCCGAGGGCCTGCCACAGGCCGTTCATGTCGGGCGTGCCGGATGCCGTCCGGGGGATGCCGTCGCTCCCGGCGCAGGCCGATATCAGCAAGACCATGGCCGCCGGCAACGGCAGGGCCAACCTTCCGCATGCAGTCATTCCCGTCTCCCGGTGGCGGTCATGGCGGGGCCGGTCACCTGACTCCGAACGCCAGAAGCAGGTTGCCGGGCATCTGGCCGAACGGAGCGTAGCCGCTGTTGGTGAACAGCATGCCGCCCGCGATCACCGGACCCGGGCCGTCGATGGCCCCGCCTCTGCCCCGCACGCCGTTGGAGGTCTCCGTGACTTCGGTCGTGTCGAAGTCCCACAGGACCCGTCCGTCCTCCGCCGCGAAGGCCCGCATGTGTCCGTCCAGGCCTCCCGAGAAGACCACACCCGGAATCGCGGCGGGCGCCGCGGAGAAGGCGGGGAAGCACCTTCGCTTGCCCTCGCACGAGTCCTTCGGGGCCGGAACGCTCCAGACGACCTCGCCGGTGATCAGGTCCAGGGCGTACATCCCGGGCGCCGGGGCCAGTTCGGGATGCACGTCCACGACTACCAGGTCCCGGTCCGCGTTGGGGGCGTAGGCGTACCGGCCATCGGTCGCCATGCCCCAGTGAATTCCTCCGAGCACGCCTCCCTTGCCCACCCGCGTCGACCAGAGCACCGCTCCCTCGTCATCCGGATCGAGCGCCCAGACCACCCCGGACTTCTGGCCGGCCACGAGGATCTCCCTGCCGTCGGTCCGCTTGACGAGCATGGGCGACATGCCGAAATCGAAGTCCGGACCCGGGGGGTCGGGACAGTTCTCCCGAGCCGTGGCCGATGTGCAGGCCATGGTGAAGGCGTCGTCCGGGGTCGCCTGGAACGACCACGCCAGCTCTCCGGTGTCGATGTCGATCGCGATGATCGCGTCGCTGCTCGCGGTCGTGGGCCGGGTATAGTTTTCCCCGGTCCCCGCGTAAACGAGTCCGCGTGCCGTATCGACGGTGGGGCTGGACCAGACCGGCGCGCCCGAAGGGGCCCACAGCGGCGTGCCGATGTCATTCGTTCCCGCTTCCTCCGGGTAGTCGGGAATGACGCGATGATACCACAGGACGTCGCCCGTCATCGCGTCGAGAGCGGCCACCGCTCCGGAGGCGGTGCAGCACTCGTAGCTGGGGTCGCCCGCGACGGCGACTTCCAGTGAGGAGACGGGGACGAAGAGCCGGCCGTCGTGAAGGGCGGGGCTCCCCGTGGTGTTCGAGGTGGAATGCCAGCCGACCTTATACTTCCAAACGATGGTTCCGGTTGCCACGTCGAGTGCGTAGGCGTTGGTGCGATAGTCGACGAACCAGGCGGTCTCCCGGCCCCCGGGGCCCTCCCCCGCCAGCACCGCTCCGCGCACGGCGGCGTCCGCCTCGAAGCTCCAGCGCACGCACCCCCTGGCCGCGTCGAGCGCCAGCACCTCGCCGAACGGTCCGCCCACGAGCACGGCGTCTCCGATGACGGCGGGTCTGGTGCGCACTTCTCCCGCGTCCGGGAAGGCGAAGGCCCAGCGCAGCTGCAGATCAGGCACGTCATCGGCGCTCAGGCCGGCCAGTTCAGCGGGCTGGAATCCCGTCCCCTGCAGGTTCCCGCCCCATCCAATCGAGGCTACCGCGTCCAGGCCCAGCTCCTGCCAACCGTGGTCGGCGCACAGGGCCGACTCGGGCAGCATCTCGCTCGCGTAGATCCGTCCGGTCAGGTACTCGGCCAGCCCGATGCGTTGCTCTCGTGTCAGGTCGGCGCCCTCCACCCGCATCACGCCGTCCTCGAGCGAGGCGACGATCGCGCGCGGCGAAAGCCCCCTGAGGAGCATGGTACCGGGTGTGCGGCTCTCGCCCGCGGCGGTGTGGCAGCCTGCACAGGCTTCTGCGAACAGTTCCGCCTCGGCCTCGAAACCTGTACGGCCTGCCTGCTGGGCGCAGGCGGAGATCAAGGCAGCCCAGGCGACCAGTCCAGTCGCGGCGGATGTCGTGAGTCCAGGCCTCTTCATGAACTGTCTCCGGAAAACCTCTCGTGGGCCGCGCCTACCGTCCCGGAATCCTCCCGTAGGTCAGCGTACGCCAGCCCCACTCGAGCGGGCCATAGCGGTAGCGCCGCAGCACCAGCGGTGACCACCATAGCTCGAGGGCCCACACCCCGAACACGACCAGCAGCATCTGCCAGCGCTCGACGCTCCCGAACAGCCCGAACCCGTGCCCGTAGAAGATAGTGGTGCACAGGACGGTCTGCGCGAGGTAGTTGGTGAACGCCATGCGCCCAGCGGCGGCCAGCCGCGCCTGCAGCGCGGGAAACCACCGGCGGCGGATGGCCAGCATCACGAGACCGACGTAGCCCAGGGCCATCGCCAGGCTTCCCCAGTAGTTGAACTGGAAGCCGAGGAAGAACGAGCGCTCCCAGCTCCATCCGCCGGCGAAGTTCCACCAGATTCCCGCCGCGACCACGGGCGTCCCGACTCCGAATCCGATGAATGCCAGGCGGCGCTGGAAGGTGTCGCTGCGAGTGGCGTCGAGGATTCTCCAGCGGTAGAGCGCCATGCCCAGGAGCATGACGCCCGCCGCTTTCCACAGCGTAAGGAAGGGGAGGACTGTGGTTTGCATCATCAGGGTATCGGGAACCCGCTGTCCTTGCTGCGTCGGCCAGTCGCCACGGTACGCGCGCAGGCTGGCCTCGATTTCGGCGGCGGCGGGTGCCCAGGCGGCGGCGATGTCCACCGTCTCCGCTTCGGGGAGCGCGGGCGCGATCAGCCCGACGCTGACGGACAGGAAGCTCGCCACCGACATGACCAGCAGGCCCGTGACCAACAATGCCACGGGCGCGCGGTTCCGCAGCAGGAATACCAGGCAGCCGCACACCGCGTAGGTCACCAGGAAATCTCCCGCCCAGAGCAGGTATCCGTGCGCGAGGCCGATGAGCAGCAGCCAGAACATGCGCCGGTAGTGCAGCCCGGCGGAACGGCCGCCGCGGGCTTCCGCGCGCTCGGCGAACAGACAGACACCGGCACCGAACAGAAGCGAGAACAGCGTCATGAACTTCTCGTCGACGAGCAGGTGACTCGCCGCCCAGGCGAACAGGTTGGCGCCCGTGAGGTCGCCGTAGGCGGTCGGGTTTGTGTACGCCGCCGACGGCATCGCGAACGACTGGATGTTCATGACCAGGATACCGAGCACGGCAAAACCGCGCAGGACATCCAGGCTGATGATGCGGTCGCTGGCTGCGACCGGATCGAACCGCTCGCTCAGCTCCTGGCCCCGCCCATGCGGTGGTCGAGCGTCATGTGATCCTCATCCATCGTGCCCCAGAGCACGGCCGCGGCCGCGGCGATGATGATCGACGGGTAGAAGAGCACGTTCGCGCCCTCGATGAACCAGCCCCACGGGTCGAGTACCGACCGCCACACGGCCACCGCGGTGACGCTCAGGATGAGGAACATCACCGGGTAGGCGCGCCTGCGCCAAAGCCCGAGCACGACCAGTACGCCGAGCAGCGCCTCCAGCACGCCGAACACGCTGAGGAAGAGAGCGCTGTTGCCGATCCCGAAGTAGAACGAGTCGGCGACCGCCACTCCGTGGTCGACGTTGACGAGCTTGTCCAGCCCCCACATCACCAGCAGCCACCCCGTGCTGATTCTCAGTATGCACAGTCCCCAACGCTTCATGCCGGCCTCCTGTCAAATTGTGGGTCGCAGAATGTGGATTCGCGCGCGGGTCCCGCCTCAGAAGCCCTCGTCGGCCGAAGGACCGTACATCCCCGGCACGGGAGCGTCACACCCGCGCAGGTAGACGGCGAGCTGGGCCCGGTGGTGCACGATGTGGTTCATGACGAAGAAGCGGAACACCATCCCCTTCGGCATGGTGAAGTGGACGGTGTCGCCGGAACGGAGCGTCCACATTTCCTGAAAAGTCTCCGCCGAGGCGGCCTCGAGGGCCTCGCGCGCGTCGGCGATGGTCGCGTCGTATGCCGCCACGATCTCGGCGGTGCTTGCGAACTGCTGCGCCTCCCAGGGCTGGGACAGGTCGATCTCGTCCTGCTCGAAGGTGGGCCGGGTCCAGCCGCCCACCGTCGCGACGTGGGTGGCCAGTTCGCGCATGGTCCACGACTTCTCGTGGGGACGGTACTCGAGATGCTCGTCGGGGATGGCCTCGAGCATCCGGCGCGTGTTCTGGCTCTCGTGATCGAATTCGGGGAGAAGCATGGCTCCTTGCATGTCGGCGTGTCCTGTGCGAGGGTCTGGGAGGAACGCGAAACGGCAGGAACCAATCTAGCGAGCGCGGATCGACCGTGGGAAGCCATCGACCCAGCGAACCTCCCGGGCGGGAACAGGGGAGCGACGGGAACGGCGTATCCTCGAATCCGGCAGGGGGCCGCGGCGCCCGCCCGCCGCTGGAGGCGGACGCGATGACGATCTCGGTTCGTCCCGAGTACGCGACCCGCTACTCCGATCCCCGCGTCCACCAGTACGTCTTCACCTACGACGTCACGATCAGGAACGTGGGCGGCGAGACGGCGCAGCTGCTCTGGCGCCACTGGCTGATTCACGATCCCGTGGCGGGCGACCACGAAGTCGAAGGGGAGGGCGTGGTGGGCGAGTTCCCGACGCTGCGGCCCGGCGAGGCGCACCGCTACCAGAGCTTCTGCGTACTCCGCGGTCCGAATGGCCACATGGAGGGGTTCTACCACTTCCGGCGGGGGGACGGCTCCCTGTTCCGCGCTCCGATCCCGCGCTTCCACTTCCGTGCCCCGCCCGAGGTGGCGGGCACCGTGTTCAACTAGGAAGGCAGCACCGACCTCAGCGCATCCCAGAGCGCCGCCACGTCCGCTTCGTCGTTGTAGACGTGTGGCGAGATGCGGAGCGCCGTCCCGCGCAGCGAGACATGCACGTTGCGCGCTGCCAACGCCTCGCTCACCGCTCGCGGGTCGAGGCCGGCGGGAGCATGCAGCCCGAAGAGGTGGGGGGCGCGCCAGGGTCCATCCTCGACCCCGAATCCGGCTTCTCCCGCACGCTCGACCAGCTCGGCCGTGAGATTCCCGCAGTACTCGGCGATGCGGGCGGGCGCCCACTCGAGCACGAGCTCGAGCGCGGCATTCATCATCGGCACCAGGATGAAGTTGCTGCGCTCGCCGACGTCGTAGCGGGTTGCACCGGGTTCGTAGCTGTCGGGGTAGTTGCCCGCCAGGCCGGCGAAGTCGCGGCTGCCTTCGCGGCCGATCCAGGTTTCCTCCAGGGGGACGCCGTCGAGAAGGCGCGGACCGAAGTATGCCAGGCCGATGGAATAGGGCCCCATCAGCCACTTGTAGCCGGAGCAGATGAGTGCGTCGGGCCGGATGCGGGCCACGTCGAACTCCATTGCGCCCACCGACTGCGTGCCGTCGATGATGAGGTACGCTCCGACTTCCCGGGCGCGCGCGGCGATGGCGTCGATGTCGAAGAGGGTTCCGTCGGTCCAGTGGACGGCGCCCATGGTGACGACCGCGGTATCGGTATCGATGGCCTCGAGGATGCGGGTGCTCCAGCGCTCGCCGCAGCCGGGGCCGGGGCGCGCATCCGTCACCCGCAACTCGGCCCCGCGCTCGCGGGCGAGCCGTCGCCAGCTGTGCACGTTGCCGGGAAACTGGCGCGCGGTGAGCACGATGTTGGAGCCACGCGCCACGTCGATGTTGCGGGCGCAGGTCGCTACTCCATAGGAAGCCGCCGGGATGATGGCGATGTTGTCGGCGGGAGCGTTGACGAGGCGGCCGAAACGGCGGCGGAGTTCGTCGCAGGGGTCGAAGAAGTCCGCGGGCCGGATCCCGCTGGGTGCGCACTTGGCGCGGATGCCCTCGATACCGGCTTCCTCCACCACGCGCGCGAGCGGGCTCAGGTATGCGCAGTTGATGTA
>JAPPHB010000029.1 GCA_028821195.1 Gammaproteobacteria bacterium
CTTCCCGCTGGAAACCGGCCCCGCGTTCAGGCTCATTTGCCGTTGGACAAGACTGAGTCTGGTTGCCGTATGGGCCCCAGGTTAGATTTGGGCGCGCTCGCGCCTGCGAGACCCTGGTCCGAACCGGCCATCCTGCGGGCACTCCGGAAGCGCCCCACATCTCCATCGGGAGGATGCGGATGATGCAAGAGCGGTTCCTGAGCTCTGAAGAATACGATGAGGAAGCATACAAGCTCTACGATGAAGGCGATTACGAAGGGGCCCTCGAGATGTTGAAGGAGGGCCTTTCCTTATATCCCAATGCCGTGGAACTGTACGTCGGCATGGGATACGCGCGGCTCGCGCGCGAGGAATATGCGTGGGCCCGAGAGAGCTTCCAGCATGCGCTCATCCTGGATCCCGATCACGAGGACGCCCTGGTGGGAATGGGCGAGCTGCTCCTCCGGTTCGGGAAGAAGGAGAATGCGCTCAGGCTCTTCAGGAAGGTGGAGGCTCTGGGCTACGATGCGGACATGGACCTCATGCTGACGATGGGCCGGGCTCTGTACGGGGCGGGTCTGTACGTGGAGGCGCGCGACGCGTTTGCCAGACTGGTGGCATCGAGGCCGGACTCGGCCGAGGCGGTCGCGGCGCTCGGGTACGCGCTCCAGCGCACCGGAAACGAGCTCGAGGCGACCCGCCACATCCGGCGCGCGCTGCGGCTCGCCCCGGAACTGCATGAGGCCCGCATCTTCCTGGGTCATGTGCTGTATGACCGCGCCGACCGGGAAGGAGCGATGCGCGAGTTCGAACAGGTGCCCCCCTCCGAGCACTGGGACTCGCGGGCGGTATGGCGGGTGATCGAGTTGAACGCTTCCCTGAGGGGCGTCCCGGTGGACGATGCGCGCATGGAGCCCTGGCAGGCCCGGCTGCGGGAACTGGAGAGCCTTTCGGATCCGCTCGACCGGCTGCTGGCCGAGGTGGAGGCGCAGGCCTCCGGCATCGTCGAGTCCGTGACCGACCACCAGCAGCTGGAGCTGTTCGAGAACGCGCCGCTCGCGGATCGCGAAGCGCACCACCTCCGTACCCGCGAGGGCCGGCCCTTCCGGGGGACCTGGCACGAGATCGTACGCCAGATGCGTGACGACGCGGGATTCTCGCACGAGACCGTTTCCCACTACATGCGGCGGTTGTCCGAGCGCTGGCGGGAGCAGTTCGGCCTGGAGATCCCGATCGTGGATCCGGAGAGCTTTCTGACGGCGGCGCTCCGGGCCGGGCTGGTACAGCGCGTCGACGATGGTCCCGCTCCCGCCGGATGACCCCCCCGACGACCGCCCCCGACCACCCCGTGACCGCCTCCGATCTCCCCGGCCGCCTGTTCGCCGCCCTCGTGCGCGAGATTCGGACACAGTGGCCGGAGTACCTCGATTCGCGCTTCACGGTCGCCGAGATCTACCAGAACCTCATTCCCTGGCGCAGCCACCGGAACGCCATGGACATCGCCACCAGCGCCGAGTACGAGCAGGCGCTGCTTCGCCTGCTGGCGGGCGAGGGCGACTACCTGGCGCTGGAGTCGCAGGCCGCACGGCAAGAGATCCAGGCCGAACTGGAGGCCCGCTTCCCCAACACGGGGCTGTATCGCGATTTCGCCGCGGTGGGGGTTCGTCTCAACCCGAGCCGGCTGCCGGCGCGCGATGGTGGCCCCGGGCACACCGAGGCGTCCGCTTCGAACGTCCCGGATCAGGACACGATCGGGGTGGCGGAGCGGGAGCCGGACGCGGCGCCCGGGATCACCGCACCCGCGGCAGCCCCGGCGCAGGCCGATGACGGAGCAGCGGTGGGGAAGGTGTGTTCGGGATGCGACCGGCAACTGCCGGACATCGAGGGGGTGCGCTTCTGCCCGTTCTGCGGCCAGGACGCCCGCATCATCGCATGTCACGCATGCGGGATGAGGGTGGAGGCCGAATGGTCCTATTGCGTCGGATGCGGGAGGCGCGCCCGGCGTGCGTGAGGCTGCGGGCGGGGCGGCGCGGGTTGCGGTCATTCCGGGAGACGGCATCGGGGTCGACGTCACCCGTGAGGCGGTACGCTGTTTTCGGGCGGCGGCCGATCTGCACGGCGCCGCGGTCGACTTCGTCCACTGGGACCTGGGGGCCGAGCGCTACCTGCGCGACGGCGTGACCGTCACCGACGACGAAATCCGCCGCCTCGCGGACAACTACGACGCCATCTTCTTGGGCGCCCTGGGAGATCCCCGGGTGCCCGACAACCGCCATATCCGCGACATCCTCCTGGGACTCCGGTTTCGCCTCGACCTCTACGTCAATTTCCGGCCGTGCGAGCTCCTCGATGCCCGTTACTGCCCGCTGAACGAGGTTCCCGCCGGCGGGATCCACATCGACATCTTCCGCGAGAGTACGGAAGGCGCGTACGTGAACATGGGCGGGCACTTCAAGAAGGGCACTCCCGATGAGATCGCGATCCAGGAGGATGTGAATACGCGCAAGGGGGTGGAGCGCCTGGTGCGGGCCGCCTTCGAGTACGCGCGCGCCGAGGGGAGCCGCCGGGTGACGATGGTCGACAAGGCCAACGCCCTCCCCGCCGCGGGCGCCCTCTGGCGCCGGACGTATGACGACGTGCGCGCCGAGTACGGCGAGATCGAGAGCGATGTCATGCTGGTGGACGCCATGGCCATGGATCTGGTGCGCCGCCCGGGGCGCTACTCCGTGCTGGTCACGTCGAACCTGTTCGGAGACATCATCAGCGATCTGGCCGCGGAAGTGACCGGGGGGCTCGGCCTGGCGCCCTCGGGGACGCTGCACCCGGGGCGCCATGCCCTGTTCGAGCCCGTGCACGGCTCGGCCCCGGACATCGCCGGCACCGGGCGGGCCAACCCGATCGCCGCTGTCCGCTCGGCGGCCCTCATGGCCCGCCATCTGGGCCACGGCGCGGTCGCCGGAGACATCGACCGTGCCGTCCGGCTCGCCCTCGCCGCCGGCCAGGTCACCCCCGATCTCGGTGGCACCCTGACGACCGCTGCGGCCGGGGAAGCCATATGTGACCGGCTGAGCGGGCCATAGGGCACGCCCGCGGCCAAAGGCCCCTCCCTCCGGGGCGCGACCACAAGCAATTGATGCAAGGGAGACTGCATATGACCGATCAGGAGAGCCGCACATGACCGGAAGCGCGAGAGAAATCGTATTCCTTTCCGGAAAGCGGACCGGCTTCGGGGCGTTTGGCGGATCGCTCAAGCATCTGTCGGCCACGCAACTGGGCGTCGTGTCGGGCAGGGCCGCGGTGGAGGCCGCCGGCCTCACGCCCGACCGGCTCGACCATGTCGTCTACGGGAACGCGCTCCAGACCTCGGGCGACGCCATCTACCTCGCCCGTCACGTCGGGCTGGGGGTGGGCACGCCCGACCGCGTTCCCGCGCTGACCGTCAACCGGCTGTGCGGCTCGGGCTTCCAGGCGATCGCCAGCGGGGCCCACGAGATCCTCCACGGCGGCGCCCGGGCGGTGCTCTGCGGCGGGACCGAGTCGATGAGCCAGGCGCCCCACGTGGTGCGCGGCGCCCGCTGGGGCAACCTGCGCCTGGGGGATCCCGGCCGCTACTTCGAGGACCTGCTGTGGACCGCCCTCGAAGACACCAGTTGCGGCCTCACCATGGCGCAGACCGCCGAGGAACTGGGTGACCGGTACGAGGTGACGCGCGAGTACTCCGACGAGGTAGCGCACCGCAGCCATGTGCGCGCCCGGGCCGCCTGGGACGAAGGCCGCTTCGCCGACGAGGTCGTCCCCATCACCATCCGAACCCGCAAGGGCGAGAAGGAGTTCGCCGCCGACGAGCACATCCGCCCGGACGTCTCGCTGGAGGGGCTGGCCCGGTTGCGGCCGTACTTCCGCAAGGGCGGTTTCGTCACGGCCGGGAACGCGAGCGGCATCGGCGACGGATCGGCCAGCACCGTCATCGCCGACGCCGAATGGGCCGCCGGCGAAGGGCTCTCGCCCATCGGCCGCCTGGTCTCGTGGGCGTTCGTGGGCGTGGAGCCGAGGATCATGGGCATCGGGCCCGCTCCGGCCGCCCGCGCCGCGCTCGAAAGGGCGGGCCTCGCGCTCGACGAAATGGAGCTGATCGAGGTCAACGAGGCGTTCGCGCCGCAGTACGCGTCCGTCGAGCGCGATCTGGGACTCGACCCTGAGCGCACCAACGTCAATGGCGGGGCCATCGCCATCACGCATCCGCTGGCGGCCTCGGGAACCCGCATCACCATCCACCTGCTTCACGAGCTGAGAAGGCGCGGCGCGCGCTACGGGCTGGGCTCCGCGTGCATCGGCGGCGGCCAGGGCGGGGCCGTGGTCGTCGAAGCCTTCTCCTGAGGAGGAAGACGTGAACATTCAGCGAGTAGGGGTCGCCGGCTGCGGCCTCATGGGGAGCGGCATCGCCGAGGTCGCGGCCAGGGCCGGATTCGACGTCCTGGTGAGCGAAGTCGACGAAGGCGCGCTCGAAGGCGGCAGGAGCCGAATCGTCAAGTCGATGGGCCGGGCGGTGGAGAAGGAAAAGCTGTCCCCGGCAGCGCGTGACGAGGCCTGGGGCCGGATGTCCTTCACGACGTCGCTCGCGGACATGGCCGACCGGGATCTCGTGATCGAGGCGATCGTCGAGGACCTGGCGGTAAAGTCGGAGCTGATGGGCGCGCTGGACCGGATCACCGGTCCGGAGACCATCTTCGCGTCCAACACCAGCTCGCTCACGATCACCGAAATCGCTGCTGCCACGGGTCGCCCCGACCGGGTGGTCGGACTCCATTTCTTCAATCCGGTGCCGGTGATGAAGCTGGTGGAAGTGGTCCGCACCATCGCGACCGACGAGAGGGTCTTCGACGCCGCCTACCGGTTCGCGCGCGACCTGGGCAAGGAGCCGATCAGGGCGAAGGACAACTCGGGCTTTGTCGTCAATCTGCTGCTCGTGCCGTACATGCTCGACGCCATTCGCCAACTGGAGCGGGGCGTGGCGTCGGTCGAGGACATCGACCGCGGGATGATGCTGGGAACCGGCTACCCGATGGGCCCCTTCCTGCTGTGCGACTTCGTTGGTGTCGACACGACGTACCGCATCGCGGAAATCATGTTCGAGGAATACCGGGAAGCGAGATACGCCCCCCCGCCGCTTCTCAAGCGCCTTGTGGCGCTGGGCAGGTTCGGGCGCAAGACGGGGAAGGGATTCTACGACTGGAGCGCGAAGCCGCCTCGTCCGCTACCGCTGTAGCTGATTCAACTGCAGGAGCCCGTCCTCGGACGAGGCCCGGGCGGTACGTCGGCTCGCGCGTTCTTCAGCGGCGGGACGCGGTCCGCCTCTGACGCCGCCGTTCGCGGCGGATCGCGGCTTCCCTCTTCCGCTTGCGTTGCGCGCTCGGCTTCTCGTAGAAGCGCCGTTTGCGCAACTCGGAGTAGAGCCCGGATCGCTGTACCTTGCGCTTGAAGCGTCGAAGCGCCCGCTCCAGATTCTCGCCTTCCTGAATCAAGACTTCCAAACAGAGCCTTCCTTTCGCTGTAGCCTGTTCCGCTGAGACACCGCGAGCGATGCCCTCGGGTCCGGGCAGGCAATCTAGTCGATTCCCGGCCTTCCCGGAATCCCCGTTCGCTCTCGTCCCGGCGCGCGGAGCAGGCGATCTGCCCGGTTCGTGCGGCCGGCTGGCGAGGTCAGGGCTCACATTTGCTCCCTCCGGGCATGGAGGAGTGCAGAGCCGGTTTTTTATAAAACATTTGTATCGGAAGGATCTCCGAAGCGCCACGGGCGGGTCGGTGGAAAACGAGCGTGGGCAGCAACTTATGGAAGCCATGAAGCTGTCCTGGAGGGGTTCGCGCAGTGCTTGGGAACAAGTGAATTATCGTTTTTTCCGATATCATGTAAATCATTGATACACAATCAGTTATGAGATTTCACCCGTTCGCTTTCGATTCGTTTCGATGCCCTTGCGCACCCGGGTCCGACCTCTTACCATCCGTGCCTTGAAGGATGATCGTCAGGTGCCGGGCCCGGCCCCATCACGGGGTCTTGAGGACCGCGCGGGAAAAAGGAATCAGATTCAGCTTCGTTTCACATCGTCCAGGGGAGCGAGCCGACAAGATGTGGGAAACCCGATCCGTGAACCTCAACGTACGTCTGCCGCGCGACATCGCCAGGAAGGCCGAAGCGGTCCAGGAATCAGACCCGGAGTTTCTCAGCCGCGTCCTCATCGGGGGACTTACCCGCCGCAGCATCTACGAGCACCTGAAGGAGCACGAGGAGTCTCTCACCCCCTGTACCCGCGAAGCCCGCTAGACGCAGGCTTGCTCAATACCCGGCATGGCATTGTTGAACCGGTTCCAGTAGAATACACCCGCCTGAAAGAGATCTCCTGATCGGGGCCCTTTCAGTTCAACGTCCGACGCACGCCGGTTGCGGGGGACAATACGGGAGGAGACGTGGCGGGTACTGATGGGCCGGGCGGAACCGGGGCCCACTCCTCACAGCACGCGCAGGACCGCGCGTCGCTCGCTGTTTTGCGCGCGAAGCATCGTGACTACTGTTCCGCGCGCGTATTCCGGATCATCCAGCGCATGTCCCCGGACGAGATGTTCGTCTTCGTCAAGGATCTGGTCCGGGATTCCGGGGAACCCGGAGAACTCTCGTACGACGAGATGGTTCGCCTGGCCACGACCAGGATCTACGCGGAGGAAGAACTGCCTTCCTTCGAGGACTGGGTCGAGCAATACAGGGACAATCCCGAACACTTCGAAGCCGTGCTGCTCGATCTGTGGCGTTCGGAGGAGCGCAGGCAGCCTCCGTCGCGCTGACGGCGGGCGGTCCGCTCGCCGTCAGAAGGGCAGATCGTCGTCGGGCTCCTGCATCCGTCCGCCGCGTCTTGCCGCATCCGCGCCCGACTGCTGCGGGCGGCTTCCCGCTTCGCCCATCTCGGGGGTCCTGCCTCCCGACCCGAGCATGATCATTTCCCGCACGATGATGTCGGTCCAGTAGCGCGTCTCTCCCTGCGGGGTCTGGGTCTGCGAGTACTCGATCCGGCCTTCGACGTACAGGCGGTCTCCCTTCTTCACCCACTGCTCGACGACGTCGGAAAGCCGTCCGAAGAAGGTGAGACGGTGCCACTGCGTGCGCTCCTGCTGGCGCCCCGAGCGGTCGTTGAAGGTCTCGTTGGTGGCGACTGAGAACTTCGCCACCTTGGTGCCGGAAGGCGTCATGCGGATGTCGGGATCCGAGCCGACGTTGCCGATGAGGGTGACCTTGTTCAGCGAGCGGCTCATGGGCAAGCCTCCCTGGGCTCTGTTGGGGTGTTCAAGGGGCGAAGTGTAACGTAACCGGGCCGGGGTGGCCATGCCGCTGAGAGGCGGTGGCGAGCGGCGGACGGCTGGCGCCGGGAAGCTCCCGGGCGGTAGTATTCGTGCCGGTTCGACGGAACCTCTTCCGACCCCTTCGACACCTCTTCTCAGCGGATTTCTGCCATGCCGGAACGGCAATACGTGCGTCTCGAGCGGGACCAGGAGATCGCGATCGTAACCATCGACCGCAGGCGAAAGCTGAATGCCCTCAACCCCCGGGTGGTTACCGAGATCGGGGATGCGTTCGAAGCGTTGTGCGAGAACGACGGCGTGCGCGGCGTCGTCCTGACGGGCGCGGGCGAAAAGGCCTTCGTGGCGGGGGCGGACATCGGGGTGCTTGCGGAGATGACGCCTCTTTCCGCCGTGGAGGTGAGTCGCCGGGGGCAGGAAGTCCTGGCGCTCATCGAGCGCTTTCCGAAGCCGGTGATGGCGGCGGTCGGGGGCTTCGCCCTCGGCGGAGGATGCGAGCTGGCGATGGCCTGCCACTTGCGCATCGCATCGTCCAATGCGCGCTTCGGGCTTCCGGAGGTCACGCTGGGCATCGTCCCGGGATACGGCGGCACCATTCGCCTCGCGCGCATTGTCGGGCTGGGGCGCGCGCTGGAGATGACGCTCACGGGCGACATGATCGATGCTGCGACGGCGGAGCGCTTCGGGCTGGTCTCGCGGGTGGTCGAGCGGGCGGAGCTGCTGGACGCTGCGGTCGCGCTCATGCGCAGGATCACGAAGAACGCGCCGGTCGCGCTCCGGTTCGCCCTCGAGTCCATTTACTCTGCGCTCGACAGCGCCGAGGCGGATGCGCACGCCTTCGAGTCCTCGCTCTTCGGCGTGCTGGCGGCCACCGGGGACATGCGCGAGGGAATGGACGCGTTTCTGGAGCGGCGAGAGGCGAACTTCCAGGGACGTTGACGCGCGGTGCGCCTGAGCCGGATTTCCCTGCATCACTTCCGCAACCTCGGCGAGCAGGAACTGGAGTTTCCGCCCGAGGGCGTCGCCATCGTGGGCCCCAACGCGCACGGCAAGACCAACCTGCTGGAGGCTATCTACTATCTGGAGACGTTCCGTTCGTTCCGCGCGGCGAAGGACGAACAACTGACGGCCTTCGGGCAGCCCGTCTTCCGTCTGGCCGGCCGCTTTGCGGGGGAGGGCGAACAGGTGGAGGTGACGGCAGCCTTCCAGCGCGCCGGACCGCGCAAGAAGGTGACCGTCGACGGACACGAGCCCGACCGCCTGGGCGACGCCCTGGGACGCACGGCCGCCGTCGTCTTCGCTCCCTCGGATGTGAAGGTGGTGGCCGGGGGACCCGCGGAGCGGCGCAGATTCCTCGACATCGTGCTCTCGCTGGCTTCGCCGGGCTATCTGCGGGCGCTTCAGCAGTACCGTCTCGTGCTGGCCCAGCGCAACGCGGCGCTCCGGGCGCGAAGCGACCGCGCGGCCGTGGCCGCCTGGGACGACCCGCTCACGTCGCTCGGCGCGAGGGTCATGGGCGCACGGCGCGACTGGATCGCGGGCTCGGCGGAGACATTCCGCGCACTGTACCGCGAGATCTCCGGTGGGAGGTCCGCGCACATGTCCTACCAGCCCTCCGTAGCCGACACAGTGGAGGCGGAGGCCGCAGATCTGCCGGAGCGGTTCGCGCGGGCCCTGGAGCGTTCGCGTGGCCGCGAGAGGAGGCTTGCGACCACGGTGGTCGGACCGCACCGGGACGAGATGGGGATCAGCCTCGCGGCGGCATCGGGGGACCTCGATCTCCGCACCTTCGGCTCCGGGGGCCAGCAGCGCACCGGGGCCCTTTCCCTTCGCCTCACCGAGGCCGCAACCGTCCGCGAGGTGCGCGGGAAGACGCCCATCCTTCTGCTGGACGACGTGTTCTCGGAGCTGGATGAGGGCCGGTCGCGGCGCATCCTGGACCTCATCGAAGGAAACCTGCGCCATCAGGTGATTCTCACCGCGCCCAGGGAGGCGGATGTCCAGGTGCGGCGCGAATCGATCCCGCGCTGGCGCGTCGAGAACGGAGTGTTCAGCACGTGAGCGAGACCCGCGAAGAGATCGCGCGCATCCTGGCCGGCCAAAGCCGCGCGGCCGGTCCGGGCGGCAAACGGGAGGGAGCCGTCGAGGGCGTGCCGGGCTCGTCGAAGCCGGGCGTGTACGGGGCGGAGGCCGCCGGGTCCACGCCGCGGGGTCCGGAGAAGGTCGGAGACGTTCTCGAGCGCGTGCTCCGGCGCCGGGGGCTCGCCAGGCAGTTGGCGTATCAGAAGCTGCTGGAGGACTGGCCCCGGCTGGTGGGTGCGGGGCTGGCGCGCGTGACCCGGGCGCGCTCGGTCAGGGACGGCGTGCTGGTCGTGGAAGTGCCGTCCTCGGCGTGGGCCATGGAGCTCAACCTGCGCAGGCGGCAGATCATGGCGCGCCTCAACGCGGGCCGGAGCGTTCGCATAAAGCGCGTGATGTTCGTGCTCTCCGCCGGTGATGACGAGGCAGGTGGATGGTGAACCGGGGATTCTTCCGGCACGCCGCGCGATGGTTCCTGGTCGCGGCGGGGGTCTACTTCGCGGCCGTGTATGCCGGCGCGCGGCTGGACTGGGTGACGATGGGGGAGGGGAGCATCCTCCCCGCCCCACCCCCCGCCCCATCGACCCGGGTGGCGGGCGCGATCCACGTGCACACGCGCCGCTCGCACGACGCGATCGGGACCGAAGCCGAGCTGACGCGCGCGGCGCGCGCGGCCGGGCTGGATTTCGTCTTCCTCGCCGACCACAGGGACGCCGGCTCACCCGCGGCCGAGTGGGAACGCACCGCCCTGTGGGAGGAGGGCGTGCTGCTGGTGCGCGGCCAGGAGATCCGCGTGGAAGGGGTCGGCAAGGTGCTGGTCGACCGCGTGGACACGGCGGTGGTGTCGTGGACGGGCGGGATGGAGAGCTTCCTCGCCCGGGTGGAGCGCGACTCGGCCTTCACGGTGGTGGCGCACCCGCGCGGCCGGCCCGGCGACGCGTGGCGCCCGTCCGGCGCGCCCGGCATGGCAGCCTGGGAGGTGTTCGACTTCGCGGACGTGGCGCGGCGGCGGCTGGCCAGCCCGAGCGTGGTCTACCACCTGGTGGCGCTCGTGGGCGGGGAGCTCACCGGCCGCGCCGAGCACAACTGGCTGCGGCTCTACCGGGACGGGTTCCGGAGCCCCGGCGCGGCAGCCTTCGATTCCCTGTGGGTGGGCAGCGGACAGGGGCGGGCGGCTGCGCCGGGTCGGGCGGGTCCCACTGCGCTCAACCGTCCCGGCCCCACTGCGGTCGGCGGGCTGGACATGCACCCCAAGGCCCGGCTCCCGGGGGGAGGGCTCTTCCCGGACTATGCATCCTCGCTGCGCACCATGATCAACCACGTCGCGCTCGACGCGCCGCCGGGTCCCGACCCGGTGGCGGCCGCCCGCGCGCTGGGAGGGGCGATCCGGCGGGGCGACGTGTTCGTGTCGTTCGGCGACACGGAGGGGGCGCGCGGGTTCCGGGTGGGCGTGGTCGCGCCCGGGGATGGAGCGGATGCTCCCCCCGCCGCCTACGTCCCCCCTGGCGGAGTGACCCGCATGACGGCGGGCCTGCGCCTGGAGGCCGGCTTCGCGACCGATCCGGGACGGGTCGCCTACCGGGTCATGCGCGACGGCCGGGAGGTGGGGTGGTGGCGGGGCCCCGGCCTCGCCCGGGCGGTGGACGGGCCCGGGGCCTACCGGGTCGAGCTCTACAGGTATTCGGCCCGCGCGGGCAGGCTGGTGTGGAACCTGCGCCCCTGGATCTTCGCCAATCCCGTGCTAGTGCGGCCATCGTCCGGGGGCGGCTGACCGCGCGACTGCCGCTTCGCGCCCCCGGCGGCAGCTCGCCCCGGAAGCACTGTTTACGAGCACCCGCGCGACCCGGGCGGGCGCACGCTCTCCCCATGCTCGAACGCCCCACCTCACGGCCTCTCCGGACATGGCCGAAAACGCCGAAAAATGCTAGATTACAACGTCTTGAAGGCCGTCACCTGCGGTAGTCCGCCGCGCCCCGCATTACCCCCTCCGAAAGGCACCGTATGACCGAGGAAAACGCGACGAACAACACCGAGTACACGGCCAGACAAATCCAGGTATTGAAGGGGCTGTCGGCCGTTCGCAAGCGGCCCGGCATGTACATCGGATCGACTTCGGCGCGGGGCCTTCACCATCTCGTCTACGAAGTCGTGGACAACTCCATCGACGAGGCGATGGCGGGGTTCTGCACGCGCGTGGATGTCCGCATCCATTCCGACAATTCGGTGACCGTCATCGACGACGGGCGAGGCATCCCGGTCGACATCCACCCGGTTGAGGGCGTGCCCGGTGTCGAACTGGCCATGACCACGCTTCACGCGGGCGGAAAGTTCGACAAGGCCAGCTACAAGGTCTCGGGCGGACTCCACGGGGTCGGCGTCAGCGTCGTCAACGCCCTCTCCGAGCGCCTCGACGTGGAAGTCGATCGGGACGGCAAGCGTTATCGCCAGAGCTTCGCCCGCGGAGAGAAGCTCACCGAGCTCGAGGTCATAGGCCAGGCAGAGGGCAGCGGAACGCGCGTCACCTTCAAACCCGATCCCGGGATCCTGACCGAACGGCGCTTCAACTTCGACACCCTTTCGGGCCGCCTGCGCGAGATGGCCTTCCTCAACCGCGGGCTGCGCATCAGCCTGCGCGACGAACGCGGATCGGGGGACGGGGCGCCGGATCCCGGACAGTACGAGGAGGAGATCTACCAGTACGAAGGCGGCCTGGTCGAGTACGTGGCCTACCTGCGCGGATCGCGCCAGCCGGTGCACCCCGAGGTCTGCTCGTTCGAGGTGAGCCGCGAGGAGGCCGAGATCGAGCTGGCCCTCCAGTACGACTCCGGGTTCTCGGAGAACACGCATACCTTCGTGAACAACATCAACACGCACGAAGGCGGCACCCACCTCACCGGCCTCAAGGCTGCGCTCACCCGCACCATCAACGACTACGCGCGCCGCAACAAACTCTTCAAGAAAGCCGACGAGAGCCTCTCCGGCGACGATGTGCGCGAAGGGCTCACCTGCGTCCTCAGCGTCAAGGTGCGCGAGCCCCAGTTCGAGGGCCAGACCAAGACCAAGCTCGGCAACTCCGAGGTGCGCGGCGCCGTCGAGATGACCGTCAACGAGCACCTGCAGATCTTCCTGGAGGAGCATCCCAGGGCGGCCAAGGCCATCATCCAGAAGTCGCTCCAGGCGGCGCGCGCCCGCGAGGCCGCACGCAAGGCCCGCGACCTCGCGCGCAAGAAGAACGCGCTCGAGGGGGGCATCCTCCCCGGCAAGCTCGCCGACTGCTCGCTCTCGGATCCCGCGATGACCGAACTCTACCTCGTGGAGGGCGACTCCGCGGGCGGGTCGGCCAAGCAGGGCAGAGACCGGCAGTACCAGGCCATCCTGCCGCTGAAGGGCAAGATCCTCAACGTTGAGCGGGCGCGCATCGACAAGATCCTCTCCAACGACGAGATCCGCGCCATCATCACCGCCATCGGCGCCGGAATCCACGAGGATTTCAATATCGACAAGGCGCGCTATCACAAGATCATCATCATGACCGACGCGGACGTGGACGGAGCGCACATCCGCACCCTCCTGCTGACGTTCTTCTTCCGCCAGATGAAGGGGTTGATCGACAAGGGCTACGTCTACATCGCCCAGCCGCCGCTCTACCGTGTCGCCAAGGGCAAGCGCGAGTTCTACGCCTACTCCGAGGAGCAGCGCGAGGAGTACATCCAGCGATTCTCCAACGGCAAGGAAGCCGCCAAGGGCATCGGCATCCAGCGCTACAAGGGGCTCGGCGAGATGAACCCCGAGCAGTTGTGGCGCACCACCATGGATCCCGAGGCGCGCACCATCCTGCGCGTGGACATCGAGGACGCCACCATCGCCTCCAACCTTTTCGATCGCCTCATGGGCGACGACGTCCAGCCCCGCCGCGAGTTCATCGAGAGGAACGCCAGGTACGTCAAGAACCTGGACGTGTAGCGCAGTCTGCGGCCATCCGCGGCTCGCTCGCGGCCACTACCCGCCGTCCAGCAACGCCAGCAGATCGTCCCGCCGGGGCATCGTCTGGGATCCCTCGAGAAACGGCGTCACATCGGCGGTCAGACGTTCCCAGGGCAGATCCTCCAAACGCCGTGTCACGCCGGCCCTCCAGGTATCGTCGTTCATCGGGACATCCCCTTCGTCACTCTGCCGCAGGGCGTGGTTGAGCAGCTCCAGGTTGGGCGCCGGCCAATCAGGGTCGCTCAGGTACCAGCCCAGGTCGTACACGTCCCGCCCCTTCGCAAAGGGACGTCGTAGAACCGCGTGCAGCTTGCCCGCCAGCAGCGACGCGCGATCGTGGTGCCACAGGCGAAGCGTCACGTGTCGGCGCACCAGCCGCGTCGCCGTGCCCGCTCCCTCCGGCGGGTTGGAGTCAACGTCGATCTTGATCGCCAGGGCTTCTTCCCGGTGCGCGGAGAGGCCGTTTTCGTAGAGAATCCCGGGGAACCGGAGCCAGGCCGCATGAACGGCGGTTCTGGCTCGAAGCGTGCTCCGCACCGTGTACCCTTCGCGGCTGAGTTGTCGGCCGATCGACACGAGCCAGCCGCGAAGGTCGTACCGCTCCTGGTCCCCTTCCAGGGCGAAATCGAGGTCTTCGGAGTAGCGCGGAAGGCCGTAGAGAAAGCGCAGCGCGGTGCCTCCCTGGAACGCCAGGGAGTTGAAGGCTCCCGCCCGCTGAAGTCCTTCGAGCACCCGGGCCTGAAGGTACTCACGGAGCACATTGCGCGCGTGCAGCGGGTCCGCGTCGCGCACCAGGCGGCGGAGGTGGTCCTTCATACCGCTTCGAACACGAGTTCGGAGTCGTTTTCCAGGGACCGCACGTAGCGGGCCGCGCGCATCAGCTTCGGGCTTCGGGTGGCCGCTGCGATGCCTTCGAGGGATTCTCCGCACAAGGCGTCGAGGTTGAGCCGCAGCCCGTCGATCCATGCCCGGTCGTCGCCCCCCGCCTGCAGGTAGGCCAGATCGAGGAACGCCTTCTCGGGAGTCGCGACGAACGCTTCCTGTTCGCCGCCGAGTTCGAGCAGGCGATATCCGTGGCGCATACCGGATTTCAGGTGGCGGAAGGAATAGCGCCCGAGCGCTGTCGTCCGCACCTGTGGCCGTCCCGGTCCGCAACTGGTCACTTCCGGCACGAACTCCGGAATCGCACCGGCGAAGGCGAGTGCCGACAAGCCGCTGACATAGGATCCCGGCGAGAGGCGGTTTGCGACCAGGAATGGATGCGGGATCGTCTTCCGGTACGGTGGCGCGAGGGCATACAGCCCGCGACGGAGTTGAATGATCCGTCCAGCCGAACGCCAGCGGGCGAGCTGCCCGAACAACCCCGGGTCGGGCCGCGGTCCCGCCATGAGAAGACCGGTCTCGAAGACGGGTTCGTCACCGACGATCTGCAGCAGCCTCGCGAAAGTCATGGCAGCAACTTAGCGATAATGCTCATCTACTGCCATGTGCGGACGGACTACGGGGCGTTCCTCCGTCGCGCCGCATTTGCCAGGATCGCCTCCCGGAAGAATGCCGCCAGCCCCTGGCCACGCTTTTCGAAGTACTCGGTGAATCGCGGATCCGCGACGTACATGTCCGCCAGGCCCGCGTGCATGGCGTGGCTGCATGGATAGAACCAGCGGTCGATGTGGCAGCGGTGCTCCTCGGCGAACCCTCTCGCCGCCCTGCTCGCGGCGTGGGCTCCCTCCTCCAGCAGCCCGGCGAGGCGAGCCATCACGTCCTCGCCCTCGGCCTTGATCCGCGTCCAGTCGTCCTTCGAATAGCGCCGCG
>JAPPHB010000069.1:0-5195 GCA_028821195.1 Gammaproteobacteria bacterium
GTGGAGGTCGACTTTCCGGAGGCGCAGACCTGCTGCGGGCAGCCGGCCTTCAACGCGGGCCGCGACGCCGAGGCGCGCCGCATGGCTGCGCACACCATCGACGTCTTCCGCGAAAGCGAGTACGTGGTGCTTCCCTCGGGGAGCTGCGCCTGCATGCTCCGGCGCTTCTACGCCCATCTCTTCCATGACGATGACGTCTCCGCGCAGGCGGCCGACCTCGCCGGGCGCACCTTCGAGCTGGCGGAGTTCCTCGTGCGGGTGCTCGGGGTGACGAAGCTCGGGCGCGGCCTGGAGGGACGCCGGATCGCGTACCATCACGGGTGCCACGCCCTGCGCGAGCTGGGGATCCGCGAAGAGCCCCTCAAGCTGCTGGACAACGCCGGGGCCGAAGTGGTCCTCTGGGCGGCTGCGGAGGAATGCTGCGGCTTCGGGGGCCTGTTTTCGGTGAGCTTCCCGCAGGTGTCCGCGGGGATGGCCGACCGCAAGCTGGACACGCTCGCCGACGCGGGCGACATCGACTTCCTGACCTCCGCCGACTGCGGCTGCCTGCTCCAGCTCTCGAGCCGCATGCGGAAGCGCGGGCAGGACCTCGCCGTGCGCCATCTTGCCGACGTTCTCTGGGAGGCGGCCGGTGCAGATTCATAGCCGGGAGTACCCGAAGCGGGCGCGCGAAGGCGGGGATGTCCGCGCCTCGGTGACCGGGGCGACGCTGTCGTTCGACGCGCGCCGCCGGGCCGCGTTCGCGGGGGTGGCCGCGGAGGAGTGGCGGATCTGGGCAGAAGGGGTGAAGACGCATCTGCTGACCCATCTGGACCGGTATCTGGAGGAAGCCGAGACGCGGCTCGAAGCCAACGGCGCCGAGGTCCACTGGGCCGGGTCGCAGGAGGACGTGCACCGGATCCTCTCCGGCATCATCGAGCGCCGGGGCGCGATGCGCGCGGTCAAGGGCAAGAGCATGCTCTCCGAGGAGCTCGAGGTGAACGAGCTGCTGGAGAAGCGGGGCGTCGACGTGCTCGAGACCGATCTGGGAGAGTACATCCTGCAACTGCTCGAACAGCCGCCCAGCCACATCGTCGGCCCCGCCATTCACCTGAGCCTGGACGAGATCCGCCGGCTGTACCACGAAACTCACGGGACCGAGCTGGATGCGACGCCCGACGAGCTGGCCGCGGTCTCGCGGCTGATCCTGCGCGAGGCGTTTCTCGCGGCCGACGTGGGCATCACCGGGGGGAACTTCCTGGTGGCGGAAACGGGCACCGTGGCGCTCATCGAGAACGAGGGCAACATCCGGCTGACGACCTCGGCGCCGCCGGTGCACGTGGCGCTGGTGGGCATCGAGAAGCTGCTGCCGCGCTGGAGCGACCTGGCGGTGTTCCTGCAGCTCACGGCGCGGGCGGCGACCGGACAGCCGGTGGGGAACTATGTCTCCATGATCCACGGCCCCAGGACCGCGGAGGACCCTGACGGGCCGGAGGAGGTGCACGTGGTGCTGGTCGACAACGGCCGCACCGACGTGCTCGCCGACCCGGAGGCGTGGGAGGCCCTACGGTGCGTGCGCTGCGGCGCCTGCCTGAACGCGTGCCCGGTGTACCGCCAGACGGGCGGGCACGCCTACGGAGCGGTGTACTCTGGCCCCATCGGGTCGGTGCTGAACCCCGGGCTGGCCGGGCTGCACGCGGCCATGCCGCTCCCCTTCGCGTCCAGCCTGTGCGGCGCCTGCGAGGAGGCCTGCCCCGTGCGCATCCCCATCCCCGAGCTGCTCCTGAGCTGGCGCCGCCGGGCGGTGGAGGCCGGGATGGATTCCCGTGCCAAGGCGGGCCTGCTGAAGGCGTGGACGGCGGTCGCCACCCGGCCGGGGCTGTACCGGGCCGCCGGGGCCATGCTGCACGCGCTCCCCGAACCGGTGCGCCGCGTACCCCTGCCGGTGGTGGGTGGCTGGCGCGAGGTGCGCAAGGATCCCGAGCCGTCGCGGGCCTCGTTCCGCGAGCTCTGGCGGGAGGGCATCGAATGAGGGAGCGGATTCTCGAGCGGGTGCGGCAGGCGCTCCGGGACCGGCCGCAGGCGCCTCATCCGGGCGAGCTTGGCACGGCGGCGCCCGATGCCCCCGAGCCGGTGGAGCACTTCGCGGAGTGCTTCCGCGCGGCAGGGGGCGAGGTGCACCGCTTCGCCGGCGCGGACGCGGCGCGCCGGTGGCTGCACGGGTTCGCCGCCCGCTTCGCGAGCGTCAGCCACGGGACCGGGGTTCCCAGGGTCCTGGCGTTGCCGGCTCCCGAGGCGCCGCCCCGGGAGGCCGCGCTGGGGGTGTCGGTTGCGCGCGCGGCGGCCGCCCAGTCCGGGTCGCTGGTGCTGAGCAGCCGGGACGGGCGGCGCACACAGTTGCTCCCGCCGGTGCACGTGGTGCTGGTGGACGCCGGTACCGTCGCCGCCACCCTCGGCGAGGCGCTGGCCGCGTGCCGCGACGACGGTGGCGCCGCGCTGGCGCTGCACTCCGGTCCCAGCAAGTCGGCCGACATCGGCCAGGTCATGGTGACCGGCGTACACGGGCCCGGCCGCGTGGTCGCGCTCCTCCTCGACAGATGGCCGGGGCCCGGACCATGACGAATCCGAACGGTTCCGACGCACAGGTTGAATTCCCGATCCGCCTTGCGTGCGTCGACACGGGGTCGAACGGAATCCGGTTCATGGCCGTGGAGTTCACCTCGCCGGCCAGGTACACCACGCTTCATTCGGAGCGGGTGCCGATTCGGTTGGGGCACCAGGTCTTCCTCACCGGCCGGCTGGCTCCGGAGACCATGGACGCCACGGTCGAGGCCTTCCAGCGCTTCCAGGGATACCTGAAGCAGTTCGACATCGAACACTACCGGGCCGTCGCGACCAGCGCCGTGCGCGAAGCGCGCAACGGGCCTCTCCTCGTCGAGAGGATCGCACGCGAGACCGGGATCCGGCTGAAGGCCATCACCGGATCCGAGGAGGCGAGGCTGGTGCACCTGGCGGTGGCGGCGCGCATCGGCCTGGAGGGCGGCCGCTGGCTGCTCGTGGACCTCGGCGGCGGCAGCGTCGAGCTGTCACTGGTGGACGACTCGGGCATGCTCTGGAGCGAAACCCACTCGATGGGTTCGGTCCGTCTGCTGGAACGGCTGGCCGAGCCCGGCAACGAGCCCGGGGCGTTTCAGCGACTGCTCTCCGAGTATGTGGCGGTCATGAACATTCCGGCGCCCGCGCAATACTGGCAGCCGACCGGGTTCATCGGTTGTGGAGGAAACATAGAGGCCCTGGCCGCGCTGGCCGCCCCCGGCAAGACGAAGGACGGTGTCAGCAGACTGCCCGTGTCGGGCCTGGATTCCGCCATCGGGCTCCTCGCGCGCCTGTCGTATTCGGAGCGAATCGAACAACTGGGGCTGAGGCACGACCGCGCGGACGTCATATTGCCCGCCGCCGTGGTCTTCAGGCGACTGGCGGAGCTTACCGGCACGCGGGAGATCCTGGTTCCGCACATCGGGGTGAAGGAGGGCGTGACGCTCGACCTCATGGCCGACCTCGATTCCAGGGCCACCAACGACAGCCGGCAGGAGAAGCAACTTACGCAGGCGGCGGTGTCGTTCGGGCGCCGCTACATGTTCGACGAGGCCCATGGCCGTCATGTCGCAAGGCTGGCGGTCAGCGTATTCGACCAGCTCGAGTCTCTGCACGGACAGGGGTCGCATGCACGGCACCTCCTGAAAGTTGCGGCAATCCTGCACGATATCGGCGTGTTCGTCGCGATGAAAAAGCACCACAAGCACACGCTCTATATTCTCGGCAACTCGGAAATACCGGGCCTTTCGCCGCGCGAGCTGGCAATTGTGGGGAACGTGGCGCGCTACCATCGCAAGAGCCATCCCAGGTCGCATCACCGGGCATATGCGTCACTGGCCCCGGCGGATCGAGTGCTGGTCGACCACCTGGGCGCGATCCTGCGCCTGGTCGACGGTCTGGACCGGCAGCGCCGTCAGCTTATCCGCTCGGTTACGGCCACCCTGGACGGGCGCAGTCTTCGCTTGAGCGCCGACTGTGCCGGCGACGTGCTGCTGGAGCGCTGGACCGTGGATCAGAAGAAAGGCCTCTTCGAGGAAACCTTCGGGCTCCAGGTCGTCATTGATTTCTGAGCCCGGGGACGCCGGGACATCCGTGCGCCGCCGAATCATATTCGCATCAGCACTGACAGATATTGCGTTCCACTTTGTCACACCTTATCGTTGGCGCTGGCAAAGCATGTCCTGGCTGGTTCATCGTTACACGGGAGAGTTGATCGATGGTCGCGACCGATACTGAAGTAATGGGCTGGGTTGAGAAGCAATTGCAGGACAATCCGGAAGTGACGGTAGATGAGCTGTTCGAGGGTGCGAAGATCCTCCAGCCCGATGTGGCCGAACTGAACAAGCGCCAGTTTCACGCGCGCTATCCGCTTCAGGTAAAGCGGCGGGCCAAGAGGGCCGCGGCGGCGGCAGCCGCTGCTGAAGCTGCTTCGGAGGCTGCCGCGGAAGCTGCCGCCGCACCCACCGAGGCTCCGGCTCCTGCCCCGGCTCCTGCCCCAACGCCGGCGCCTGCGAAGGGCAAGACGACGACGGACGCCGAAGTCATGAGCTGGGTCGAGGGACAACTGAAGGACAATCCCGACGTTTCGGTGGACGAACTGCTCGCGGGCGCGGTCAAGTTGAACGCCGGAATCGCGGAGCTGACCAAGCGCCAGTTCCACGCCCGCTACCCCCTTCAGGTGAAGCGGGCCGCCAAGCGCGCGGCGGATGCCGCGGCCGGCATCAAGCCCCGTCGCCGCCGCCGCAAGCCTGCGGCCCCCGCGCCCGAGCCCGAGCCGGCTGCTGCAGCACCCGCTCCTGCTCCCGAGCCAGAGCTTGCTCCCCAGCCCGAGCCGGCCCCCGAGCCCGCAGCGGCACCCGCCCCCGAACCGGCCGCCGCGGGCATCGACCGCGAAGCTGTTCGTAAAATGATGTTCGATTTTGCGGCCGACATCACCGCGGCGGAAGACACGTCGGGCGTCGTGAGGGTGCTCGCGGCCATGGACGACTACATCGACCGCATCGGCTGAACTTCGCCCTCTCCCGAGCCTTTGCCGGTGCGCTCGGAGAGCACCATGATGGCTCGCACCGCCACCGCCAGCCCCGACAGCGTGAGGGTGCTCTCGGCGCGCAGTTCCGTGA
>JAPPHB010000069.1:5295-14990 GCA_028821195.1 Gammaproteobacteria bacterium
ACCGCCACCGCCAGCCCCGACAGCGTGAGGGTGCTCTCGGCGCGCAGTTCCGTGAGCAGCTCGCCGAAGTAGGCCACCTCCCGGCTGCGCAACGCGGTCAGGACATGCGCCACGCCGCCGGGCTGCGCGTCCCGCCCCGCTGCCGCGGCCGCGGAGAAGTTGGCGATTCGGTGGTGCGCGCGCGTCAGGTCGTCGTTCAGCGCCCGCGCGGCGCGCTGCTCCCAGCGTTCGTCCCGAGCGCACTCGTCGATCGCATGGCGGAGCCAGGGAATCTCCAGCAGCTCCGACACCGCGTAGTAGGCCCGCGCCGCGTACATCGGCGCCGTGCGCGTGTCCCGCGCCACACGCAGGATGTCCATCAACTGATCCAGGAAGCGCAGGGTGGCCAGCGCTGGCGCGATATCCGCGGCCGGCCCGACCTCCTGGATCTCCGACACCAGCCGCTCGAAGGTCAGCCGGTCCTCGCCGCTCACGACGCCGGGGAAGATGCGCTGCAGCTCGCGCAGCGTACCGAAGTTGCCGCCGACCAGGCTGTCGATCTCCTCGCGCTCGGCGTTCCCCAGCACCCAGCGGGTCGTGCGGTCCAGCACCCGGCCGAGCTCCCTGTACCACCGGTACGCGACCGCCGTCCCCGCATCGCGCTCGCGCTCCCTCAGGTCGGCGAGGAGCTGCCGGTGTCCTGATAGCCGGGAGGCCACCAGCCAGGCCCGCGCCACCTCGTCCGCGGACGCCCCCGAGTCGCGCATCATGCGATGCACGAATCCGGCGCCCATCAGGTCCACCAGGTCGTTGGTGAGCTGGCTGGCCACGATCTCGCGTCCCAGGCGGTGGGCGGCCAGGCCGGATTCCCCCGCGGCGTTCACGGCGACCGGCGGGAAGTAGCGCGCCAGGTAGCCGCTCGCGACCGGGTCGGCGATGAGCGTCCCCTTCAGCAGGCGGCGCATCAGGTGGAGCTTGGCGTGCGCGAGCAGCACGCACAGCTCCGGCCGGGTCAGGCGCGAGCCGGTCTCGTCGCGCTCGAGCAGCTGCTCCCAGGTGGGCAGATGCTCGCGGGAGCGGTCGAAGAAGCCGTCCCTCTCAAGCTCCGAGATGAGCTGGCGAAAGTCGTCGACTCCCTCGCGGGCGCGCATGACATCGAGTGAAACCGCCAGGCTCTGGGAGGCGTTGTCGAGCAGTACCTGGTCGCACACGGGTGCCGCCAGGTCGCGCAGCATGCGGTTGCGCTCCGCTCCCGTCATGCGCCCGGCCTCCACCACCGCGTTGAGCAGGATCTTGAGGTTGACTTCGCGGTCCGACAGGGAAACGCCGCCCGAATTGTCGAGCGCGTCCACGTTCAGGCGTCCTCCGGCCAGCGCGAACTCGGCGCGCGCGCTCTGCGTGAGCCCGAGATTGCCGCCCTCGCCCACGACCTTGACGCGCAGCTCGCTCGCATCCACCCGCACCGGGATGTTGGAGGGGTCGGCGACGTCGGCGTGGGTCTCGTCCGAGGCTTTCACGTAGGTGCCGATTCCCCCGTTCCAGAGCAGCTCGGCGTCGGCCTGGAGCACGAGCCGGACCAGCTCCTCGCCGCTCACCCTTCCGGGATCCCGCGAAATGCCCAGGGCCGTGCGCGCTTCGGGTGAGAGCGCGACCTCCTTGGAGCCGCGCCGCACTATGATGCCGCCGGGGCTCATTGCGCTCGCGTCGTAGTCCGCCCACGAGGAACCGCGCTGGTGGAACAGCCTCTCCCTCTCTACGAAGGATGCGCGCGGGTCGGGGTCGGGATCGATGAAGATGTGCCGGTGGTCGAAGGCTGCGATGAGCCGGATGTGCGGCGACAGCAGCATGCCGTTGCCGAACACGTCGCCGCTCATGTCACCGATGCCCACCACGGTGAAGGGCTCCGATTGAATGTCCTTGCCCATCTCCCGGAAGTGGCGCTTCACGCACTCCCACGCGCCGCGCGCGGTGATCGACAGCTCCTTGTGGTCGTATCCGTTGGAGCCTCCGGAGGCGAAGGCGTCGTCCAGCCAGAAGCCGTAGTCATCCGCGACCGCGTTCGCGATGTCGGAGAACCCGGCGGTGCCCTTGTCGGCGGCCACCACCAGATACGGGTCGGGGTCGTCGTAGCAGACCACGCCGTCGGGGGGGACCGGCGTGCCCCCGTGCAGGTTGTCGGTCAGGTCGAGGAGGCCGCGCATGAGGGTACGGTACTGCCGTTCGACCTCGCTGCGGGTGGCCACCGAGAGCGACGGCTGGTCGAGGATGACGAACCCGCCCTTGGAGCCGGCGGGCACGATCACCGAGTTCTTGACGATCTGGGTCTCCGCGAGCCCCAGCACCTCGGTGCGGAAGTCGTCCGGGCGGTCGCTGTAACGGATGCCTCCCCGGGCGACGCGCGCGCCCCGCAGGTGCACGCCCTCCATCCGGGCCGAGCGCACCCACGCCTCGAAGAGGAGACTGGTGCGGGTCAGCGAGGTCAGCGCGCGCGCCATCACCTTGAACGACATGTACGGCACGCCCCCCGACCGCCGCGTCGGCGTGCCTCCCCCGGTCGCGTAGTAGTTCGTGCGCACGGTGGCTTCGATCAGCGTCAGCAGATGGCGCAGGGCGCGGTCGTCGCTCAGCAGGTAAACGTCGTCCAGGGCGGCGAGCAGCTTCGCGCGCATTGCGTCCATGCCGGCCTGCCGGCGATCCCGCGCCCGTTCCCGCGGATGGAAGCGGGTCTCGAACAGGCCGAAGAGCAACCGGGCGATGCGGGGATAGTTGAGGAGGGCATCGACGATGGAGTCCCGGCTCGGCACCGCGCCGAGCTGGAAGGCGTAGCTGGCGTAGGCCCGCAGCACCTCCGCTTCCCTCCACGCCAGGCGTGCGGTGGGCACCAGGGCGTTGAGCCGGTCGTTGGTGGCATCGCCCGCGCTCACCGCCAGAATGGTGTCCACAAGGACCGGGCCGACCTTCCCGAGATCAAGCGGAGACTTGCCGGAGGTCTGCACGGCGAAGGTATGGACGGCGCCTTCGGGCACTCCGGATCCCCGGACCTGGGCGGGCTTTTCCGCGATCACGCGCAGCCCCGCGTTCTCGAGGATGGGCATGAAGTGCGACAGGACCAGGCGGGGCCCGAGCCGGTAGAGGCGAAGCTCGGTCACCCGGTCACCCGGCGCCACGGCGCTCTCATCCGGGTTGGAGAGCGCGATCGACAGGCTGCGCCCGTCGGCGACCATCGCCTCCAGTTGCAGGATGTCGCGGGCGGCGGCGCCGGGGTCGGCTACGGCCCGGTAGTCCGCGCCGAAACCGGCGGCGTAGCGGTGGGCGAGGCGACGCGCCTCGCCCCGCGGCCTGACCTGTCCCAGCTCGTCGCCCACCCGGTCGGTCCAGTCGCGGGTGAGTTCCTGCACGAGCCGCTTGAGCTCGACATCGGTGACGACGTCCAGCAGCTCGGGACGCACCCGCAGGTAGAAGTGGAGCCGCGCCTGCTCTCCGCCGCCCATCGCCAGATGATAGTTCAGGACCTCGCCGCCGAGGAGGTTGACGAACGCGTTCTCGATCGCCTTGCGCGCCTTGGCGGAGAACTTCTCGCGCGGGATGATGACCATGAACGACGCCCCCCGGCGGAGCCGGTCCTCCCGGCGGGTCACCTGAACCCCGGTGGTGTGGTACGATGTCAGCGCGGTGCGGACGTCCTTGGCGATTTCCCGTGCCGAACTGAGGAAGAGCTCCTCCTTCGGCATCGAGTTGAAGATCGTGTTGATCTCCTTGTAGTCGTGGGCTCCCTTCTCAGCCCCGGCATCCTCCAGGATCCAGCGCAGCTTCCGGCGCAGGATGGGGATCCGGTCCGCGTGGTCGCCGTACGCCTTCGAGGTGAAGAGCCCGAGAAAGCGCTCCTCTCCCACCTGTCGTCCCGCCCCGTCCAGCTTCTTGACGCCGATGTAGTCCATGTGCGCCAGCCGGTGCACGGTGGAACGGGCGTTGGTCTTGCCGATGAGCAGCAGGGGGCCGTCGGCGAGGAGCTGGCGCAGGGTGTCGGGCATGGATGCCAGGGGCACCGGCTTCACGTAGCCCGAACGCTCTTCGTCACGAAGGATGCCGAGTCCGGAACCGCGCTCCACCATCACGTGGGGCTCGCCGGTGTCCGGGTCGTCGGCGATGTCGTAGCGCCGGTGACCGAGGAAGACGAAGCCGTCGTCGCGCAGCCAGGCGAGGAAGGCGCGGATCTCGTCGAGTTCGCCGGCGAGGTCCGGCAGCTGGCGGGCGCGGGCCTCCAGCGTGCTCATGGACCGGTCCAGCGCCGCCAGCATGGGCCGGAAGTCGTCGGTGGCACGCACCACGTCCTCGAGACGCTGCTCGAGTTCCCGCTGAAGCGACTGGAGGACGGCGGGATCGGTCACGCGCGAGATCTCGCAGTGGATGAGCGATTCGCGCTCCTCCGCGTCGGCGGGCGGCACGATGCGCAGGATGCGGCCCTCGTGGCGCACGATCCCCAGAAGGGGGTAGATGAAGTGCTCGATGGTGAGATCGCGCGAGTGCAGGTGCTCGCGGATCGAGTCGACGATGAACGGGCGCTCGCCCACGTTGGTGCGGATCACGGTCACCGGAGCCCGCCGGCCTTCCGGATCCGCGGCGGGGTTGAAGACCTGCACGTCCACCCGGTCCGGGCGGCTCCGCTGCAGGAAGGCGAAGGCGTCCGCCGTCAGCCGCGCGAGCGTCACCGGGCTCCGTTCGCGGAGATAGAGGGCGGGCGCTCTGGCGAGGAAGAGCCCCGCGAAGTCCGCCGCGAACTCGGCTTCCCCATAGGGGAGGATGCGCCTGAGGCGGCTGCGGACGTCGTCGATGACGGATGATGTGTCCCGCTCGCGGGGCATGACCTGGGTATCGGTGTCGTTCATCTGTATCGTCTCACGGACATCGATCTCTCTCGGGCGAGAGTATAGAACATCTTGGCGCCGGCCTTGAGGGAACCGCTCAGCGTGCCGCTGATCTTGGAAACACCCCCCGCCCGGCGAGTGTACGGGACGTCGATCTCGACGATGCGCTGGCGGAGCCGGCCGGACCGGATCTGCATCTGCAGGGTCCAGCCCCAGTCGCGGTCATCCATGTGCAGTTCGCACAGGCGATCGTAGCGAATGGCGCGGAAGGGAGGCATGTCGCGGAAGCGAAGGCCGAAGAGGAGGCGCGCGCACATGAGCACGACCTGGTTGCCCATGCGCGCGTGCAGCGGCACCCCGGGCGGGTCGCCGGTGCGCACCCCCAGCACCATGTCGGCCGCGCCCGAGCGGATGGGCTCGATCAGCCGCGCCAGCCCGGAGGGATCGTCGCTCCCGTCCGCGTCCAGGAACACCACGATGTCCGGAGGGCGCCGGGCCAGGTGCCGCATGCCGGCCAGGCAGGCGGAGCCGTATCCGAGGCGCGGCTCGGCCACCACGACCGCCCCCAGATCGCGCGCGATCCGCGGGGTGGCGTCCCGCGAGCCGTTGTCCGCCACCACGATTTCGTCAACCAGCCCGGCCGGGAGCGCGCGCATCACCGACCCGATGGTCGGCTCCTCGTCGAGCGCGGGGATGAGCACGGCCACGCGGCCGGGGACGGGGGGTGCCTGGGGTGGCGGGGAAGGAGTCATGCCGGGCCGGCCGTCAGGAGCGCGGGAACGGTGAGTTGGCTGCCGGGCGGGGGCGCGCGGACGCCGGGTGCAGGCCCGCGCACGCTGGGTCGGTTGCGGAGCCGGGGCGCGCGGACGCTGATCGTCCTGGGCCTCCTGGAACTCGTTTTTCTGACGGCCGCGGGCTGGTGGCCCGAAGCCGGGGTTCCGTTTCCACGCCTTGCGCTCCTTGTGGGTGCGTTCGCGGTCTACTGGGGGGCGGCGTCTGCCGCGCTCGGTGGGCGTGCCGACATTCGCCTCATCTGGGGCTTCGCCATCCTCTTCCGCGTGGTTCTACTCCCCTGCGTTCCGTTTCTGTCCGACGACATCTACCGCTACCTCTGGGACGGACATGTGCAACTGGCGGGCATCAACCCCTACCTGTACCCCCCTGACGCGCCCGAACTCGAATCGATTCGCACCGCCTGGCACGCGCGCATCAACAATCCGTCCATCCCCACCATCTACCCGCCCTTCGCGCAGGTGGTGTTCGCGGCGGGCGCGCTTGCCGGCGGGTCGCTGCTCGCGCTCAAGGTATTGTGGACGCTCGCCGACCTGGCCGCCTGCCTGCTGCTGGCAAAGATAGCCCGCCGGACCGGGCGCTCCGTTCCCGGGACCCTCGTGCTCTTCGCGTGGTCGCCGCTGCTGGTGGTCGAGACGGCCTGGAGCGGTCACTTCGAGTCCCTCGGCATCCTCCTGCTCGTGGTCCTGGTTTTCCTCGCCCTGCCCGCGCGCCGCGCCGGATCGGCCCACGGCTCCCCGGACGAGCCCGGCACCGATCCCGTTTTCGGCGACGCCGATCCCGTCTCCACCCGTCCGGGTTTCGCATCGAGGTCGTGGGTGCCCTGGACGATGGGTGCCGTGCTTGCCCTGGCGACCCTCACCAAGTTCGCGCCCATCGTCGCGGTTCCGGCGCTCATCCGCCGTTACGGGGTGCGCGTGGCGGCGGCGTGCGCCGTGGTCCTTGTCGTCTTCCATCTCCCCTATCTCGAAGCGGGATCCGCCCTCTGGGCCGGTCTCGCCACCTATGCGGAGCACTGGCGCGCCTACGAGGGGGCCTTTGCCGTCATCGAAGCCGTTGTGCCGGGACCGATGGCGTCCCGGTACCTGTCCGGAGCGCTCGTGCTCGCGGTCGTGGCCTGGGCGACATTCAGGAATCTCGACGCGGAGCGGGCCCTCTTCTGGATCCTCGGAGCCGGGCTGCTGCTGTCGCCGACATTCCATCCCTGGTACGCGCTCTGGATCCTGCCCTTCGCGGCCCTGCGCCGGAGCCGCGCCTGGATCCTGCTAAGCGGCCTCGCATTCGTCACGTACCTGGGTCTGGGTCCGTACCTGGAGACCGGCGAGTGGCCGAGGCCCCTCTGGACGGTTCTCCTCCTCTGGCTGCCCTTCTACGCGCTGCTGCTGTGGGATGCGCGGCCCGGTTCCGAAGCGCTTCAGGCCGCCGACTCCCAGGCTCCAGTAGCCCACCGCGAAGAGCATCAGGAACGGGATCGACGCGTATAGCTGAGCCTGCATTGCGGCGCCCACGAAAAGGCTCATCACCGTCGCCATGGCCAGCTTGAAGAGCGTGTCCGGGGTCTGGCTTCCCGGCCGTTCGCGAAAAACTCCGCCGCTGCCCTTCTTGGGCGTTCGAGCAAAGCCGTCGCTGCGGCCGGCCAGGCCGCGCAGCACCGCCCGCGTCGCCGGCGCGGTCAACCCGACTCCCGTCGCCAGGGTCACGGCCACCGAGGGCACCAGGTCGCCCCAGGGGCGGTTCCGCTTTCGGCCCGCGGCCGCGTAGTAGATGACGAAGGGAATGGTGGCCAGGAAGAACACGACCAGATCGATGAAGAGGAACTCCTCCCCGCCGAGCGCGCGCCGGGCCAGGGCGGAGGGATAGATCAGAAGCCCGAGGAGCAGCGTGAGGGGGTAGGCGATGTGCCCGCACAGATGGATCACCGCCTCCTTCTTCACCGAGAGCGGCCAGGGCCCGCGCAGCAGTTCCGGGAGGAGCTTGCGCGCCGTCTGAATCCCCCCCTGGGACCACCGCCGCTGCTGGATTTCGAAGGCGCCGGTCTGGTCCGGAAGCTCCGCGGGAACCCCGATGTCCTCGAGGAAGACGAAGCGCCATCCCCGCATCTGCGCGCGGTAGCTGATGTCGAGGTCTTCGGTGAGGGTGTCCGCCTGCCATCCCCCCGCGTCCTCGAGGCATTCGCGGCGCCACATGCCCGCGGTGCCGTTGAAGTTGAAGAAGAGCCCCCCCCGGTAGCGTCCGCCGTGCTCGAAGAAGAAGTGTCCGTCGAGAAGGAGGCTCTGGGCGCGGGTGAGCCAGTTGGCGTCTTCGTTGAGATGATCCCAGCGGGCCTGCACCATCCCCACCCGGGGCAGCCGGAAGGGCGGCAGCAGCTTCCTGACGAGGTCCGGCTCGGGCACGAAATCCGAGTCCAGCACGAGCAGGAACTCGCCCTGGGCGCGGCGTACCCCTGCGGCCAGAGCGCCCGCCTTGAAGCCGGAGCGCTCCCGGCGGCGGATGTGGCACACGTTCACGCCCCGCGCCCGCCACCACGCCACCCGCCGGGCAACGAGGTCCACGGTCTCGTCGGTGGAGTCGTCCAGCACCTGGATCTCGAGGGCGCGCGCCGGATAGTCGAGCGAGCACGCGGCGTCGATGACCCTGCGGGCGACCGGAGCCTCGTTGTACAGGGGAAGCTGGACGGTGACCGGCGGCAAACGGCCGGACCACCTGCGCGGCAGCTCCGGGGGCGGACGGCGGCTGAGCAACAGCAGATACGTCCGGTGGGCGGCGAACGGCAGCAGCAGGGCCAGCACCGCGAGGGAGAGGCCGATGATGGTCTGCGCCAGCAGCTCAGGCACGGGATTCCTCAGGCGATGCGGGGGCGGGGAAGGTCACGCGTCGGCGGCGTGTTCGACGATGTCCGCGCTCCAGGTGATGTCGATGGCGTCCCGCAGGCTCGCGGCCGTGGGGCACTTGTCGACATGGCTGGCGAGGGCCCGGTCGGTGGGCGCGCGCGACCCCTCGGGGATCGAGAGCCGGTAGTGAACGTGAATGCGCTTGAGGACCGGCAGCCGGCCCGCCATCTCGTTGAAGCCTTCCGCCCGGGCGCTGATCTGGTCCGGGGTGAGGCTGATCCCGCGCACCTCCAGTGCGCCGTTGAGGGTTCCGAGCAGTCACCCGCCCGCGGCGGCGACGACGTAGTCCACGGCGAGGGGCTGATCCGGTTCGGCATCGAGCCGGTAGTGGCTCTTGACCGGCCCGTGGACGCCGAGTTCGACCGTGGCTCCGGCGGGAAGCCGGCCGCGCCTGCGTGCGCCGGCCACTTTCTCGAATTCCACTTTGGACACGTAGAAGGGTTCGCTCATTCTTCGGTTCTCCCGGTTCGGTTTCGTTGCTGGTCTGCGCTGTCTGGAGCCTGTGGCTCCTGGTCCTTGCGGTCCTCGTCCATCCGTCCGTCCGCGGCGTGCTCGAATCCCGGGCAGCGCGCCACCGGGAGGCGCGGGTAGCGCCGGAAGCGTGCATCCTCGGCCGAGAGCCGGCAGAGCCAGAAGATGGAGCCTCGCCGGTTTCCCGTCACCCTGCTGTGCGCGCAGACCGAGCAAAGCCCCACAGAGGGGTCCGCGCGCAAGTCCTGCAAGGAGCGGTCCATTAGCGGTCTTCCACGGGCTGCCGGTTCCGCTCCCGGCGATGGTCGTCGAGCCATTCCCCTCCCGGGGGCGCGGAGTCATCCGGGGTGATGCCCAGCACCGCAATCTGGCGCCCGGCGTCCCCGCCTCTGTGCGAGAAGAATGGCGCGTCCGCGCACCGGGTGCAAAACGAGGACGTCGTCAGGTGTGCCGGATCGGCGCCGCCGGCGAGGGCGCGGTCGACCAGCACGCGCCGGAGATCGACCGGCTGGCCGCGGGAAGCCGGCCGGGGCAGCCCCAGCGCCTCGTGTACTTCCCGGCCCACCTCGTAGCAGCGCCCGCAGATGGCCGGCCCCATGTGCATGTGGGCCTCGCGCACAGGGGTTCTGAAGTCCTGTTCGAGCATCGCGAGGCCCGCTTCCAGGATGCCGCCCGCGACCCCCCGCCAGCCCGCGTG
>JAPPHB010000027.1 GCA_028821195.1 Gammaproteobacteria bacterium
TGGTCGTCTACCATGACGCTGGTCGCGTTGATTCTCATTTCTCGATGTCCTCGTCGGTTGAGTGTGAAGTGTGCGGGTCTGTCGGGATCGGCCACCGCTCCCCGATGCCCTTCAGCGGCGCGCCCTCGAACCAGTGGAGCTTCGACCTTCCCTCGCGCCTCGTGCGAATGAGGCCGGCGGCTTCCAGGACGTCCAGGTGTTGGGAGATCGCCTGCCGCGAGGAGCCGATGCCGTGTTTCATGATCAGGCGCGCGCAGAGCTCGAAGAGCGTTTGACCCGACCGGTCGACGAGTTCATCCAGGATGGCCCGCCTGGTGCGGTCAGCGATCGCGCGATAGATGTCCACGTACCAGGGTTACGCAAGTGTTCGCTTGCATGTCAAGGCTTGACGATACGCAAGCAGTGGCTTGCATGTCAACTGCCTGCGCCGCAGATGACGGCACAAGGGACGATGTTCTCCGTAGGCACTGGGAAGGGCCAGCGTCACGGGAGGACATGTGAGCAATCTGAGAGTCGAGTATCCGGGTGTCGGGGCGGGCACGGGGCCCGCGGTGGCCACGGGACGAGGGGCAGGGACCGGACCTGGGCCCGCCACCGGACCGCAGCCGCCGAACCGGCGCGGCGGGAGGAAACCGCGACGTTTCCTCGGCAGACTCGTGCGTTGGGTTGTGACGGCTATCCTGCTTGTGGTGCTCCCGTTCATCCTCCTCGTCCGCGGAGGCGTCTTCGCCTACCAGCAGTGGGAGCTGGGGGCATGGTCCTCGCTGGCCGTCTCGACGGCCGCAACCGCGCTGCTCCTGGCGTGCTACGCGTGGGCCGCGAGTCGGCGTCTGGGGGCGGGGAAGTGGTTCAGGAGGTTCGCGATTCGGGTCGCGGCCCTCGGCGCCGCCGCGTTCGTGCTCTACTCGCTGGTGGTCATCGCGGGCGGCAACGTGAAGTCGGAGGAGGTGCGCGCCGAGTACTCGGCCCTTCATCCTCTGCTGAGGATGGGCGTATCGGTTTTCGTCCTGGCCGACGCCGACGCCGTGATCACAGACGCCGATCGCACCCCCGATTTCTACGCTCGCGCGGGGCTCCTGGCCAATGAGTCGTCACTGCACTTCCGCCAGGATGACGGATTCGTCCACGCGCTGGATCTGCGCACCATCAACCGGCCTGAATGGAGGAACCTGGCGGCCGAACTGGCGTTCCGGGCGATGGGCTTCCACACGCTCCGCCACGTGGGCACGGCCGACCACCTACATGTGTCGCTGAGGTTGCCGGGGTAGTGTGCCCGCTAGTCCCTGCGCTCAAGTGAATTCAGCGCCGCCACAAACTCCGACCAGGGCACGGGCTCCCCGTGGATCGGCGCTACGGTGGCCACCTCCAACCCCATCCTCTCGATCTGGTTGTGGAAGCTTCGCATCGCCGGCAGTTGCGCTGGCCGAGGCGGCTCGTGCGTGTCGAAGAGATCCGCCTGGAATGCGATGCCCTCCTCCGGCAGATAGGCCATCAGCATCCCCGAGACGTGCCGCAGCGGCTGAACGTAGTAGACCCGGAGGATCCGAGAGTTGTCGGTGATCACATAGTTTTCCTGGACCGCCTCGTAGTTGTAGCCCTCGGCCAACTCCGTGGGAGGCCACATGGAGACGATGTCGGGCTCCACGGTGCGCGGCTCGTAGGCCAGCACGTCGGTGTTCAGGAAATCGAGGTTGATCATGTGCGTGACGACCGTGGCGCCGATGTGCAGGTACGTCCTGACCCCGCCGATGTGGTCGAAGTGCGCGTGCGAGGTGATGATCCAGCGGATCGGCTTTCCGGGGGCGAGCCGGACGATCTCCTCGATGACCGCGAGGCTCCGCTCCTCGTTCCCCGGGGCCTCGAATACGGCAACGAACTCGTCGAATTCCACCATGTAGCTGTTCGCAGGGCTCCCGCCCAGGAGATAGACGCCGTCCGCCATCTCGGTGACGGTCACTTCCGTTTCGAACGACGCCTGCGCGACTGACGGAGGCACGGGGCCCGGATCCGGGCACACGTTGGGCTGCACATCCGGGAACCGGCCGCCGTAGCCGTTGTGACCCGTGCTCTGGCGGTAGAACTGCCAGTTGTCGTCCCAGCCATGGTGGGAGTGCCATGCGATCGGCCACTTGATGTCGCCGAAGGTCGTCTGCTCCGTCGACTCGTGCTCGATGTTGAAATCGCCGAGCGCGGGTTCGTTGACCGTGGTCTTGATCCGCTGGATCTGGTTCTGCGGGTTGATCGTCGCGTCCACGCGATACTTGCCGAACATCGTGATCGCCACGACGTGCATCTTCTCGGGGCGGACCACATTCCCGTCCCGACCCTTCTCGATCTGTTCCCACCGCCAGAACGCGACGGGATCGGCCCCGGGCAGGCGCGCGGCCTTGATGAAGCCAGGAGGATTGAGCCAGAGATCGAGCTGGTACAGCTCCGCGAGATCCGGCGGAACCGCCACGGGCTCTCCGTCCCCATCGATGTGCCAGGCATGGTCGCCGCTCACGACATGGGTCTGTCGTCTTTCCCTCTGAGTCGGCGTGCCTCCCTCCCAGCCCAGGCCGTACTTCCACGCGGCCGGACTGATGCCCGGTTCGCGGTCGAAGGTCTCGACGCTGGTCCGGGTCTCCCAGTTGATGCTTCGGGTGTAGTTGAACAGGTTGCCGATCCGCGGCCAGTCCACGTTCACCGCGTTCTCGAACGTCTGACCGACGGCTCCGCTGTAACCGTTACCGGAAAAGGTGATGCACCGGAGATTCGCTTCGCCGATTTCCTCGGCGGCAGCAGCCAGGAGGGGCCAGGGGTCGACGTATCCCGGCGGAAACTCCTGGGCCGCCGCCGAGTTCATCCACAGTGCCAGTAGAGCCAACGCCCCAAGAGTAATCCTCGCCATCTTTCCTCCTCGTTGGGTCCACTCGCGTCTCGGAACCGAGCGACGCTCAGGCAGGTCGACCGCACCGATCAACGTGCGCAGTTCAGCCGCCGCACAACAGCCTGGTGTTGCGAGCGACTGGGCCACCAGGTCTTAATGTTGTAAATCCTGCTATGGAGAGTCGGATTTGCAACAAAACTATCTCTCGCGCGGCATGCGGTGACGCGGTAGCGCATTGAACCTCATGTCCGAATCCGCCACCTACGTCGCCGTCGTGAAGGACGAGTGCGAGACCTGCCACCTGGCCGTGCCCGTCCTCGCCGAGATCCGCCAGGCCGGCCATCCGCTGACGATCTTCTGGCAGGACGACGGCGGATTCCTGGGCCCCGGCCTCGCCGCCGCCGCCGTGGACGACCGCGCCCTCGAGCGCTCCTTCCACCTCGCCGTCGAGACGGTGCCGACGCTGATCCGGCTGGAGGGCAGTGCGGAAACCGGCCGCACGGTGGGCTGGAGTCGCGAAGACTGGCGCGCGCTCACGGCCATCCCAACGCTGGGCGCCGGACTGCCCCTCCACCGGCCCGGCTGCGGCTCCCGCTCGGTGGAGCCGGGGGTCGCGGAGGCCCTGCGGGTGCGCTTCGGCGAAACCGGAATCCGCGCCCGCACGGTCGAGGTCGCGCCCGGCGCCGACCCCATCGAGGCGTGCTACGACCGCGGCTGGAGCGACGGCCTCCCGGTCGTCCCGCCTACGCCCGAGCGCATTCTGCGCATGCTGCGCGGCACGCGCCGCGACCCGCACGAGGTCATGGGCCGGGTCCCGCCCGAGTTGGCGCCCTGCACGGTCGAGAAGGTCGCCATCAACGCCGTCATGGCCGGGTGCCGACCCGAATACATGCCGGTCGTGCTGACGGCCCTCGAGGCCGCCCTGGACCCGGGATTCACCCTGCACGGCGTCACCTGCAGCACCTGCTTTTCGAGCCCGGTGATCATCGTCAACGGCCCCATCGCGAAGCGCATCGGCATGAACTCCGGACTCAACGCGCTCGGACAGGGAAACCGGGCCAACGCCACCATCGGCCGCGCGGTGAACCTCGTGGTCCGCAACGTGGGCGGAGGGCGGCCCGGCGAAATCGACCGCGCGACGCTGGGCTCTCCGGGCAAGTACACGTTCTGCTTTGCAGAGGATGAGGGCGACGAGGGCTGGGCACCGCTGGCCGTCTCGCGCGGGATCGCTCCCGGCAGGAGCGCGGTGACTGTGTTCGCCGGCGACGGGATCCAGGGAGTGACCGACCAGAAGGCGCGCACACCGGGCGAACTCACCCGCTCCCTGGCCATGGGGCTGCAGGCGGTTGGACACCCCATGCTGTGCGAGTGGGCGGCCGCCGTTCTCGTCCTTTCACCCGAACACTACGCCATCTACCGCGAGGCGCGGTGGGACCGAAGCCGGATCACCAGCGCGCTCCAGGACGAGTTGCTGCTCCCGGGCGAGAAGGTGGCGGCGGGCGCGGGCGGCGTCGCCGAGGGAATGCCCCCCTCCCGCGCGGGCCAGCGCATCCCCAAGTTCCATCCCGGCGCCCTTCTGCTGGTGCGCGCCGGGGGTCCCGCCGGGCTGTTCTCGGCCATCCTGTCGGGCTGGCCGGGGGGGCGCCTGTTCGAGGAATCCCACCCCGTCACCCGGGAGATCACCGAATGACTGAATCCACCGTCACCCTGCACGACCCCACCTCCGAGACCGCGCCCGCAACGCGCCTGCGGCGCAAGCCCCCGGCGTCGCTGGAGGGCAGGACGGTGGCGCTCTTCGACATCGGCAAGTCCCGCGCCGACGAGTTTCTCGACTGCCTGGAGACGCGCCTCCGCGCCCGGGGGATCGCCACCGCGCGCTTTGCGAAGCCGACCAACGCCAAGCCCGCCACGAACGCGCTCCTGGACGACATCGCTGCTGGCGCCGACGTAGTCGTGGAGGCGCTCGCCGACTGAGGGTCGTGCGTATCGTGCGGTCTGCACGACATCAAGGCCCTCGACGATCGCGGCCTCCCCGGCCTCCTGATCGCCACCACCGCCTTCCGCGACGCGGCCTCCTTCCAGATCGCCTCGCTCGGCTTCGAGCCGGAGATCGTGTGGGTGCCCCACCCGGTCCAGAACCGGCGCCCCGAGGAACTCGAGCAGCTCGCGGAGGATGCGCTGGATGCGGTGCTGCGGGGGCTGATGGCCGGGGGCGAGGGGTGATACTATGGCGGGGCGAAAGGTGATACTATGCGCCTGCTGTCAACGGATCTCGATCACCCTGCCAGCCTCGGGATCTCCCAGTTGCCGGCGCACATGCCGCAGCGTCTCGGCGTAGAATCGCCCAAGCTCGGCTTCCCGCTCCCGAACGTCGGTTACCATGACGCCGAGGTAGATGATCGGGCCGGGCTGGTCCGTGGCCGCGAAGAACTGCGGTTGGATGATCCCGGCGGAAACGATCCGATCGTACTCGTGGAGCGATTCCTGAAGGGCGTACGTGAGGGAGAGCGTGGAGAGAATCGGCAAATCGAAGTGCCGCACGGCTTCGGTCACGCTGGCCAACTCCCACGCCGTACTCCTCAACGGCGTGAGCCCGAGTCCTTCGGGCAGTGCTCCGCTGATCGAGATGCTCTGGCGCTCGCCTCTTTCGGCAGCCCGCTGATTCTCGACGAGCCCCGGCAGGATCCGGTCGTGATAGGCCATGCGACGGTCGAGGGTTACCGTGTTCTCGGCGATTTCCGCGGCCAGGGCGTAGAGCGTCTCGTTGACGAGTTCGCGATGGTCGATGGTGGTCATCCACTGATCGAAGCCGAGGGCGACGAGAACGCCGACCACGATGACCACGAACTCGAGCGCAAGACGGCCGAAGGGGATGCGATGGGTCACGCGACCTCCACCCCCTGTGTGGCCGGGGGAATCGGGAAGCCCGCCTTCGTCGGCGGCCCCGCGCGGCGCCTGCGTTTCGTTGGAACTGTCGTCCGGCATTAGCTGCAAGCCTCTCGGGGGGGACCTGGAAGCAACGGAAACCGTTTGCATGCTTGATCGTACCTCAGGTATCCTCGGGTGGCATCAATTTCACCACAAGCAGGACGTTCGCCATGTCGCGTTGGAAGAGGGTTATCCGCGGTGTCCTCGGGATGGGGCTGACCTTCGGCGCCATCGGCGCGGCGTTCTTCTCCCTGGTCGCCCTGGCGAGTGCGGTGTTCTTCCCCGGCGCCGAGGACGAGTTGGGGTTCATGATCGTCGCGGGTGCCGTTTGGGGCGTCGGGATCGGAACGAGCTTCTCGGCCATCCTGGCGATCGCGGCGCGCGGCCGCTCGCTGGACGAGATTTCCTACTCACAGGTCGCCTCGGTGGGCGTGCTCGGCGGCCTCCTGCTGGCAGGACTCGTTGTGGGCGGCAGTTGGGGGGACTGGCCCAACGGGGGCGCCATCGTCCCGTTCAGCATTCTGCCACTCCTTGGTGCGGGAGGAGGCGTGGCCAGCCTGCTGATCGCCCGCAAAGCCGGGCGCGCGTTGCGCTCCGGTGACCAGACCGGGTCGCTTCTGGAAGGATGAGGGGTTTGACGCGGCCGTTGCGGTAGCCACGAGTCCGTGGTGGCGGCGGTGGCTAAGCGATTCCGTTCTCTGCCGATCACCCGCTCGATCACCTTGGATTCCGAAGTCTCCGAGGCGCACGCTGTCTATCTTGACGGGTCCGCAAGGGATGGGATGATTGCTATGGCCGGGAGCAGGGTGATTTGGGGCTCGCAGTACAGGGCAAGGAATTCCGGGCCGAGATTCGATGGCTTGGCATCCGCTTTGCACCGGCCTAGGTGGGCGAGCCGGAGAGCATCCATCTGCACGACTTCGAAACTCTTGAGGAGGCCAGAGAGGTGATGGGGGCCTTCATCGAGCGCTAAAACAACGGTTGGCTCCTCCAGCGGCACGGATACATTACCCTAACCCCTGCCCGCGAGCAGCTCAGCCACAAGGCACCCTGATGCCCAGCCCATCCACTCATCCAGACAACCGGGACCGGTACCAATGAACCTGGAGGTCCTGTTAGTCGGGGGGATCCTCGCAGCAGCGGTGGTCCTGTTCGTGACCGAAAAGGTCCGGGTGGATCTGGTCGCGTTGATGGTGATGCTGGGGCTCGTGGTGGCAGGCATCCTCGATGGCGAGGAGGCGATCATGGGCTTCGCCAACGAAGCGGTCATCACAATCGCTTCGGTCCTGGTCCTGAGCGGAGCGCTGGCGCGGACCGGGGTCGCTCGTTTCATCGGCCAGCGGGTTCTGGCGGCATCGGGTAGTGGAGTCGGCCGTCTCACCGCGGTGATGATGGCAACGGTGGGCCTCCTGTCGGGAATCATGAACGACATCGGGATCACCGCCCTCATGCTGCCGGTGGTGCTGGACATGGCCCGCCGCATAGGGACGCCGCCATCCAAACTGCTCATGCCGCTGGCCTTCGGATCCCTGCTTGGCGGGATGACGACCTTGATCGGAACGGCGCCGAACATCCTGGTGAACGGGGCGTTGCGCGATGCCGGGCTTGAGCCGTTCGGGATGTTCTCATTCACACCGGTCGGGTTGACGGCGCTTGCTGCAGGAATCGTCTACATGACCTTCCTGGGGCGGCGGCTGTTTCCGAACCGGGATCCGAAAAAGGAATCGGCTCCGGCGGATCTGGGGGGACTCTACGGCCTGGGTGGCCTGGTCGGAATGCTGAAAGCGCCCAGGCATTCAACTCTGGCAGGCAAGACACTGCAGCAAAGCCGGTTGGGCCAGGCTCTGGGTCTGAACGTGGTCGCCGTGCAACGAAGCGGGCAGATGATCCTCGCTCCCGGGCCGGACTTCGTTCTGAGCGGGGGAGACGAGATGGTTGTCGAAGGAACCCTGGAGAGGTTCGAAGGCTTGCGCGCATGGAAGCATCTGGAGATCGAGTCGAGAGATCGGGCTCTTGAGCGGATTACAGATGCCTCCATCGAGGTAGCGGAGCTGGAGTTGGCGGAAGATTCACCGCTGATCGGGCAGACGGTTCGAAAGGCGAATCTGCGCCAGACTCGTGGCCTGCATGTTCTCGCAATTCTGCGGGGTGATCGGGTACATCGCACGGGATTGCGCCTGATGACTCTTGCTGCAGGCGATCGCCTGGTGGTCGCAATGAAGAGCGGGCGACTTGCCGCGCTGGAGGACGACAAGACCTTTGGAGCGATCCATTCGGTGTCGGCAAGAGAACTGATTTCCCACTACCAGATGGAACGCAGGATTCAAAGCGTCCGAATCTCGGAAGAATCGCTGCTGGCCGGTCAGCTGCTCGCGGAAACCCGGCTGGCCGATGCATTCGGCCTGACGGTTGTGGGCATCCTGCGGGCCGATGAAGAGCTTCTCATGCCGGATCCGGATACAATACTCGAGGGAGGGGACGTTCTCCTGCTCCGGGGACGACTCGAGGATCTCAGGATCCTGCGGGCGCTCCAGGAATTGACGGTGGGCGATAATCGTCCCCTGGACGTGAGCCGACTGGAATCCGACACCGTCGGCCTGGCGGAGGCTTCGCTGTCTCCACGCACGACATTCGCGGGAAGGACAATCGAGGAACTCAATTTCCGCGAAAACTACGGTGTTTCCATCCTTGCGATATGGCGGAATGGAGAAATATACCGCACTGGGCTCCGGCAAATGAAACTGCTCCCGGGTGATGCGTTTCTGCTCTATGGCGACAGAAGCAAGCTCGCGCGCCTGGTGGAAAACCCCGACTTCCTCGTCATGACCGAGGGAGTGGCCGAGGTGGTGCGAAGCCGGAAGGCTCCAGTCAGCGCCCTGATCATGGCAGGCGTCCTGACTTCGGTGGTCTCGGGCCTTCTGCCGATTTATGTCGCGGCGCCGATCGGAGCGGTTTTTATGGTGCTGACGGGTTGCCTCAACATGGAAGAGGCCTATCGGTGCATAGAGCTGAAAGCGGTGATCCTGATCGCGGGGATGCTCAGCCTGGGACTGGCGATGCAGGAATCCGGAACCGCTGCCCTGGTGGCCGAGACGGTGTTGGGGTCCATTGCGGACTTTGGTCCTCTGGCAGTGGTGGCCGGACTATTCCTGATCACCGCCCTTTCAGCACAGGTAATGCCGACGGCGGCAGTGGCGGTACTCATGTCGCCCATCGCACTCAGCACGGCCGCCAGCGAAGGGTTCTCGCCCCAGGCTCTGATGATGACGGTGGCGATAGCGAGCTCCTGCGCCTTCATGAGCCCGGTGGGACATCCGGTGAACTTGCTGGTGATGGGGTTCGGAGGATACCGGTTCGTCGATTTCATAAAGGCGGGATTCCCGCTGTTCCTCCTGGTGTTTGCGGTGGTCTTGACCGTGCTCCCACTCGTATGGCCGCTGGTGCCGGGGGGATGAGGAGGGAGAGGGTTCCGGTCGCGCAACAGCCTGGTCTTGGCCGCCGGAGCAAGCAGTCCCATTCAGCCATGGAAGCGGACACCGAAAGTCCAGTATCATCCATAGGCGTCCATAGAGTCCCGTAACAGCCGGTATTTCAACACGTTACACAGGACATCGTCTACTCTCGTCCACCGGCTGCGTCCCTTGCAATCCACTGCCATCCCGGCTACGATTAGGGAATGAATAATGTTACCAGCACCCGCCCCCAGCGCCGCCGAGGCAAGCCCAGGGGCCGCCATCCCCACAACCGGCTGTCCGCCGCCTTCGTGCGCTCCGCTCCGCCCGGTCGCCACTGCGACGGCAACGGGCTCTACCTCTACGTCAAGAAGACCGGGACCCGGAGCTGGATCCAACGGCTCGTCGTGCGGGGCCGCAAGCGCGAGATCGGTCTCGGCAGCGTCGTCCTCGTCTCGCTGGCCGAGGCCCGCGAGCAGGCGCTGGCGAACCGGAAGCTGGCCCGCGCGGGCGGCGATCCCCTGGCCGAGAAGCGCCGGTCCATCGGCGTCCCCACCTTCGCCGAGGCCGCCGTGCGCGTCATCGAGCAGAAGCGCGGCGGGTGGCGCAGCGCGAAGACCCCGAGGTTGTGGACCCGCTCGCTGGAGATGTATGCCTTCGGACGCCTTGGGAAGCTGCCGGTCTCCGAGATCACCAGCGCCGACGTGCTGGAAACGCTCTCTCCGATCTGGCACGCGAGGCCGAAGGTCGCCCGCTCCGTCCGGCTTCGCATCCGGGCGGTGCTGGAGTGGGCGGTCGCCATGGACTGGCGGAAGGACAACCCCTGCGACCGGCTCCTGCCGGTGCTCGGCCCCCAGCACGATGTCGTCATCCACCGGAAGGCCCTGCCTCACGGCGAGGTCGCGGCGGCCATCGCGAAGGTGCGGGCGGCGAAGCCGGGGAAGGTGGACACCTTGGCATTCGAGTTTCTGGTCCTGACGGCGGCGCGGGGCGGCGAGGTCCGCGGGGCGGTGTGGAGCGAGATCGACCAAGGTGCGGGCGTCTGGACGATTCCGGCAAGCCGGACGAAGACCGCGAAGGAGCACCGGGTCCCGCTGTCCGGGCGGGCGCTGGAGGTGCTTGACGGGGCGCGGCAGCTGGGCGATGGGTCCAGTCCGATCGTGTTCGTCAACGAGCGCGGCAAGCCGTTGACCCGCAAGCGGCCGGGGCGGTTGCTCCTGAGCTGCGGCATCCGCGCGGTGCCGCACGGGTTCCGGTCCAGCTTCCGGGACTGGGCCGCCGAGAAGACCGATCACCCGAGGGAGGTCGTGGAGGCGGCGCTGGCCCATGTCGTTCAGAACAAGGTCGAGGCGGCGTACATGCGGACCGATCTGTTCGAGCGGAGGCGTCGGCTCATGGAGGACTGGGCCGAGTACCTCGCGGGCTGAGACGCGGCAACGAGCCTCGAACGGGGCTCGGAGGCCAATTTCGGGGCGTTCTGAAAGCATTTCGGGTATTGTACGGGCCACAGGATCGCGCAGGATCGACGAACTCAAGTCTCCGAGGGGTACGGGTAGGGCCGAATCCGGGCGCGCGGCAGAGCGTGGCGAAGTCCCGAGGAGTCAGGAGCCGGGCCGGGCCCCCTCGCCGTCCTTGAGGCTGGCGACGAGGAGGTCGGGGAGCTTGCCCGCGACGGCCCGGTCAAGGCTGTTCCGGGCGATGCCCGGTGGGACGTTTTCGCGGGTGCCCCGCGGGGCTGGCCGACGGCTTTAAGGTCCGTCAGCCAGCATACCCCGCACACTCACACAGATTCGCATCTTTCTGTGTTCTTTGAGCTTACGGGATTTGGCGGCCCGATTCCCTCCGCTTGACTCCCTCCGATTGGGATCTCAGGTGCGAGCCCTCGGGCGGCTCTCCAAGGCCGTCCGAAGCTGTCCAGCGTCGGCCTGCTGATAGCAGCGCAGGACCGTCTGGGGGCTCTTCCATCCGCCAAGCTCACAGAGGACCTTGAGCGGAAGATCCATCAGGTCCGTCGCGAACTTCCGGCGCAGCGAGTGCCAACCCCGGCCCCGCTTCGGCTCCAGTCCCGCGAGGGTCTGGGCCTTTGTCCACCATTTGTGCGTGGACACACGACCGATGCCCCTCGTGACATCCATCGGCGAGGGCAGCACCGGGGCATTGCCGGTCCCCCGGCTCATCCTTCGCGCTTCCTCCAAGACGGCGAGCGCCTCGGCGGTCAAGGGCGTGACGTGTTCGTAGCCCGTCTTCTCGTGCTCCGCCCTCCACCGGATGGTCTTGTCCTCGAAGTCGATGTCGGGCCAGCGGAGCTTGCGGATGGCTCCGATCCTGTGCCCGGTCTCGTGCGCGAGCACGAAGGCGACATGGAACTGCCACCCAACCTGCCGCGACACCTTCAGGAGCGCCCGGTACTCGTCCTCGGTGAGAACGACCCGGTTGGGGTTCTTCTCCCTGGGCTTCCTGAGTCCCTTGAGCGGGTTGGAGTCGAGAAGGAGAGTCCCCTCCTCGTCCCGCGACCTTGCGGCCCAGTTGAGCACCGTCATCAGGAACGTCAGGTCCCAAGCGACGGTCCGGTTGCCGACGGGCTGGCCCGAGCGTCCGGCCCTGCCCGCTCTCCGCGCCTGAATGAACCGGTCCCAATCGCGCTGTGAAAGCGTCTCGGGTCTCCGGTCCCTGCCGAAGAAGTCGAGGAACATCGCGGCCGCGACTCGGTCGCGCTTCCGCGTCCTCTCGCCCTTCGTGGGCGTCACCTCTTCCCCGTAGATTTCAAAAAGCCGTCCCAGCGTGAGCGGCTCGGGCTCGGCCTCCGCCTTGCCGTTGGGCTCAAGGACCGCGAAGCCTGCGGCGGCCTCGTCGGCCTGCCGCTTCGCGCGAGCCCAGTCGCGGTGCTTCAGGGACCGGCTCAGCCTGCGCCCGTTCTCCCGCCACTCGATCTGAAGCAGGCCGGTCTTCGGATCCGGAAAGACCCGGACCCGGTTCCGGCCCCATTCTCCGGCGCTGTAGGAGCGCCGGCCTCGTTTCGTGCGTGCCATCGTTCGATTCCTCTCGATTCGATGGACTGCACGATCCGCCTGCCCGGAAGCTCGCGGAGAGAGTGCGCCCGCGCCAGACTCACGGCTCCCGTCTGCGAACGCGACCATCAGCGGCTCGGTCCGGCATCGCGGTCCGGCCCGCGCGTCGGGGGCCTTATCACCAGCCGCGGCCGCGCGGTCTCGCGGCGGCGGATGTCCCATAGTACTCGGCCAAGCGTGTCACTTGCCCGTCGAGCCGCTCGATTCGCCGCTGCAAGGCTTCGTTCTCCCCGCTCTGCCGCTCGGCGTGCTGCCGCAAGGCTTCGACGTACTCTCGCATGACTTCGGCGTACTCTCGCAAGGCTTCGATCTGCCCGGAGTGCCGCCGCTGTTCCTGCTCGTACTGAGCGGACAACCTCCGCAAGGCCCTCGTCAACTGCTCCTCTAACGCGGTCATAGACCTCCTTCACTCGTTCGACAGCTTCACGGCAGGCTGATCGCGCCAGGTCCAGCCCGTGTTGTCCAGCGTCCCCGCTGGCAGCACCACGACCCGCTCTCCCTCGATCTCCAGCAGCGCGACCCCCCAGGTGTCCACCTCCAGTTGCGCGAGCGTCTGCCGCGCGTCTTGGATGTCGTAGTCCAGTTCGGCGAGCGTCTCGATCCGGTCCTGGATGCTCCCCGCCAACCAGCGCATCGTCGCCCAGCTTCCGCCGAAGAAACCGAGCCAGAGGCTCAGGCCGACGATCAGGGGCCGGAGCCACGCCTTGGCCAGCAACTCGCGCACGTTCCCGACCGCCACCTCCGTATCGCGCTCGATTGTACTGAGCGCGTTCCTCGCGACGCGCCGCGAGTTCTCGCCGAGCCGCTTCAGCTCGCTCGCGGTCAACTCCTCGATCTCCCTGCGTTCGCTCTCCAGCCGTCGCTTCAGTCGGTCGCTCAAGTCGTTCGCGGTCGAAGTTCTCTCCATACAGTTCTCCTTTCAGCCGCCACCGGCCCCCGGTCTCGGGGTCCAGCGCCGTGATGTAGTCCTTGCCTTGGCGCGGCACTTCGAGGCCCGCCCCCCGCAGCGCGGAGACGACATCGGCACGGTTGCTCACCATTCCGTGCTCGACGCGCTGGAGCAGGTAGTCCCGGATCAGGTCGCGGGGGGAGGATTCGAGCCGGAGTCCGGTTCGCAGCTGCGCCGCCTCGATGTAGGCGCGGTGGCCGGGCTGCTGCACTCTGGCCCTGGCCGGATCGTCCGGACGGCCCCAGCCGTGCTCGTGGTTGAAGGCGTCGCGAAGCGGATCGAACGTCTTCCGCCATCCCGGAGGGGCGATGTTGAGGCTGCGGCCGGTCTCAAGATCGCAACGCGCGGCGAGGACGTGGACATGGGCGCCTCCGCCCTCCTCCCGGTGCAGCACCGCCGCCCATGCGTAGCGGTCGGGCTCCAGACCCGCCCAGGCCGTCTTCTCGAACTCGTCGAGGACGGCTTCGATCTGCTCGTCGGTGGGGCGGTCGTCCGGTGCCCAGGCGATCACGCCGGAGGTGTACCTGTGCTCGAAGTCGAGCGAGTCGGCGACCGCGGCCACCATCTCCGGGTTCCCCCGCAGCACCTCGACGCCTTCGCGCGGCTTCCCGGCCGCGTCCTGCTCCCCGAGGAGGTACTTGGCCGCAGCCCGCGCCGATCCGGTCCCGTGCGCGAGAAACTTAATGTGCATCGTCGTCGTCCGGGCTCTCGAAGCGGGCCAGCGCCGTAAGCGCCCGCTCGATGG
>JAPPHB010000125.1 GCA_028821195.1 Gammaproteobacteria bacterium
GAGGGCTGCGGGAAGCGGAGCGGTGGGCGCGGGATGTCAGAGCGCGCCAACCGACATGGGGGCGAGAGCCCGGACGGACCATCACCCGCATTGTCGTACCGCGACCGCCCCGGCCCAGAGGCCCCGAGCGCGGCGGGGGTGGGTTCGAGCGGTGAGGCGTCTTGCCAGCAGCAAGATGTCACGCCCCCACGATGAGCCGTAACACCAGAACACGCGCTCGGTTCCGCCTCGCTGGAACCGAGCGAACTGGCACGGCCCCTCCTGCTGTGGCAGATTCTGAAGTGCGAAGCTTGAAGGGAGATCGGCGGAACGGTGACCACCAAATCACGGAGGAACACAATGGATAGCCTACTCGTTGCCAATGAGCTCGACGGGAAGCAGGCGGGTCACCTTGGTTGATCGCCTACCGATCTGGAGAAGGCCGCAATGAGTCGTCGTCTGAACGCGCACGAAGCCCCAGCGGGTCGCGACCGCTGCCGTCCTACAGAGTCTTCCGGGCGGGAAGTGGGTTCTAGGAAGTCACAGGGGGGGTTGGCTTGCACACCAGCCGTGAGGATGAGGCCCCCTGAACCCCACACTACCTCGGGCCGGAGCGAGCAGTGCGAACTGAGGTGAGGCGGAGCCCACCGAGAGAGATATGGTCATTCTTCTCTGGGGCTATGGGCCTTGACCTGGGGCTGGAAGCAGCCGGACTTCACCCAACACTGGTCAACGATGTCGACCCGCATTGCTGTGACACCATTCGCCGTAACCGACCCGATCTACAACTCATCGACAGGAGTATCGCCGACCTGACGGCCGAGGCGCTCCACAGACTGCATCGCACAGGCGGACGGGAAGTCTACATGATGGTTGGAGGGCCTCCGTGCCAGAGCTTCTCGCCCGGAGGGAAACGTACCTCGCTCGCCGACCCCCGCGGCAATCTGATATACGAGTACCTACGGTTGATCCGGGAAGTTCTACCGCGCTATTTCGTTCTCGAAAACGTTGCGAACCTCACGACTGCGGCCCTGCGCCACAGGCCCATAGCTGAAAGGCCAGGCAAGCATTGGAGTTTGAAGCGCTACGACACTGAGTGGGAGAACGGAGACGGCTCGACGCCCCCGCTGGCGGAGGACGAAAAGTCGGGCTCCGCCATCCGCCAGATTCTAAGAGATGTCGCCGAACTCGGGTATCACGTGTCCTTCGGTGTCCTTGACGCTGCTGACTACGGAGCGCCTCAGCACCGTCTCCGCTTCATGATGTTGGGATCTCGGGAATCGCCCGCCCCGATGTATCCCAACCCTACCCACGGATTCGGCCTGCACCGCCATCGAACCGTGCGAGATGCGATCCATCATCTTCGACATGATCCGGGGGCTGGTTCTCAGTACACAGCCCCGGTACGGAGCATGTTCGCGCTGGTTCCCGAAGGGGGCTGTTGGCGTGATCTTCCGGCGGACCTGCAACGCGAGGCGCTTGGTGGGGCATGGGACGCTGGTGGTGGGAAGACTGGATTCTACCGACGATTGTCTTGGGATGCGCCCTCACCCACGATTACGACGGCCGCCAACCGAAAGGGTAGCGCTATGTGCCACCCGACGGCCAACCGCCCGGTTTCGGTTCGCGAATGTGCCGCGCTGCAAGGCTTCCCCGACGATTGGTTCTTCTCCGGTTCGATGAGCGCGCAATACCGGCAGATCGGCAATGCGGTTCCCGTCCCGTTGGCGAAGGCTGTTGCGGAGGCGTTCAACGCTCAGCGTCCAAAGCGTGCGCCCAACCTCGACTATCGCATCATGCTCGACGCTGCGGTTGCCCGGCTCCGCGCGTCAGCACGTAACAAGAGAGCCGACCAGCCGACGCTCTTCCCATGATCAGATTCGTGGACGCGAATAACCCCGTCCAGCGCGTGAACGAGCGGGTGCGGGCTCAGTTGGTAGCGGCCCAGAACGACATGCTTGAGTCCGTCTTCGCCGATGCTAAGGCGTTCTGCGAGGCGGTATTCGACGATCTGCGCATCTCTGTTTCCGCACCGAGTAACTTGGCAGGCGCGCCTGCGAGAATCGTATCGGACCAGCCATACGGACACCTGACAGAGTACTTTACGACCCTGCTCCAAGCAGCCAGCGTAGATGAACAATCGGCCCGGATTCACGCGTTGAACCTTGCTCAGCGCTGCCATCTGGTGCGTGCCTTTTCTGATCCGGACGAAGCTGTGGGCTTCGTCACTGAGAAGGTCCGCGACGTCGTCCGGCGTTTCCCAAAGCGGGCCTCAGACATCGAACGCGGACGCAATCCGGGTGATGTCCTCGATCCCTACATTCTGGCGGCCACCCAGATGTTGCTGTACGGGGGTAACTTCCAAGGGGCCATCGGTGCGACGGTCGCCCACAAGGCGCTCATGATCATTGAGGGCCTGATGGGTCACCTCCATGAAGAAGTGATCGGCCAGATGCGGGGCAACGTCCGAGCACCTGAACCCAAGAAGGAGGAGATCGACGTAGAGAACAACCCCTTCCCAGGGGCCGATGTGGTGCAGCCCCCGAAAAGAGACGGCGACCGCATCCGATTCCACCAAATCAAGAGTAAGACCGGCTCCGCCAAAGGGGGGGACGGCAAACGGCTCGGCGAGCAGCTGCGCAAGTTGCGTATGTACTACGGTGGCGAAGTGTTCTACGACGCCTTGATCGGGAATACTCTGCGCGGCCACCGCTCCATGCGGGGCGTTCTAACGGCGGAGCCTCGAACGGTGGTGCTGGTGGGTGAAGCCGCGTTTGAAGAGCTGACCAACAGTGCCATCGGTCCCGAGTTGTTGCTGCGTGTATACACAGGCGCGTTTTCCAACGTGGCTCGTGAAGAGGGCTACCACATCGATGCCATGGCGGAAGGAATCGTCGCGACCTTCCAAGCGCGTGCCACGACGGCGGGCAGTGATTTCCTCGATCAGTTGTTGTCGAAATCGATCCGGTCCAACAGAGACGAGCAAGACAGCCGTGTCTTCCAGCCTCCTACCCGGGGCTCCAGATCCCCCCGGCGCAAGTGATGTATCCTTTCGGGGCAACAACCTCGTCTGCTCCCACCCGACTTCCCGCCAATCGACACCGGTTTTCTCGCTTTCGCGGCACGGTCCAGCAAGGTCCAGCCAAGCGGCAGGAGTGGCAGATCGTGCAGTCCCAGTTAGACTTACGTGATCTCCTGCCGTGATGTTGGCCGTTAGCCGTCCGCCTACGCGACGGAGTCCGGGGCCGACCGGCGCACGCTAGCTGGCTTGGTGCGGTCCTAACCTGCCTCCCGCGCCTCCCGCGTCAGCGTCTCCAGCATCTCCATGTAGAATTCCCGCTGCGACCGCTGGTCTTGAGTCAACGGGCCGACCACGCCCTCCACGGCGCCCGTGAGGCGGGCGAGACGGCTGGCCAGCTCACCGAATTCGCGGCGCAGGTCGCGCAGCTTGGCGGCGCGGGGGCCGACATCCTCCGCAGCGATGCCCTCGAGCGCCTCCTCGATACGCGACCCTTCGGAGGCGACCTGGGCTCTCGCCCCGGCCAGCTCCAGCAAAGTGGCTGTCCAGGCTGATCTTACGTCGACAGGCGCATCGATTCGCGGATCCTCGCGCACCGAAAGACGTCGTGCGGACTCCACCCCGACAGCCTGCAGGCGCGCGGTGTAGGTGCCGGGGACGACCAGCGGGCCTCGTCCGGCCTCCACCTCGTGGCGCATGTCCCACACCACCCGGTTCATTCCCTGCCCCGTGGTCCCGTCCAGCATCGCAACGCGCGTGCCGCCTTCATCCTCGATGGCAACGCGCACTGTCCCGTCGGGTGCCTCCTCGGCGAGCCAGTAGTCAAGGATGGCGCCGTTGGGCGGATTCTCGCCCTGGTAGTGGACGTCGCCCGCGTGGGCGGCTCCGCCTGCACGCCTGATCTGCGTGGCGGGCTCGATGGTGAACAGGTGCGCCGAGCTGGCCATGACCTCGGGCGTCAGTTCCTGGAGTGCGTTGATCTGATCGAGGATCCAGATGCCTCGCCCGTGCGTCCCGAGCACGAGGTCGTTGTCGCGCGGATGGATGACGAGGTCGTTGAACGGGAGCGTCGGCATCCCGCCCCGCACCTCGGTCCAGTGCGCGCCGCCGTCCATCGTGTAGAAGAGCCCGATCTCGGCGCCCACGAAGAGCACCGAGGGGTTGCGCGGATCCTCGCGCACCGTGCGCAGCACGCGCTCGGCCGGCAGATCGCCGGTGATCGAGACCCAGGTCTCCCCGTAGTCGTCGGAGCGGTACAGGTAGTTCGCGTAGTCGTCGTTGCGGTAGTTGTTCCAGACCGCATAGACGCGGCCCTCCTCGTGTCGGGAGGGCTCGATGCCGTTCACCCACGCCCCGGGGGGAAGGCCGGGGAAGTCGGGGAGGGCGGAGGGTTCGTCCGAGTCGGACGCGTCGCGGGCGGCCACGTCGGTCCAGCGTTCGCCGCCGTCGCGGGAGACGAGCAGGCGGCCATCGGCGGTGCCGGCGTAGATGAGGCCCTGCCGGAGCGCGCTTTCCGCGACGGCCGAAATGGTGGGGTAGTAGGGAACGCCGTCGTCCAGAGATGGCGTGAGGTCGTTCGGCATCTGCCCCATGACCGGCAAGGTGCGCCGATCCACGCCGGTGGTGAGGTCGCCGAGCGCCTGCCACGAGTCGCCCTGGTCGGTGGTCTTCCACATTGTCCGGGTACCGGCGTACAGGGTGGATCCGTCGTGAGGCGAGATGATGAAGGGACCGTCCCAGTTGGCGGGCTCCATGGCGTTGCCCAGGCGCTGCTCCTCGAAGGTGCCCACCTCCCGCCAGGTCTCCCAGTTGCGCCGGCCCGCGATATTGCCCGCGGGATTGCCGGGCCGGATGCTGGTGCGCTGTCCGCTCCGAATATCCAGCCGTGATAGGCCCAGATATTGTGACTCCGTATATATGATATAGTTGTTTGTTGTATCCGGTATGTTCACGAAGCCGTCACCGCCCCCCAGCCGGCGCCAGTCGCTGTTGACAATCCCCTCCATGCGGTACGTCTCGCTGGGCCCCATCCAGGAGCCGTTGTCCTGAAGGCCTCCATAGACGTTATAGGGCTCCGCCATGTCCACCTGGACCCGGTAGTACTGGCTCACCGGCAGGTCGGAGATGTAGAGCCAGCTCAGGCCACGATCCCAGGAGATTCCGAGCCCGCCGTCGTCGGCCTTCATCACGTGGCGCGAGTCGTCGGGGTTGACCCAGACCAGGCGGTCGTCGCCGTGCAGGCTCTGGGGCGGCACGGTGAAGGTGCGCCCCCCGTCGTCGGAGAAGGAATAGCTGTTCACCATGTAGATGCGCTGGTCGTCGCTCGGATCGACCAGGATCTGGCTCGCGTACATGGGCCGGGGATTCCAGTCGCTCATGAACTCCCACGTCTCGCCGCGGTCATCGGACCGGTAGATGCCGGCGCGCCGCTCCGTGTAGGCGGTGGAAGCGTTATAGCGGTAGCCCTGCTCGACGCTCACGTAGACGATGCGCGGGTCGCTGCGGTAGATGGAGATGCCAATGCGTCCCAGGATCCCATCCGGGAGCCCGCGCGCGATCCCCGGCCCCGACAGCCGATCCCAGGTGTCGCCGCCGTCGCTGCTGCGGTAGAGCGCGCTCCCGGGGCCGCCGCCGTGGAACCCCCAGGGGCGGCGCCGCCGCTGGTAGGTGGCGGCGTAGACGATGCCGGGGTCCTCCGGGTCGAGCGCCACGTCCACCACGCCCGTGTCTTCATCCACGTGGAGGATGCGCTGCCAAGTCGCGCCCCCGTTTGCGCTGCGGTAGAGGCCGCGCTCGTCGTTCGAGCCCCACAAGTGTCCCATCGCCGCGACGTAGACGAGGTCCGCATCGTCCGGGTGAAGCGCGATGCGCCCGATGTGCTTGCTGTCGCGAAGCCCCATGTTCGTCCACGTCCCGCCGCCGTCGGTGCTCTTGTACACCCCGTCGCCCCACGACGAGCTCTGCCGGTTGGCCCGCTCGCCGGTGCCGACCCAGACGATCGAGGTGTCCCGCTGGTGGAGCGCGATCGCCCCCACCGAGTGGGTGCCCTCGTTCTCAAAGACGGGCACCAGGGTGATGCCGTTGTCGCCGGTCTTGTAGACGCCCCCGGTCGCGGAGGCGACGTAGAACTTGATGGGGTCGGACTCAGCCACGGCCAGATCGACGATCCGCCCACTCATGACGGCCGGGCCGATGTTGCGGGCGCGGAGCGCGTCCAGCTGTCCGGTGGTCACCTGGGCGTGAGCGGGGGTGACACCGGTCGTGAGGATGGCGGCGAGAATGCAGGCCAGGAAGCTGCTGTGAAGCTGGTACGGGAAGCTGGTCGAAGAGGTCGGGTGGGTCATCGAAGAATCCGGTCAATGGGAAAGAGCGACATCGAGACGAGCCTCATAGTCGGGTGTCCCCCGCGGGCGATCAACCTCGCGGCTGCGACCGTAGCGGCTCGTTGATGATGTTCGTCCCTGCCGAAGAACTTGCCGGGCTCGACAGCGTCAGCGGGGATCGGGCAGCGCAGCGACGTGAGCCACTGCGGTTCTCAGGACCCGCTCCAGCGTGCCAGCGGAGTGCCGATTCATCTGGCGGGCGGGATCGCGGCGATTCGGTGCGAACTCGGGTGAGCGTCAGAGACCGAGGGCCGAATGGGAGCCCAGGCGCGCCAGACGCAGAACGTCGGTCCCGGGCTTCTGGTAAATCAGCAACAGGTCCGGCCTCAGGTGGCAGTCGCGAAAATCTTGCCACTCGCCGCTCAGCGCGTGGTCGTGGTGCCGGGGCTCCAGCGGTCGGTCGTTGGCCAGGGCACCCACGACTTCGGCCAGGATGGCGTCGAGATATTCTCGGTGCGGGCCGCGCGACTCCCGCTTGTAGTCGCGCTTGAACCGGCTGGTCCGCTCAATCGTCCGCACGCAGATCGTCGAAGAGGTCTTCTACGCTCGAGAACTGCGGGAGGTTGTCCCGGCGGGCCTCCCTCATTGCTTCAATGGTGTCGGCGTTAGGAACCAGCGGCGCGAACGGCAGCGCCTTCTCGTGGGCGACCTTCGTCAGCAGCAGGCGCAACGCGCCGGAGACGGTCAGGCCCATGGCCGCCAGCACCGTGGCCGCCTCCTCCTTCACGTCTGCGTCAATGCGGGCTTGGACGAGTTGGTTCGGCATTCTGGTATCCGTGTTGCAGGTTGACGTACAATATCATGCAGGCTGGCGGGCTGGCCGGTCAAGTTCGAGACGGTACACCACCCAGTGAGAAGGGGGATTACCCCCCCTCTCCCTCCGTCCGCGGCCTCAAGGAGGCGATGAACTCTCGGGCCAGTTTGGAGGCCTTCGCCTCTTCGGTCTCGTCGCGGGCCCGGTGCTTCCTCACCGTCCGCGTGTTCGCCGCTCGCCACCGATCATAGGCGCACCCGCTACCGGGCTCATTCTTGTGCTCGCAGAATCGCCTCTTCCGGCCCGGTCTGGGCTTCTCCGGCGGGAGAGGCTTCCCGCACCTCTCGCAGCACCCCTCCCAGTCGAGCCCGTCGCCCATCCTGCCGCCCTGACTGCTCATCGCTTCCTCCGTCGACCTTGGTGGGACGCGGCCGGCGACGCTACACGGCCGCGTCCTCCGCGACGAGCCGCCGCCCCACCTTGGCGAGCGCTCGTTCGATCTGCCCGATGTGCGAGCGGTGATTCGGGTTCAGGAGCTTCCGCACCGCACCCTCGCTCAAGCCCAGGCGCCGGGCCAGACCGACCTTCGTAGGGACTTGACATGTGTCTAACATGAAATCATGCTTATCACATGTCAAAGATGCTTCAGGTCCGAAACATCCCGGACGATCTGCACCGTCGGCTCAAGTCCCGCGCGGCGCTCGCCGGGACATCGATGTCGGACTATGTCCTCCGCGGGATCCGCCAGTCGCTGGAAAGGCCGACCCGGGAAGAACTGTTCGCCCGCATCGCCCGGCTGCCGCCGATCGACGTCGATCCCCCCCCGAGCGAGGTCCTGCGGGAGGCACGTGAGAGGCGCTGAAACGGCGTGATCGTGGTCCTGGATGCATCGGCCGTCGTCGAGCTGGTGCTCGGCACGCGGCGCGGCGCCCGCATCATGCACAGGGTATCGGACCCCGTGACGTCCCTGCACGGCCCCGAACTCCTGGACCTCGAGGTTCTGCATGTTCTGCGCCGCTACGAGAGCACCGGGGCCGTCTCCCCGACCCGCACCGGCGAGGCGTATCGCAACTTCCTCGATCTCGATGTGCGGCGGCACGGCCACGAGCCGCTCCTGTCGAGGATCTGGTCCCGCCGCCACAACCTCACCGCGTACGACGCCGCGTACGTCACACTGGCCGAGACTCTCGAAGCTCCCCTTCTCACCACGGACCGTCGGCTGGCCGGAGTCCCGAGCCTCGCGGTGCCGGTCGAGGTCTTTGCCGTCACCCCCACGGAATCGCCTCCTTGATCGCGTCCGTCGTGCTCGAATAGCGGGACAAACCGACGTCATCTTGATCGATGGCACTCAACATGGCATTATTGTTACCATGGAAACTACCATCGACAAAGCTGGCCGCCTGGTTGTGCCCAAGGCGGTTCGAGAAGCGAGCCGGTTGCGTCCCGGGACCCGCGTCCGATTCCGCGTCCGGGACGGCTGCATCGAGATCAAGCCGGTGCCGCTGGATGTCTCACTCGAGCGGCATGGCTCCACTGTGGTCGCGGTGCCGCGAGAGGGTCAGCCAGTGTTGACGGCTGCGGAAGTCGAGAAAACGACGGCCGGCCTTCGCTCCGGCGCCTCCTCGGCGAGCGGGACTCAAGGGGCCGGGTGACCCGTTACCTCTGCGACACAAGCGCCCTGGTCGCGACGGTCTGCGCCTGGCACGAACACCACGTGCGAACCCGTGCGGAGATCGCGCGACGCGAGCGTGCCGGCGAAGAGCTTGTGCTTGCCGCTCATTCGCTGGTTGAGACGTACGCGGTCCTCACCCGGCTACCCGGACCCCATCGCCTGCGATCCGGAGACGCCATCGCGCTTCTCGAGGCGAACTGGGGCGAAACCCCCACCATACACCTTACAGCGGCCGAGACGTGGCGCACGCTACGCAGAGCGCAGCGACGAGGAGTGATCGGTGGGCAGACGTACGACATGCTCATCGCGGCCTGCGCGCTGAAAGCCCGCGCCTCGACGATCATCACCTGGAACATCCGCCATTTCGCCGCCGTGGCACCCGAGATCGGAGTCGAGGTGCCCGCTTGACGATCGAGTTGCCCCACGTCGCGACCCGAGCGGTCGTCTTGGCCTTGCTGGGCATGGGGCTCGCAGCTTGTGAGCGCGATGCCCGCCCGCACGCTGGTGCCGCGGTTCAAGTAAGAGACAGCGCGGGCGTGCGGATCGTCGAGTACGCGGGAACCCCGGTTGTGAGCGCGCCGTTCCGGTTTCCCGCGCAGCCGCGTTACCGCCACGGCGCCAACCCGGGTGACTACACCTTCCAGGGGATCGATCCCGGCGCCATCCTCCCGGACGGGCGCGTCGCGATCTCGGATGTGTTCAACCGGGAGCTGGTCGTGTTGAGCCCGGACGGCGCCTCGCATGAGGTGCTTGCCGGTCCGGGAGAGGGGCCGGGCCAAGTCGGCTACGTCGGGGCCGTGTATGCGCTGGGGCAGGACACGGTTCTGGCCGCCGACCGCAACCTGGGCCGCGTGACGGTCTTCGCCGGCGGTTCGGTCGAGCGCACGGTGGATATCCGGAGCGCCTACGGCCTCGGTGTCCTTGGAATCGGTTCATCCGGTCGGCTGCTGATGGCCACGAGCAGCTTCCTCTCCGGTTTCGAAGAGCCGTGGCTGCGCGGGCACATGGCCCGGTTCGACATGGACACCGGCGCCCTCGACACGGTGGCATCCTACGACTTCGCGTCGCGACCTCCGCCGGGGATGCGATGGGACCCGATCGGTGCATTCGGCCGCGTGGCGCTCGCCGCCGGTCAGTTCGTCTACACGCGTTCCGACATCCCGGAGATCACTTGGCGCCGTCCTGACGGAACCGTCACGCAGATCGTTCGTTGGCAGGCCGAGGCGGCTCCTCTGACCGAGGAGCTGCTCGAAGGCATCGAGGCCGGACTCCGCGCGGGCATCCGGATGGCCAATCCCGGCGCCGCGGCTGCCGCTATCGACCGGATGACGGATGAGAACATGGCCGTCTACCGCGCGAGGGTCGGCGGGCCGATGCCGCTGTTCGCCGGTCCCTTCGGAGATGCAACGGGTCGGGTGTGGTTGCCTTCCTGGCGTCCCGGGGCGGCGCGCGAAGGCGCGTCGCACTACACGGTCATCTCCGCCGACGGAGAGTGGCTGGGTACCGTGGAGGCCCCGCCGGGCCTTCGGATCCTGGACGCCGCCCACGGACTCGTGCTCGGCGTCCAGCGGGACGAGATGGATGTGGAGAGCGTCGTGGTGTACGAGTTGGTTCTTCCATAGGCTTTCGCGCGGAAATTTCAACATAACGTTGATTTTTCCGCATCTCGCGTTTATCGTCCCTTCACGACGGGCGCCGGACCCCGGTGCCCGCATGCACCGCCCGGAGGAGCGAGGCCGCGTTGACCGAGGTGCCACGGCTCAGCAGACGAGAGCGCGAAGTCATGGACATCGTCCACGAGGCGGGCACCGTCACCGCCGCCCGCATCCGGGAGCGAATGACCGACCCTCCGGGCGATTCGGCCGTCCGCTCGATCCTGAGGATCCTCGTCGAGAAGGGGCATCTGTCCGCGGAGTGGGCCGGGCCCCGCTACGTCTATTCGCCCACCGTGTCCGCGCATCGAGCGCGAAGTTCGGCCATGCAACACGTACTCAAGACGTTCTTCGGCGGCTCGGTGGAAGGCGCCGTCGCCTCGCTGCTCGAACTGGAGGAGACCAGGCTCACCCCGGCTGAGCGAGCCCGCATCAAGAAGCTCATCGACCAGGCGTCGGAAGCCGGACGATGATGGACTTGCTCCCGGCTCCGGACTCCCTGAGCATGCCCGGACTGATCATCAGGGCCACGATCCTGCTGTCGGCGGCGCTGGCCTTGGCATGGCTGGCTCGAAAAGGCTCGGCGGGCGTGCGCCATCTGCTGTGGACTCTGACCTTCGCCCTGCTCCTGGCACTGCCTGCCCTGAGTCTCCTGGGCCCCTCATGGAACGTGCCCATCCTGCCTTCTTCCGGTAGCCCGGCCCCGCAGCGCCCGCCGATGTCCATGGAGGCGCTCGCGGTCGATGTGGCCGGGGACACACGCGTCCCTCCCGCTTCGTCCCACACGCCCGCGCCGAAGGCCGGCCATGCGGCGGTGGCGGTGTCGGATCCGGTATCTCCCTCACGCTCGATCCCGCTTGCGCTTCTCCTCTGGGGCATCGGTTGCGCCGCCGCGCTGGCCTCCTTGGGCGTGGGCGCGGCGCGGTGCTCAAGACTTCTTCGAGCGGCCAGCCCGCTGCGCGATCCCGTCGGGTTGGGACAGGCGGAGGAGGTCCGCCGTCGACTGGGAATCCGGGGCGATGTCCGGCTCCTCGTCAGCCCGACGGCCACCACGCCGATGACGGGCGGCACATGGAGGCCTGTCGTCCTCCTCCCGAGGTCCTCCGCAGGTTGGTCCCGCGAGCGGTGGAGCGTGGTGCTGACGCATGAGCTGACCCATGTGCGCCGCCGCGACGTGCTCCGGCAGCTCGTGGCCCGGATCGCGGTCGCAGTCTACTGGATCCATCCCCTGACCTGGGTGGCGGCGCGCCAGGCCGCGGTTGCGCGCGAGGAGGCCTGCGACGAGAACGTGCTGGCACTCGGCACGCGCCCGTCGGACTACGCGACCCACCTCCTCGCTCTGGCGGCGGCCGCGAACACCGATCATCCCGTGCTGTCGCTGCCGATGGGCCAGCATTTGCCATCCCGCGCGGATCTGTTGTGATGATTGAAGTTACGGGATTCGGCGGTCGATTTCCCGCCGTTCGATTCCCGCCGAGTCGATTTCAGCCTTGCGGCCTCCGGCGGCTCCGGATTGCCTGCCTGAGTTGAGCCTCGTCGGGCTGCTGGTAACAGCGCAGCACCGTCTTGGCCGCCTTCCAGCCTCCGAGCTCGCAGAGCACCTTGAGGGGCAGGTCCATCAGGTCGCTGGCAAACTTCCGTCTCAGCGAATGCCAGCCACGGCCGCGCTTCGGCTCCAGTCCCGCGAGCCGCTCGGCCCGCTTCCACCAGAAACGGGTCTGCGGGAAGCCCACGCATTCCGAGGGTTTCCGGGTCGCGGGCAGCACTGGTGCGTCCGCGCCAGCGGGGTTGTGCCTTCGTGCCTCCCCAAGGACTTCCATGGCCTCGGGCGTCAAGGGCGTCGAGTGCTCGTAGCCCGTCTTCTCGTGCTGCGCCCGCCAGCGGATGGTCTCGCCGTCGAAGTCCACATCGGACCACAGCAGGTTGCGAACCGCGCCGATCCGGTGTCCCGTCTCGTGCGCGAGCACGAGCGCGACATGGAACCGCCAGTCCAGCGGCCGCGAGACCTCGAGCAGCGCCTGATACTCCTCCTCGGTGAGAACAACCCGGGTGGGGTTCTTCTCGACGGGCTTCCGGAGACCCTTGAGCGGGTTCCGGTCCAGCAGCAGGTGGCCCTGCTCGTCCCTCGATCTCGCCGCCCAGTTGAGCACTGCCATCAGGAACGTCAGGTCCGCTTCGATCATCCGGTTGCCCACGGGCCTGCCGCTGGGGCCGACCGTACCCGCACGGCGCTCCCGGATGAAGCGATCCCAATCGCGCTGGGATAGGGTCTCCGGCCTTCGGTCCCTGCCGAAGAACTTGAGGAACATCGCCATCGCGGCTCTGTCCCTCTGCCACGACTTCCTCCTCTTGGAGGGCGTCACCTCCTCACCGTAGATGTCAAAGAGCATCTCCAAGGTGAGCGGCTCCGGCTCGGCTTCCGCCTTGCCGTTGAGGTCAGGTCCGGCGAACCCGGCCGCGAACTCGTCCGCCTGCCGTTTCGCCCTCGCCCAATCGCGGTGACCCAGCGACCGGGTGAGCCTGCGCCCGTTCTCGCGCCACTCCACTTGGAACAGGCCGGTTTTCGGGTCGGGAAACACCCGGACCCTGTTCCGGCCCCACTCGCCGGCGCCGTAGCTCCGGCGGCTTCGTTTCGTGCGTGCCATCGTTCGATTCCTCTCGTTCGATGGACTGCACGATCTGCGCGTTTGAAACCTCGCGACGACGGGGCTCGTCGTCCAGAGTTGGGCGCTCCGGCCGGTGTTGGCGCGGGCGCGCCACGGGGGCGCTGGTTTCTGCGGTTTGCGGAGGAGCCAGATGTGTAAACGCTTCACGTTTACTCTGGCTGGGGGATGCCCCCAGACCCCC
>JAPPHB010000066.1 GCA_028821195.1 Gammaproteobacteria bacterium
CTTGGACCCCGGATGGGTTGCTAATCTACTGTCCAGAGAAATCGGGGGCACTATATCTTTGGCTTACGCAATGATCGCCGAACCCGCGGTCGTGTTGCTCGATGAGCCTTTTTCCGGGCTCGACCCACCCTCTCGTCACGCCCTTCGGCAAGAGGTCCTGGACGCCCGACAACGAGGCGCCACGGTGGTGCTGGCCAGCCACGAACTTGCCGAAGTCGAACGGCTGGCCAACCGGGCGTTCATTCTGGAGAACGGAAGAATCCGTCGTGGCCCGGACCTTACGCCGGCGGACGCACCGGCCGCAACCGCATTGGAGTCTGAATTCACCGGAAATGCACATTAATATGTATACTTCCTTCGCCAGACGAGCCGTCCTATTGATCCGATCTCGCCTCAAGGCCTTTGTTCTGACGGTCTTGGCAATTCAGGTTACCGAGTTCCGCGGTCTGACAAGCGGCGAGATGTCGGCCATGCTGGAGAGCTGGATCGACACCTATTCGCTGCTTTGTCTCGCTTTTCCTTTCATCTTCATGGCCGGCGTTGTTTCCGGAGACTTCAGGACGGGTGTGGCACGACTATGGTTACAAAAGCCAGTCGATCCGGTGGCTTTCTATCTATGCAGGTTTGTTGAACGTCTCCTGGTGTCGCTGACATTCGCGCTGCTCGCTCTTGCTGCGATTCGGCTGGCTGCGGCGGTCCTCGGCGAATCCAATGAGGTCGGATTGCTGCTCGCCCGCCTGCCATATGTACCCGTCTTGGCATGCGTCACGTTTGGATTCTCGTCCTGGATCTCACGAGGGTCGACCCTGGTTGCGATCGGCTTCCTGTCAGCAGGAGCCGTGGCGCGACAAGTGGCGTTGCCCGATCTACTCGGGCGGCCCTGGAATTGGCTCTTCGAGGCGATACTCGTCCCGATTCCCGCCCTGAGAGGATTTCGTGACTCCCTTGTCGGCGTGTCCGACGCCTTCTGGATCCCGTCTGCACAAATCCTCGCCTACAGCATCGGCTGGACGGCGTTGGGAGCGCTGGGCGTCTGGTACACGGTCAACAAGGGCAGGCTGCCGCACGCAGAGCAGTCATGAGCATGCTGGATCGCGCACTGGTGTGGCCGTCAGGTGGTTTGGTCGAGGGCCGCCTCAGCTCGCCGCTGGCCGCACTACCACCGTGAGTTCCACGTCCGCAAACAGCCCGCCGTCGTCGGCGCGGCCGCGCAGGAGGTATGTGCCCGGCTGGTCGAAGGTCACGTCCACGGTCCACCGGCCGTCTTCCGGTAGGTCGGGTGGGAACCACAGCGGGGCCCACGGCGAGTTGGCACCCGTGCGGGTGTCCTCCCACACCTTCACCTGGGGTGGGTCGAACGAGACGGCGCCCTCGCCACGGTAGAGGAACCACGACATGAACAGGCCGTTCACCTTCTGCACCGTGACCCGGGAAGGGGGCGCGAGTTGCCGGCGGCTGAAGGTTGGGGGGGCGTTCCAGATCGAGTCGGCGCGCGCGGAGTCTTCGGCCGTCTCGGGAGGTGGGGGCGTCCGCCGGCGGCGAGGGCGCAACAGGCCGTCGTCCTCGACGAGCACGGTGATGGTGACCGGCCGTCCCACCGACGTCTCGCGAACATCCGGTCCCTCGAGCGCGATGGTCGGGGGCTGGTTGGCGCGCATCTCCGGACTGCTGGAGCCGGCCCCCAGGGCGCCGGTCTCGGACATGACGACCGTGTTGTCCACGATGTAGTCCGGCCGCAGCGTCGCGTAGGCCCGCTCGGTCACGCCGTTGCTGGTGAGGGTCCACACGAGCTCCCGTTCGCCCCAGTCGGACGGGACACGGACCTTGAACACGAAGCGGTTGCGGCGGGGGAGGAAGTGGGTCGGCTGGCCGCGGTCGGGCGGGCCGGGCGAGAAGGCGTTGTCCTCCCCCACCGGCACATCGATTTCCTCGAACCAGTTCCGGTTCATGTAGCCGAACAGAAAGTTGAACGAGCCGTCCTCGTTCCTCTCCCAGCCCTCGAAGGCCGGAGCGACGTTCTGCCCGCGGGAGTAGGTCTGGGCGGCGGAGTCGGAAGCCCACGCGGCAGCGGCGAGCACAAGCACCGCGACGCCACACCTTAGCCTGACTACGGCGCGGAGCGCGGCGACGCTACGTCTCATCCTGGATGCGGCGCGGAGCCCGGTCCCGATGCCACGCGTCGCTCGAACGTTCACCGATGTCGCCGACAACATCGGGATGGTCGCGCGGAGCCCAGCCCCGCCGCCGCCCGTCACACGACCCCGGCGGGTCCTCATGCTCACCCGCACGCCGCTATCGGTTGCGGGGGCCCGGCGGTGGATTGCCCGTGGACCCGGCTCGCTCGCCATCCGCAGCCGCCGCATCCGCATCTGCGTAGTAGCGCGGATTGCCGTTTTCCGGAACGACCATGCACAGCGGGCAACCGATCACATGGTCGTTGGGACCCAGCGCCAGCTGCTCCCTCCGCCTCGCCATCTCCTCCACGAACTGCTCGTCGGTGAGCTCCACCCGCATCCCGAGGTCGATGAACATGTTCGCCACCGAACGGTTGCCCGAGCCCTGCCAGTTGCGGGTGTCGGGCACGTTCCGGTTCTCCTCGGAGGTGTCCATGTAGCCGACGATGTGGAGAATCGTGCCCCTGGGCAGGAGCGGCTGGTGATCCTGGGCGTAGGTGTAGCCGCGCACCCAGTTGTGATCGTAGCCGACGCAGTTGATGGTCTCGACGTTGAAGCCCCAGATCGCCTCCAGGCACATGCGCATTCCGGGAGCGTGCAGGTGGGGCTCGAAGGTGACGATCTTGGTGTGCTGGTTCAGGACGCGGTACGCGTGCAGCTCCTGTCCCGACTCCCCGGCGCGGATGTCGATGTCGCTTCCGTTGCCCAGTCCGAAGCTGGCCCGCCTGTACTTGGGTTCGTAATCCGGAGGATGGAAGCGGAAGCCGATCTCCAGGTGGGCGCGGGTATCGCGGCCATTGGAATGGAGATGCACCGAGTTGGACACGACCGACGACCCGGCGCGAAGCAGCCGGCCGGCGTCCTCGTCGAAGATGTCGGGTTCTCGCCCGACCTCGTGCACCGGCCAGCCGACATCGGTGGAAGTTCGCTCGGCGCCAACCCCCGATTCCCTGCCCTCGAGCACGCGCGTGCTCCAGATCATGTGGTGCACCACGAACCGTCCTCCGACCGTGTGGCGACCCTCGTGTTCAGCGCCGGTCCGCGTTGACGGCACATCGTTGACCTCGCGGATCTCGACGGATTTCACATACCGGTCCTCGGTGAGGCCGGTCGGGACGCTCTCGATCTCGCCCCACCAGTCGGGCGAGTCGCCCCCCACGAGCACTTCGGGCAGGCGGACGATGAGGTCGGGTTCGCCCGCCGTCCACACGATTTCGTCGTCGAACTCCAGGGGTGGAGGCATGTCCGCCGGATCCCCTTTGGGCGCGCCCGCGCGGTGCCACGCGTCGATCGCGGCGATCTCCCGGTCGTCGAGGGACATGTCGTCCTTGAAGTGCTGGATGCCGATGTCCTTCTCGACGTACCAGGGAGGCATGGCGCCCGCCCGATCGCGGATCCCGGTGCGCTCGGCGATTCGGCGCGCGTAGCGGCGCGCATCGCGGTAGGTGACGAGCGACATGGGGGCAACGCCGTTGTCCCGGTGGCAGCGGACGCAGGCGCGCTGCAGGATGGGCGCGATGTCCCGGCTGAAGGTCACGTCCTCCAGCTGAGGTCCGCTCGATGGCGATGCCGTGCCCTGAGCCGCGAGCGCCGATACCGCCAGGAGCGCCAGGACGATGCCGGACGCCGCGCCGGTCAGAGCCGCACCGATTGCCGCGATCGCCCGTCCGCGCGCCACGTGCCTTCGGCCGGCATGCCGGGTTCGCCGAGCCCACCGCCACCGCCGTCCCGTGCAGGCTTCGAGATTCCGACCCGGGACCTCCTTTCTAATCGTCATCATCGCTCCCCTCTCACCGTTCGACGGTCGCGCCGACCAACTGGGCGATCGCCGCGAGCGTGGTCTGGGCGGCGTTCAGGCCGAGGCGGAAGTCGTCGTCCGTGTAGGTGGTCCACACGTCGGTCGGCTGGTGCCAGTTCGGGTTCCAGCCGGCGCCCACTTGCGCCCCCCTTTCGTTCTCGCGCAGGCTGATCGCGGGAGTGAGGTGCATGAAGGGCGTCGAGTCGGTGTTGGTCATGTGCGGACCGACGGTGGCGGGATAGTCGGTCGCGTACTGTTCGTTGGCGGCCTTGAAGAAAAACGCCAGCTCCATGGCCTCGGTCGCCAGCTCGGCGTTGGATTGGAACTCGATGTTGACGTCGGCCTCGGGGCGCTGATCCCGGCTTACCCGTCCGGCGCGGTCGGGCGCGCCGTGGTCCCAGAGCATCATGTCGTGCTGAATCATCCCAAGCCAACGCGGCTCGGGATAACTGCCGGACCCGGGCGGATCCTCCACGCCCTGCAGCGCCTCGCGCTGCTCCACGTATGCGCGCGCGCCATTCAGGCCTGTCTCCTCGTTGTTCCAGAGCACGAAGCGGATCGAGCGCTCGGTCTCGACGTCCGGGGAGCTGAAGACGCGCGCGAGCTCCATCACCAGCGCGGTCCCGGAACCGTCGTCGTCCACGGCCTCGTTGACCCCGTGCCCATCCATGTGCGCTCCGAGGATGTACATCTCGTCGGGACGTGTCGCGCCGACCTTGGTGCAGAAGACCTGCGACCGGTCCCCGTCCACCGGCTCCTCGCGGTTCAGCTCGCGGATGCGCTCGTCGGGCTGCGCCATCGGGTCGCGGTTCACGCCCGTGCGGGCCCGGTAGCCGAAGATGACGCTGCCTCCGGGACCGGGGCCTCGTCGGCCGACGTCGCCCCCGGTCGGGGTGCCGGTATTCTCGTTGGGCGGCGGTGGAGGCGGCCGCGGCAAGGGGTCGGCGAAGGAACGTCGTGGCTGTGCGCCCGCGGGCGGATACTGGTAGTGGACGCGTTCGGTGGTGGTGCAGCCGAAGTCCTGAAGCGTGGCCTCGATCCAGTCGACGGCGTCTCGGTTGCGTTGTGTACCCTGACGGCGGTCGCCGAACTGGGTAAGCCCCTTGAGCGTGGCCTTGTACTCGTCCAGGGTGAGACGCGAGACGAGTTCGCGCACGGGATCGTCCGCGTCCTGTCCACGCGGCTGTTGCGCTTCGACCGGAGCGACACCCGCGCCGGCGACCACAGCGAACAACCAGAGGACCGGCACGTTGATTGCTGGAATACCCCTACCCATCGAGACCTCCGCGGGCTGACCGGACGACACCACGCCGACCGTCGCTGAACTGGGTGAACTGGCAGCGGATACGGTAGATCCGCGCTGTGGCCATTGCAACACCCGGTGTTGTCCAACGAGGCAGGCGCCAGGGCAGTGCCGGGCGATGATCGCCAGACTATGACTGTACCGTGGCTCGCCTATGGCGGAGAGTCAGGCGCCATGCGCGCGCCCAGGCTGCGACCGGATCACCTCTTCCACGCCGCTCGCGGAAATCCGCTTCCGGGAGTTGCAGATGGCGGCCGCTTCGAGCACGTGCGCCAGCTCCCGCACGTTCCCGGGCCAGGCATACTCCACCAGGATCTCCTCGACGCGAACCGGCAGCGTCTTCGTGCGCACGCCGTACCTCTCGATCAGCCGGTGGAGGAGCATGTGCGCCAGCACGGGGATGTCCCCGGGGCGCTCCCGCAGGGGCGCGAGAGCGATTCGGAGCACGGCGATGCGGTGGAACAGATCGGCTCGGAAGCCGCCGGCCGGCACCGCCTCCGCCAGATCGCGCGAGGTCGCGGAGATGACCCGCACGTCCAGCGAGCGGAGCCGTTCATCTCCGACCCGGCGCACTTCGCGGTCCTCCAGCACGGTGAGCAGCTTCGCCTGCTGGGGCGACGGAAGTTCCCCGATTTCGTCAAGAAAGAGGGTGCCGCTATCCGCAACTTCGAAAAGCCCGCGCCTGCTCTCCACGGCACCGGTAAACGCGCCCCGGCGATGACCGAAGAATTCGCTCTCGAACAGACCCTCCGGGATTCCGGCGCAATTGACGGAAACCAGCGGTTCGCCCCGGCGCGCGCTGTGCGCGTGGATGAGCCGCGCGGCAAGGCTCTTGCCGGTCCCGGTCTCTCCCGTGATGAGCACCGGGGCCTCTACGGCCGCCGCGCGCGATCAGATGTCGGACACGTTCGATCTGGGCACTCTCCCCCAGCAGTTCCCGCTTGATGCTTTGCGCGATAGCGAGCATCGTCCCTCCAGGCGCGTCATCCGGTGCACTTCACCACCCTTCCGTGACAAAGCTCGCTCACCCGGACGGGCGTTGGGATGGCAGCCGGGGATGACCGGCGGGCTTCTGCGCGAACGGGGTCAGTACGGCGACCGGCTCAGGACGTTCTGGGTGGACCGGCCCAGGATGTGCGGGGCGGACCGGCTCCGGACCTGGAGCGGCACTACTTGTACCGATAGGTGATGCGTCCCTTCGAAAGGTCGTAGGGAGACATCTCGCACTTGACCCGGTCGCCTTCCAGCACGCGGATGTAGTGCTGACGCATCTTGCCGGAGAGATAGGCGTGGATCTGGTGTCCGTTCTCGAGACGGACACGGAAGGTGGCGTTGGGGAGAACCTCGACTACGGTTCCTTCGATTTCGATCGCCTGTTTTGCCAAAAGCGGGCCTCTTATCGTGACAAAGGGGAGGGCGCCAGAGCCGAGCCCCGTGACGCGACGCCTGCCGCGCAGGGGAGTTGGGCCGCCATGAATTTCACACCCGGGGAGGAGCGTCTCCTCAAGGAGCGCCTGGACGGCGGCGAGCCGCTTCTTTGCCCCAGGTGTCGATCAGCGATGGTTCGGCGCGATGTGCGTCCACGCTCCGATGTCTCGTACGTGCGCGACCGCGTCTGGTTGATGTGCGAGCGATGCCGGCGCACCGCGGTGCTCGAGCGGAAATAACGGCTCCGCGCCCGTGCCTTGCCTCCGGCCGCGACCCCGAAGGCGCTCCGGTTCCGATCTCGAACGGGCAACACCGACAACGCTACAGCCGGAACCGGTAGCTCACTTTCGCGAAGAGGCCGTCCGCCCGGGGCTTCATACGCTGGAATCGGAAGGCGCCCGTGTCTTCCATCTCGCGCGAGTAGCCGACGTACATCACCGTGCCCGGTGAAGGCTCGTAGCTGAGCAGCACCTCGACGTGGACGTCGTGTCCAATGGACGTCGACAGCGCGCTGCACGCGTCTGCCGGGCAGTACTCGAGCGGAAGTCCGCTCACCGGGTTCAGCAGCGGCTCCTGATCGCGGTGCGCGTATTCGACGATGCTCCGCAGGAAGAGCGCCTTGGTGAACTGATACTGGGCCCTGATGCGCGGAATGGTGGCCGATGAATAACGGCCCCCGCCACGCTTGCGGATGAGGGTCTCGTGGTTGACCCCGACTTCCGCCTGCAGGGAGGTGAAGGGATAGAGGTTCAGGCTCACGCTGCCGGAATATTGCTCCGCGGTTTCGATGGGCACGTCGAGCGTGCGGTAGAACAGGGGCGTCTCCCCCCAACTGAAGCGGACGTTGCCGCGCACCTTGCTCCAGGAGCTGGCCATCAGGAAGAAGCTGCCTCCGTACAGGCCCTGGAAATGCGACTGGCTCACGGAGAGCGGGGCCAGCATGTCCGATGGCTCGCGCGTGAAGAGCCCGCCGTAGTCGCTCGCGGGGAAGAAGAAGTCGGTGCGCGTTCCGGTCAGGAACAGCGTGATATTGTTGCGGAACGAGGCCGTGCCCGTGAGCCGGATTTCGCTTTCCTCGGTCTTGCCGCCGTCCCAGAAGGTGTCGTGGTCCCAGAGCGTGCGCACGGAGAGCGACGGCCCCCAGCGCTCGATCAGATCGCCCGGACGCCCGATGCTGTTGAGCGAGACGTTCCCCTGCATCTGCGTCAGCCCGACCCGCCGGATGAAGCCGCTGGCGGCTTCGAACGCGGGTTCGATGTTTTCGAACTCGCCGTTGAACGAGAAGGTCCGTCCGGTGCGGGCGAAGCTGGCGGAGGTCAGCGAACCCCATTCCGAGCCGCCCTCGCTCAGGCCCCGGACACTACCCGCCCCGATGAGCTGCAAGGTGTAGCGGCCACCCATCACCAGGCGCGAATCGGCGCTCATGACGCGGTTGAAGACGTCGGTGGAACGGGTACGGTCGGTGTAGGTCAGCCCGAAGGTCGAGCTGGTCCCCAGGTCGCGGCGAAGACGCACCAGGTTCACGACGGCGTCGTTGGCGGAGCTGCTCGACGCCACCTGGTCGACGGCGCCCATGTAGCCGACGTTGAAGCTCCCCACCTTCCCGGTGATCTTCGCGCCCGCGATCGGATCCACGACCGAACGGGTGTAGACGAGCTGCTTGGGCAGCTGGAAGATGTCCATTCCCTCGAGGAAGAACGGACGCTTCTCGGGGAAGAAGAGGGCGAAGCGCTCGTTGACCGCGATCTGGCCCGCGTCGGCTTCGACCTGGCTGAAGTCCGGGTTGTAGGTACCGTCGAGGGTCAGGTTGGAAGTAAGCCCGTAGGTCGTGTAGAAGCCGAAGTCGCCGACGGGATCGTCGTGCTGGAAGGCGTCCACGTCGGAGTCGTATGCGCCCAGGCGCTTGCCGGTCGCGACCGGATTGATTTCGAGGAACAGGCCGGGATCCAGATCCTGAAGTTCGTCCAGCGTTCCGGACTGCTCGAGCTGGTTGGCCCTGTCGCGCGAGAGCGGCGCCCAGGACTGTTGGTAGCCGGTGCGCTGCACCCGGCGCATGATGTTGATGCCCCAGGACTGCAGCGGCGTGTTCTGAAAGCGGATGCTCTTGAACGGGATGCGCATTTCGACCGTGTACCCCTGGTCGTCCAGGCGGCCGTCCGACTCCCAGATGAAGTCGGGGTTGTAGTCCACCGGCGGAGGCCCGAATCCGCCGCCCCGGCGTCCGCCACCCCCACCACCTCCTCCACCGCGTCGCCCCCGGCCACCACCGCCTCCGCCCTGGCCTCCCTCCACCCAGATGCCGTCCTGCTGCACGCCGTAGGCGTTGACCATGAAGTTGTAGGCGCGCCGCCGGTCGTTGAAGGTGTCGAGCACGACGCGGATGTAGTCGTCGGCCCGGCCCCAGCTGTCACGCTCGCTGAGGGAGGCCCGCACCCCGCCGGGATCGCTGTCGTAGGCGCGAACCCCGAAGTAGATGGCGTCGTCGCTTACCAGCACGAGCGCTTCGGTCGGCTGCACCGCCGGAATGCCCTCGACCGGATCGTACTGGCTGAAGTTGCGCAGCAGGGCCGCGCCTTCCCAGGCTGCGTCGTCGAGCCTGCCGTCGATGTTGATGTCCGGGTCTTCAAGCCGCGGCGTCGCGATCTCGAGCTGTCCTGCGGCGCCATCGTATTCGGCGACTGCGGGCGGGCGCTCGGGCACGTCGCCCTGGGCAGGCGCGAGAATGGCCTGTACGGCGAGCAGCTTGAGAATCATGGGAGATGAGCCCTCTCGGATGACACCTGGCTTGTGGCAAGGACGCGGCGAACGCCGCCTCGGGACGGTTGACGCCGTGCGCGCGCAAGCCCGGTAACCTAACTCTTGAGACACGCAGCCGGGAAGCAGTGTTGACACGCGGGGGCCGAAATGGCTTCGTTTGCAGTTGCGCCGACCCCGGCTTCCCGGGGACGGGCCACATCTGCATACCGGCCGTAGTGGGGTGTAGCTCAATAGGCAGAGCGCCTGGCTGTTAACCAGGAGGTTGGAGGTTCGAGCCCTCCCGCCCCAGTCGGCTGTCTCGTCAGCCAACCCCCGGCAGGTGCATCACCTGGTCTGGAACGTCAACGGAATGGCAATCCAGACGGGGATGGGCTCGTCATCATCGCGTGCGGGGTTGAACCTGAATACGCGGGCGACGCGGAGAGCCGCCGAGTCAAGCGCTTCATGGCCCGACGGCTCCGCGACGAGCACTCTTTGCACCACGCCCTCCGCGTCGATGAAGAACTGCACGTTGACCGTCCCTCCGATTCCCGCCTCTCTCAGGATCGGAGGGTATTCTCTCTCCATGGCCCGCTGCACCTCCCGCTCGTTCGACAGGTCGGGACGCACCGTGTAGGGAGTGAACGTCGGTTCCTGCATGAGATCCGTCAGCGTTGCGTCCTGTGGGGCCTCGGAGTCCGCCGGGGGATCGCCGGGGTCGGCCGCCCGTTCGCGGGCGATGCTGTCAGCGAATTCGCGCACCTCGTCAGGCACCCCGTTCGCCCTGGCGGCGCCAGTGGCGAAGGTGATCGGGATGGCGACCCACACGGGCACCACCTCGTCCAGGTTGAGCGCGGGGGTGAACCGGAAGGTGCGGGCGACTCGAAGGGCGGCCGAGTCGAGTACCTCGTGACCGGAGGTCTCGGCGACGAGAACCTGTTGCACCACGCCACGCGTGTCGATGAAGAAGTCCACGCTGGTGGTGCCGCCGATCCCCGCGTCGCGCAGTATCGGGGGATACTCGGCCTCCAGCGCCCGCATGACCGTTCGTTCATTCACCAGGTCGGGACGCACCGTGTAGGGGGTGAACACCGGCGCCGCCATGAGGTCGACTCGCTCGTCCGACGCCGGTGCATCTTCTCCGCGAACGCGCGGGAACAGGACCGCCAGGGCCACGACGGCCGCCGCGCCCAGCACGAGCAGCACACCCTGCAGGCGACGCACGCGCGGCATCTGCTCCTCCAGCCTGGTGATGCGTCGCTCCAGCTGCGACCGCCCCTCGGACAACGCCACGAGCGCCACGCGATGCAGTCCGTTTTGTCCCGCGCCCACGCGCAGAAGCAGGTTGCCGTAGGCGTGGCGGTGTCCCGGCATCCGCCGCATCACCCTGCGGTCGCAGTCGAGTTCGACGGCGAGATTCAGGCGATGGCGCTGCAGCCAGAGGGCGGGATTCCACGGGAAGACGAACAGCGGCAGCGTCATCAGGAACCGGAGCCGGGCGTCGCCGGCGCGGATGTGCTCCTCTTCGTGCGCGAGAATCAGTTCCTGCTCCCTCCGGCCAATCGCGCGCACCCACGCCGGCAGCACGACACGCGGCCGCAGCAGGCCGACGATGGTCGGCCCGGTGTCCAGGGACCAGAACACGGAGCGATGGCCCAGTGAACCGGGCTGCCATGACCTTCCCTCCCGCACCAGGCGCGCGAAGGCGAACAGGACCGTGACCACCAGCAGCGAAGAGAGCACAACCCAGCCCAGCACGAGCAGGTCGTCCAGGGAGCGGAGCATCGAATCGCGGGCGACCGTCACCGTCAGCGGCTCCAGCAGCGGGGGCGCGAACCCGGGTGGAGGGATGATCGCCGGTTCCGGTGGAGCCCCTGGAAGCCGCAGCACCGACAATGCGGTCGTAGCGGCGCCCGCGACCATCCAGACCCATCGCGTCGGGCGACCGCCGTGGGTGAGGAGCTTCTCGGCCGCGAGGCCGGCGACCAGGAACAACACGCCGATGCCGGCCGACCAGAGCATCCATGCGGCGATCATCCTCGTTCCTCCTTCTCGAGTCGCTCGTCAAGCAGCTTGCGCAGGCGCCTGATGGTCTTCGCGGAGAGCCTCTCGTCCGTGACCAGGTTGGCCACGAGCATTTCCGTGGATCCCGAGTAGACCTTCTCCCGGAGCCGGTCGAGCACCGACCGGCCGGCCTCCCGGCGCGCGAGCAAGGGGTGGTAGCGGTGGGCGCGGCCTTCCCTCTCATGGCCGACGAGACCCTTCGACTCCAGGATGCGCAGCACCGTGAGCACGGTGGTGTAGGCCAGGTCGTCGTCCAGTTGGGCGCTGACCTCGTTCACGGTAGCGGACCCCAGGTCCCACAGAACCGACATGACGTCCATTTCGCGGGCGGTAAGCGCGGTCACGGATTCCTCCTCGGGTCTTGCGTGTTGGCTTGCCGCGCACCGGCGATGGGCCGTCCGGAACGGCACGGGCTTCGTTTCGCCAAGGCATCGCTACTAAATGATGTAGTAGCATGATGGGGAGCGCGGATCGGACTTGTCAACTACAGGATTAGTAGCACTGGGCCGGCTCGCTCCCCGCCGACAAGCCAACCGGGCCTGGTCATCGGGACCCGGCCCACGAAAAAACCGGGCCGCGAGGGCGTCAACCCCCGCGGCCCGGATTCTCACTCTGTTCCCCTCGATTCAGCTGATCGGCGGAACGTTGGGGTTGCGGTCGCGCTCCGACTCGGGAATGTCGAAGCAATACGACCTCGGGTTGCGCGTGAACATGGTAGTGCGGGAGCCCGGCGCGACGGCGGTGCTTTCCCAATCGGGCGTGTCCAGATCTCCCGGCGTGTTGGTCGCCGCCCAGCGGCGCTCGTCACCCCGCCGGCGTCCCTCGAGCCAGAGCTCGATGTAGCGCTCGCGCTTGAGGAAGGTCCAGGCTTCCTCCATGCTCATCGCGACCCAGGGATCGAGCGGCTCGCCGGTGGTGTCGCTGATGTTTCGCGTGCGCACCTTGTTGATGATGGTCATGGCGGCCTGCCAGTTCCCGGCGTTCAACGCCGCCTCCGCTTCCAGCAGCCGCATCTCCCAGCCGCTGACGATGCGCTGGTCGTCGTTGCGGCTGTTGTATTTGGCCTGGTTCTTCCACTCCACCTGGCCGTAGGTGTCCAGACTCGCGGTGGCGTACGGAATATTGGCGTCCTCGAACCAGGGCGTCCTGGGGTCTCCCGTCTCCGCGTAGTAGTCCTCGACAAAGGTGTAGATGATGGAGTAGGATCCCGCCGGCTGGCGCGCGTTGGCCTCGAAGATGGTGTTGTAGTAAGGCTGGAGTTCGTCGTCGTAGTTGATCCAGAAGACGAAGTCGTCCGGGATCGTCGCGGCGTCGGCTGCGGCCGCGCTCCAGTCCCCCAGCCAGGCGTGTGCGGCTGCCCGGCCGCCCCTTGCCGCGTGAGTCTCGTCGGGGGTCGCAGCGAACCCCAGGGCGGCCGTAAAGCTGTCGATGGCGCGGTTGAAGTTCCCGGTCGATCCCTGTTCATAGGATCCGGGCGTGGTATCGTCCGGATCGGTGGGACCGAGCACGGCGTCGCACCACCACTCGCCCATGGTTCGGTAGGAGAAGGCGTTCCACAGGTACGCCTGGTACAGCATGTTGCTGGGCGCGTCGACCTCGGTAAAGCGCTTGATCGCCGTCTCCGTGATGAAGCGGGCCTGCACTCCGTCGTTCCAGCGATTGGAAAAGCTGCCGGGCAGGATGTGTCCGGACTGGGTGATGGGGTCGTGACCCATGAACCCGGTCTGGCCGCCCGGGAAGAGTTCCCGGGCCAGGATGGCATGGGTATAGCTGCCGTAGGTGAGCAGCTCCGCCAGCCGGCGCACGCCGCCGTTGACGAGCCCCTGCTGGGACGCCGGCTGGGCCAGGAACTCGTCCTGGATGGGACCGGGGTTGGTGACTTCGCAGCCGGATGCCACCAGCCCGGTGGTTGCAGCAATGAGAAGGATCCGGGTGAACCGAATGCCGATGTTTCTTCCTCTGCTCTCTGTCATCGTTCAGCCCTCCCCTAGAAGGTGACCCGCATGGACATGCGGAACGTGACCGGGGACGGCACCCGCTCGGTCTGGTTCCCGATTCCGTCGTCGAGGGCCGGCGTGTTGCCGAGCGACTCCGGGTCGTACCAGGGAATCTCGCGGTACCAGTCGTAGAAGTTGCTGAGGGTGGCGGTGAACGTGGCGTTCGAGACCCTCTCCGGGAACACGGCGTCCACGGGCACGGTGAGACTGACGTTACGAAGCTTGAAGTAGTCCGAATCGAACCAGTAGTCGCGCGAGAACCCGGGCGTGCAGCGTTCGCGCCATATGGCCGGCGTCTCCGGCTTCAGTTCGATGGAGGTCTTGGGAGTGACATACCACGGGAAGCAGAGCGGGGAGCGCACGGAACGGCTGATGGAGATCTCGTTGATGTACGCCACATGTCCGCCCATGTACTCTCCGCGCGCGGAGAGCAGGATGTTGCCGGGGAAGCGCACGGCGAGGGACGGCGTGATGGTGTGGGTGGGCAGCTGGGGCCCGATGATGACGTTCTCCCCGGTCCTGCCGGGCGCCGCCGGAGTATCAGGATTGTCCGCAAACTGCGGGTCGGCGATCTCGTCCCGATTGATGACCCGGCGTCCCACCTCCACGGGCAGCGCCTGTCCCTCGATGATCCGTCCGTTCAGGTCCCAGAACGGAGCGATGCACTCGGCATCGGGATCGCGCGCGAGCACGACTTCGCTCGGCTCGGTTTCGCCCTTGCACAGGCTCATCACCTCCGAATTGTAGGTGCTGACCCCCAGCCCCGCGTCTACGCTGAAGTTGGTACTCTGGAACAGCCTCGCGTCGAGTTGGAGTTCGATCCCGTTGGCGCCGACCGTCCCCACGTTCTGGAGCTGGCTCCGCGTGAACCCCTGCGATGGAACGGCGCTGACGAACATGAGCGCGTCGGTGGTTTGCTGATCGAAGTAGGTGAAGGTGGCCGAGAGCCGGTCGTCCAGCCACGAGGCATCGAAGCCGAACTCCCACTCTCTGGACACCTCCGGTCCCAGATCGGGATTCCCGAGGTTGGCGGGCGTGAAGGCGGGCGTGCCCGCATAGCCCGCTGGATCCCAGGTTCTAACCGCGTCGAACGCACCCGGAGCCCGGCCGGACTGGCCGTATGCGGCGCGCAGCTTGATGGAGCCCAGCCCGGGATCCCAGAAGTCCTCGTCGCTGATCACCCAGGTGCCGCTCACCTTGGGGTAGACCTGGAGCCCGAACCCCGAGCCGAAGGCGCTGTTGCCGTCGACCCGGATCCCGCCGGTGACGAAGTACTTGTTGCTGAAGTCGAAGACGTTCTGGAAGAAGAACCCTGCGTTCCAGACCTTCTCGCGATCCTCCTCGGCCACCTTGATGGCCGCGGAGCTCACCGTGGGCTCGGCTGCGCCGGGGAAGTCCTCGCCCAACAGGCGTAGTCGCACCTGCGAGTCGCCGATCGACTGGCCGCCCCACGAGAAGTTGGAGTTGATGGTGGACGTGATCGGCAGGTTGTACGTCCCCACGTAGTCGAAGGTGAGCACCCGTCTCTGGAAGGTATCGTTGGTGCGTGAACCCAGCGGCTTGAGGAAGAAGCCGAAGTTGCGCTGGTTCTCACCCTCCTGGTTGGAGTAGTCGTAGCCGAAGGTGAAGCGGTTGGTGAGCCGCGCCTGAGGCGTGTAGGTCAGGGTGATCCCGGAGTTGAGGCGCTCGTTGCGCTGGTCGAACTCGTATTCCAGAAGCTTGCCGATCTCGCGCGGATCGGCCGAGCCCACGTAGTTGCGCTCCTGGCGGAAGGCATTGAGCTGGATGCCCTCGGCGTTGTTGCCCGACGGAGTTCCGCTCAGCCACTGGCTGGTATACCCCGTGTTCCACTGGATCTGGAGATCCTCGACCGGCGTCATCGTGAAGTTGCCGCGGAAGTTGTACTTCTCCAGCTCGTCGTTGGCGAGCACGTAGCTGTCGTCCTGATACTGGCCCGAAATGAAGTACTGCAAGGCCTCGGCGCCGCCGCGAACCGAGAGCAGGTAGTTCTGGAACCACACCGACCCGGGGAAGCTGCACGGGCCACTGGCGCTGGAGTTCACACCTTTCCAGCGGTCGTCGTCGGTGACGCAGTCCGTGGAATACTGGCCGCCCTCGTATCCGCCGCCCCACCAGGCGTCGCGCATGTAGTGTTCCATCTGGATGAAGTCGCCGCCGGGCGCGCCGAACGGCTGCATCCATCCCGTGCCCTGCTGGATCTCCGCGGTCCACACCGGCGCGCCGGCGGAGCCGCGCTTGGTGAAGACCTGGATGACGCCGGCCGAGGCTTCGGTGCCATACAGGGTGGTCGCCGCGGAGCCCTTGATGACCTCGATGCGCTCGATGTCGTTGGGGTTGATCATGTCGAGCGGGGTCACCGTGATGAGCGACGGACGTCCCAGCCCGGTGCCGGGGGTGGCCACCACCGGGAAGGCGTCGTCCATGATCCTCACGCCGTCCACATAGATGATGGGCTGGTTCGACATGGCCACGCTGGAGTTGCCGCGCAGGCGGATCTGCTTGCCCTGCGCGGGCTCGCTGCTTCCGCCGATCACCTGTATGCCGGGCGCGGCCGCCTGCAGCAGGTCGGAAACGTTGGCCTCGCGCTCGGGGATGTCGGTGAGGTTGATCTGGGCGATGGCGTTGCCGATCTCGCGCCGGCGCGCGGCGCCCGCCGCCCCGGTCACGACGATCTCGTCGAGCCCCAGCGCCTCCGTCGTCAGAGCAAAGTCCCGGGTGACGGTGCCGTCAACGGGCACGTCGACCGATTCGGTCACCGTCTGGAAGCCGATGCGCTCCGCCCGGAGTTCGTACGAACCCGGAGGTACGTTGAGGATGAGGTAGCGCCCGTTCGACCGGGTCAGCGTCCCCAGGGTGGAACCGACCACGTACACCTGCACCTCGCCGACCGGAGCGCCCGACTGGGCGTCGGTGACGATTCCCGTGATGCGGCCGTTCTGGGCGTGCGCGGGCAGCGCGGAGAGCATCGCGAGGCCCGCCACAATCAGAACGGTCAACCCTCCTCCCAATCGACCAGGCCCGCGGGGTCTGTGTGGAAAGAACAGGGACAATCGGGACATGGAGCCCTCCTTCGGCGACGCAAGTCACCGGCGTTGCGCCCGGTGCGCCGAGAAACAGACTCCTGCCAAAAGCCCCTGGGACGAACTCCCAGACCGCGCGTTGACCGAACTGCCGTCCCAAACGACGCTGGTGCTGGTGAATAGAGGGGTCGAACCGCAAACGTGTAGAATTGGCCGTGAGTGGGGGTCACGCAAGCAGCCGCGCGGGCGGCAGTTGGGAGACCGGAGCCGGCGTCGAGGCTTTCGGGGGTTGCGCGCGTCCGCGGCGGCGCGATAATCGTCAACCGAACGCCCATCGATTTGCGTGCGACACGGTGCCTCGCTCGAGCCCGTTGTCGGCCGGCCGGGAGGTGCCATGCGAGGGACGACCGCGAGACAGGCCATCTGCACTGTCGCGACCTTGCTGCTGTCCTCCGCGTGTTACCGCTACGTGCCGATGGAAACGGCGGCGGCGGCGCCCGGGGAGCCGGTGAGAGTCTACGTGACCCAGGCCGGCGCAGAGGACTTCCGGGAGGTCTACGAGGTGGACCAGGCCTTGCCCAGGGTGCGCGGGACGGTTGTCGGACGGGACGCCGGCGATCTGTTGCTGATGGTAGAGGTCGCGCGGAGGCAGGTGGGCTTCCAGGCGGTCGGGCTCGAGCAGACGCTGCGCATCCCCGAGGGCGAAATACTCGCGACGGAACGCCGTTCCCTGAACGGGCTCGCCACTTCCGCCTTCGTGGGGGTCGTCGCCGGTGGAGTGGCGGCGATCCTCAGCTTCATTCTGGAGTCCGAGGGCGAGCCCGCGCCGCCCGATCCGGACCCGGATCTGATGGTGCCGCTGATCTCTGTACCCGTGGGACGGTAGGCTGAAGCGAGCCCGGCTACCGCCGCTCGGCGGTGCAGTCGATCAGGTTCACGCAGGTCACCTCGTAGAGATGCCGCTGGCCGGGGGGCAGGGCCAGCACGCTGGCGGCCGCGACCGCGTCCCGGATGTCCACCGGCTGACCGGGGCGGAAGGTGATGGTGGCGCGCCAGCGCTGCGCGCCGCCGTCCTCGTAGGACTCGATCCTGGAATCGATCACCCAGGGGACCTCGGAGAATGCCCGGTTCAGATCCGAAAGATCGGTGGCGCCCCGCGGCCCGCTCGCAAGCTGAAGCCACACCGTCTCCACCGAGAACGGATGGTTCTCGCGCCAGCGGGCGAGGGCCGCGTTCACCTTCTCGTGGTCCGCCCCCGTGTTCAGGAGATGCTGGGCGTAGGACTGGAGCAGCAGATCGTTGTGCTTGACGTCCGAGGCGAGCGCCTCTTCCAGGTGCGCGAGAAACGTCTCCTCGTCCCCCTGCTGCAGCGCCTGCACCGCCTCCAGGAAGTCCGTGTCAGGGTCTCCGGGGTTGATGGCCGAGACGACATCGGTCATCTCCCCCCACTTCTCGTTCAGAAAATCGATCGGCTCCTGTCCGCGCGACACCAGATACTCCCGCGCCCCCACGATGACGGCGATCGCGTAGATGCCGATCAGCATGCGATAACGCCTGTACCAGTCGGCCACTAGAGCCCCCGCTGGGTCTGCTTGTCGCGCACCTTCCAGATGAACGAGTCGAGGTAGTAGTGCATGAGCCCGTAGGCGTAGACCATCATCTGCGAGAAGAGGGCGTAGCCGCTCGAGTAGTCGAGCGCCGGGATGCCGAACTCGGGCAGCGCGGGATAGGGCGCGAAGTTCACTACCCCGAATCCGAACTCGTCCAGCGGACGGTTGATGAGGAGCTGGAAGAGGACGGCGTAGGCCGCCCCGCCCACCAGGAACCAGCGAAGCCTGCCCTTGCCGGTCACCCGCGACCAGAAGCCGGGTCTGGAGGTCCCCTTGCTGGCGGTCCGGCGCATGTAGGAATACACCATGACGATGTACTGGACGCCGTGCATGAGGCGGTGCGCGACCGCGTACAGCAGAATCGAGGTGGTCTGCCAGGCCACAAAGTACCAGAGGAAGTAGCTGGCCCCGATGAACAGGTACTTGATGGGGTTGATGGTTCCGCCCGCGGCCGCGATCTGCCGCAGGTGCAGCGCGTAGACGATCAGATACCCCACCAGCACGATCTGGCTGACCGTCAGCAGCCCGTCCACGAAGCCCGCCGACACGGGCACGTGCATGCGGTGCAGCTCCCGGATCCACAGGAAGCGGAACATGGGCGCGCTGATGAACATGTAGCCGTACAGCACGCAGTGCAGGCCGAGGTCGAAGCGGCGCGTCGAGGGAAGCCCGGCGCCGGCCTTGAAGTCGTAGATGCGCGCGAGCCCGTGCTGCTGCATGAGGCTGTGCTGATGGTCCCAGGCGGTCACCAGCAGCAGCAGGGTGATGGGCGCGAACTGCAGGCCCAGGACGGTGAAGCCGACGATCACGATCGGGCCGGCGATCAGGCGGTTCCTGAAGCGCTCCCAGATGTCGGGCATCCCGTAGGAGCGCACCCACCCGGCGTAGTGGTGCGGGATGGTGATCCACAGATTGATGGACGCCACCGCCACGTAGGGGAGCCAGGCCTGGAAGCCCAGCGCGAGCGCGACGGCGAAGAAGGGCAGCCCGAGGAACCAGACGATGTCCGCTCGGCGATTCAGGATGTAGCCCGTTTTGAACATGCCCGCCAGGTTGCAGATGACGACGTTCCGCTGGACCTCTGGTACCCATCATCCCACAGTGGACGGTAGGACCGGGGGTGGCGGGAAAGCAACACTCGGATTCCCTCTTGCACCGAGCTTGAGCACGGGATGGGCAACACCTGACTGATGTGTGGCCGCTTCACCCGGAAGCTGTCGCCGCGGGAGGTATACGACCTCTACGGTGTGAGCGGGCCGCCGCCTTTGCTTGCGCGGGAGCCCCGCTACAACGGCGCTCCGACGCAGGATTTTGCGGTATGCCGTGTCGATGGCGGCGGGCGCCGGCACATCGCGGAGCTCCGCTGGGGTCTCGTCCCCTCGTGGTGGAACGACGCCGGCGCGGGGCCGCCGCTGATCAACGCGCGCGCAGAGACGATTCGAGAGAAGCGGGTGTTCGCGGACGCCTTTCGCGAGCGGCGTTGCCTCGTTCCCGCCAGCGGCTGGTTCGAGTGGCAGGGGCCGTCGCAGGCGCGCCAGCCGTTCTACCTGACGCTCGCCGGGGGAGGCCCCATCTCCTTTGCCGGCATCTGGGAACGCTGGGAGGCGCAGCGGGAAGTCGTCGAGTCCTTCGCGATCCTCACCACGCCGGCGGCGGCCGAACTCGCCGACATCCACCACCGCCAGCCCGCCATCGTGGATCGGGAGTGGTTCGCGGAGTGGCTTGACCCTTCCAGTCAGGCCCACGAGCTTCTCGATCGACTGAGCACCCCCAATCCCGGGCCGTACGAACGATGGCCCGTCAGCGCGCGCGTCAACAGTGTTCGGAACGACGACCCGGACCTTCTGCGGCCCGTCGGGGAGCAGTTGCGGCTGATCTGATGAGGGAGGAATCGAGATGACTCTGGGACGCCGAACCTTTATCTCGCGGCTCGCTTCCGCCGGGGGGCTTGCCGCCTGTGCGCCATCCCTTGCGGGACTGGTTGCCTGCGGCAGCGAACGGCGGGGTGGGGGCGCCGATCGAAGCTCGCTCGTCATCGAGCCCTATGGCCCGCTGGTGCGCTCTCCGGACTGCCCCGAAATCGAGATCGCCGAGCGCCTCCACTGCGTGCGTCTGAGTTCGGGCGGCGTTCCCTCGCCGGTGCGCGAGGGGTTCCTGGTCCCCAACGCGTTCGACGGGATGGCGGCGTTTCCGATGGCGAACGGCAACGTGCGCCTCATCCGGAATCACGAGATGACCGACCCGCCGGAGTCGGCGCGGCCGATCGGCTCGCCCGCCTACGACGACGCCGGGAGCGGCGGCACGACCTCCCTCGAGGTGCGCATCACGGGCGAAGGCGAGGGCCTGCGGGTGGAGCTGGTGGACGAGTTTGCGTCACTCGCGGGGACTCGCGTGAACTGCGCCGGCGGTCCGACCCCCTGGGGAAGCTGGCTGTCGTGCGAAGAGACCACGGAGGGGCGGGGTGATGGTTTCGAAAGGCCCCACGGGTACATCTTCGAGGTGCCCGTCGACGCCACCGGCCCCGTCGATCCGGTGGCGCTCACGGCCATGGGCCGTTTCGTGCACGAAGCGGTGGCGGTCGATCCGGAGACGGGGATCGTGTACGAGACCGAGGACACCTGGTACGTGCCGCTCGTCCCCAATCGGCCCGGCGCCGGCCTCTACCGCTTCATCCCGCGCGAGCCCGGGGTGCTCGCCGCGGGAGGGCGGCTTCAGATGATGGCGGTCACCGGGGAGCCCGGCTACCTGACCGCCCGCAACCAGACTCCGGGTACGGTCCTGCCCGTCCACTGGGTGGAAATCGACGACCCGGATCCCGAAGACGCACGGGAGGACGAACTGGCGGTTTTCAGGCAGGGTCTCGCGAAGGGAGGCGCCCGCTTCGCCCGCCTGGAGGGGGCCTTCCATGGGGACGGCGGCATCTACGTGGTCTCCACCAACGGCGGCGACGCAACCTCTGGGCAGGTGTTCCACTACCGGCCGGTCTCCGCCGACCGGGGCGAGCTGACGCTCGTGTTCGAGTCGCCCGCGCCGGAGGTGCTGGACAGTCCGGACAACATCGTGCTCAGCCCGCGGGGCGGGCTGGTCATGTGCGAGGACGGAAGCGGCGAGCAGCACGTGCGCGCGCTCGACCGGGAGGGCAGGATCGTCAACCTGGCACGCGCGCCGCTGGGGCCGGAGGGAGGGACGGCCGGCGAGTTCGCGGGCTCCTGCTTCAGCCCGGACGGGCGCGTGCTCTTCTTCAACCAGCAGGGCGGGCGGCGGGCGGGCAGCACGCTGTCGAGCAGCACCTACGCGATGTGGGGACCGTGGGAGGACGGGCCCGTATGAGCGGCGCCGCGGTGTTCGGCGCGCTTGCGATTGCGGGCGCATGGGCCCTCAGCCCCGCTGACGGGCGGGCCCAGTCCGCCGAACACGGGCCGCTCGTGCTCGAGTTGCCCGCCAGCACCCGCGGGCTGGCGCTGGGCGGCGCCTTCTACACGGTGGGCAACGACAGCGACGCCGTGTTCCACAATCCGGCCCTGATTGGGGGCAACGGCGTGATCGGCGGGGCGATGCAGCGCTTCGGGACCGCAAGCCTGCTCGCCACGGTGTCCGGCGCGGCTGACTGGTCTTCCGCCAGCGTCGCCGTGGGGGTTCAGACGCTGAGCTTTGGAGTACCGGACCGGGGTGCGGCCGTGCTGTCCCACGACGCGCAGTCGCTCTTCACCAACGGGAAGACGGGAACGGCCGAGGTCGCCGTCTCGGTAGGGTATGCGCGGGAGGTGCGGGGCATACGGGCGGGCATCACCGGCAAGCTGGTGGACCAGCGCCTCGGCGGTCACCACGACGCCACCGGGGCCCTCGACCTGGGGGTGGCGGTCGCGGCCGGGCCCGCGCGGCTGGGGCTCGCCGTGCACAACCTGGGGCCGGGGCTCACGCTGGGCGAAGTCGAGGTCCCGCTGCCCTGGCGGGTCACGGCGGGCGGGTCGACGCCGGCCATCCCGGTGGGACCGCTCGACCTGGGCTGGACCGCCGCGGTCTCCCGCGAGGCGGATGGCGCGGTCGTTCCCGGGGCGGGGATGGAGATCGCGTACTGGCCCGTGCGCGGACGGACCTTTACGGCCCGCTTCGGCGTGCGTCGCGCTCCGGACGGCTTCGGCCGCCCGGTCACCTTCGGTGGCGCGTTCAACGGCGACCGGCTCGCCATCGACTACGCCTGGCAGCGCTACGACGGCGGAGAGGCGGCCCACCGCTTCGGGTTGAGCTGGCGATAGGCTGAGGGGCGCGGGTGACGGCTCAGGGCACCCGCACCGCCGTGTAGGCCGGGTCCATGCGGGCGAACCCTACATCGTCCAGCACCACCTCGCCCGCGACCGTCCGGTCGAAGACCAGCCCCACCTCCCTCAGTTCGTCCAGCCGGAGCCCCGGAGCCGCTTCCACGAAGTCCGCCAGCGGAATCGAGTAGCTCTGTAGCAGCAGCTCGAACAGATTGGCGAATCGGTCGTCCTCGAGATCGCGGCGCCGCAGGACCCGCATCTCCAGGGGCTTGCGCACCGGTCCGTAGCGGCTGAGCGGCACCGAGGCGACGCGTCCGGTCCCATCCCGCGCAATGATGCTCAGGTCGGGTGGCCCATCGTCGCCCTCCTCGTCCTCGGACTCGCGGACGTCATCTCCGCGATCTTCGGAGTCGCTTGCGTCATCTCCGCTTTCGTCCCCGGCGCTCCGCGGCCTCGGAGTCGCCCGCGTGACCGCAAGCGACAGCTCCAACGAGGCTTCGGGCCCGAGATCCCACTCCGCGGCGAGCGTTGCGGGGAGCTCGATGGTGTACGCCGCCGCCGGGCCCAGCGTGTCCGCGCCCGCGATGCGGTTGTTCCACCCCAGCCACACGGCCTGGTTGTCCTGTGAGGCCGAGGTTTCCGGCCGGTTGCTGGAACGCAGCCCGATGCGGCCCTCCCGCCAGGTGGACAGGCTGTCGCCGCGCATGCGAACTCCGCGGTGGGTTCCCGAGGTGACGTCGATATCCTCCTCGAAATCGGCCAGCGTGCGGAAGCTCTCGGTCTGGAAACGGGTCACATACATGGTCTTCGGCAGCCAGCCGCCGATCACCCGGTGATCGCGGAACATCGGCAGATAACGGCGGTCGTCCCGCAGCGTGGTCTCGAGGAAGGCGGAGATGTAGATCTCGGCAAAACGGCGCTGGTCCTCGCCGGGCATGAGCGCGCGCAGGTCCAGGATACGCCCGCTGCGCGGCCCGTTGTCGTGCGCACCCCACACCGTATTCCACTGCCCGTGGTTGGCGCGGTAGACCCAGACGGCGGTCTTGAGGCGCGGCTGCCCATCGGTGAAGCTCACGCGCTTGTACAGGCGCAGGCCGTGAAAGCTGGTCACGTCGCCGTCGTGCGACCCGTGGAAGACCATGTAGTTCACGTTCTCGACCGGGACGAAGCGATTGGTGGGCAGGTACTGCCCGTCCACCGGGGCGATGGCGATGATCGCGCGGATGTCGTAGTCGAAGTCGAACTCGAGCGAGGCGTCGTCCGGGTAGCGCTCCAAGCGGTTGAAGGCCGCGGCGTGCCCCACCGCTTCTCCGCCCCGGGAATGGCCGATGAGGGCGATGCGCTCCATGTCGACGCGCCCGTGGAAAAGGTTGGCCTCGTCCTCGTTGAACTCTTTCCACACGCCGACGTGCTGGAGCAGGAACCAGCCCCGGGCGTCGTTCTCGCCCCGGATACCGCCGTTGATGAAGTTCATGTCCACGGACGCCAGGATGTACCCACGGCTGGCCAACAGCTCTCCCAGATAGTCGTAGCCGGGATCCGAGAAGTCGCGCATGTTGTGGTTGCCGTGCACCACCAGCACCAGCGGGAAGGGCCCTTCGCCCACCGGATACCAGACGCGCGCGTTGAGCGGGAAGCGATCCGGCTCGAAGCCCCAGTAGCTGTTGCGGCTCTCCGCCGACGAACCGAGATCGACCAGCTTCGAGGCGTCGACGGGCTCGGTGACGTAGGTGACCGAGTCGCGGTACTCGGGCCGGTTCCTGTCGGAACCGCTGCCGTAGTAGAGGGTGCGCACCTCGTGGGGGCCGCGCTGCCCGGGATCGGGCGCCTCCAGAAGCTGGCGCGCGAGGACGTCATCGGCGTCGCTGGGAGCCAGTTCCAGTGGTCCCCGGCAACCCGCAAGCGGAATGAGCGCGAGGATCCCGACCCATCTTACGGCAGTCCGCAGGTAGCCGGATGGTTGCAAGACCTTTCTCCTCCACGCAAAATGCGCTAGCGGCGGCGCGTTGCTCGGCGGTGGCCCGGACGGAGCCCGGGCGCAGCATTCTAGGTGTCCCCGGCCACCTCGATCAAGCAGCCCGCCGAGGCGGACCCATTCAGGAACCTTCCGCCGGATGAAGCGATAGGAGCGTTCCGTGCTTGCGCCGGCAAAGGCGCGAGGGCAGCTCTCAAACCTGGGGTGTGACGTGAGCCGAGAGCGACGCTGGCAGAAGATGGGAGGCGGGTGGAGGGGGGGAGCCATTGGCATCGCGCTCGCCGCGGGGGGCATTTCGGCCGCTGCCGTCCTGAGCGACGGACCCTCGTTGGGGTCCGCGACGGCCGCGGTCCCCACCCCGACCGGACTTGCGTCCGACACACCCGCCCCGATCCCGGGCGCGCCTCCCGGGCTCCCGCTCCCGGAAGAGGCGCAGCAGGGACGCCCCCTGCCCATGCACGAGTTCTACTTTACCCGCGCGGCGTATAGTGGCGGAGGCGGAGGCTTCCGCCGCTGGCGGCGGCAGTCGTGGGCGACGGACTATCCCAAGTCGGACCGCCAGTTCCTGATCGTGGCGGAGCGCCTCACCGGGCTGGACATGTTCATGGAGGAACATCCCCGGACTCTCACCGACGAGCACCTCAACCGCTTCCCCTTCCTATACGCCCTGGAAGTCGGCGGCATGTCGATGACGCCGGAGGAAGCCACCGCGCTGAGGGACTACCTCCTGCGGGGCGGCTTCCTGGTGGTGGACGACTTCTGGGGCACGTACGAGTGGGAGATCTTCGAGTACGAGATGCAGAAGGTCCTCCCCGAATACCCGATCGTCGACGTGCCGCTCGAGCACGAGATCTTCCACACCTTCTACGACATCGACGAGATCATCCAGGTACCGAACGTCAACAACGGCAGGAGCGGATGGCGCACCCACGAACGGGACGGCTACGAGCCCTTCGTGAAAGGCATCTTCGACGAAGAGGGCCGGCTGATGGTGATCATCAACTGGAACACCGATCTGGGTGATGCCTGGGAGTGGGCGGAAGACCCCTACTATCCGCTCAGGTACTCGACCTACGCCATCCAGATGGGCGTCAACTTCATCATCTACGCCATGAGCCACTGACCGGACCCCGGACGTGCTGACCAGCCTCTTCGAGTTCCTCTTCAAGTACCGCCCGGTAGTCTTCCAGGAGGGCGACTTCTCCCTGGGGGTGGCCGGTGCGGTGGCGACCGGCGCCGTGGTGGCGGGCCTGATCTCCGTCTTCGCGCTCCTGACCTACCTGGGCGTGCGCGGCAAGACCAGACCGCTGGATCGCCTGGTGCTCGGGGGGCTCCGCTTCGCGGGACTGTTGGTGCTCTCCTTCTGTCTGCTGCGCCCGGCCCTGGTGGTCTCGACGGTGGTGCCCCAGCAGAACTTCGTGGGAGTGCTTCTCGACGACTCGCGCAGCATGGAGATCCAGGACTTCGACGGTCGCTCCCGCGGCTCCTTCCTGCAGGAGACCTTCGGCACGCCGGATTCCCCGGTTCTCTCCGCCCTGTCCGACCGCTTCGCGGTGCGCTACTTCCGCTTCTCGTCGCGCACGGACCGCATCGAGGACTTCTCCGAGATGAGCTTCATGGGAAGCCGCACGCGCCTCGGGCCGGCGCTCGAGCGCGCCCGCTCGGAACTGGCCTCGGTGCCGCTCTCGGGCCTGGTTCTGGTCACCGACGGAGCCGACAACTCGGGCGAGGAGCTCACCGAGGCGCTCATGCCGCTGCAGGCGCAGGGGATTCCGGTCTACACCGTGGGCGTGGGCGAAGAGAGCTTCCAGCGGGACATCCAGGTCAGCCGCGCCGACCCGCCCAGGACCGTGCTCACGGGTTCGTCGGTGGTGGTCGACGTGGTGGTCACCCACATGGGCTACGAGGGCGAGACCGTGTCCCTGATCGTCGAGGACGAGGGGCAGATCGTCAGCACCGAAGAGGTCGAGCTGCCGGACGAAGGGCAGCCGGTCACGGTTCCGGTTCGCTTCACCGCCTCCACGCCGGGCGCGCGCGCCTACACCTTCCGCATTCCCGTGGCCGTGGACGAGCAGGTCACGCAGAACAACAGCCAGACCGCGCTGGTGAGTGTCGAGGACCGGCGCGAGAAGATTCTCTACTTCGAGGGCGAGCCGCGCTACGAGGTGGGCTTCCTGGGGCGGGCGGTGGCGGACGACGACAACCTGCAGCTAGTGGTGCTGCAGCGCACCGCCGAGAACAAGTTCCTGCGCCTGAACGTCGACGACGGCGAAGAGCTCCAGGGCGGATTCCCCGATACCCGGGCGGAGCTCTACGCCTACCGCAGCCTGATTCTCGGCACAGTGGAAGCCAGCTTCTTCACCGGCGACCAACTGCAGATGATCGCCGACTTCGTCGACAAGCGGGGCGGCAGCCTGCTCGCGCTGGGCGGACGCAACTCCTTCGCCCGCGGCGGCTACGCGGGCACGCCGGTCGCGGACGTGCTTCCGGTAGTGTTTTCCGACGCAGACGCGCGTCCCGACGGCTATCACAACTTCGTCAGGATCGAGCCCACCCAGGCGGGGCTCGGCGTCCCGGCGCTCCAGTTGGCCGGCACCGAGGAGGAATCCGGGGCGCGCTGGGCGGAGCTTCCCCATCTCCTCACCTACAATCCGCTGCACCGGATAAAGCCGGGCGCCACGACTCTGCTCCGGGGCATCGCCGACGATCTGCCGGAGGACCATGTCGCGCTCGCCTTCCAGCGCTACGGCGCGGGCAAGAGCATGAGTCTGGCCGTCCAGGACACCTGGATCTGGCAGATGCAGCTTCCGCTCGAGGACGAAACCCACGAGACCTTCTGGCGGCAGATGCTGCGCTGGCTGGTGGACGGCGTGCCCGACCAGGTCACCGGCCAGGTGCCGCGGGACCGCGCGGAGCCCGGGGAGAGCGTGGCCCTCACGGCGATCGTGAACGACTCCAGCTATCTCGGCATGAGCAACAGCGTCGTGGAGGCCACCGTGACCACTCCCCTGGGCGGGGAGGTGGAGCTGGGGATGGACTGGGCGGTGGACAGCGACGCCGGCGAGTACGAGGCCGACTTTACGCCTTCGGAGGAGGGGCTCCACACGCTGACCGTGCGCGCCTACGACGGAGACGACCTGATCGGCGTGGACGAGGCGTACTTCCAGGTGGCGCCCCAGCGGAGCGAGTACTTCGACGCGGGGGCGCGCACGCCGCTGCTCGAGCGCATCGCCGACGAGACCGGCGGGATTTCCTACACGCCGGAGACGGTCGCGGCGCTGCCGGAGGACATCCGCGTGACCGGCGCGGGGGTCACCCTGGTGGAAGAGATGGACCTTTGGGACATGCCGATCCTGCTCCTCCTGCTGCTCGTGCTGATCCTGGGCGAGTGGGGCTACCGCCGGGTGCGGGGGCTGGTGTGAGGGGTTTGCTCCGTGGCGCGGGATGGAGGCGGGTCGCCGCCGCCACGGGGATGATCCTGGCAGTTTCGGCCCTTGATGCGAGAGCTCAGCAGACGCACCTCGTGGTCGTCAGCGGGGCGAGCGGAGCCGCGGAGTTCCGCGAGCGGTTCCACCAGTGGGGGCTCACGGTGGTGCAGGCGGCGGTGGACAAGCACGGGCTTGATCCGGACGATGTGATATGGCTGGCCGAGCGGCCCGGGATGGATCCGCTCATCGACGGGCCGTCCCGGCGCGAGAACGTCGAGGCCGCGCTGGGGGAACTGAGCGAGCGGGCGGGCCCGAACGATGCCGTGATGATCGTGCTGATCGGGCACGGCACCTCCAGCGGGGGCGAGTCTCGCTTCAACGTGCCCGGGAGGGATTTGAGCGCCACCGACTTCGCCTTTCTGGTGGAGCGGTTCGGGACCCGGAACGTCGTGTTCGTCAACACGGCCAGCGCGTCGGGCGCCTTCATATCGGAGATATCCGGTCCGAACCGGACGGTGATTACGGCGACCCGCTCTCCCCGGGAGGGCAACGCCACCCGCTTCGCCGGGTTCTTCGCCGACGCCTTCGCGGGCGAGGTCGCCGACACCGACAAGGACCAGCGGGTGTCGGTGCTCGAGGCCTTCGCCTACGCCCGCAGGGAGGTCGAGCGCAGCTTCGAGGAGGAGGGCCTGCTCGCCACGGAGCACGCCCTGCTCGACGACAACGGGGACGGAGTGGGGAGCGGCTTCGAGGAAGAAGACGATCTGGACGGCGCCCTGGCGCGCACTGTGTTCCTCTCCCGGGGCGGGGGGCGGGTGACGGAGGCCGAGATTGCGGCGGACCCGGAGCTCGCGGCGCTCTACGGGCAGCGGCAGGCACTCGAGGAGCAGATCGCCGCGCTCACGGCGCTGAAGGACACCATGGACGCAGAGCAGTACGAGGCGGAGCTGGAGGGGCTGCTGGTGGAGCTGACGCTGACCACGCGGGCGATCCGGGAGCGGGAAGGGGGAGGAGGGCGGTGAAGGTCGGCTTCCAGCCGCGGTCGCTGGTGCGCGCCGCGTTCCTGCTGACGCTCGCGATCGCTCCTTCGGTGGCCGCGCCGCTGGCCGCGCAGGCCGAGGCGAGCGCCCTCGCGGCGCTGGCGAGCGGGGAGTACGACGACGCCATCCGCGAGTTGCGGCGGCTCGCGCGCGGCCGTGACGCCACGGTGGCTGTGCATCGCGCGCTCGCAAGCGCGCTCGCCCGGGTGGGACGATACGAGGAGGCGGAGGAGGCGGCCCGAAACGGCCGCGACCGTCTCGGAGCCGCGCTCGAGAACGTGCTCGGCGAAGTGCTGGTGGAGCGGGGGCGCCATCAGGAGGCGGCGGCCAGCTTCCGCGCGGCGATGGCGGGGGACGCCGACGACCAGGTCACCGCCCGCGTGAACCTTGCGGAGTTGCAGCTGCGCACCGGCCAGCGCGACGAGGCCATGCGCGCCTTCGACGGGTTCATCGACTTCTACAATCGGACCACCTCGCTGTCGTCAGCCGAGCTCACCGCGGTAGGCATCGCCGTGCGCCACCTGGGGGTCGAGGAATCGCCACTGCTGCAGGACGCGCTGCGCGCCTTCGACGAGGCCCTGGCCGCCGACCCGTCCAACCCGGAACCGCACCTGCGCACGGGACAGCTCTTCCTCGATACCTACCGGAGCCCCGACGCGCGCGAATCGTATCAACAGGTGCTCGCCCGCAATCCCCGCCATCCGCAGGCGATCCTGGGGATGGCGCTGGCGCACGAATTCGACGGCTCGCCCGAGGCCATGGGCACGGCGCGGAGCGCCCTCGAAATCAATCCCGACCTGGTCCCGGCCCGGACATTGCTCGCGCGCCTGCATCTGCGTCTGGAGGAGTACCCGGCGGCCGAGGAGGAGGCGCGCGCCGCGCTGGAGGTAAACCCGTCGTCGCTGGAGGCGCTCTCGGTGCTCGCGGCGACCTTCTTCCTGCGCGACCGTCACGAAGACTTCGAGGCGGTCCGCGAGCAGGTGCGCGCGCTGAACCCGGAGTACCCCGGTCTTCTCACCACAGTGGCCGACATGGCGGTGCAGACCCGCCGGTACGCGGACGCGGTCTCGCTCGCCGCCGAAGCGGCGGACATCGATCCCTACTCGTGGAAGGCCCGGGGCATCCTCGGCATCAACCAGCTGCGGGTGGGCGCGATCGAGGAGGGCCAGGCCGAACTGGAGCGGGCCTTCGCGGGCGATCCCTTCAACCCGTGGTACAAGAACACCCTCGATCTGCTCGACACCTTCGAGCGCTATCGCATCACCGAGACCGAACACTTCATCATCGCCATCGACGGTCGGGAAGCGGAGCTGCTGGCGCCGTTCGTGGCCGAGCTGGCCGAGCAGACCTACCAGGCTCTGGCCGAGCGCTACCAGTACGAACCGCCCACCCCGATCCGGCTCGAGCTCTTCCCCAGCCACGCCGACTTCTCGGTGCGCACGGTCGGGCTCGCCGGCCTCGGCGCGCTGGGGGTGAGCTTCGGCTCCGTGGTGGCCATGGATTCCCCGTCCGCCCGCGACCGGGGCGAGTTCAACTGGGCGTCCACCCTTTGGCACGAGATCGCACACGTCTTTCATCTCGCGCTCTCCAACCACCGCGTGCCGCGCTGGCTGGCGGAGGGATTCGCCGTCTACGAGCAGCGCCGCGGGGCGCCCTCCTGGGGACACAACCTGAATCCCGGCTTCCTGATCGCCTACAACCAGGGGCGGGTCCTGCCGGTCAGCCAACTCAACAACGGCTTCGTGCGCCCGAGCTATGGAGACCAGGTGGTCCACTCCTATTACCAGGCGTCTCTGGTGTGCGAGCTGATCGCGCGCGATCACGGGCCCGAGGCGCTGGTTGCCATGCTGCGCGAGTACGCGGCGGGCGCCACCACCGAGGAGGTGTTCGAACGGGTGCTGGGCACGGAGATCAAGCGCTTCGACCGGATCTTCACGGACTACTTCGAGGAACGCTTCGCCGGGGCACTGGCGGCGGTCGAGCCCCTGCCCGCGCTGGCCGAACGGGGCTCGCGCGCGCCGGACGAGGTGCGGCGGCTGGCGGCGGCCCATCCCGACAACTTCATGGCGCAGATGGCGATGGGTGCGCAGCTCTTCGACGAGGAGAGGTTCGGCGAGGCTGAGGAGTACCTGGCGCGGGCCCGCGACCTGTTCCCGGAATACGCGGGACCCGGAAGTCCGGGCTGGCTGCTCGCGCGCATCCATATGGAGCGGGGCGACAGCGCCGGTGCCCTGCGCGAACTCGAGACGCTCACCAGCATCGACGAGTCCTTCCTGGCGGCGAACCTGGAAGAGTCGCAACTCAGGGAAGCGGCCGGGGACGGGACGGGGGCCATCGAGGCCCTGCAGCGGGCCGTGAACATCTACCCGTTCGACGAGGAGACCCACGGCCGGCTGGCCGAGCTGGCCGCCGGTCGGGCGCTCCATCCCGTCGCGGTGCGCGCGCGCAAAGCTCTGGTGGCGCTCGATCCCGTGGACATGGCCGGGGCGCTTTACCAGCTGGCACTGGCGCAGTACCAGGCCGGCGACGTGGCCAGCGCCCGCCGCACGGTGCTGCGCGCGCTGGAACGGGCGCCCAACTTCGAGGCCGCCCAGGACCTCCTCATGACCCTGCGCGGCAGCCCGGAGCCACAACCATGGTGACGCGGGCACTGGTGGGGATGGCGGGGGTCGCGGGGGCCGCCGCCGTGGGCGTGCTCGCGGCCGCCGCAACCGGTTCGGACATCGCGGCCAACGAGCCGACCCCGGAAGCTCGCCCGTCCCTCGCGGTCCCGGCGCCGTCCGGTTCGCCGGCGGCCCCCGTCCAGGAAGCGAACATCCCCTACGATGGCCGCTTCACCTTCGTGCGCATCCGCACCGACGTGTCCGGCGGGCGGGGCATGCCCCGCAGCTTCCTGCCGGGTGGCCGCCGGGGCTGGGGCCAGCCGCCCTGGGCGCACGACTACCCGAGGGCCGAGCGCAATCTGGCCAGGATCCTGACCGCAACCACCCTCCTGAACACCTACGAGGGCGGCAGCAACATCCTCACCTTCGACGACCCGGAGCTTCACAGCTATCCGCTGGCCTACGTCTCCGAGCCCGGCTTCTGGCAGATGGACGAGGCCGAAAAGGAAGGACTCAGGAGCTATCTCCTCAAGGGTGGCTTCGTGATCTTCGACGACTTCGGCGGCCCGCGCGACTGGGCCAACTTCGAGGCCCAGATGATGCGGGTGCTCCCCGAGGGGGTGTTCTACGACCTCTCCGACCTGGACCCCCTGCCGACGGTCTTCGACTCGTTCTTCGAGATCTCCGATCCCGAAGCGCTGGCGCCTCCCTACCGAGGCGGCTGGCCGCAGTACCATGGCATCTTCGAGGATAACGATCCCGCGAAGCGGCTTATGCTGGTCGCCAACTTCAACAACGACCTGGGAGACTACTGGGAGTTCTCCGACTCCGGATGGCTCCCCATAGATCTGACCAACGAAGCGTACAAGTTCGGTGTCAATTACATCATCTACGCGATGACGCACTGACCTCCGTTCCATCCCATCCCTTCCCCCTCGGGGGCTCCCGGAGAAACCAGAGTGGCCTTCATCAAGAAACCCGCACCGGGCGGCGCCGACGCCCTTCCGTCCCTCGAAGACACGGACGACGTCGCGCTGGCCGCGCGCATGACCGCCGGCCGCGACCAGATCCTCAGCGAGCTGCGCAAGGTCATCATCGGGCAGGACGAAGTCATCGAGCAGGTCCTGCTCACCCTGTTCGTGGGCGGCAACAGCCTGATCGTGGGGGTGCCCGGGCTGGCGAAGACGCTGCTCGTGCACACCATGGCGCAGGTGCTGGACCTGAACTTCGCGCGCATCCAGTTCACCCCCGACCTGATGCCCTCGGACATCACCGGAACCGACATCATCCAGGAGGACCCCAAGACCGGGAGGCGCACCATGGTGTTCGCTCCCGGCCCCGTGTTCACCAACATCCTGCTCGCCGACGAAATCAACCGGACTCCGCCGAAGACCCAGTCGGCGCTGCTGGAGGCGATGCAGGAACACCGCGTGACCATCCAGGGACGCACCTACGACCTGGATCCGCCCTTCTTCGTCTTCGCCACCCAGAACCCCATCGAGCTGGAGGGGACCTACCCGCTGCCGGAGGCCCAGCTCGACCGCTTCATGTTCCACATCATCATGGAGCACCTGCCGGAGGACGATGAACTGGAGGTCGTGCGCGAGACGACGTCGCTGCAGGACATCGAGTTCTCGCACGCCGTCACCGGCGAGGACCTGATCTGCTTCCAGCAGCTGGTGCGGAAGGTTCCCGTGTCCGACGCGGTGCTGCGCTACGCGGTGCAGCTTGGACGGACCAGCCGGCCCAGCCCGAACGGCGACAGCCCTGAAGTGATCGGCAAGTGGGTCTCCTTCGGCGCCAGCGTGCGCGGCGCCCAGAACCTCATTCTGGCCGGGAAGGCGCGTGCGCTCACCCGTGGGCGCTACCACGTCAGCTTCGACGACATCCGCGCCCTGTCGAAGCCGGTGCTCCGGCACCGCGTGCTCACCAACTTCCACGCGGAATCGGAAGGGATTACCACCGACGAGATCATCGAAGAGCTGATCACCCAGGTCCCCACGCCTTCTTCCGGGATGTAGCATGGCGCGCACCGCCGTCCGCCCGACCGGTCCGGGGACCGGGTTCATCCACCCGCAGGTCCTCGGGCGCATCCACAACCTCGAGCTGCTGGCGCGCACGGTGGTGGACGGCTTCATCAGCGGGCTGCACCGGGCCCCCTTCCTGGGGCTCTCGGTCGACTTCGCCGAGCACCGGCAGTACATGCCCGGTGACGACATACGCAGAATCGACTGGCGCCTTTTCGCGCGTAGCGACCGCTTCTACCTGAAGCACTACGAGGCGGACTCGAACGCCAACTTCATCGTCGTCCTCGACATCTCCCGCTCCATGACCTTCCAGCAGGACGGCATCTCCAAGCTGGACTACGGGCGCTATCTGGCGGCGTGCCTGACGTACTTCTCGAGGCAGCAGAGGGATCGGGTGGGCCTCCTCACCATCGCCGGGGAGATCGTGGACTACATCCCGCCGGCAGCCGGTCACCTCGACTTGGTGCTGCACGCCATCGACCGCATCGAGGCCGGGGGCGCCGGCACCCTGGCCGAACCGCTCTTCGAGCTCACCGGCCGCATCGGGCGGCGGGGCATCATGGTGGTGATCTCGGATTTCTACGAAGAGCCTCAGGCGGTGGTGGATGCGGTCAAGGACCTACGCTACGCCGGCCACGACGTGATCGTCTTCCATCTTCTGGATCCCGCCGAGCTCGACTTTCCCTTCGAGAGGCCGGCGAGCTTCCAGGATCTCGAGTCCGAGGCGCGCCTCCCCGTCGTGCCGGGACGGCTCCGGGAGGGGTATCGCGAACTCATCCGCGACCACACCGAGAGACTGTCGCGCCGCTTCGTCGAGCACCGCATCGACTACGCGCTGTTCAACACGGGGACGCCCCTCGACTACGCGCTCTTCAGTTACCTGTCCGCACGCCAGAGGCTCACCCGGGTTCGATGAGTGCCCTCGCCTTCCTCGCGCCCCTGTTCCTGCTGGGCCTCGGCTTCCTGGTGTGGCCGGTGCTCGTTCACCTGGTGCAGAGGGACCGCAAGGAGGTGGTCGAGTTTCCCTCGCTGATGTTCCTCGAGCGGGTTCCCTACAAGTCGTCGCGGCGCCAGAAGATTCGCCACTGGCTGTTGCTGCTGATGCGGCTCGCGGCGCTGACGCTGCTCATCGCCGCATTCGCGCGCCCCTTCATGGACCGCGACGATGTCGCCCTGGGAGGAGCGCCGGTGGCGCGCGAGGTGGTGATCCTCGTCGATCGTTCCTACAGCATGGACTACGGCGATCGCTGGGCGGAAGCCCTTGCGGGCGCCCGCGCGGCGGTCCGCCAGCTGGGCCCGGAGGACCGCGCCTCGCTGGTGTTCTTCTCGGCCGGCGCGACCCTGGCGGTTCGCTCGACCACCGACCGCACGGTGCTCTTCGCCGCCCTGGACACTGCCGCTCCCGGCGCGGGAGCCACCCGCTTCGGTCCCGCGCTCGACCTCGCGCGCACCGTGCTGGAGCAGTCGAACCTGCCGGGCCGGCACTCCGTGGTGATCTCCGATTTCCAGCGCGCGGGATGGGACGGCGACGAAGGGGCGCGCCTGCCTCCCGGGACCACGGTGGACCCGGTCGTGGTGACCGGACCGTACGAGGGCGACCTGGCCGTCGGCCAGCTCCTCTTCCAGCGAAGCTACCGCGACGGGCTGGAGAGGGTCGAGACCCTGGCCCGCCTCGTCAACTCCGGGGATCGCGAGGTCGAGGAGGTGGAGGTGGTCCTGGAGCTGGACGGCAGACCCGTCGGTTCGTCGGCGGCAACGCTCGGGCCCAACGGCACCGCGCTGGTCACGCTGCCGGCGTTCACCCTGAGCGAACCGTTCACGCGCGGGTCGGTCCGGGTCCCGGCCGACGGCCTGCCCGCCAACGACGTCGCCCACTTCGTGCTGTCGCCGGGCGAGGGGTTCTCGGTGCTGGTGGTGGAGGACGGCGGCGAGCCCAGGGACCCGAGCCTGTACCTCGACCAGGCGCTGGCCATCGGCACCGATCCCGCATTCGACGTCGATGCCACGACCGTGGGTGCGATGACCGCGGGCGACCTGGCCGGCCGGTCGGTGGTGATCCTCAACGGCTCGCGGCCGCCGCGGGGGGCGGTGGGGGCGCTCCTGCGCGAATTCGTGGAAGACGGCGGCGGCCTGGTGGTCATTCTGGGCGAACGGAGCAGCTGGCCCGCCGACGGGCCCGACCTCCTCCCCGGTCCGGTGGGGCCGGTGATGGAACCGGAGTGGCGCGAGGGCCGCGGCGGCACGCTGGGCCGCATCGACTACACCCACCCCGTCTTCGCCCTGTTCGCCGCCCCCCGCAGCGGCGACCTCACCGACGCCAACTTCTTCCGCTACCGCAACGTGGAGCTCGCGGGGGCGGAGGGCGTACTGGCCCGCTTCGACAACGGCGCGGTGGCGCTGGCGGAACGGCAGGTGGGCCAGGGCCGTGTGCTGCTGTGGACGTCGATGCTCGACAACTACTGGAACGACATGGTCCTGCAGCCCATCTTCCTGCCCTTCGCGCACCAGTTGGTCAAGCACGCCGGGAGCTTCCGTCCTCCCACGCCCTCCTACACCGTGGACGACGTGCTCAACCTCTCGGGACAGGGCGAAGGACGGGAAGCCGATCGCCTCCTCGCCGGTGTCGCGCAGGACGACAGGGACGGACTGGTCGCGCTTTCGCCCTCCAATCGTTCCATTGACGTGAGCGGAGCTGCCCGACCCGGCTTTCTGGCGCTCGCGGAGCAGGGCTTCTACGAGCTGCGTGGCGGGGGCGGGGGAGGAGGGCCGGGCACACCGGCAGTCGCGGTGAACGTCAACCTCGGGGAAGCGGATCTCGAGGCGATGGACCCCGAGGAGTTCGCCGGGTCCATCACCAGTCCGGACGTCGGCGCGGAGGGCGCAGCCGGCGCCGAACTCGGGCCGGGGGACAGGGAACGGCGCCAGGGAATCTGGTGGTATCTGCTGGTGGCGGCGTTCCTGCTTCTGGCACTGGAGACGATTGTCTCCAATTATTTGTCACGAAAGGCCGCCAGCCTGCCATCGGGAGCACCGTAGGCGGGCAGGCATCGCACCGGAGAGGGGGGGAGCAGAGGTGCCTACACGACTCAACCACCGCGCCAGACTCGAGCTTCTCGACGCCATTCGCCACGTGCGAACCCGCTGGCGCATGCGCATCGCGCTGCGCGGGCTGGCCGCGCTGCTCGGGATCGGGCTGGTCGCCTTCCTGGTGTCCTCCTGGGGGATGGAAGGCAGCCGCTTCAGCCCCGCGGTAGTGAACGGCTTCCGCATCTTCACCTGGCTCTCGCTGCTCGTGGTGGGAATCTGGTTCCTGGTGCGCCCGCTCTGGCGGCGGCCTTCCGACGCGCAGGTCGCGCTCTATCTGGAAGAGCACGAGCCATCCCTCAAGGCCGCGGTCCTGAGCGCGATCGACGCGGGGGCCGACCCCGAGGCCGCGGGCACGGCGCACTCGCCCGCGCTGGTGCAGCGGCTCATGGAGTCCGCGGTCAAGAAGGCGCGCGCCGTGGATGGCGGACACCGGATCGAGCGGGCGGGGCTGTTCCGCTGGACGGCGGCCGTCGCGGGCATCGCGCTCGCCATCCTCATCATCTTCCTGACCGGCCCGGCCTTCCTGCGCACCGGCGCCTCGGCACTGCTCTCGCCGACGGCGGACGCGGCGGAGGTCAACCCCTACTCCATCGAGGTGACCCCGGGCGACGTCACCATCACGCGCGGCTCGGATCTGCGCATCGCGGCGCGCAACCTGGGTTTCGACGCCGTAGACGCGGAACTCTTCCTGCGCACCGGCTCCGACGGTGAATTCCGCCCCCTGTCCATGCTCCTGGCGGGCGACACGGGCGAGGAGGATGCCGGGGAGTTCGAGGTCGTGCTCTTCGGCGTGGAAGACGTCACCGAGTATTTCGTGCGCTCCTCGGGCGTGCAGTCGGACCTGTACCGGATCGATGTGGAGATCCTGCCGTACGTGGACCGGCTCGAGCTGGTGTACGATTTCCCGGCCTATACCGGGCTTCCCGACCGCACCATCGACGACGGTGGCGACATCGCGGTCCTGCGCGGAACCCGCGTCCATCTGCGCGCCTTCCCCACGATTCCCGCCCCGAGCGCCAACCTGTGGCGCGACGACGCGCTGGCGAGCGAACTGACGCCTGACGAGGACGGCTCCTTCACCGGATCCTTCGTGGTGGAGCAGAACGGCTTCTACCACCTCGAGATGGAGAGCTCGCGCGCCGGGCTGGTGCCCGCCTCCCCCCAGTACACCATCGACGTGCTGAACGACCAGCCTCCGTCGCTCTCCTTCACCCGCCCCGGCCGCGACACACGCGCCACGGCGCTGGAGGAGTTCTTCATCGAGGCGCGCGCCAATGACGACTACGGCATCCGGCAACTCGAGCTCGTCTTTTCGGTCAACGGCGGCGAGGAACAGACCGTCGAACTGTTCGGCTCCGGGGCCGCGCCCCTGAGCGAAGTGAGCGCGGGCTACACGTTCTTCCTGGAGGAGTACGAGCTCGTCCCGGGCGACATCATCTCCTACTACGCCAAGGCGCGCGACAACGCGGGCACGGGCAGCCAGGAAGCCATCAGCGACATCTACTTCCTCCAGATCCGCCGCTTCGACACCGAGTTCCGCCAGGCCGAGCAGCAGCCCGGAGGCGGCGGTGGTGGCGGCGGCGGTGGCCAGATGGGCGGCGAACAGGAGCTTTCCGAACAACAGCGGGAGGTCATCTCGGCGACCTTCAACCTGAACCGGGACCGCGACCGCTACTCGCCGGAGGGGTTCAGCGAGGGGCTGGTCGTGGTGCGGCTCTCGCAGGAGAGGCTTCGCGACCAGGTCGCGACCCTGACGACGCGCCTCAACAACCGGGGCGTGGTGCGCGATCCCGAGTTCGAACAGATCGCCCAGTTGCTGCCGCAGGCGATGGAGGAGATGGAGGCCGCGATGGAGCGGCTGGACGCCGCCGACCCGCAGGGCGCGCTCTCCGAGGAACAGCAGGCCCTGCAATACCTGCTGCGCGCGGAAGCGCTCTACGACGAGGTGCAGGTGAGCCAGCAGCAGGGCGGCGGGGGCGGAGGCGGGGGTGGCGGGCCCAACGCGGACGACCTCGCCGACCTTTTCGAGCTGGAGCTGGACAAGCTCAAGAACCAGTACGAGAGCGTGCAGCGCGGCGAGCGCCAGCAGGCCGACGAGCAGATCGACGAGACGCTTGAGCGCCTGCGCGAACTGGCGCGGCGCCAGGAGCAGGAGGCCGAGCGCCAGCAGCGCCTCGCCAACCGCTCGCAGGGTTCCGCCGGGGGCGGCGCACAGAACCAGCGCTCGCTCGCCGATGAGGTGGAGGAGGAGGCGCGGCGCCTGGAGGAGCTCTCGCGCATGCAGTCCAACCAGCGCCTGGCGGAGACGGCGCGCCAGCTTCAGGACGCCGCCAACGCGATGCGGGAAGCTGCCGCCGCCAGAGGAGGCGAGGCAGCCGCCGACGCCCGTTCCGCGCTCGACCGGCTGCGGGCCGCGCGGCGACTGCTGGAGCGCGATCAGTCCGGGCGCATCGAGCGGGACGCGCAGGATGCCCTGCAGCGGAGCGAGGAGCTGATCGAGGAGCAGCTCGACGTCGCCGAGGAATCGGTGGACATCTCCGGCGCAGACCAGGTCACCGCGGAACGCATGCGCAGGCTCATCGAGCGCAAGAACGAGATGTCCACGGAGGTAGCCGACCTGGAGCGGCAGATCGACGAGATGTCGGCGGAGGCCGGCTCCGAACAGCAGCAGGCGGCCGAGTCGTTCGACGATGCCCTGCGCAACATCCGCGACAACAAGATCAGGGAACGCATCCAGTACTCGCGCGGGCTGCCGGGCGCGCGCAGCCCCGACTTCACGCGCGATTTCGAGCAGCAGACCACCGAGCACCTGATGGAGCTGCGGGACCAGTTGCGGCAAGCGTCGGAAGCGATCGGCGAGCCCGTGGACGACCGCACCATGGAGTCACTCGACCAGGCCCGCGACATGGTACGCAACATGGAGTCGCTCAACCGGCGGCTGCAGGCGCGCGCCGACGAGAACGCCCGGCGGGGACTGGGCCAGCGGCCCGGCGAGGAAGCCCAGGGACAACAGGGTGAAGGTCAGCAGGGGCAGGAGGGGCAGCAGGGTCAGGGCGGACAGCAGGGCCAGCAAGGCCAGGGCGGTCAGCAAGGCGAAGGTCAGCAAGGCGAAGGTCAGCAAGGCGAAGGTCAGCAAGGCGAAGGTCAGGAGGGCCAGGGCGGCCAGCAAGGCCAAGGCGGCCAACAAGGCCAGCAGGGTGGCGGCGGCGGACCCGACGGTTTGAGGGATATGGCCGGCGCCGGGTTCGGACCCGGCGGCAGCGGCTGGGCGCGCGGGCTGACGCCCGAGGACATTCGCCAGTTCCGGGGCGAGTACCGTGAACGCGCCCGCGAGATGGCCGATCTGCGCGAACAACTCTCCGACGCCGGCGTGGGCGTCGAGGAGCTCGACGACGTCATCCGCTCCATGAGGGCGCTGGACGACCGCCGCGTCTACGACGACATGGAGGAGATCCTCCGGCTGCAGACCCAGATTCTCGAAGGCGTAAAGCGCTTCGAGTTCGGACTCCGCCGGGCTGCGGGGGAGGACGACCCCGAGCGGCTGCTCCTGTCCGGCTCCGACGAGGTGCCTCAGGGCTTCCGCCAGCTGATCGAAGAGTATTACCGTTCGCTGTCCCGCACCCCCGGAGGCTGAGGAAACCAGCATGCTGATTCGCGTGAAGAACGCCGGACTCGACATCCCGTCCTCGGAGATCACGCCCGAGGAGACCTACCTGAACAGGCGCAGGTTCATCGCGGCCGCCGGCGCAATCGCCGGAGGCCACCTGATGGCGCCGGCGCTGGGCGGGAAGGCCGGCAGGGCGTACGCCCAGGGCGGACAGGATTTCTCCGATGCCACGGACGAACTCGGCGGCGAGGTCAACACGTACGAAGACATCACCACCTACAACAACTTCTACGAGTTCGGCACCGACAAGCGCGACCCGTCCCGCAACTCCGGGGACTTCAAGCCGGAGCCGTGGACGGTGGAGGTGAACGGGCATTGCGCCAAACCGGGCACCTACGCGCTCGAGGACCTTCTCGCCCCACACACCGAAGAGGACCGCATCTACCGGCTCCGCTGCGTGGAGGCCTGGTCGATGGTGATCCCGTGGCGGGGCATTCCGCTCGCCGACGTGATCTCGCGCCTGGAGCCCACCGGATCGGCCAACTACGTCCAGTTCAAGACGGTGGTGCGTCCCGAGGAAATGCCGGGGCAGCGCCGCCGCCTCATCCCCATCCTCCCCTGGCCCTACCTGGAAGGCCTGCGCATGGACGAGGCCATGAACCCGCTCACCCTGCTGGTGACGGGGTTGTACGGGCGCAGCCTGCTGAACCAGAACGGGGCTCCGCTACGGCTGATGGCGCCCTGGAAGTACGGGTTCAAGAACGTGAAGAGCATCGTCGAGATCTCTTTCGTGGAGGAGATGCCGCGCAACACCTGGAACGTGCAGACGCCGCATGAATACGGCTTCTACGCCAACGTGAACCCCGAGGTGGACCACCCGCGCTGGAGTCAGGCGCGCGAGCGGCGCATCGGCAAGCTCCTGCGGCAGCCGACCCTCATGTTCAACGGGTACGGCGACCAGGTGGCGCACATGTACGCGGGGATGGATCTGACCAGGTGGTACTAGCCCGTGCCCGGGTGACCAGCGCGGTCATCTGGGCCATCTGCCTGGCGCCCCTGCTCTGGCTCATCCTCCGGTTCCGCGAGGACGGGCTGGGCGCCAACCCCATCGAGGAGTTCACCCACTGGGGCGGCACCTCGACGCTGATCCTGCTGCTGCTGACGCTGACCGTGACCCCGCTTCGGCGCTGGGCGGGCTGGAACCTGGTGCGCTACCGGCGGCGGCTCGGGCTGGCCGCGTTCTTCTACGGCCTGACCCACTTCATGACGTACGTCGCCCTCGACCAGTTCTTCGCCTTCGAGTACGTCCTCGAAGACATTGCCGAGCGGCCGTACATCACCGCTGGCTTCGCCGCCTTCGTGCTGCTCATCCCGCTGGCGGTCACGTCGACCCGGGGGTGGATCCGCCGCCTGGGCAGGCGCTGGCAGCGCCTCCACCGCATCGTATACGTGGCCGCCGGACTCGGGGTGCTCCACTACCTCTGGAAGGTGAAGGCGGACACCCTCTGGCCGATGGTGGCCGCGGTGGTGCTGGCGGTGCTGCTGGCGGCGCGTCTCAAGCCGAAGCGGGCGAGACGCCGGAAGGCCCGCATCAGGCGGTGACCTTTTTTTCGCCAAGGAAGCGGCAACCCGTCCTCGTCCCGTGATCCGCCTCGTCGTTGGCATTGCTCCGCCTCGACGATAAATTCGGATCGGACGCGTGCGGCGCAGCGAACACCGCGATAGAGGATTCCGCGATGGAAGCACACAGTGCCGGTGCCACGATAGGTGCGGGCGGGCGGGCCGTCGAGCCCTCCGTCGCGAACGCGCTCCCGCACTTCGCTCCACTTCTCATCTTCCCGCTCGTCGTCTGCGCCGCCATGTTCGGCGGCTGGTGGATCGCGGGTCCGTTCGCCTTCTTCATGCTCGCGAGCCCGTTCGACCGGCTCCTGGGCCTGGAGGAGCGGAACATGGATCCGGCGACGACCCGCGAGAGCCAGTTGTTCCTGTACAAGCTCGCCGCGTGGGTGTGGGCGGTTGTCTGGCCCGCGACCTTCGTCTTCGCGCTCTGGCAGATGCTGGTGGGCGGCCGACTGTCTCTCTGGGAAGCCGGCCTGATCGCCGGCGCACTGGTCATGGTGGCGCAGACCGTGTTCGTCGTGGGCCACGAGCTGGTTCATCGACGCGCGCCGTGGGAACGCCGGCTCGGCGAGTTCCTGCTGGCTTCCGTCTCCTACCCGCACTATGCGACGGAGCACGTCTACATTCACCACCCCCGCGTATGCACGCCTCTGGACCCGGGGTCCGCGCCGAAGGGCGTGAGTTTCTGGGAATACCTGCCGCAGGAAGTGCTGAACAACATTGTGGGAGCCTGGCGGTTTGAACGGCGGCGACTGACGCGCCGTCAGTTGCCGGTGTGGCACCACACGAACGCGTTCTGGCGCTACGCAGTGCAGATCGCGTTCTGGTACGGGCTCATCTTCCGGTGGGGCGGCCCCTGGGCCCTGCTGCTCTACCTTGTCCTGTGCGGCAGCGTGGTCTTCTCGATGAAGATGAGCAACTACGTGCAGCACTACGGGCTGCGGCGCATCCGCATGCCCAACGGCAGGTTCGAGCCGGTCAAGCCGAGGCACGCCTGGAGTGCGGCCTACAAGTTCACCAACTGGCTGTACTACAACATGCAGCGCCACGCCGACCACCACACGTCGAACCGGCGATATCCGCTGTTGCAGCACTACGGCGAAGCCGCCTCTCCGCAGTTGCCGGGCAGCTACATGGAGATGAACGGCATGGCGCTCTTTCCCAAGCGGTGGTTCGAGACCATCGATCCTCTGGTCGACCGTCAGCGAGCCCGGTTCTATCCCGAGATCGACGACTGGAGCGCCTACGACAGCCGGGCGTTCGCGGCGCGCCCCGACGCGTTCGACGCCATCGCGGAGATTCATGCCGCCGCCCCCGGCCTCGCCGAGTGGATAGACCGCTCACCGGCCCTCCTCGACACGCTGCGCGAGCGGGAATTCACGGACCTGGAACTGCCGGAGGGATTCCTGTCGGACGCGGAATCGGAGGCGATCGCCCGGTCCGGGCTGGCGCGCCTCTACTGGACGTACGAACTCAGCCTCTCCGAAATGAGGGCCCAGCTCGACGACATCCCCGTCCAGGACGCCGGTGAGGCGGTCGCGGCGGCGCGGGAGTGGTCGAACGGCAAGGTCTTCCAGATCGCCGTGCACACGATGCGCGGCAGCCTGTCCGTGAGCGAGGCGACGACGGCTCTGTCGCGCGTCGGCGAAGCCTGCATCGCCACCGTCCTGTCCGCGGTCGAGGAGGACTTCGCCGACCGCGGCGTGCCGCAAGCCAGCGGCGGCGTGGCGGTCGCGGTCCTGGGACCGCTGGCTAGCGGGGAGGCGCTGCCGGGCGCGGAACTCGATGTCCGGTTCGTGTACGACGGCGGCCCGGCCAGGTACTACGAAGCACTGTGCCGACGCTTTCGCAAGGCGCTCCATGCGCTTTCGCGCAAGAACCTGCTGCTGGCGCCCGTCCCGCGCGACGGGATGGAGGACCTCCGTTCCCTCGCCGAGTTCGAGGAACAACTCCGCAATCCCGGTTCGGATCGTGAGCTGATGGCGCTCGCGCAGGCGCGTTGCGTGTTCGTGTCGGGCGATGACGAAATCGGGGAACGGTTCGCGCAGGCGGTGCAGGACGCTCCGGCACGGAGTGCGGCCCGCGAGATGCCGATGGCCGGGTTGCGCGAAGCCGCCGCGGGGGAAGTTATCGGTGATACCGCGTCCCGAGCCGCAACCGACATCGCCGCGCTTGCGGATGGCCCGGCTCGGGAGGTGAACGGGACTTGACTTAAGACTTAATCCCTCTAATTTGCGACAAAATAGGGTTGGTCATGTGGTTCATAGCCTCCAACGATGGAGAATTGCCATGAGAAGCGGCGATGAAATGCTGGCGCAAGTTGTTGAGAAGTCCACCGTGGACGCGGATTTCAGGGAACAGCTTCTCGCAGATCCAAAGGCTGCGATCAGCAGCGAATTGGGCATTACGATTCCCGATTCGATGAACATCCGGGTCCATGAGAGCGACATGCAGACGGTGCACCTCGCGTTGCCGCCGGACTCGCACATCACCGAAGAGCAGATGGAAGCCATCTCGGCCGGCCTCTGCTGCTGCTGGTAGCCTCGCCGTAAGCCGGCGAGCCGGCGGTCAGGAACTCCTGTGCGCGTTGTCCGGATAACTCACGCGATCACAGGCGCGGGGTTCAGGTCGGCTTCGGCGAGGGAGGGCTCACGGTAGCCCATCTTGACGGGCACGTCGTACAGGCGCCCAGGCGCAAACCTTGCCCAGAAGTGGCGCATGCCCGGCACGATGACCCGCGCCACGGGCATGCCGATATCGGGCCGCGTCTGATCGAGCACAAGGAACTCCATGCCCCTGGCCTCGACGAGCGCGCGGCAACTCTCCACATCTTCGCGCGTGTCCGCCGATTCGGTCACCGGATAGTGCGAAGCCTTGCGGGACGGTTCGTCCGGCACCGGCGCCAACCAGGAACAGTCGGCGAGCCGGGCGGTGTTCCACCACCAGAGGGCCAGCGGATCATCGATCCTGGGCCGGCCGTCCCCCGCCCCGGGACGCGGCAGCCAGGTGAGGCACTGGTTCAATTCGCAAAGCGCGCGCAGGGCTGCTATGCGCGGGTCGGCGTGGGTCCCGGCACCGTAGATGATGTCCTCGGTCGGGGCGTCCGGCCGGCGGGAGAGCGCAACGAAGGTGGGAATGCCGATATCGGATGTGACGTCGAGCATCCATAGATCCCGCTCGCGGCGGCCGTAGTAGTCCGAGGCCGCTGCAATGTACTCGTCGTCAAAGCTGGATAGATCGACTGCCGGAACTCGCAATCGGTTATACCACCAGATGGCGAACGCATCGCGCTCAGCCAGTTCGTAGAAGCCCTGCAGGATGGCCTCTTCCAGGGTGTTGCCCGCGGCGCAGCCGTTCGAATCGGCGATCAGATCCGCGGGGCCGCGCTCCTCGGCCGACATGCTATAGAGGAGGGATGTCGGCAGGTAGCGGTGCCGCTGCTGCGTCAGCGACCACACCGGCGTCCAGTCGATTTCGGCGTCGGGCTCGAGACGCGGCGGGACGATGTTGTAGGGGTGGCCCTTCGCGTTGATGCTCGCCGCATCGTCGAGCTGACTCTCGCTGAACAGCTGCACCTCGTTGGGGTGGATCGCCTCTTCCCTGCCGGCGAACTCGACGAATCGCTTGCGGACACGGATCTCGTCCCCATGACGGGCACCCGAATAGCGCTCGACCGCCTCGCAGAGGGCGCTGACCTTGGACTGCTGTCTTGTGCTGCCCTTGCCGGCGCTGTTGCTTCGCAGGCTGCGCCTGAGCGAACTCAGGCTCCGGTTTCTCATGCCGGGATTGCTCCCGGCCCAGTAGACGTGGAGCCAGGAGTCGGCCTCATCGGTGGTGCGCGACAGCCAGGTCACGACACCGCTGATCGGGCTCACTAGGTGCCGGTATTTCGCCAGGGTGGCTTCCGGCGCCACGGCACGTGCGCCGCCGCTGGTGCGATGAGCCTTGGGGCTCGCCCTCAGAGACACCGGCGCCGGTGGTCGATCCGGCCGGTGCAAGGCTTCGTCGCCGCAGGCCAGGCACTGTGGCCGACGCACGACCCGATGCTGCGAACTTGCAAATGTGGCCAAATCCATCGCGATTGCATGTTCGTGAATCGGGGCCGACTCACCCAGCACCAGCCATTTGACGATCTCCGCCGCGATCAGCCCGTACATCGCTTCCAGCACTTGGGGCTGAGCCGCGAACGGCCTGAAGGCGGCTTCCTCGCCGGCGACGTTGCGCAGGAAACCGTGGACTTCCCGGTGGCTGCGCAGGCGGTACGCGAGGCAATCCCGGCAGGGCCCCTTCCTGTCCGCCGGAAAGACGGGGCCGAAGAGCGGCTCCACGCCGTTCGGCCGCACCGGCGCCCACGGCGCTCCCGCCTCGAGCCGGCGCCGATTCACCTCCGCGAGATGTGATTCGAGATAGTCGCCGCAGACAACTACGGCGAGCGCCGGCTCGCCGGTCCCCACCCTGGCGCCGTTCGCCTCCAGATGCCGGACGAGCCCGCCGTCGTCACCTTCAACCGTGACGCGCGACCGCGCCAGCCGCTCCTCGACCCAGCGAGGCGACGCGCCAAGCGACGACCAGTAGGCTGCCTCGCACCGGTCCATGCCGTGGTCGGCGGAGACCAGATAGCCCCTGGCCGCGAACGCGGCAATGGCCGCCAGGACATCGGTCGCCGCATGGGCGCCCTCGAGGGCCGCGACAATCTCGTCCCAGGGGTGCCGACCGTCGAGCAGCGGCAGCAGATCACAGTGCAGCCTGCCGTGCAGCAGCGTATTGAACGACTCGGAGACGAGAAGCGCCTGCGCCTCGCCGATATCGTGGAATCGGAGGTGCGGGGTGAGCGCGGGAAGCTTGACAATGCCCCGGTCCGCAAGAGTCGTTCGGATCAGGATCCCGTGCCGGGGAGGCGCGTCCTTCTCCGCTGCCATCCAGCTCAGGCCCGCAGCACTTCGACGAGACGCTCCAGGGCCTCAATGCAGAACGCGGAGGTCACGGCCTCGGAGCCATGCCCGATCTGTCCTGCCACGCCCCACTTCAACGACTGGTCGCCGAACGCGAGCAACTCCGGCCAGCTTCCGTCCCCGCGCTGCGAGCTCAGCAGTCTCTCCGCCTCGCGCTTCGCGTCGATCCGCTCGAGGCTTCCGATGTTGTGGAGCGCCGACACCGCCTGAGCGGAATGAAGGACATTGCCGAACTCTCCCTTCTCATCACGCAGGCCGAGGATACGATCCGCGAGCATCGGGCGCAGGGGATCGAGGGCGGGTTTCGCACGAATCAGCGCGCGTGTGATCGCATGGTAGATCGTGACCGTGTCGGGATACCACTTCGACGAGCCCTCGAGGTTGCCCTCGGTCACCAGGGCTTCCAGCCATCGCCGGGCGCCCCTGGTTCCCGGATGGTTGCCCAGGCAGGCGAGGACATTCGCATTGACGACCGGGTCGGCCTCGATACGAAAGGGCGACACGACGTTGGGTTCGTCTTCCGCCAGCACCCAGGTCAGGAAGCGGCCTTCCTCGTCGCGATTTGCCAGCATGCCCGGAACGTTCCTCCCCAGCCAGATCCAGGGGTGGGTCCCGATGACGAGCGAACAGAGCGCGGTACTGTCGAGATCCGGGGGCAGGTGACGATAGTACCGCCAGAATCCGGGGTATTCGATGGTGTCGATGAGATACGCCTTCGTAGCGGTGCATATCGCCCTGGCCCGCGGCTCATCGGAGCTGTCAAGGGCAAGCGCGCAGAGAGCCGACACGAAAGGAGGCCTTTCGAAATGCCTTGGGATCTCCGGGTCGGCCACATTGAACCGGATGCAGTGCCAGGCCCCATTCTCGTCGATCGTGGATTCCAGGAACCCAAGCCCGCGGCGGATCCCTTCCCTCGCTGCCCTGGCCAGCGCCCCGGAGGTGGCGCTGCTTCGGACCCCCTTTTCTTTCGCTGCAAAGGGCCGAAGGGGCGGCGCGGGGTCGTGGAGCGTCCTTCGAAGAAACTCGAGCGATGCCGCACCGGTCCTCGCCGCCTCTCGTTCGGCCTCGCTGAGCTTGCTCCGCGGCGGGAGCACGACATGCGTCGCGGTATACGACTCTTCGTGCACGCGAATCTCATGGTCCTCGGCCAGCGTCACGCCGAATTCCGTCTCGATTGTCTCCCTGGGGTTCCGGAGAAGACGTTCACGAAAGTCACTGTCTTCAGCGGCTCTCGATACGAGAATATCGTCTGCGTCCATTCAGGCGACCTGCCTCCTTACCAGATCTCTGAACACCCCGTCGGCCTCCATCAGTTCGTTGAAGGAGCCGCTCTGTACGACTCTTCCGGCCTGCAAAACATAGATGCGATCGGCCTGTTCCAGCGTGGACAGGCGGTGGGCGATGACGACCCGGGTGGAGGTCAGAGCGGTGAGGTTTCGCATGACCCTGGCCTGGCTCTCGTTATCCAGCCAGTTGGTCGCCTCGTCCAGGAGCATGATTCGCGGGCTGCCGATCACCGACCGGGCGATTGAAACGCGCTGACTCTCGCCGCCCGAAAGGACAGACCCGCTCGTGCCGACCATGGTCATCATGTCCATGGGCATGCCCTTGATCTCCTCTTCGACGTCGGCGACTCGCGTCGCCGTCCATATCTCGTCACTCGCCACCTCATCGTGGTGACCGATCAGATTGTCCCAGAGATCCGAGGGATGGAGTCCAACGGACTGCGGCACCACGCCGATTCTGCGGCGCACCTGTTTCAGGTTCAGGTTCCTCAGATCACGTCCGTCGTAGCACACTGCTCCCGCGGTGGGCCGGTCGAATCCAAGCGCCAGCCGGAAGAGGGTGCTCTTGCCAGCGCCGGACTCGCCCGCAATCGCGACGAACTCCCCGGGGCGGACGTGAATCGTGACATCGTCGAGGATCAACGGGCCGTCGGGATCGTACCGGTAGGAAATGTGGTCGAAGACAATGTCGCCCCCCAGATCCTCGACCGGCGCTCCTTCGACTTCGGCCTCGGGGACCGCAGCGAGAAGCGGGCGCATCTGGTCGAACGCCGGGAGTATGGCGGCAACCGCGCCAAAGGACTCGCCGAGCCGGGCGACGGCGGATTGAAACGCGGCGAAGACGAGGTAGACGACGAGAAAATCGCCGACCGGGAGGTTCCCGTCGCCCATGGCTACGACCGCGAACAGCAGGATCCCGGCGGCAAGAAGGGGGAGCGCCGCGCCAAACGCCCGCGAATGTCCCTCGAGCGCGCTCAGCTCGAGCTCCGTACGCTTCTGCTCCCGGTAGTCCTGCGCCCAGATGGCGAAAGCCGACGCTTCCGCGTTTTCCACACGCAGCTTGCCTATGCTGCCCACGATCTGAAATAGCCGGCCGGAGACGCGCCGCGCCGCGCGGATCATCCGCCCATGGAGCGGAATCTGGCGCAGCCCGAGGACGACGGTGACCAGGAGCGAAGCCAGGCTGAACGCGAGGGCAACGGTCCCGAGCGTCGCATCGTAGAGGAAGATGACGCCAAGCACCGGAAGCAGAAAAAGGATCGAAAGCAGGCCGTGGGCCGCGACTCCCTGCAACCCGTCGCGAAGATTCTGGAACGTCATCCCCGACACGGCGAGATCGCCAGCCCGACGACCGTGCAGAATGCTTGGCGGAAGACGCATGAGACGGTCCCAGAAGGACGCTTCGACCCGTGAAACCGAGCGACCCTCGATCCGCATCATCGCCGTGCTCTGAAGCAGATGCAGCAGTGCGCCGAGCAGGCCGAACCCCGTCACCGCCACCGCCACCGCATAGAGCTGGCCGGCGGTTCCGCCCGCCGCAGTCTGGTTCGCAACGAACCCGAGCGCGAGCGCCGGCACGAGCTTGATCAGGCCGCCCGGAAGCCCGGCAAGCACCAGCCGCGCAAGATCCGCCCCCGATCCACGCAGCGCGATCCTCAGCAGGTCCGCCGGCTTCACGTTCCCCAACGGCAGTGGCCGATAGAACATCCAGGCCTCGTCCGCCAGCGCGGCGGCACGATCCGCCGTCATCCTGACGCTGCGCTTGCTGACCGGATCGAATTCCCGGTAGCGCCCCAACCATCCCGGCAGAAGCGCCACGGGCCGGTCGTCTTCGGCGCGGAATGCCAGCATCGCGTTGCTGTCGCCGCGCCACCAGGCGTCCTCGGCCCTGAACCGCACGCGTCGGGCGCGCACGCCCGACGCATCGAGAACGTCTGTAAGGCCGACTGGATCGCCGGAGGGATCCGAGCGCACCGGGATCCTGAAATCGATTCCCTCACGGCGTCCGATCGCCCGCAGGGCGTCCGCCAGCGACGTGTCCTCGACACTCACGTCCCGGTCGATCGGCAGATCATGGATATTGAAGAGGCGCTGCCGCGCGGCTCTCTCGACCGTGCGGCGGCTCGTGGTCCGCACGCGCTCGAGATTCGCGTCATCGACCACGGCCAGTCGGCGGTTCAGGCGCTCCAGGGCGAAGGCAACCGCGTGAAACCATGCAAGCGCCGAGAGCAGGATGCCCTGCTTTGCCAATGTCTCGGTCGAGGAGCCCGAGAGTGTCGTCTCGTCGGACAGGATGAGCCAGCTTGTCCGCGTCAGCGGTATCACCGCTTCGCCTGGGCCGCGCGCCTCGACGATGTCCGCCGGGTCGACCAGGTCCATGAAGAGGCCGGTGCCGCGCGGCGGTTCGGACACCCATACGACGCCGCGCTGTACGGACAGCGTACAGGGAGCCGGCGTCCGCGTCAGACCGGGTTTGGCCAGCGCAGTCGGACGCGGAAGGCGGCTCGCAAAACGCGAGAGTGTGTCCGTAATCGCGGTCAGCCAGGTATCGGTCTGTTCCGCCAGCTCCGCCGGATCGGCGTCGGACAGCACGGAGGCGGGCAGGCGTTTCAGAATGGTGCCCGGCGATCCCTTGGCGATCAGGCTGAGCGTGGTGTCATCCTCATCGCGTGGCCCGTCCGGCGCGACCCCCGGCAGCAGCGAGCCCGATCCGCGGCGCAGCAGATGCTGCGGCGCCGCCTGCTCCACCCCGTCCCGGAATTCGACCAGGAACAGATTGACGGCGCCCTGATCGATGAACCAGACGGTGTCCGGGTCGTCGAGCTTCACCGGCAGATTGCCGGCGCAGGGCACGGACTCGCCGGAGAGGGCGGCGAGTTCCGCGATGGATGTGTACGCCGGGCTGGTGTCCCGCATCAGCCGGACTTGACCAGCTTGAAGTAGGTGCCGTCCCGATCCGCGATCAGCTCGTCGTGCGTCCCGCGCTGCACTTCGACACCCCCGTCGAGCACGATGATCTCGTCGCAGTCCCGCACGGTGCTCAGCCGGTGCGCCACGATCAGGCACGTTACACCCCGACGTCGCAAGGCGTCGTCGACGTATTCCTCCGTCGCGGCATCGAGGGCGCTGGTCGCCTCATCCAGAATGAGCAGCGTCGGATTGCCCAGCAGCCCCCGGGCGATCTCCAGCCGCTGGCGCTGGCCGCCGCTGAAATTCACGCCGCCGTCCTCGACCCGGGTTGAATACCCGGCCGGCCGAAGCAGTATTTCGTCGTGGATCCGGGCATCGCGTGTCGCCGCGAAGATGGCCTCATCGGGAACGGCGGGGTTCCACAGGGTGATGTTGTCGCGCACGGACCCGGAAAAGAGCACGACCTCCTGATCCACCATGGAGATGGATCGCCGCAGCACCTCCTCGGGAATCTCGTCCCGGGGGTGGCCATCGAACAGGATTTCGCCGGACCAGGGCTGATAGAGACCGGCAATCAGACGCGCGAGGGTCGACTTGCCGGAACCGCTGGGACCGACAACGGCAACCCGCTGCCCCGGCCTGATCAGGAGGTTGAAGTCCTTGATCAGAGCGGGCCGACTCCTGTTGAAGCCGAAGCTGACGTTCCCCAGCTCGAGCCGGCCGGTGAGCTGGAGTCGGCCCTTGAAGGTGGGAAGCGACTCCGACTCAGGACTCCGGCGGCGGAAGGCGGGGTCTTCCGCCGCTTTGGAGATATCTTCGAGTCGCTGCAGATCGGTTTCGAGCGCCTGGCGTTGTCCGGCGAACTCCAGGAAGCGCCCAACCGGTGCCAGAAACATCTCGGCCAGGATATAGAACCCGACCAGCGTGCCCAGGGTCATCTCTCCGGCCATGACCAGGCTTCCCCCGATGCCCAGGACCGTCGCGGCGCGAAGTGCGGCGATCAGGCCCGGGAGCGCGGTGTTGACGGAGCCCAGTGCGGAATAGCGCCGGCGTGCATGCAGTTCGCGCGCCTGATGGCCGCCCCACCGCGAAAAGAAACGGTCGTCCGATCCTGTCATGCGCAGGTTGTCGGCATGATTCAGCATCTGCATGCCGACGCCGAGCAAAAGCCCCTGTTCGCGCCTCATCGCCTGGCTGCGAACCACCCGGAGCCCGTTGAGAACGTGTGCCAGCACGCCGTGCAGAAAGGCCAGAAACAGCACAACCAGCGTGAGCCGGACATCGTAGGCCAACATGGCAATGAGCAGCACGGCGCTCATTCCCATGTCGACAATGAGCACCAGAAACTGTTCCGTCAGGTTTCTCGCGACTCTGTCGATGGACGAGACTCGATCCGTCAGATCGCCTGCGAGACGGTGTTCGAAGAACTCCACCGGCAACCGCAGCAGCCGCGACAGGCCTCGACTGTAGCCCATCACCGAAACCCGGATCGCAAGCCGTTTCAGGAACCGGTGCTTGAGCACGGACAGGATGTATATGAGGACACCGCCGCCGAGCAGGGCCGTCACGAGTCCGCCCCAGGGCCCCCGGTTCTCCAGAACATCGTCCACGAAGACGCCCAGGGATGCGGGGACCACAAGGGCCAGCAGCGTCAACATGAGGCCGCAGGCGATTACCCAGGCAAGCGCGCTCCGCGATCCGGTGAGCAGCGTGCCCAGTTGCGTGTACAATCCGGGCGGTTCGCCGCCGGGTTCGAAACCGGAGCCCCGCTTGAATCGCAGCGCAATTCCGCTGTAGCCCTTGCCGAACTCTTCCGCCGAGAGCCTGCGCCGCCCCGTGGACGGATCATTGAGATAGAAGTGGCGACTGTCGAACCCCTCGAGGACGACAAAATGGCTGAATTGCCAGAACACGATCAGAGGCAACTGCAACCTCTTCAGTTGACCGGCACGTACGCTGAGTCCACTGCATTCGAGACCGTAGTGCCTGGAGGCGCGCGCGATGCTCGCCGCACTGCTTCCGTCCCGACTCACCTCGCATCTTTCCCGCAATTCCACCAGCGAAACCCAGCGTCCGAAGTAGGCGAGAACGCTGCCGAGGCAGGCGGCGCCACATTCCGACGCGTGCATCTGCAACACAATCGGCGTGGTTACGCGCTGTTCCTCGAAGCTCGCTGCGGCCTTGTCGTCACCCCCCCTGAAGGCGATCAGCGCCATATCATGACCGCCCCATCCGCAGGAATGCGACCGGAGATTGCGTGCCAATCTCGATGACGATCCGACATTCTCTGCCCACAATGGAAGCAAGGTCGAGGCTCTCGTCCAGCGCGATATCGAGGCGGTGCACCGATACCGGCACCGCAGACTCGAAGGCCGCGGGAGCCTCCAACAGGCGAACGGCGGAAATTGCCGCGACTTCCACGCTTATTGTGTCCGCTTCTCCATCCGCCATGCCCAGCTCCATCACCGCCGGCATTCCTGCCCTGATCTGCGGCACGATGTCGCTGTCGATCCAGACGAGCGCCTGCACGGACCGGCCCGCTTCGGACAGGCTTGTGCCCGGGTCGACCAGCACACCGTCCACCGCGAGGCTGCGGGTTACGCTGCCAAGAAAGAGCCACGTCACGAAGATGAACAACGACAGCGCGACGGCGACGACGAGCAGGCGCTCCCGCGGTGTGGAAACCGTCAGCAGCCGGTCGAGTTGTTCCCGTTCCTGCTTTGCTTCCGCAACGGTATCGTGAAACGAACCAAACGGATTATTGAACACGCCTCTGTATCGCCTCCTTACCTAGTATCGAACAAGGATAGCACGTCAGGGTGCGCGGTGCAGGCTTCGCCGGCCGCCGGCCGGCTACGTCGGCATGGAGTCGTGCTTCCGCCCCAATGGCGCACCCAGACCGTGGGCGATTTGCGCGAAGCTGCTCACGGGAAGGAACGCGCACTGCCGCTCCCAGTCCGCCGGATCGGGGGTCAACGCGGTGACCAGTTCGAGCATCTCGTCGAACTTGCGCAAGGCGGAACAGTCCACGGCCAGCGGATCGGCGGCCTCCCGGTAGTTCGGCCACACGCGGTCCCGGGCGTTGCGCCAGAACGCACTGTCGTACTTCGAACCACAGCAATAGTGCCAACCGACGAACAAGCCGGCTGCGAGCGCATCGGTGACGAGAAAGCGGTTGATGACGGGCGCGTCGCTCTGCACATACTCCGCCGGCCGGTGGAACCGCATGCGCAGAACCAGCGCGACCTGCAGTTGCGCCAACCTGATGGCGGTCGCTTCGAGCGGCTCCATGAAGGCGGCGGCATTCCCGACGCGGACCACGGCACCATCATAGATCCGGCGGCGGACGAAATTGGGAAACGGAATGACGGCGCGCTTCTCGAAATCCGACACGCCGTCCTCCGCAAGGAACTCGTCGAAGTCCGCCTCGACTGCATCGAGATCGGACACGTCCTTATTGAAGACATAGCCGTAGGATGTGTGCACGGTCAGCGGAATGACGAACACCCATCCGTGCGGACGCGCCACCGCACGGGTATACGTGAGTTCGCGGACCGGCGCGTTCGGCGGCGCCTTGACGACCGGGGGGCCGCGGCGAATGGCGGCGCAGTTCGTGGGGATGAAGGAAATGTCGATGTGCTCCTGCGGATCCAGTTGCCGCGGATAGCCGCGGGCATCGAAGACCAGATCGTAGCGCTCGGCCTCACGGCCCTCGAACTGCACCTGCGCGCCGCCGTCGACTTTCGTGATCGCGGTCACCCTCGCGTCGATGTGGCGGGCTCGCGTACTCGCGCGCAACAGATCCGCCATCAGGTCGGCCGACAGGTGGTAGGCATAGGCCACCTGTTGTGGCGTGAAGTAGTGAACAAAGTCCTGTCGGCGTCGACCCCATCCCTCGAAGCGGCTGCCGAACTTGCGGGTGCCGTTCAGGCGTTGCTGAACCGTCTCGTGGGGCAACTGCGATAGTTGCTGCAGTTCGCGGACCAGACTGGGCCAACTTCCTTCGCCCACGCCGATGATGGGAATGCGAGAATCGTAGATGTGGTGCAGCTCATGATCGCGCTCCGGGTGCAACCGCGATACGCTGGCGGCGGCCAGCGCGCCCGCGGTGCCGGCTCCGACGACCGCAATCTTTCCGCACGTCCCGCTGCCGAGTTCCTTCACCGTGGCGACCTCCCCGGGCGCACCGCCCCCTGAACGCGACAGCGCGCGGCAAACGCGACGCGCCATGTCCCGGCCCCACCCGCGCCATCCGCAAGGCCGCGCGCGATGCGGATATCAGGGCGTGATGACACCCGACAGCACCATGTAGACGTAGGCCTTGATCTGTTCAACCCGGTCTCCGGCGATGACCAGCTTGATGTGGTGGATTCCCCGCAACAGTACGAACCGCCCGGTTCTGCCAAACAGAATGGTCGGTTGCGAGACCCAGCCGACCAGCGCCGCAACTTTCTCCGACACTACACGGTCCTCGTGGCGCAGGGCCTCCAGCACCGGCTGCCAATCCGTCAGGCCATCGATCCAGACCCGGGAAGCAGCCGTATATCTCTGCTTGACTATGGGCGTCAGGCCGAGGGTCGGACCGACGCCATCCGCCTGCGCGTCGACGTTCACCCCGGTCCTGACGATCTGCGTGCGCTCGCCGAAGCGTGCAAGCACCGTCTCCACGGTCGCGATGTTCCCGGGCCAGGCGATCTTCTCGAGGAAGGAACGGACCTCCCGCTGCCCGGCAAAGCCCATGATCGCCAGGCGGATCTGGCGTGCGCGCGACGGAAACAGGCCGAACGAGTCGAGGCGGGTGTCTTCAGGTTGCGCCAGGTAGACCCGCTCGGCGTTGCTCCGCTCCGCCGCGCTCGGTTCCAGGTCGTGGCAGTCCACGAGTTCGTCCACCACGACGCCGACGTCGTGCCGCTGCCCGGCGCCGCCGACGATCATGCGTTCGTTGGGCCGCAGGAACATCCCGGGCAGCGGATCGCCCTCGCCTCCCGAGCCGATGTCGTATTCCAGCATCAACTTGCGGCCGACTATCGCGCGCAGGGGCGAGTCCGCGGCCTCCATGCTGCGAAACAGGCGGCTGACCGCCGCCGCCGTGCGATCCGATGGGTCGCGCCGCGCCTTCTCCTCGAAGAACGCGCCCGACCGGTTGCCGCTCGCCAGCGAGACGCCGAAATCCGCCCGCGGCCGACTGTCGTGCAGCGGCAGCTCGAAACCGAACGGCTGGGCACCCATGGTTATGGGCAGGGTCCCCGCCCTTGCCAGCAGGTGTTTCCACTCCTGCTCTCCGATCAGAACGGGAGAGATCCTGTCTCGCAGGTGCCCGAGCAGGTCATGCATGGTGGCACCCTCTCCCGCCAGTCGCTCCTGGGTGACTGCTATCGCTTCGTGGATGTCCATTGCTCGCGCCTCAAGCCTCAAGGCGTGCCGAACACCCGGCAGGAGCTTTGAGGCAGGTCTTCCGCTCAGGATCGGCGCTCGTCGTCATGCACCGTGCCGTCGACCATGCGGATCAGACGCCGGGACCGCTCCATGACGCGGCTGTCGTGGGTGGCGAAGACGAAGGTCACTCCGAGGTCGCGATTCAGCTCGCCCATGACATCGAGGAGCGCGTCGCTGGTGACCGAGTCCAGGTTCGCCGTCGGCTCGTCCGCGAGCACCAGGGCCGGACGGCTGGCCACCGCACGCACGACGGCGACCCGCTGCTGCTGGCCGCCGGACAGCTTGCCCGGGCGCCGGTCTTCGAGCCCTTCCATTCCCGTCCGCGCAAAGAGTCCGCGGACCCGCGCCTGACGCTCCTCTGCCGGCACGCCCTGAAGGAGCATCGGGAATTCCGCATTCTCCAACGCCGTGAGCACGGGGAGCAGGTTATAGGCCTGGAAGACAAAGCCGACCTCCTCGAGCCGGAGCCGCGCCAGCTCCCGGTTCGACATGCGGCTCACCTCGCGCCCGGCGACCCAGACCCGTCCCTGCGTGGGGCGGGTCAGGCCACCGATCAGATTCAGCAGCGTCGTCTTGCCGGAGCCCGACGGCCCCGCGAGCGCGGTGAATTCGCCACGCTCGATGGTCAGGCTGACGTCGCGGACCGCCTGCACGGATTCGGCTTCCTGCTGGAAGACCTTCCAGACGCCGTCGGTCCGGGCGGCTGCCGTGTCGCGCACTGCCATCACACCTCGATTCTCCTTGCGCGCCAGGGGGTCGGCACGAGAGTGGCTACCGATCGAACTTCATCGCCTCGGTAACGTCGACCCGGGCAGCGCGCAGCGCCGGATAGACCGAGGCGAGAATTCCAATGCCGAGAATGAACGCGACAATCTGGACGATGCGTCGCACCCCGAAGATCGGGACGATGACAGGGTCGACGGCGACACCCGAGAATGTCAACTCGTCAATGTCCTGCATGAAGACCGACGTGTCGAGCCCGTCGCCGAAGAAGTACCAGGTGGCCAGGAGTCCCAGGCCGACGCCGACCAGCCCGCTGACAGCGGACATCGTGAGGCCTTCGATGAGAACGACGGTGCCCGTCTGACCCGGCGTCAGCCCCTGCGCCTGAAGTATGCCGAACTCGCGCTGGCGATGCATCACCGACATGAGCACCGTGTTGACGATCCCGAACGCGATGATGACGAACAGGAACCCCTGAATCACATAATTCCCGAACTCGTCGATCGCGATCCCCGCCGCCAGGACGGGGTTCGCCTCGCGCCACCCCACGACGCGTGCCTCGCCGCGTTCCACCGGCTCCGCCAGCGCCAGCGCCAGGCGGTCGGAGACCCATCGGGTCCTGCCGCTGCCCTGCAGGACGACCGCGACGTTGGTCACGTCGCTCCCGGAACCGAGCCACTCGCCGGCGGTCGCGAGCGTGATGTGGATCGTCGCCTGGTCGATGGCGGCGACGCGGCTGCGGAAGATCCCCACCACGTGGAGCAGCTGCCCCGTAATCTCGCCGTCGGCACCCTGCGCCTGCACGACGAAGCGCGATCCGATCTCGAGTCCAAGGCTGCGGGCCAGATCGGTGCCGACAAAGGCCGCCAGCCGATCATCGGGCTCGAGGTAGCGCCCTTCGATCACGCCATCGTCGATCATGCCGAAGCCGGCTTCGGCGACGGGGTCGACCCCCACGATCTGCGCCGGGCGCGCACCGGCCGCCGAACTCGCCAGCCCGTTGATGCCGAGCCTGGCGGACATGCTCTCAACGTGCGGTGCGATCTCCGGAGAGGTCAGCGCCTGCTCAGCGGCGCGGCTGACGTCCGCCGTCAGCCGGTCGTCGATCTGACGGTGCAGCCGGTACTCGGGCCGCTCGATGGTCAGGTGTCCGCTCCCCATGCGCACACCGGAATCGACCCACTGCTCGTGGCTGCCGTCGTCGATCGTCATCGACCAGACCAGGAATGCGCCGCCCACGATCATCGCCGAGGCGGTCAGCACCGTGCGACGGAGCTGACGGCGCAGGTTCCTCAGGGCGAGCCGGACCAGGACGCGCAGGAGCACGGCTACACGCCCGACAGAGTGTCGGCGGGCGGCACCCGCGCCGCACGGAGTGCCGGGTAGAGGGCGGAGACGAGTGCCGTGACGATCAGGCCGATGGTCGCCCAGGTCCATGCCGGCACGTTGGTCCCGACGCGGAGACTCGGCGTCAGCAGTACGCCCTCCACTGTGAGGCTTCCGTAGAGCCATCCCAGGTCGGGCGGCGCCGTGGAGAACCAGACCATCAGCGGCACTGTGACGACGGTCCCGAGGCCCAGCCCGATGATGCCGGTCGCGACCGCCTCGGACAGCACCGTGCCGACCACCGACCGCGGCGATGCACCCAGCGCCAGCATGACGGCGAACTCGCGGCGGCGTTCGAAGGTGGCCATCAGCGTCGTGTTGGCGATGCCGAAGCTGGCGACTGAATAAATGAGGACGATGAAGATCCAGTACGTCGCATCGGCGAGCGCGACATACTGGGCAAGCACCGGATTGAGCTCCGTCCACGACGCGACCGACATCGCCCGTTCGGGAGCTCGAAGGGTGGCTGCGAGGCGGGTCGCGGTCAGGTCGGCCTGCGACGGATCGTCAGTGCTGACCGCGATTTCGTGGACCCGACCCGGATCGAGGACCACGAGCGTCTGGAGGTCTGCGACCGGCATGACCATGGTGCTGGCATCGAACTCGAGCAGGCCGGTCCGGAAGATGCCGGTCACCGTGTACAGGTCGTTGCCCATCGAGCCGTCCGCTGCCGAGGCGACGACGATGAGTTCGTCCCCGACGCTCAGCTCGAGCTGCCGCGCCATCTCGTCTCCCACCACGGCTTCGTATCGGCCGGTGGCAGGCAGGCGGCCCGCTGCCAGGGGATTCAGAAAACGGGTCAGCGCCACCTCGCGCTCGGGGTCGACGCCGAGCAGAACGCCGGCCAGTGTCGCTTCGCCGGAACTCACGAGCCCGCTCGCGTACACGCGCGGGGCGGCGGCCACGACCGAGGGGTCGGCCTCGATGGTGCGCAGGATCTCCGCCACGTCGGCACCCTCGCGGCCGCCGATGGTCTCGTACAGGCTGCGCTCGGGCCGGTAGTCGGCATCGTGGATCTCGATCGGTCCGCTGACGAGCGACGTGGCGTTCTCGACGAGTCCCGTCGAGACCCCCTCGGCCCATCCGACCATGAACACCACGGCAAAGTAGCCGACCCCGAGGCCGAGCGCGGTGAGAACTGTTCGCTTCCGGTTACGGCCGAGGTTGCGCCACCCGATTCGCCACAACCGGCCCGTCACGCGGCGCTACCTCCCGCGCTGAAGGGTCCGGAGCGAGAAGAAGGATGGATCGACATCGATGTCGAACTCAAGCTCCTCGTAGCGGATCGTCGTGCGTTCGTCCGGCTTGTCCGCCGGGTGCATGTTCATGACCCTGGGAACGATCCGCCCGCTGAACTCGGTGTAGTCGCCGTGCTCTATGGTCCTGGCCAGTTCGCCGTTCTCGTCGAAGAATTCCGCCCGGACCGGCATGTCGTCGGACTGCCGGATCCGGTAGTCGATGTGCCCCCAGACGACGGGCACCTCCGGCTTGGGAGTCAGGCGAAAGTCCCAGACGGCCACGCCATCCGCATCCTCTCCGTCGAACACGAGTTCGATGTCATAGTCATCGACGAGCCTGCTGTCCTTGACCAGGTCGTCGTTCGTGAAGTGCGATCCCATCCACGATCCGCCCATCATCGAGGCAGGAACCTTGATCGTCCGATCGACCTTGGGGAGGTAGTTCCAGATGTCCTCGGCGGCCTTCAGAGTCGCCGTTCCGGCTTCCCTCCGCGGCGCCCGCAGGCGGACGAGCGAATAGTCCGTGCCGAGCGACCAGATCTCCATCGTCATCTGCCGCTCCCAGTGCTCGGTCACGATCTCCATCGTCGCGACGCCCCGGCTGGACTCACCGCGCAGCAGCCGGTCCACGCGATCGATGATGGCGTTCGGGTCCAACTGGGCCTGGGCTGGCGCCGCGACGGCCAGATGCAGGATCGTGCCCGCAAGCGCGAGCCACATCGCCATGCCGCGCCTGTGCGGCCCCTGGAGTCCCTGGCGTGTTCCTGGCATGTGAGTGCACCGTGGCGTGATCCGGACGTCAGGTAGTTAATACCGCGGCCGCTCGAAGGCGGCAACACCCGCGAGGCCGGTGCCCACCAGGGTTCGAGGGGTACCAATGACGCCGGCAGGTTAGCGACTACCCCCCTTCCCGTCCCAGCAGCCGGTCCGGCTCGGGCACGATCCGGGTGGCGCGGAAGGCCGCCAGGCGGTAGAGGGTATCGTTCCCCGCGGCGCGCACCCAGTACTCGGCGTCCACCGGCGCCATGTCCAGCGCCAGCACCGTGTCGCCGCTCTCGTTGAGAGCCACGAAGCGACGCAGGTCCTCGGCCGGAAACTCGGATCCTTCCTCCACGAAGCCGATGGCGCGCAGCTCGTCGACCTCGTCGAGCATGTTCGCGACCGCAGCCGAATCCGGCACCGAGCCCGACTCCGCCACCGTCCAGCCCGCCTCGCCGCGCTCGACGATGACGACCTCTCCGTCGCGTTCCACCTCGATGGATGCGATGGACTCCACGTCCGTGCGCGCGATGAGCTTGTCGCGCCAGTCCGTGAGGGTGCGGGTGAAGGAGCCGCGCAGGTCTCCCCGGACGGTGTAGACCTCGTCGGAGCCGGGCAGCCGGACGTAGGCGGTCTGAAAGGCCGATCCCACCCGGCCCAGCGCCAGGATGCGGCTTTCGCCGCCGAGGAGGCGGAACTCGAGCATCCAGGCGTCGCGGCCGGTCACCCCCAGGCGCTCGTGGTTGTCCGGGTTGGCCGCGGCCAGTGCGCCCACCTCGACCTCCGAGAGCGCCGTGAACATGCGCGCCACCGCGGCGGAGTCGGCTTCGTACCCGTTCACCGTCCATTCACCGGCGACGCGCGCGACCTCGATCTCCCGGTCGGACCCGCTGAAGGTGGCGCCCTCCAGGGTGCGCTCGTCGATGCCCTCCAGCTCCGCCGCCAGCTCGACCGCTCCGGGGGGGACCTCCGGACTGCGGCCGCCCACCAGGCGGATGACGCCGTACAGGACCAGCAGTCCCGCGAGCGCGATGACAAGTCTCTGCAGTGCGTTCTTGCTCATGCGTCCTTCTCGTTCCAGCGGCGCTCGGCGCGGGCCCGCCTGCCCGTCACCCGCAAGGCGCCGGCGAGGCAAAAGAAGAGGGGGATGCCCACCAGGTTCCCCCACTTGAGCGCGTTCTTGGCGAAGTCCGACTCCAGCGCCAGCGGAGGCGGCGTGCGATCCTTGGAGCGGATGCTGATGAGCGCCTCGTCCTGCGCCAGCCAGTCGACCGAGTTGGCGGCGAAGAGCAGGTTCTGGCGGCTCGACCGGACGAACTGCTCGTCCAGGAAGTCCACATCGGCGACCACGATCATGCGGCCGGCCGGTTCGGAACCGTCGCCCTCCCGCCCTTCCTCGGCGGGAAGCGCGAAATCCACCGCCGCCGCTACAACCTCAACACCGAGATTGGATTCGTCGGGGAAGGCCTGCATGTCGGGCGCGATGGGGCTGCCCGGCGCCTGCACGCCCCCCGCTTCCGTGGTGGTCCAGAGCGGCGTGACGCGCGCCGAGTCGGTCAGGATCAGCGAGCTGGCCCATCCGACGGAGAGGTTGTTGAGGTCGCGGGTCACCGGATGATCGGCGCCCCGGAAGAGGATGGGCCAGAGCGGGTAGGAACGCACCACGGCGAAGATCCCCTGGCGACCCATCTGCACCCGCTCCGCGGAGGCCAGGTCGTAGACGATGCCCCCGTCGTATCTGATTCCGCGCTCCTCCAGGAAAGTCTCGAGCCCCGACGTCACCGGCGACGCCATCGGCGACTGCGGATCGATCTGCGTCCCCTCCACCAGCAGCATCGCGGCACCGCCGCCGTCCACGTACTCCGCGAGCCGCTCCAGGGCGAGCGCCGACATGGGCTCCGTCGGCCCCGCCACCACCAGCACGTCGATGGAATCCGGATTCAGCGGAGGCACCGTGTCGCCGTCGAGCGCGACGCTTCCGATCGAGTAGCGGTCGCCGAGCGCCTGCTGCAGCACCGGCATCTCGAAGGCCTGCCTGGCGCCGAACCCGGAGGCGAAGCGCAGGCTAGGGCGCGCGTCGGTGGTCATGGACACGACCGCCGTCGCCATGCGCAGCTCCAGGTCGTCGGTGCGGTCGATGATGGGGATGATCTCGCGCTGGTCCGCGTACTGCATGGCCAGCCCGAAGTATCCCCGGCGCACCTCGAACTCGTCGTCGCGCAGGACGTTGAAGTCGAGTTCCGGGATCCCCATGCCGCTGGCCTCGGTACGCGCCTCGTCGCTGTCGCCGGGATCGATCTTCTCCACCACCAGTTGCCCGCCGCCCGCGCGCCGGAAGTCCGCGAGCAGATCCTCCACGTCGCGCAGCGTGAGCTGCACCTCCGGGGGAAGCTCGTCGGACGCGAAGAGCTTGAAGGTGACGATGTCGTCGATGTTCCCCAGCACCTCGCGGGTCCCGTCGGCGAGGGTGTAGAGGTTGCCGCGGGTCAGGTCCAGGCGCCCCCGGATGTAGCCGCCGACCAGGTTCAGCACCACGACCAGGGCCGCGATTGCGATGGTGCCCACGCGCAGGCGCCGATAGTCGGCCCGGCCGTGACTCAGCCGCTCTCGGCTCACCATCGCGATCGACAGCACCAGGAAGAGGGCGGCGGTGGAGAGGAAGTACAGGACGTCGCGCAGGTCGATCACGCCCCGGGCGACGTTCTCGAAGTGCCCGATCACGGAGAGCCGGGCCGCGGCGCCGCCGATCATCGGCGTCAGCCCGATCTGCACGAACGGCAGGCCGATGAGCACCAGCACCAGGCTGACGGCGATCGCCAGCATGAACGAGGTGATCTGGTTGCGGGTCATGCTCGACGCCCACAGGCCGATGGCCACGAACTGGGCCGCGAGCAACGAAGCGCCCACGTACTGCGCGGTGATGATTCCCGGATCGGCTTCGGACGCCATCAGCACCCCGATCGACATCGGCAGCGTGCCGGCGAGCGCGACCAGGGCGAAGATCCAGTTCCCCAGGAACTTGCCGAGGACGGTCTCGACCTCGTTGAACGGATGCGCCAGCAGCCACTCAAGCGTCCCGCTGCGGCGCTCCTCCGCGAGCGAACGCATGGTCGCGGCCGGAATCAGGATCGCGAACAGCCAGGGCAGGAGATCGAAAAGGGGACGCAGGGTGGCGATGTTGGAGGCGTACAGCGAGCGGAACTCGATGAAGATCCCGAGGGTCAGGAAGGCGACGATCAGGATGTAGGCCGTGGCCTGATCGAAGAAGCCCGCGAGTTCTCGGCGCGCGATGGTGGGCACGCCTCTCAGGCCGGCCAGAATGCTGGAGAGGTTCATTCTTCCACCTCCTCGGCCGGCGTTGTGGAAGCTTCGCCGTTCGCGGTGAGGGACCGGAAGACCCGCTCCAGGTTGGCCTGCTCCCGATGCAACTCCCAGAGCGCCCACCCGCGGCGGGTGGCGAGCTGGAATATGGTGGGGCGCAGTTCCGCGCCGGACGCGACCTCCAGACGCACGCGGGTGCGCCCTTCGTGGGTTTCCGCGGTGGCGGAGGAAACGCCTTCCAGGGCGGCAAGGGCCTCGGACACGTCATCTCCTTCGGCTTCGACAAGGTAGAAGGCGCCGCCGGTGCGGTCGGCCGCCAGATCGGCCACGGTGCCGTCGGCGACCAGCCGCCCGCCCGAGATGATCAGAAGCCGCTGGCAGGTGGCTTCGACCTCCTGCATGACGTGGGTGCTGAGGAGCACCGTGCGCTCGGCGCCCAGCGCGTTGATCAGCTTGCGGATCTCCACCCGCTGGTTCGGGTCGAGGCCCTCGGTGGGCTCGTCGAGCACCAGGATCTCGGGGCGGTGCAGGATCGCCGCCGCGAGCCCGATGCGCTGCCGGTAGCCCTTGGAGCACTCGCCGATCGGGCGGAAGAACACCGCCTCGAGCGCGGTCTCCTCGGCCGCGTCCCGGACCGCGCGCCGGGCATCCGCGCCCCGGATCCGGCGGATCTCGGCGACGTACTCGAGATACTCGGCGACCAGCATGTCGTCGTACAGCGGATTCGCCTCGGGCAGATAGCCCACCCGCCGCTTGGCTTCCCTGAGGTCGGTCTCGATGGGCACGCCGTCGAACAGCACCACGCCCGAGTCGGGCTGCAGGGTGCCGGTCAGCATGCGCATGGTGGTGGTCTTGCCGGCCGCGTTGGGACCAAGAAAACCCACCACCTCGCCCCGGTCCACCTCGAACGACACGTCGTTGACGGCCAGGAGGGGGCCGAAGCGCTTGGTCACCCCTTGTACGGCGATCATTCCGTCCTCCTTCCGCGTTGTCCTCGGCGCCCGCCGGCCTCTACAGAACCGCTTCGCGGGTGCCCGCCGCGCCCCGGCTTCAGCAAAGGCTATCTTGCGCCCAGTGCCCGTGCCGTGTACGAAAAAAGCCGCGCCAAATCACACTGTCGCGCGGCCCGGGCAGCCCGTGCCTTTCCCGCGCGCGAGCAACTCGCTGGTCTCCCCCGTTTTCGCGCGGGGGCGAACGATTCTACAATGGGATGCCAGCGATGTCCAGAAGGTTTTCCACTCCGGGTCCCACCCTCGCGGCCCATCGATTTCGGGTCGTCAGCTTGAGGAATCGTCGCATGAACGGAATTCGGCGCCCGAAGCGCGGAAAACGACGCCACAGACGGCGATTCCCGGCGTCCGCCGCACTCGCGCTGGCCGCATGGGCGTGCGGGGGCGCGACCGATGCGGGACAGCAGGGACAGACAGCCGCCGACTACTCGGATGTGGCGGCGTTGCTCGCGACCGCGATCGAGCGGGAACGCGCCGACAAGGGGCTTGCGGCGGTCTCGATCGCGCTGGTGGACGGGGACGAGGTGGTCTGGGCGGAAGGGTTCGGTGCCCAAGACGCCGCGGAGGAAGAGCCCGCCACCGCCGCGACGGTGTACCGCGTGGGGTCGGTCTCGAAGCTGTTCACCGACATCGCCATCATGCAGATGGTGGAGGCGGGGCGCGTGGGCCTCGATGCTCCGGTGCGGACCTACCTTCCGGACTTCGCCCCCGACAACCGCTCGGGCACGCCCATCACGCTGCGTCATCTCATGGCGCACCGGTCGGGGCTCATTCGCGAACCACCCGCCGGGCACTATTTCGACGATGGCGGAACGGATCTGGCGGCCACGGTCGCCAGCCTGAACGGCACCGCGCTCGTCTACGAGCCCGGAGCGCGCACGAAGTACTCGAATGCGGGGATCGCCGTCGTCGGGTACGTCCTGGAAGCCCTCCAGAGCGAGCCCTTCGCCGGCTATCTCCGGCGCGAAGTGCTGGAACCGCTGGGGATGAACGCGAGTTCGTTCACACCCGATGCGGAGATCGCCGGAGATCTCGCGCACGCCTGGATGTGGGGGTTCGACAGGGGGCGCTTCGACGCGCCAACCTTCGAACTGGGGATGGCGCCGGCGGGCAGCATGTACTCGACCGTGCTCGACCTGGCCCGTTTCATGAGCGCGATGTTTCGACGCGGCGAAGGGGTGAACGGGCGCGTGCTGGGCGCCGGGACGCTGGAGTCGATGTGGGAGCCCCAGTTCGAGGAAGAGGGTGCGCCGAGCGGCTACGGGTTGGGATTCTCGGTCCAGGAGCGCTTCGGAGAGCGATGGCTCGGGCACGGAGGTGCGATCTACGGCTTCTCGACCCAGTTGGCATTTCTTCCCGACGCCGGCCTCGGGGTGGTGGTCGTGTCCGCGGTGGATGGCACCAACACCGTTACCGGACGTATCGCGGACGCGGCGCTGGAACTCTTGCTGGCGGCGCGCGACGGCCTGCCGCTGCCCTTGGAGGCGTTGCCGGAGACCGCCCCCATCGATCCGGCGCTCGCGCTGGCGCTCGAGGGCTTCTACGGCGCAGGCGACGACGGACTCGAGTTCGATGAGCGGAACGGCGGACTGTACATGACCCCGGTGCGGGGCGGTGCCACCGTCCGGATGCGCGCGCGCGGCGATACCCTCGTCGTCGACGACCGGGTGGCCTTCGGCGCCCGCTTCCTGCCGGGCGGCGACGATCTGATCGAACTCGGCGAACCGCCCGTACGACATGCGCGCCGTGCGCCGCGGCGCTTGCCGGACCCGCCGCCCGCCCACTGGGAAGGACTGATCGGGGAATACGGCTGGGACCACAACGTGCTCTACATCCTGGAGCGGGAAGGCCGGCTGCACGCGCTCATCGAGTGGTTTTTCCTGTATCCGCTGGCGGAGATGTCGGCGGACGTGTACGCCTTTCCTGACTGGGGCCTCTACCACGGCGAGCGGCTGGTGTTCGCTCGCGACGACGCGGGGCGGGCGACGTCCGTCGAGGCGGCATCCGTCCGCTTCGATCGCCGGGAGGTGGGAACCGAGGCGGGCGCGACCTTCCGCATCACACCGGTGCGCCCGGTCGAGGAGTTGCGCGCGGAGGCGCTGGCCGCGTCACCGCCCGGGGAAGCCGGCCCGTTCCGCGACTCGGAGCTGGTCGAGGTGACGTCCCTCGAGCCGCGGATTCGCCTCGACGTCCGCTACGCGACCACCAACAACTTCATGTCGTCGATCTTCTACGACGAGCCCCGGGTCTTCCTCCAGCGGCCCGCGGCGGAAGCCGTCGCACGCGTGCATCGCGCCCTGGCCCCCCACGGGTACGGCCTGCTGCTCCACGACGGTTACCGGCCCTGGTACGTCACGAAGATGTTCTGGGACGCGACCCCCGAGTCGCAGAAGATCTTCGTCGCCGATCCGGCGAGCGGCTCCCGCCACAATCGCGGCTCGGCCATCGACCTCAACCTCTACGATCCCGCCACGGGTCAACCCGTGGACATGGTGGGCGGCTACGACGAATTCTCGCCGCGCTCCTTCGCCGACTACCCGGGCGGCACCTCCCGGCAACGCTGGCTGAGGGAGCTGCTGCGGCGCGCCATGGAGGCCGAGGGCTTCACCGTCTACGAGGCGGAGTGGTGGCACTTCGACCACGACGACTGGCGCGAGTACGGCATCCAGAACCTGACCTTCGACCAGATCACCGGGCAGCCATGAAGGCCCGTGACCGAGGAGCACCTGCCATGACCAGAAGGCCGACGAATCAGCACCTGCCCCACCCGGTCCGCAAGCTTGACGACTGCGCCGGTCCCGGACGCGCATCGGAATGGCGCGCCCTCAGGTTCATCGGTCTGGCCGTCGCCTTCGCGGGTCTTGCGTGCGGCGGTTTCGGGGATGACGAGGCGGGAGGCGGCGGAGCCGGGAGCGATGCGGACCCCGGAGCCGGCACCGCCGTCGCGGCCGACGAGCTGGTCCGCACCGCCGACCCGTTCGCGCGCGGCTATACCGAGGAGGACTTCCCGCGGCTGCGGGAGCTGGCCGAAGGGGTCTACTCCTACGAGGCGCTGCGCTCGGCCGGGGACCAGCGCTTCACCACCGTCAGCATGTTCGTGGTGACCGACGACGGCGTGCTCGTCGCCGACGGCCAGGGCAACGTGGCCGAGACCCAGCGTCTTATCGACCACATCGCCTCGGTCACCGACCAGCCCATCACGCACGTCGTGATCTGCTCCGACCACGGCGACCACACCGCCGGCAACTCCGCCTTCCCCGAAGACGCGGAATTCATCGCCCACCCCACCTCGGCGGAGGTGCTGGAGGTAATGGCCGCCAATCCCATCCGGCCCGCCGACGCGCCCCCTGTGATGCTGCCCACCCGCCTGGTGGACAATCGCGAGGTGTTCGAGCTGGGCGGCCGGACGATCGCGATCCTCTTCCTCGGCCGCGCGCACACCGGCGGCGACCTGGTCGTCCATCTTCCCGACGAGGACATCCTCTTCATGAGCGAGGCCTATCTGCACCGCGTCTTCCCCGCCATGCGCACCGCGTATCCCACCGAGTGGGTGGCGATGATCGAGCGGGCGCAGGCGATGGAGGTGGAGACCTACGTCCCGGGGCATGGCTTCGTCGATTCGCCCGAGGTGCTGCGGGAGGAGCTGGAGGTGTTCCGCCAGGCCGTGGTGCAGGTGATCGAGGAGGGGCGTCGCCTCCACGGGCAGGGGTTGAGCCTGGAGGAAGCGCGGACGAGCGCGGATTTCGGAGAGCTCGGGGAGTGGTGGCTGTCCGAGAGTCAGGCGGGCCGGGCGATCCAGCAGGTGTACGCGGAACTCGACGGCATGCTTCCGCCGTGACCAGCGGATCGGACAAGGACCGCCCCGCTACGAATCGGAGGGGGTCCGCTCACGTGGCACACCACTCCGTCTCCGGGAAGTCGAACCAGCCCCGGCCCCTGCGGCGCGACCTCCTGGAGATGGCCCGGCTGGACCGCTCCGTGCGTGCCGAACTCGCAGCGTCCGGCAAGCTCTTCAACGCCGGCTATGAACCTCGGATGGCGCAGGTGCATCAACGCAATGCCCGGCGTCTTCGGGGCATCATCGAGTTGGTCGGATGGCCAGGTTCCGACCTGGTCGGTTCTGACGGAGCAGAGGCGGCCTGGCTGATACTCCAGCACGCGATCTCGGAGCCCGACCTGCTCCGGCGAACACTGCCACTCCTCACGGCGGCGGCACGGGAAGGGAAGGCGGATCCTGCACACGCCGCCATGCTGGAAGATCGGATCCGATTCTTCGAGGGGCGCCCGCAGCGCTACGGCACGCAGCTCGATTGGGACGCCGGAGGGAGGCTCTCGCCGGGCGAGGTGGAGGATCCGCAGGAGCTTGCAGAACGCCGGGAAGCGGTCGGCCTCCCACCTCTGGAAGAACAAATCGAGGACGCTCAGAGCCGGGCGGCCGCCGAAGGACAGCGACCTCCGGCAGATTATCAAGCGTACGCAGATGCGAGCGATGAGTGGGCGTTCAATGCCGGGTGGCGCGCCGAGGTTCCGTACGTCGTCAGGGTCTCGGTATCGTGAGGTCAAGTCCCTCCGTGTCCCCCAGGGCACGCATCGCGGCGCTGGCCCGTGATGACAAGTGGTTTCTGGGGGGGCTGGACGGCGTGGTGTGGGCGCCGCCGTTCCCGCGCCGGCTTCACCGGCCGGGGTTCTGGGATCCCGTGCACGTGCTGCAGCACGAGGTCGGTCCGGGGTTCTCGGTGGCCCTCGTGCGTCCCGACGGACGGGAAAACCCGCTCCATGGAGCGAGGCGCGGGCCGGGCGGCCGCGAGCCGGCCGCGCTCAGGTGGCGGCCCGGGCGGCTGGACGCCGCGTGGTTGGATGAGCGAGGCGTCCTCGTCGAGGAGCGGCGCCAGGTGTTGCCGGGCGGAATTCTGGAATCATCCTGGCAGATTCCCCGCGGATTCGAGGGCCACCTGGTCGGCTTCACGGCGCAGCCGGCCGACGCGACCGACGGGGTGGGACCCACGGCTGACGGCGTTGGCTGGACGCGGGTCGTGTCGGATCGGCGCGGGCAGGAGCTGGTCCTGCGCATGGAACTCACGGGCTCCGGTTCTCCCCTGTGGCGGAGCATCGTGGCGTCCGAGGGGCGTAGCGAGCCCGAATGGCGGCATTCGCCGTTTGCGGAAGGCGGGGTCGGGGCTCCAGAAACCTCCCACGCTACAGAGGCGGGCTCCACTTCCGGGGTGGCTCTCAACCCGGACTCCGACCCGGCCGCGCGTCGCGCCGGGTGGATCTGGATCGCCGCAGCCCTTCCGCTGGTAGGGATCGACGACGACGGCCTGCCGATCATCCGGTTGACACTCCGCCTACGGCGCGCAGAAGCACGGCGCCAGGCTTCAGGGTTCTCGGCGTCCCCGGCTGACGAAACCTCCGATAATCCGGCCGCCGAGATCTTCGATACTCCCGCCAACGAGACCTCAGGGACCTTCCCCGGCGAGACTTTGCCATGCTCGGCATGGGAGTCCTTCTTCGACGGTTTTCCCCACTTTCAGTGTGGCGATCCATACCTTGACCGCTATTTCGACTACCGCATCCATGGCCTCGGGCTGAACCGCATCGAGGGTCGATGGGGCCCGATCCGGCACCCGGCCATCGCCGAGGGTCCGGAGTACTTCCACGTCCCGATCACCTACAGCGCGCAGTGCCACATGATGGAGATGCGCTGGCGCAGAGGCGGGCGCGAGGCGTGGGGCTCGCTGTTGAACTTCGTCGACAACCAGAAGCCCGACGGCTCGTTTCATGGGCGCCTCTACCCCGAACGCCTCGAGGGTACCGACTTCTACCACGCCAACTGGGGCGATGCGCTGCTCGCGGTCGATGACATGCACCCTGACGCGGTGGCGCTGGCGCGCTGCTACGAGGGGCTGTCCCGCTACGCCCGCTGGCTGACCGCGGCGCGCGATCCGGAGGGGTCCGGGATGTTCACCGTCACGAACCACTTCGAGACGGGACAGGAGTACATGTCCCGGTACATGGCCGTGGACGAGGAAGCCGACGTGGCGGGGTGGCGTCCGCGGCTCCGTCTCAAGGGAATCGACGTCACGGTGTACGCTCATCAGTTGTTCCGCGCCCTCGGCTCGGTGGCGAGGCGTCTGGAACGGCCGGGCGACGAGGCCGAATGGCGGGGGCTCGCGGACCGTTGCTGGGAGGCGATCGACGAACGCATGTGGTCGGCGGAGGCTCGGCTGTTCACCGACGTGGACGGGCGCACCGGCGAACGTACCGGCGTGAAGGCGGCGGCGGGGTTCTACCCGCTGCTCACCGGACGGGTGGGCGGCGCCCGCCTCCACGCCCTGCTTGATCACCTGGAAGATCCCGCCACCTTCGGCACACCCTTCCCCCTGCCTTCGTCCAGCGTGGACGATCCGCGCTTCTCTGCGGAGGGCATCTGGCGCGGAAAACGCCGCAACTGTCCCTGGAACGGACGGGTGTGGCCGATGACGACGAGCCACGTGATCGAAGGGCTGCTGCGCTGCTGGCGCGGCGGCAGCGAGCGGGCAGGCAGGCTCGCGGCCGACATGCTCATCCGCTTCACGCGCATGATGTTCACGGATGGCGATCCCGGCCGGCCCAACTGCTTCGAGCACTACAACCCGTACACGGGTCGCGCCTGCCACTTCCGGGGCATCGACGACTATCAGCACTCCTGGATCATCGATCTGATGGCGCGCGGATTCGCCGGGCTTCACGTGGACGCGTCGGGCATGGAGGTGAGGCCGCTGCCGGATGGTCCCGCCCGCGTGTCGCTGGGGCCGGTCATCGCGCGAGGCCGGACGCTGCATGTCGAAGTGGAACCCGGGGGAGTGAGCGTCTCCGTGGACGGCGAACAGTCTGGAGGATCGCGTAGCGAGCCCCTGCGGGTGCCGTGGGTTCCGTGAGTCGTGCCGGGCAGGGCGTCGTGCTGCGCGGCGTGGGGAAGCGGTTCGGCGATGTCGTGGCTCTGGAGCCGATGAACCTCGAGGTCCGGCCCGGAGAGCTGATGGTGCTGGTGGGGCCATCGGGATGCGGCAAGAGCACGCTGTTGCGCCTCATCGCCGGGCTTGAGGCACCCACCTCGGGAGAGGTGTGGATCGGCGGACGGCGAGTGGACGATGTCGAGCCGGGCGCGCGCGACGTGGCGATGGTGTTCCAGAGCTACGCGCTCTATCCGCACATGACTGTCGCCCGGAATCTCGGCTTCGGCCTGCGCGTGCGCGGAACTCCGCGCCCGGAGCTCGAGCGGCGCGTCGCGGAGACTGCGGCCGCGCTCGGGCTCGGGGAGCTGCTGGAGCGGAAGCCCGGCCAGCTTTCGGGGGGTCAGCGCCAGCGGGTGGCCCTGGGGCGCGCCATGGTGCGCGATCCGGGCGTGTTCCTGTTCGATGAGCCGCTGTCGAACCTGGACGCGGAACTCCGCCTGCGCACGCGCGACGAAATCGCCGCCCTTCACCGGCGGTTGGGCACAACGATGATCTTCGTGACCCACGACCAGGTGGAAGCGCTGTCGCTCGGCGAGCGGGTCGCGGTCATGGATCGCGGTCGGCTGCAACAGGTGGGCACGCCTGACGAAGTCTATCGACGACCGCACAACCTGTTCGCGGCGGGCTTCGTGGGGTCGCCGCCCATTAACCGCATCCCGCTGTCTCGCGATGACCGGGGTTGCCTTGCGGGAGGTCCGTTCGCGCTTGCGGGGCCGCCGGGTCTGAGTCGGGCCATGCTGGCGGTAAGGCCGGAGGATCTCGCGGTCGCGGGACCGGGCGAGGCTGATGGCGACGCGTCCGGTGGCTCGACGCGGACGGGCGACTTCCGGGCAACGGTGCTTCGCGTGGAGGCGCTGGGCAGCGAGCAGCGCGTGCATCTGGACGGTCCGGGCGATGCCGCCTGGGTGGCGCGCGCATCGCCCGCGCTGCGGGTTGCCTCCGGCGACCGGGTGAGCGTTTCCGTCGATTGGGAGCGCGGCCACCTGTTCGGCCCGGATGGCCGCCGCGAGGAGGGCGTGCCGAGACCGGCGGAGCCGGGGGTCTCGCGATGAGGAGCAGGCGGTGGCAGGACCTCGTGCTGGCCACTGTCGTCCTCGCGACGCTCGTTCTCATGGCGGCGGCCTGCTCTTCCGGCGAACCAGGCACCACGTTGCGCGTGGCGCTCTGGGCCGGGGGCCACGAGCTGGAGATCGAGCGGCAGGTGGCCGACCGCTACGAGGCGTTGCACCCCGGCGTGCGGGTCGTGCTCGAGTCGGCCCCCAACGGATACGAGGAGCGGCTGCTGACCTCGATCGCGGCCGGGCGGCCGCCCGACGTCTACCTGCTCGACTCGCCCGACATCCCCACCTTCGTGGAGCGCGGGCTGGCGCTGGATCTCGGGCCCTACGGCGAAGCGCTCGGCTTCCGGCCGGATAGCGTCTTCGCGCAGGTGGCGGACGCGTTTCGCCGGGGCGAATCCATGTTCGCGCTGCCGAAGGACTTCACGCCGATGGTCCTGTACGCGAATCGGGAGGTGCTGGCGGCCGCGGGGGTTGAGGGTCTTCTGCCGGTCGCTTCGGCGTCCGGGGCAGCGCCGCCAACCGCGTCCTCGCAGGCAGCGCCACCGCCCACCGCATCCGCGCCCGGCTGGACCTGGACGGACTTCCGGCGGGCCGCCGAGGCGGTCGTCGCCGACACCGACGGCGATGGCCGGGCGAACGTGTTCGGGTTCGACTTCCCGCGCAACCTGTACCAGTGGATCCCCTTCGTGTGGTCGGCGGGAGGCGACATCCTCGCGCCCGGCGGCAGCAGGGCGGCGGGGCACCTGGACGGGCCCGGAGCGCTCCAGGCCTACCGCTTCCTCACCGGCTTGGCGGAGGACGGCCTCACCCCCGGCGCGCAGTTCGTCCAGCAGGGAGACCCCGCGCGCGAGGCGCGTTTCGCGTCGGGGGGACAGGCCTTTCTGCTCTCGGGTCATTGGACGCTCCCGGTGTTCCGTGATCTCGTGGAAGCGGGCGCGCTCGACCTGGCCATCGTCCCGATTCCACACCACTCGTCCCAGGGAGCGGCGACCAGCGTGCTCTACGCATCGGGGTGGGCCGTGCCGCCCAACGCCCCCGAGCTGCGCCGCGCCATCGACCTGGCGGGTTTCCTCGCCTCGCCGGAAGCGCAGCGCATCCGGGCGCGGTCGGGGTTGGCCATTCCATCCCGGATGGATGTGGCGGCCGAGATCGCCGCTGCGGACGGGACGGGGGTCGAGGACGCGTTCATCGCGCTGGTGGAGGGCGCGCGCATGACGTGGGGCGCCCGCGTGCGGGACTTCTCCCGCATCGAGGCGCTGGCGGTCGAGATCATGGACCGCCGCCTGGTGCGAGGAGAATCGCTCGCATCGAGTGCAGCGGACGTGGCGCGCCGCATCGACGCGGAGTTCGGGTGGTGAGCGGCGTGCGTCAGCCGTTTCTGGATTCCCTCGCCGCCGTCGTGCTCGCGGCCGGGCTCGCGCTCGTTCTGGTCGTGGCCGCAGGCCGGCTGGAGAGTGCGCGGGTCGGCGCGGCCGAAGCCGAGGCGCGCATGGCGGCCGCGCTCTGGGAGCAGGAGGGAGGCGGTGCCGATGCCGTGATCGGGCTGCTCGGTGCGCGGGCGACCATCACCGGCGCTGACGCCGGCGGCGCCGGACCTGGACCGGCGGCGTACGCCTACGAGGCGGGCGAGCTCGACCCCGCTGTGTGGATCGCGGTCGCGCCGCCTCCCGCGGACGGCCCCCGTGATGCTCTCCCGGTCACCGCCATCGCTATCGCCCTGGCGGGCTTGACGGTCGTCACGGGGTGGGTCCTGGCCCGGCGCCGCGGGCCCACGCGGACCCGCTATCCGGTGAGCATTGCGCTCCTCTCCGCCGGCTGCATCGCCCTGACCGCAGTCGCTGCCGGGCGGTGGACGCACGGCGAACTCAGGTCGCTGAGCACCGCCACCGCCGCGCAGGGCGCGCGGGCCGTCCAGATCGCCTTGGCGGCTGGCGCGGATCCGGCCGACGCCGCTCGGGTCGCTCAGCTCCCATGGGCCGAGGACCCGTCGCTCGACTCTCCGACCGAGCAGTGGACCATGCCGGCCGAAGTCGCGGCAGCCATCGCCGCCGCGTCCGAACGGGATGTGGAGACATCCGCCGGGAATGATGCCATCTCGCTGGATGCCGCGAACGCGCCCGCCCCAACGGCGCAGGAGGCTGACGCCGGCGCGCGCCCCATCGCGCCGCACACGGTGGAAGCGGAAGGCGCCACCTGGCACGTGGCGCGCACCGCCGACATCCACGTCGCCCTGGTCGGATACGAGCGCACGGCCTCTCCCGCGCTCGCGCTGGCGGCGGCGGGCGGTCTCGCCGGCCTGCTGGTGGCACTCGGCCTCCACCTAGCGCAGCTCGCGTCGCGCCCCCGCGTCCTCGGACGGACGCTGGCGGCCTGGGGGCTACTCGCGCCGGCTGCGGCCCTCATCCTCGCCTTCACCCTCGGACCGCTCCTCTTCTCGCTGTGGATCTCGCTGCACGAGTGGCGTCTGATCGACCCCGCGCCCCTCTTCCTCGGCTTCGACAACTACGCGGCGCTGCTCTCGGACCGGGAGTGGTGGTCGGCGATCGGGAACACGGCGCTGTTCACGCTGCACGTGCCCGCCGCGATGGCCGTCGCACTCGCGCTGGCGCTCCTCACTCGCGGATCAAGGCGCGCGCTGCGGTGGGCCCGGCTCGCCCTTTTTCTGCCCGGCATCACCAGCGTGGCTGCGATCGCGGTGGTCTGGAAATGGCTGCTGAGCGACCAGTACGGGCTGCTGAACCGGGGTCTCGAGCGCGCGGGACTCGGATCCGTCCCGTGGCTGACCTCGCCCGACACCGCGCTCGCGAGCCTCATGATTATTGGCATCTGGATGGTCGTGGGCTATCAGATGGTGGTCTTCCAGGCCGGCCTCGCCGCCATCCCGCGCGACTGGTACGACGCCGCCCGGGTCGACGGCGCGGGACCGTGGCAGCGCTTCCGCCATATCACGCTGCCGGGCCTGCGCCACACCCTCTTCTTCGTGCTGGTCACGTCGATCATCGGATCCTTCCAGGTCTTCGGGCTCGTCTATGTGATGACCGAGGGCGGTCCGCTGGGCGCCACCGACGTCGCCGTCTACCACATCTACCGGGAGGCGTGGGAGTTCCTGCAGTTCGGCAACGCCGCCGCGATGAGCTGGCTCCTGTTCGTCGTCGTGTTCGCCGCCACCTGGCTGCACTTCCGCTTCCTCGATGCGCGTCGCGCCCATGGCTGACCGCGCCGTCGCGCCCCGGATGGCCCGCGGGCTCCTGCTCGCCGGGGCGTGTCTCGTCATGGCGTCGCCCTTCCTGTGGATGGGGCTGACGAGCCTGATGGGACAGCTCGAGGTGTTCGCCGGCGGGAATATCCTGCCGCGGGCACCGCGCTGGTCGAACTATCCGGAAGCGCTGACGGTCCAGCCCTTCGGGCGCTACTTCCTGAACTCCCTGGTGTTCGCGACCGCTGTGGCGGCGGGCCAGGTAGCGACCTCCGCTACCGCAGGGTACGCGTTCGCCCGGCTCGATTTTCCGGGGCGGGAGGGGCTCTTCCTGCTCTTCCTGTCGACGATGATGGTTCCGGCGGTCGTCGTGCTCATCCCCCGCTTCCTCGTGATCGACGCCCTGGGCTGGATCGACACCTACCAGGGGCTCATCTCCACCGAGTTGGTCTCGGTGTGGGGCATCTTCCTCATGCGGCAGTACTTTCGGACCGTGCCCCGGGAGCTGGAGGACGCCGCGCGCGTGGACGGCGCGGGGCACCTGCGCATCTTCTGGAGCGTCGCCCTGCCGCTCGCGAAACCCGCCGTGGCCACGCTGGCGCTGTTCGCCTTCGTCGATGCGTGGAAGAACCTGCTGTGGCCGCTCCTGGTCACCCGGTCCATGGAAATGCGCGTGGTCGAGGTGGGGATCGCCGCCTTCCATTCGACGTACGAGATCAACTGGCCCTACCAGATGGCGGCCGGCGTCAGCGCGGTCCTGCCCATCGCGCTCCTGTTCCTGTTCACCCAGCGGTACTTCGTGAGGGGGATCCAGTTGGAGGGGATTCGGTAACGTGCGCGTCGGGGCTCTCGAAGCGCGCCGATGGGCCGGCCTCGTGTTCGCAGCCGGGCCCGGCGAGGGCATCGGCCTCCGCCTCGTGTTCACTACACCGGACGGCCGGCGCCGCGACCTGGAGGACTGGTACTGGATGGTTTCCCGCGTCGGCCCGCACGCGCCCGACGGCAGCTACGCGCTCATGGAGTTCGATCTCGCAGCCGAGCCGTCGCCCTCGTCGCGTCCTGCGAAACGCACGCTCGTTCTGGAGTGGTCGCGGCGGGAGGACGCCGTGGCGTTGCGCGCGGTCGCGCGCGCGCCGGGCCGGGTGGAGCTGGTGGGCGATGCTCCGTGGGGATGGAAGGCGCGGTGGGAAGAAGCACCCGACGGTTGGTGTGCAGCGCTCGGAAGCGTGGAGATCGCCGCGGCCTTCGAGCCGGCGGCGGTTGGGCGGGTGGCCACGGTGGTCGCCTGGGGGCGGAGAGGGGCGCCGTCCGGGTCCGCAGAAGCGGATGATGCATGTCTGGGAGCCGGGAACGCTGCCCTGTCCCACGCCCGACGCCTTCTCCCCGGGCTGGACCGCTGGATCGATGACGCGCGCGCGGACTGGGACCGCCGCCGGCCTCGCTCGTCCGGGGCCGCGGAAGGACTGGTCGAAGCCGTCACCGACAACCTGATGTGGACAGTCCTCCTGCAGCCGGAGACCGGCCGCCTGTACGCCCCGGCCGGCCGCCGCTGGATCTTTCCGAAGCCGGGGGATGGCGCGCGGCGGGATGGTACGTGGGACGGCGCACGGGATGGGGGCGCAGGGATAGACAGTGCGAGCGAGGGCCGGCACGCTCCCGACGACTGGACGATCTTCGGTTGGGATTCCTTTTTCAATGCCCTCGAGCTCGCCACCGTGTCGAGCCGCCTGGCCTGGGACGCTCTCCTGGCGGGGCTCGAATCGCGATACTCGAACGGTAACGTGCCCAATTGGAGGAGCCGGCACGCCGGCACGCCCGATCGCTCGCAGCCTCCGATCGGGTCCTTCGCGGCGCTGAAGCTGCATCTCACATGTCCCGACGAGGACGCGCTGGCCGCCGCGTGGCCCGGGCTGCGCGCGTGGAGCGACTGGTGGACGGCCGACAAGGGCGGACGCCCACGCCGCGAGGGGCTCACGCGGGGACTGCTCGCGTGGGGCTCGGATACGGCGCTGGTGCCGGGCCGTGAACAGGTCCCCGAGTGGGAAGTGGATGCAAGCGGCCACCAGCGCGCGGCGTGGGAATCCGGCCAGGACGACCTGCCGCTGTGGGAGGAAGCGGAATGGGATCCGGAGCGAGAAACCCTCGCCATGTCCGCCGTCGACCTGTGCAGCTACCGCGCCCTCGACCTCGAGTGCCTGTCCCGGATTGCGTTTATCCTGGGCGACCCGGCGGTCGCGAATGAGTTGGAAGCCGAGCGCCGCCACCTCGTCGCGACGATGAACCGGGTGCTGTGGTCCGAGACTGCCGGGCTCTACCTGGACGAACTGCCTGCGGGTCGGTCCCGGCGCGTGGCGGCGTCGAACTTCCTTCCCCTGATCGCCGGCGTGCCGTCGGCGCGTCAGGCGCGGCGGATGGCGGGCGTGCTTTGCGACCCCGCACGCTTCTGGGGAGACTGGATGCTGCCCACGATCTCCCGCGACGACCCCGCGTTCGACGATCAGCAGTATTGGCGCGGCTCGATCTGGCCGCCTATGAACTATCTGGTGCTGCAGGGACTGCGCCGCTACGGGTTCGATAACCTCGCCAGCGAACTGGCGTGGAAGGGAGCGCTCATGTTTCTGGCCGACCGCCGGCGCACGGGGTTCTGCCGCGAGAACTTCGACGCGCGCAGCGGCCGGGGACGGGGCCATCGCTTCCAGAGCTGGGGACCGCTGTTCGCGCTCGGGGCCATGGAAGAGTTCGCCGATGCCAGCCCCTGGCGCGGACTGCGCATCGGCTCCCGGCTGCCCGCGCTCGTCGCCCACGACACGGGAGGGGATGCGGCCACCGAAGCCGCAGGCGGCGAAGGCGTCCAGGCTCCGGTCTGGGCCTGCATCGAGGGACTTCGCGTGGCGGGTCGAGTACGAGCGGTCCAGCTGTCGCGATGAACGGGTGCCCGGGGCGGCCGGCTCGGCCAGCGCTGGTCCCGAATCCGATGCAAGACCGAATCTGACAGAATGGCAGATCTTGCGGCTGAAGGTCGAACGCAAAACCGAAAAGCTGACAGAATGGCAGGTTTGGGGATGCTACTCGAGTGTCGCTGCCCTCAACGCCGCCAGATGCTCGTCGCTCAGACCGTCCATCTCGAACAGGGAAACGCCTGCTGCCCCGGCGGACTTGGCCGTCGTCACCGCAACGGCCAGTTGGGCGGGGTCCAGCGACGGGAGATAGAGCCCCGCGCAGAGAGGCGTACCGCCTCCCCGCGCTAGAGCCGCGATCCCCTCCCTCACCCCATCCCCGATCCACGCGATGTCCTCCAGGTAGAAACCCTGGTAGAGCATCGGGAAGAAGCGGTCCAGAGGCCAATGGTCCCACGCCTGCCGCACCAGCGTGCGGGCGATGGTCGGCGTCGGAAAGACGGCCGCGCTGATCGGCTTGCCGTGCCGGCGGACCGCCTCGGAGAGTCCCCGGACAGCTCCGGTGACGCTGTCCCACCGAAAGCGGCGCCAGGCCTCATCGGCCGGAGGGTCGGAAATCGCGAGCGGATCCCGCCCATCGACAGCCGCGAACTGCTCGCGGCACACGTCGCAGTAGCGCATCAACAGAGGGACAAATCACGACAGGGAATCGTCTAACTACTTATGGGACTGCACGATCTGCGCTCCCTGCCGTTGTATTGGACCTTGCTGGACCGAGCCGTAAAAGCGGGAAAACCGGAGTCGATTGGCGGGACTCCCGTGACTCGTCTGAGCCACCAATCTTGACCGCTCCGACCATCTCCTCTGGCGTTCAACAGCGCGGGCTCCCGGTGTCCGGTCCCGACCCTAGGATGAGGGAACGAGATTCACGATCCGAAGCACCCTAACGAAGGGTATGCCCAGTTCGTTCGTCTCGATGTACGCCATCAGGCCACCGGGGCCGAAGGCATCCGGAATCCGAAACTCATCGGCGCGTAGGGTCCCCAAGTAGTTGCCCGACGCGGTGTGAACATCCGTCGGACCTCTGGACACGCCATCCACGCCCGAGCGTGTGACCCAGACCCGGTCCTCGGCATCGACGGCCATATCCTTGATCACCGGCACCTCGGAGGCGAATTCCATCTCTGGGGCCATTGCCTCCATGAGGGATGACGCTATGCCCTCGCCCTCTGAACTCGACACGCCGGGACCCATGACGATAGCCCGCGTCCCCGCGCCGCCGCGTTGGCGCTCTCGGGCAGCCTCCTGCATTTCCGGGGTCACCGGAAGCGGTTCGATCAATCTCTCCAAGGCGGCGTCGAGGGATCCATCGGGTTGCAGGATCTTGACCCGATAGCCGACGGAATCGACGATGGCAACGCGCCCGTCGGAGAGCGCAGCACCCAACAGCGGTGGCCCGAACACCAACTCCCGCGGCAGAATCCCGGAGGGGAGCGGCACCTCCAGATCGCCCAAGCGGATTGAAACACTGCCGCCTTCCTGCTCAGGGCTCCCGGCCGGGGGTTCGTATGCGCGATAGAGTTCCTCGGTTCCCAGCCCCAAGGCATGGATGTCAAACGTGCGGAGCTGGAGGCGTCTCAGCAGTATTCGGTCATCGGGAAGACTGCCCAAGAGTGTGGCGACGGATCGGACTGAACTGGTCACCACCGTACCTGTCGTCGCGCCATCCGAACGTGATGTCCGAGGCGGTTCGCCGATGGCGGTCTGCTCCAGAAAGTTCCCGTTCTCGTCGAAGATGAGCAGGGCATCGTGCCCGACATCGTTTACGGTCAAGCGGTTGTCGCGGAGTACCGCGACGCTGCCGACGATGCGCAGTTCTCCGGGTCCGTCGCCGCGCCGAGAGACATGATGGCGTAGTTGCCCATCGGGACCGGCGACCACGATGCGACCCTGTCTGCGGTCGACCAGGATCAGGTTGCCCGCGCCGTCGAAGTGTACCTCCGAGACTTCCGTGAAGGCCTGCCATTCCTCTTCCGGCTGGACATCGCCAAGAGTGAATACCTCCTCGGTCGTCGCGGTCAGCGGGATGTCCGGTTCGGCCGCTACCGGACCGGAGTTCTCACCGCAACCCAAGGCTCCCGCGATCAATACACACGGAAGCGGAAGGGCTCGGGTCGTCATCATTCAGCGCGCTCGGTAGTTGGTGGGAAGGGAGAAGTCGAATCATAGGCGTACGGGCTAGCCTTGCCAATCGGGAGAGCGGACACTGACGACGACGGACCGCCCTCCGACGAGGCGCATGATCGGCTTGTTCTCGCTCGACAGACTGCTCGGGCTGTGAACGGGATCCGTCGGGGTGTCACCCCGTCCCTCAAGGGGGTCAGAGATCAATCTCCGCGTCAGGTTGACCAACCGCGAGCGCGCTCGTCCACGCGAGGCACAGGTCGCGGGAGCGGTAGTCCTCATATGCGGCCTTTTCGTCGCGTTCGATGATGGGGAAGGTGGAGTAGACGTAACGGATGTCGTCCCGATCCGTCACGCCGTAGAGGTGGAAGTAGAGCGCGTCGAGCTTGGCGCGTAGGCGGACGGCTAACGGTCAACATCACGGCAGGAGATCACGTAAGTCTAACTGGGACTGCACGATCTGCCACTCCTGCCGTTGTGCCGGACACTACTGGATCGTGCCCCGACAGCGGGAAAACCCGAGTCAATCGGCGGGAGTTGTCGAGCAACTCAGCCGGGCTGTGTCAGAAGACGAGCCGCAAACGTTGGTTCCTCCGACAACGCCGACCGCTGGACGCGGTCGCCTATCTCACGTCGCTCCGCGAGGGAGCGCACGAGATCGACGAACCAGTCTTCGGCGAAAGGCGCAACAACGATTCCCCCTACGAGCGTCGCGAGGTCGATCTCGCAGTAACATCCGCCATGTTCTTGCGGCTCAACCGCATCGGGATGTCGAAGAAACAGGGCACGGACCTCTCGCTCATGCTGAAAGCTAATCCTCTTGTGAACCAGAGGTAGCAACCCGTTCCCAAAGGGAATGCTGTCGGTGCTGTAGTCTCGATACCGAACCACCGATGCGCTGATTTCTTGGTCCCCGACGAAGGCATCCTTAAACCGAGCGAAGTCTGTCCTGATCGCGATTCCGTCTCGCTCGCGCGCATACAGCCGCCACATCGCCTCGGACTCGAATTCTCCCATGTGCCAGCAACTGACGCGAGCCATTCGCACGACCTGCCGAAGATCGAAGCCCCGCACGGAGACCGGGCCCTCTCGTAGATCTTGAGGGAATGCAGGGGGCGTCACGTGTGACAAGGATCCTTCGAATGGGTCGCCAAGCAGATCGGGACGACAGAAGAACAAGGCCTCCTTTTCCAGCAGGGACACGAATCTCGTGAAATCCATGTACCTCCAGAGCACGGTGTCGTCCGGCGGAGGCCAGAGGTGGGGGTGGTCGCTGTACATGCATCCAACCTCAGAGTTGGCTTATGTGATACACACCATCACTGGCGCGAGCGAAGTCGAATTGAACATAACGGTGAGGCGCGGTTCGGGCTGGGTCCAGGTGACCTGTCGCCGACCCGAGAACTGGTTGGAGGATTCGAATCCAGCGTTCCTGCTCGCGCTGTCCCTTTGCAGGTCGAGGGATCATGGCGCCCATCCTTCGGAAAGGGCCTCGGCCTGTTCCAGGACGGTCCGCGTTGCCTTCTCCTGCTTGTCGGGTGGGTACCCGTACTCCCTGAGAATCCGCTTGACGAGCCGCCGTAGGTTGGCGCGCACGTTCTCGCGTAGCGTCCAGTCGATCTTGACGTTGTTCCGGACGGTCTCGACCAACTCGCGGGCGATGTCCCGCAGCGTCTCATCGCCGAGCACCTGCACGGCGCTGTCGTTCGTTTCAAGAGCATCGTAGAAGGCGAGTTCGTCCTCGGATAGCCCCAGTGACTCCCCTCGGGCGGTCGCCTCGCGCATCTCGCGGGCAAGCTGAATCAGTTCCTCGATGACCTGCGCGGCCTCGACGGCCTGGTTCGCGTAGCGGCGGACGGTTCGGTCGAGCATCTCGGCGAAGGATCGCGCTTGGACGACGTTCCTTCGCCTGCGGACCGCCAGTTCTCCCTTGAGCAGCTTCCGCAGCAGTTCGACCGCGAGGTTCCGCCGCTTCATGCCCCGCACTTCGGCCAGGAACTCCTCGGACAGGATCGAGATGTCGGGCTTCTCCAGACCGGCCGCGGCGAAGATGTCCATGACACCTTCGGAGGCGACGGCCCGTGAGACGATCTGGCGGATGGCCATGTCCAACTCTTCCTCGGCGCGCGTCTCCCCCGGCACCCGCTTGGCCAGCACGGACCGGACGGCTTGGAAGAACGCCACGTCGTCCCGGATCCGCATCGCCTCATCGTGGGGGACGGCCAGCGCGAACGCCTGGGAGAGTTCGCGCACCGCCAGCAGACAGCGTTCCCTGCCGCTCTCCTGCGCGAGGATGTGCTCTTGGGCCGCCGGAAGCAGACCCGTGCGTTCGGTGGGCGTACCGCCGATCCACCCCGAGTAGTCGAAGCCGTGGAACAGGCCTCGGCACACCTCGTACTTCTCCAGCATCACGGCGACCGCCTCGGACTGGTCCAGCGTGGTTCTGCCCGTTCCGCCGCTCTCGGTGTACGTCGCGAGCGCGCGTTTGAGTTCGTGCGCGAGCCCGAGGTAGTCCACGACGAGGCCGCCCGGCTTGTCCCGGAAGACCCGGTTCACCCGAGCGATGGCCTGCATCAGCCCGTGGCCGCGCATCGGCTTGTCCACGTACATCGTGTGCAGGCTCGGAGCATCGAAGCCGGTCAGCCACATGTCCCGCACGAGCACGACCCGCAGGGGATCGCCGGGATCGCGGAACCGCTTCGCCAGTGTCTCGCGGCGCTTCTTGTTGCGGATGAGCGGCTGCCAGTCGGGAGGGTCCGATGCACTGCCGGTCATCACGACCTTGATCTCGCCCTCGCCGTCGTCCTCGTGGTGCCACTCGGGACGCAGACGAATCAGTTCCCGGTAGAGGTCGATGCAGATGCGGCGGCTCATGCAGACGATCATCGCCTTGCCGTC
>JAPPHB010000077.1 GCA_028821195.1 Gammaproteobacteria bacterium
CGGGGACGAGGACGCTGCGCAGGAAGGCGCCGCCGGGGGATGGGCGGCCGGTCGATGGCGACGCCTCCACGGAATCGGCCGCTTCGGGCTCGACGCTGACCTGCGCTTCCTGGGCGCGGGCCCCTGCGGGCAGGGTCAGGGCGGCAATGGCGACCGCAGTCGCAGCAAGGATCCCCGCGGTAGGGACCGGGCGTGGGAAGGACGGAGTAAGCACTGTCTGGGCGAGAGGGTCCTGCCGGCCGGACGTTGAACGAGCCTGCACCCATCGGCGAACGCGGCTGATACCCGCCAGCCACAGAGACGTTCTGCAACTTTGGCCCGCAGTTCCGTTACCCAGGGGATCCAGGCGGCGATGGCGCTCGCCTGACGCCCAATCCCGCTGCATCCTAAGGGGGCCTGCACGATCGAGGCTCCGATTTCGCACGTCCCGCGCGCAGCCGCAGGGACCGTGGGGTGAGACGCCTCGTCACCAAAGTACGAGGGCCACCTCCATGAGAACTCCGCTCGTCGTTCTTTTCGTCGGTGCCGCAGTCGCGGCAGCGTATTCGGGCGTGCGAACCTCACCGGCAGCGCCGCCTGTCGAGCCGCAGGCCCGGTCTGGACCGGCGCTCACCCCGCAATCCCCTTCCGCACCGCTCCGGGTACAGGAGCACGTCCTCGACAACGGCTTCACGATTCTCCTCGTCGAGGACCACCGAACGCCTCGTGTGGCCACCAATCTGTGGGTCCGGGTCGGGTCCATGCAGGAGTCGGTGGGGCTCCACGGCATCACGCACTTCCTGGAGCACGTCATCCACCAGGGGACCACGACCGTGGGCACCCGCGATCTCGCCGCGGAACTGCCCATCCTGCAGGAGATCCACGACACCGAACAGGAGCTCATCGCGGCACGCAACCGGGCGCGCAATCAGCTTCGCGAGCGGGACGTCTTCTACGATGAGCTGGGGTGGCCGGTCACCCCCGAGATGCGGGCGCTGCGGACGAGACTCTACGAACTCGAGGACCGCGACAACGAGTACCGCGACTTCTGGACCTCGTACAAGTGGTACATGGAGCGCGGCGGGTACGTGCGCCACCTGGATCCCGTGCCAGCCAGCACCGAGCAGGATTACATGGAGATGAACATGGCGCTCCCCCGGGAGCACCTGGAACTCTTCTTCCGACTCGAGGCGGAGCGAATGGTGAACGCGGTCTTCAGGGGCTGGGAGGCGCAGCGCTTCACCGTCCTCGAGCAGATCCTCGGGGGCAAGAGCCGTCCGCAGACCCGCTTCAACGAGGCGATCGACGGCGTCACCTCGCAGGGCCACCCGGTCTACGTTCCGGACGGCGGGCACCTCCGCGACTTCGATAACTTCACGCGCGCTGTGATGTGGCGCATCTACGACGACTACTTCGTGCCCAATAACGCAGCTCTGGTGCTGGTCGGGGACGCGACCCTCGATGACATCCTGCCTCTCGCGGAACGCTACTTCGGAGCGCTGCCCCGCGGGCCCGAGCCACCCGCGGATCTCGACATCGAGGCCGAACTCGTGCCCGGCGGGTCGATCCGGCTCGACTGGACGGAACCGCTCTCGCCGCAGGTGCACGTGCGCTACCGCATTCCCGGGATGGGGCACCCCGACCGGCCCGTGCTCGACCTCGTTGCCGCGCTTCTGAACGGACCCCACGGCATGGCGGGCCAGACGATGGCGGCGAGCGGCACGGCGGCCTCGGTGTCCGCCGACTTCCGGGTGATCCACACCTACCGCTTCGGGTCGCCCGGCGCGTTCAACCTCGTCGCGCAGGCGCAGGCCGATGGCGACCTGGCGGCGGTTGAGCGGGCGCTGCTCGACGCTGTAGCCGACGTCCGCGAGGGACGGATCGACGAAGGTGCGCTGGAGCGCGCACGCAAGCGTCTCCGCGTCGAGTGGGCCGAGTTCCTGGACAACCCCCAGGAGCTCGCGTTCCTGATCGGGCACCACCACACGATGAACCACTGGAGCGTGCTACCGGAGCTCATCGAGGCACGGGACAGGGCGACGGCGGCGGACGTGCAGCGTGTCGCGTCCACCTATTTCGTCCCGTCGAATCGGGTGATCGCCACGGCGCGGGCCCAGCCTCCGGAAGGAAGCGGGCCGAGCTGGCTCGACTTCCTGTGGGCCGAACTGCCGGGGGACGGGCGATGAAGGGCCGTGAGAGCCGGGAGCGCGGTGCGGCCGTGGCCGTATTGGTCATGGGCATCCTGGCCACGGGTATCCTTGCCGGTTGCGGGGGCGACTCCCACGACACCCTCCCGGGGCGCTCAAGACCGATCCTGGACCACGATTGGCCGAACCCGGGCGAGGTCGCGCCCGGCCCCGCCGCGTTCGCGCCGCCCGATCCATCGGAGGCTCTCTACGAGACATCGAGCGGCGCGCGGGCCTACATCGTGGCCGGCACGCCGGCCGACCCGTTGGTGCGCCTCACGGCGGCCCTGCCGGTGGGACAGCTCCACGAGCGCGTAGGTGAGGCCGGCGCGTCGGCTCTCCTGATCCAGCTCCTCACGACGCGAGGCCCCGTGGGCGCGAGCGACCCGCTCACCCTCCGGCTGGCCGAGCTGGGGGCGTCCCTCGGCCCCGTCGAAGCCCTCGACGCCGCCCATCTATCGCTGAGCGTTCTTCCGGAGGATTGGCAGGAGGCGCTCGAGTTGCTCGTGGAGCTCGTGCGGAATCCCGATCTCGACGTTACGACGATTCGCGACTACAGGACTGGCCCGGGCTACGACATGCCGATGGCCGGGATCGGCGGCAACGGCTTTCGTCCCAAGGTCGAACTGGAGCGCCGCATCCACGGTCATCCGCTGGCGCCGCCCGACCCGGGCACGATGGTCTCGCCGGAGGCGGTCCGGGCGCTGGCCTCCCGAAGCCTGGCGGCCGACCGGGTAATCTTCGGGGTCGGAGGACCTGTCTCCCGCGCCGAGGTGGAAGAGGCGCTGGAGGCGGCGACCCGGGGCTGGGCGAGGAGCGGTGAGCCGTTACCGGAACCCTCGGTGATCGAGCCGACCTCGACCGCGACCGGTACAGCCGGTTCCGCGACCCGTTTTCACGCCGTGGACGTGCCGAGCCTCGAGGGCTGGATCGCCATCGGGCGCGCGGTGGGCGCCGTCCCCGAATCGGACCGGGCCGCTCTCTCCGTGCTCCGTTTCATCCTCGCCGAGCGCCTCAACATCGCCGCGCGCGAGATGCGCGGCCTCGCCAACCGGGACGACTTCGAGGTTCCCGTCACGGGATCAGGCACCGGTCTCCTTCTGGTTCGCACCGGTGGACGCCCGGAGGCCGTGGCGCCTCTGGTCCGCTACAGCCTGGACGAGGTGGAGCGCATGCACGATCCGGACGCGCCGGTGACGGAAGCCGAGGTCGCACGAGCCCGGGGCTGGCTGGTGAACGCGGTCTGGCGACGGTCGCTGGAACTCGCGACCAGCGCGAGTGGGACGTTCGCCCTGGAGCGCGTGCGCCGCGGCAGTACGGACCACCTCATGGGGTGGCCCGCCAGGGTGCAAGCCGTCACGCCGGACGACGTGAAGGCGATCGCGCGGGAGTACCTTGACCCGGCGACCTTCGTGACCGTGGTGGCGGGGCCGCTGGAACGCATCCGAGCCGCGCGCCACCCGCGCTGGCCGCTGGCCCTGGACGAGGTGGAGGCGGAACTCGGCCGCCCCTGATCTGCTCAGCGAGGAAGGAAACGCCCCAGGCGCGGACGAGTCATGACTACGCTCAGAACCGATCGGCTGCTTCTGCGCCCGTTCGAACTCACGGACGTCGACGACGTCTACGCCTACGCGCGCGACTCCGAGTGGGGCCGGTATTTGCCTGTTCCCAGCCCCTACGAGTACAGGCACGCCGTCGAGTTCGTGGCGCGCTCCGTGCTTGCTCCGTGGGATACCAGTCCCGTCTTCGCGATCTGCCTGAGCGGCAGGTGCGTCGGCGGTATCAACATCAGGGTCGACACGTCCGCGGGGACTGGCGAAATCGGATACAGCATCGCCCGCGCGCATTGGGGCAAGGGCCTCACAGCCGAGGCCGCGACAGCGGTCATGGACTGGGCGTTCAACGAGTTCGGGCTCGCCAAGATCACCGCGATGGCGGACCTCGCGAATTCCCGGTCCTCACGAGTGATGGAAAAGCTGGGGATGAGGCGGGACGGGCTGCTGAGAAGCGAGCGTCCAAGCGACGCCGATCCGGGAACCCGGCAGGACATGGTGGTCTACTCCGTCCTGCGCGGCGAGTGGCAGGCGCGCGCGGCGGGCTAGACGGCCGGCCCCGCTACTGCACCTATGGCCAGAGATCCACGCCGCCCTTCAGGTGTCGGTCCAGGAAGGCCAGCATCCTCGGCGTGTCGCGTCGTGACACACCGTGACACACCGTGACAATGCAGTGTTGATCGACATTTGCGCCGAACGTTGCGCGAGTGTAACGATCCCCCTACGATCCGTTATGTGGTAACGAGATCGTTCAAATGTGGCACAGGGGGGAGACATGAAGCGACCGGCGAGGCTGACAACGGGGTTCTGCCAGAAGGTGAAGGCCGCGGGATTCTACTCCGACGGTAGTCAGGGTTACGGGCTTCGGTTGAGGGTCGCGGCGGGCGGGAAGTCGTGGGTCCAGTCGTACCGCGGCGCGGACGGGAAGCAGCGGTCCCGGGGGCTGGGCGCGTTCCCTGACGTGAGCCTCGACATGGCGCGGTTCCTGGCCGTCACTGACGCGATCATCCGCAAGACGGGTGTCGATCCCCGTCACGGTGCCGAAGTCGCTCAGGAGCCCGTCCAGGCGCTCCCTGACGCGCCTTCCTTCGAGGATGCGGCGGAGCAGTTCATCACGCTCGCGCGCGCCGGCTGGAAGGCCGTCAAGGGCGGATCCGAAGACAAGTATCGGGCGACGGTCCATGCGGTCGCGTTCCGAGGGAAGCCGGTCAACCAGATTACCCGCGAAGACGTTCGGGCGGAGATCGTCCCGATCTGGAGCACCAAGCGGACACTGGCGAGCACGCGGCTCACCCACATCCGGCGCATTCTCGACTACTGCGACATCGAGCCCAACCCGGCCGCAGGGCTCCGGCGCAAGCTCCCGACGAACGGGAACGGAGTCGAGCATTTCGAGGCGATCCCGGTTGCGGAGATGCCCGCGGCCTTCCGGTCGCTGGACACCGATCACAAGCGCCCGCAGGCACGGCGGCACAACGCGCTCGTCATCCAGTTCGCCCTACTGACGGCTTCTCGCCCCGACATGGCGCTGGGCGCGCGCTGGAGCGAGATCGATGACGACCACGTTTGGACGGTCCCGGCGAAGCGGATGAAGGGCAAGCGCGATCATCGCATTCCGCTGTCGGGCGCGGCGCTGGCGGTGCTGGCCGAGGCGCGGAAGCTGACGCGCGGGCGCGGCCTGATCTTCCCGGCGCGCAACGGCGGCAAGATCGACAAGGGCACCATCAACCGCGTCATGAAGCGCAACGGCGGCGGCACCGTCCACGGGAACGCCCGGTCCACGTTCCGGGACTGGACAAGCGAAATGGACGCTTGCCGGCGCGAAGTCGCGGAGGCTGCGTTGGGCCATGTCGTGCCCGGCGTGGAAGGCGCATACGCCCGCAGCGACCTTCTGGAACGGCGTCGGCCCGTCATGGAGGCATATGGGCTTTACGTGACAGGACGTGACGGTTAGGTTCCCGTCGTGCCGGGTTTCCCGGCCAACCGAGCAAAGGGACGAGCAAAGGTTGGCCGGGAGTTCGGACGGGCCGCCTCCCGGTTGGATCTCAACGGGAGGCGGCTTTCTCATGTCCCTACTCTCCTACGCCGAAGTGAGTCGGCTGGTCGGACTCAGCACGCGCTCCATTCGCCGGCTGATCGACTCGGGTTCCTTTCCGCAACCGCTGGACTTGGGCGGGCGGGTTCGCAAGTTTCGCGCGGATGAAGTCGAAGCCTGGATCGATTCCCGCCCGCGGGCGTCTGTTCCGGAGCCTGTAGCACTCCAAAAGGCTCGCGCCCGGGCCGCGTCATGAGCGGGCTGGCCGACCTGAAGCGGCATCCGCTCTCCGCGATCTGGGGCGACATGCCCGATCGCGAGTTCAGGGATCTCGTCGCCGACGTGGAGGAAGCCGGAATTCAGGAGCCCATCGTGCTCTACGAGGGCAAGGTGCTCGATGGCTGGCATCGGACGCGGGCCGCGATCGCGGCGGGACTATCGAGCGTCCCGGCAACAGAGTTCGATCCCGACCGGCATGGCGACCCCAAGCGTTTCGTCATGCGAAAGAACGGGCTCAGGCGGCACTTGAAGGCCGGCGAGCGCGCGCGCGCCGTCGTGGAGTTGTTTGAATGGCGTCCGCGCGGCAGGCCGTCGCTAAACGATTCAAATGAATCAGTTTCTGAATCGGAGATGGCGCAGGCGGTGAATGTGAGCCGTTCGACGATCCAGCGGGCGAAGCGACAATCGCGAAAGGCGCGCGGTGAACCTGACGTCCGACCGCCGTCCAGAAAGGGCTACAAGACGAAGCAGGACAGGATCGAAGAGCTTGAGTTTCAACTCGACGGGAAGAAACACCGGATCGCCGAGCTTGAGGCCAAGTTGGGATCCGCCCTCTCTGACGCGTGCCCCGACGTAATGGCTGAGAATGATCGGCTCAGGGCCGAGAACCGGGAGTTATCGGATCAGGTCTTCCGTCTCAACCGGAAAGCGAAGGGCGGGGCAACCTGAAAATGGACATCGATCTCCCCCGCGTGTACGCGCGCGCGACGGTTGTTATTCACAACCATTCTTCCGGATGTAATTGTTCTTTCCAGCGTGCAATCAGGTAGGAGTTCACGCGATGAAAGGAAGATGTAGAGCAGGCTTCTCAGTCTCTCCCTTCACAACCAGATATTGCCTGCTCTGCATCTTCCGTTTGTGGGTTCCTGTCGCACGCAAGCGCGCGCGTGCAGGAGACCCCAACTTGCGCGCTCACAGTCGTTTCCCCCATCATGTTCGCGTGGCCCCCAAGCTGGAAACCTTGAGTGGGCTACAGAGCAAAGCCGCAGGTCCGAGCAATGAGTCCCGGGCCGCGGCTTTTCTTTTTCCCGGAGGCATCACCAAATGAGTCAGGAGACCATCAGACCCGAAGACGTGCGGCGCGCGATGCGCGGTGCGTACGAGGCCGGTTTCAAGGCCGCGACCGTGGCCGCAATCGTCGAGATCGGCGGGCTTCTCCAAAAGGTCCTGGGTTGGCCGGACCGACTCACCTTCCGAATGGCCATCGACGGCTCCAGCTTCCGGATCGCTGACCCGGAACAGGACGGACGCGAGTTCGCCGTCGATGTCCGCGCGCTGATGAAGGAGCCCGCGTATCGGGAACTCTACCGGATGCTCGTTGGTGGCGAAGGCGATCTCGTAACCGAGGTTCCGGATCCCTTTCGCTCGGAGTCGGCGCGGGGTGGCCTGGAGGCGTGAATGGCCGACATCCAAGACGCCCGGGTTTACGAAGGGTTCCTGCGCGACGTCGGTCGGATCGCGCCGAACGAGCCACCGGCGCGGCTTATCGTGTTGCCTTTGGGGGTCAACGTCTACGCGGGCGGTCGGAATCACACATGCAGCCCTGACGAGGCGCGGGCGCGCGGGCTGTGGCCACCTTTCCGGGCGGGCTGCTGGGGGGTTTACTGATGACCTTCGCTCGCATCCTGTTCGATCACTTCGATGGGTCGTGGCGACCCTTCCCCCGGCCGGCGTTCTGCTGGGCCGCATGGAGTCGAGGCGCGCGTCGATGGCACCGGGGCCAGTCCCGGCGTCTAGGGGGTGGGCTCGCAGGGGGTTCTCTTCCGTGTAAGGGTGCCCCGTGATCGAGCTTCGCCCGTTTCAGCGGACGTTCCTTCGGCGAGCCTTCGCGCCTGGGATCGACACCGTAGGGCTCTCATTGCCGCGGGGAAATGGCAAGTCAACTCTTTGCGCCTTCATCCTTGCGCGCTGCATGACGCCGGGCGATCCGCTGCACGTGCCGGGGGTCGAATATGTCCTGACGGCGGCGAGTCTGAATCAGGCTCGTTTCGTGTTTCGGCCTTTTCGGGCGGAACTGGAGCCGCGCGGGGGTTATCGGTTCTCCGATACGCAAACGCGCGTCGGCGCACTTCATGAGGCGAGCGGAACGCGGCTCATGGTGCAGTCGAGCAAGGCGAAGACGGCGATGGGTCTGGTTCGTACCCCGCTGGTTGTCGCTGACGAGCCGGGAAGCTGGGAAGTGAAGGGCGGCGAGTTGATGTTCGACGCGCTGATGGAGGCGCAGGGCAAACCGGGCTCGCCTCTGCGGATCATCTTCGTGGGCACGGTCGCGCCGGCGACGGCGGGGTGGTGGCCGGACCTGATCGAGTCCGGATCGCACGGCTCCACCTATGTCATGGCGTACCAGGGCGACCCGGCGACGTGGGACAAGTGGCCGACGATCCAGAAGGCGAACCCGCTGATGGCGCGCTTTCCCGCGAGCCGCGCGAAGCTGCTCCAGCGTCGGGACGAGGCTCGGCGGGACAGTCGTCTCAGGGCGAGGTTTCTGAGCTACAGGCTGAACGTTCCGTCGGAAGACGAGGCCAAGGTGCTGTTGACGGTCGAGGATTTCGAGAGGGTGTTGTCTCGGGACGTTGCTCCGCGCGACGGGCTGCCGGTGGTCGGCGTCGATCTCGGGGCGGGCCGTGCGTGGTCGAGCGCGGTCGCCGTTTTCGAGACTGGCCGGACCGAGGCGGTTGCCGTCGCTCCTGGGATCCCGTCGATCGCGGATCAGGAAGCGCGTGACCGGGTGCCGGCGGGCACGTATGCGAAGCTGCTCGCCAACGGGTCGCTCACCGTCGCGGACGGGCTCCGGGTGCCGCCTCCGTCGGCGCTCATGGAGCGGGTCTACGCTCAGTGGGGCCGGCCGGCGCTGATCGTCGCGGATCGGTTCCGGATCAACGAGCTTCGGGACTGTTCGCTCGGGGTCCCGCTGGAGCCGCGCGGCTCGGGTGCAACCCGGTGGTCGCATCCGTCGGACGATATCCGGGCGCTCAGGAAGGCGGCGATGGACGGGCCGTTGTCGATTCCGGAGGGGTCCCGGTTGCTGATGGCTGCGAGCCTGACGGCGGCGCGGGTGGTGAACGACACGTCCGGCAACGTCCGGATGGTGAAGCGGGACCCATCGAACAACACCGGCAGAGATGACGTTTGCTCTGCCTGGGTGCTGGCTGCGGGCGCGGTGAAGCGGCACGGCTCGGGCGTTCCCCGTCGGGAGGTCGGGCGCTTTGCCATCGCGTAGGCTGCGGGGCGCGGCGTGGCGTCGGCTCCGGCGTCGGGTGCTGGATCGCGACGGGTGGCAGTGCGTGATCTGCTCTTCCCCGTATCCGCTGGAAGTGGATCACCGGGTTCCGGTCGAGCGGGGCGGCGGGCATGAAATGCGGAATCTCCAGACGCTTTGTCGGGGGTGTCACATACGGAAGACGCGGCGCGAGAACATGGCGCGCCACACGGGGCCGCGCCGGGACGCGTGGCGAACCTATCTCAAGGAGTTGGTGGCATGACGAACCTTCAGAAGTTGCGCGTTCGCGCTTCCGAGATTCGGAGCAAGCTGAACGAGCTTTCCGGGGTCGAGGATCTGAGCGACGAACAGCGGTCCGAGATGGACGCGCTGAGCAAGGAGTATCAGGACGTGGAGCGCCGTTCGCGGGCCGCGATCATCGCGGAAGGCGAGGATGACGAGGGCAGGACCACGCCCGCAGAGCCGGATGCCGAGATGCGGGAGCGGGTCGAGCTTCGGGGCAAGGCGTCGCTGACGAACTACCTGCTCGCGGCGGCGCGCGGGCGGCTCCCGGACGGTGCGGAGGCGGAGCTTGCCGAAGCTGCGGGCGTCGAAGGAATCCCGCTCGAGCTGTGGGACGTGCCGGCGGAAGCGGAGGAACGGGCCATCACGCCCGCGCCGGGCACCGTGGGTGTGAACCTGGATCCGATCCGGCCAGCCGTGTTCGCGCCGTCGATCGCGCCCCGGCTTGGTGTCGAGATGCCGCGCGTTGCTTCCGGAACGTTCGCATCGGGCACGATCACCACGTCGGTGACGGCCGGGCCGCGCGCCAAGAGTGCAAACGCACCGCAGACTGAAGGAGCGATCACCGTGACGACGGCGACTCCGAAGCGGGTCGCGGCGTCGGTCGCTTTCGCCATCGAGGACATCAAGGCGGTCGGACAGGCCAATTTCGAGTCGATCCTGCGCGAGAACATGAGCATGGCGCTCAGTGCCGAACTCGACAATCAGGTACTCAACGGAGATGGCCAGAACAACGCGCTCACGGGGCTGTTCCAGCGGCTCGCGGATCCGGCCGCGCCGGGGGCGACCGTCACGGACTTCGACGACTTCGTGTCCGCGTTCGCCGGCGGCGTCGATGGTCTGTGGGCCAGCCGAATGAACGAGGTGGCGATCGTCGTGGGCGTGGACACCTATCGGGTCGCGGCACAGGCGTTCCGGGACGCGACGGGGCAGGATCTCGGCGATATCTCCTTCGCCGACTATGCGATGGACAAGTTCGGGGGCTTCTGGACGAACAGCCGGATGCCGGCGGCGGCGGCGAATGTCCAGCAGGCGGTTCTGTACCGGACTGGCCGTTCGGGGATGCGGACGGCGGTCTGCCCGCACTGGGGCGAGATCGGGATCGACGACATCTACAGCGGCAGCCTCAAGGGCGAGCGTCAGTACACGATGCACGTCCTGCTCGGTGACGTGATCGTGGTCCAGTCGGCTGCCTATGCTCAGGTGAACTTCCGGACCGCGGTCTGATGGATCGCATTTTCACGGGCGAGTGCCGGGCAGAGGGTCGAACCCTGTCCGGTACCGTCCTGACGTTCGGCGAGATCTCGCCGTCCCATCGGGAGCGGTTCCTCCCCGGATCCCTCCAGCGCGAGGGGGACGTGTGGCTGGACGTGGACCACGATCAGCGGGCCGTGGTGTGCTGGGAGGGGTCCGGGCTCGCGTTCACGGAGACGGCGGGCGCGCTCACGATGCGAGCGGAGATCCCGCGCACCGTGCCGGGCGACATGGCGCTGGAGGGTGTGCGCGACGGAACCCGGGCCGGTCTGAGCATCGAGTTCTCGGCACTGTCGGAGCGGAAGGAAGCCCAGACCGGGATCCGTGTCTTGGAGCGGGCGCGGTTGCATGGCGTCGGGCTCGTTGCGGCACCGTCGTATCCCGGTTCCCGCGTGGAGGCTCGCCAGCGGACCGGGCCGGGGATTTCGGGGCTCGTTGGGCTGGGTGAGGACTTGGCGTGTCGGTGCCGCGGTCCGGACTGCGATTCGGTCCGGTTTGCGGTGGACGCCTTCGATGATGCGCTGGCCGAAGCCGAAGCCGGGGACCGGATCATCACCATCTTCCTGAATGGCGCGTTCGCGACCCCGTTCGGGCGCGTTGGTGCCGGTCTGACGGTCCGGCGCGTCGGCTCCGCGCTCCGGGTCGATCTGGACGCGCTGCCCGAATCCGCAGCGGCCGCGGAGTTCCTGGAATCGGTGCGCTCCGGGACGGCGTACACGGTCCGGCCGTACACGCCGGAATCGACATCCGAGTTCGTGAAGCGGGACCGGGTGGCGGTGTTCTCGCGGGCGGATCTCAGGGCGATCGAGGTTGCGCCCCTGTCCGGGCCGGTCTACGGGCTCCGCGAGATCGAGGTTGATGGCGAGACGCGCCGGAGATCGGCGAGGAGGCGAGTGTGGCTGTAACGACGGAGGACGCTGCCCGTTGGCTGGGCGGCGGTCAGGATCTCACCGCGCCGGGTGCGAGTCAGCAAATGGTGGCGCTGATCGAGACGGCGGATGAAATGGTCGATGACTACGCATCGGGCGCTCCGGCGACGATCCGGGATCACGCCGTCCGGATGCTGGTGGGGTACCTGTACAACGATCGCGGCTACGCGGAACGGCGTCCGCGGTGGGGTGCGAATGCGATGCGGAACAGCGGCGCGGCATCGTTGCTCGCGCCGTACCGGGTCGCTCAGGCGCTGGTGGCCGGATGAGGTGGCCGTGGCAGGGACGCGAGAAGCGTTCGAGCGGGGGCAGCTTCACGGACGCCGTGATCCGGCTGATCGAGGCGGAAGCGGCCGGGACGTCTACCGACTCCTCCTCCACGGCCGCGGTAGAGGCCGCCAGCGGCGCGCTGAGCCGTGCGCTCGCGTCCGCGCGGGTGTCAGGGCCTCCGCACGTAATCCGCGCCGTCTCAGCGGGCTTTCTCGCGCAAACGGGACGCGACCTGATCCGGTCCGGCCAGTCGATGCACGTGATCCGGGTTTCCCGGGCCGGGCGGGTGCGGCTGCTTCCGGCGGCGTCGTGGCATTTCGAGGGGGACGCGGATCCATCCACGTGGCGGGTGCGGGCGACGGTCTACGGGTCATCCTCCAGCACCACGTACCGGCTGCCCCTGTCGGGCGTCGTATTCGCTGCCTGGGGCGCGACACCGGGCCAGCCCTATACGGGCGTCGGGCCGTTGCGCTGGGCGTCCACCACGGGCCGGATGCTGGCCGAGGCGGAGAAGCACATCGGCGACGAATCCGCCGGGCCGCGCGGCAACCTGCTTCCGGTGCCGGCCGCTGATGACGACAAGCTGGCGAAGCTCAAGGCGGCTGTGGCGGCGCTCAAGGGCCGCGCCCTGCTCACGGAAACCACGTCCACGGGCTTCGGGCTCGGGGCGCAGGAGGCACCGCGTCAGGACTTCGTAGCGCGCCGTCTCGGGGGCAGCGTCGATCAGAACATGATGCTCGCGAGGCGGGACGGGTTCGCCGAAGTGCTGGCCGCGACGGGAACGCCTCCGTCGCTGTTCACGGACGCCGACGGAACCGCCCAGCGGGAAGCCTTTCGACGCTACCTGACGATGACGGTACAGCCCATCGCGCGGGTGCTGGAGCAAGAGCTATCCGAGAAGCTGGAGACGTCCGTGTCGCTCGGTTTCGAGGATCTCTACGCCCATGACTTGGTGGGCCGCGCGTCCAGTTTCCAGAAGCTCGTTGCGGCCGGGGTGCCGGTCGCGGACGCGCTCAACACTTCGGGATTGATGGCCGATGGCTGATGAGAACGCGGTAGACGTGCGGACGGCTCCGGAGCTTCAGGACTCCGAACGCGCGGACGCTATCCTTCCCGTGGCCGGCCGACTCGGGGAAGGACCGAAGCGACTGCCCCTGTCGAACGTCATGACGGGCGCGGAGATCGTCGCGAAGCTGGACGCGTACTTCGGCGGGACGGACTGGCGCACGTGACGGGCCGGACGCTTCCGCCCCGGACGTGCAGGATTCCCGGCTGCGGGGGCAGGCACAACGCGCGCGGTTACTGCGGGAAGCATTACCGGCGCTGGGAGCGATACGGCGATCCCCGGATCGTGCATCGACGGGGAACGCCCGCGCGACCGGAGACGCGGATCGGGGTGAGGATCAGGTACGGATCCGGACGCCGCGCTCCAGCCGAATGAACTCCAGTTCGAGCGCATCGTGCTCGAATTCAACGAGCGCGATCGGGGGGAGATCGAGGTCCGCGAGCGGGATCGCGGGCACGGGATAGAGCTCGTCGGACACCCTCACGGTGAAGGCTTCGCCGTTGACCTTCACGGAGATCGTCCGTTCCTCCGGGCCGAACGCGAGTTCTCCGCGCTCGACTCTCTCTTGGAGCAAGTCCACGACGTGACGGCGGGTGATGGGCTCCCTCATTGGGCGGGGCTCCAGATTACGCCCCCGACGTCGGTCCTGGGCACGTCAAGCAGCTTCGCAAAGAGATCGTCGTCCATCCCCTCGTGATAGGTGGTGTGGCGCATGCCGGCAGCGCGCAGGTGGGCGGCGAAATCGTCGAAAAACGTCTTGTCCACGTTGATGTAAAAGGTGCCGTTCAAGACCAGTCCCAGCACAACCCTCTCCGCGTCGTGCAGCAGTACCTTGTCCGCATCATCAAAGGCGGCGAACCCGGTAGCGATGAAGAAACGGGTGTCGGGGTTCGTGGGATCGGTCATTGCTTCGGAGGGTTCTGGCCGGGCTTCTCGCCTCCGCCGGTCTTCGTGGGCGGAACGTTGCGTCCAGGGTGCTTCTTGTCGGTCATCGGTTGGTCTCCGGCGTTGCGTTGGCGGTGGCGGTCGATCTTGGCGGAGAGACGTTATCACCCTGATCGCGGCCCGTCAAACGTGGTAATCGTCCGAGATCCGTCCCCAAGTTTCTCCTAGGGCGCGCTGGGGATAGTGCTTGGTAACCCGTTGGTATTGCTGCACTTTTACGGCCAGAGATCCACGTCCCCCTTCACGTGGCGATTTAAAAAGGCCAGCATCCTCGGCATCCACTCGAGCCGCGCGGCGCGGCCCGCAACCTCCACGTACCGTTCGTAGGTGACCGGCTTGTAGTAGCGGGCGGCCTCCGTGGCAAACGCGCGCATCTGCACGTCGCCGTCGCCGGCGATGATCAGCATTGGCATCCCCACATCCTGCGCGAACAGCGTGGGGGACGCCCGCCGGAAGGTCTCGCGGTTCTCCGCCAGCAGGCCGAGCTCGTACTGGTACATGTTGATGTTGGCCAGAGCCGACTCGCTCTCGACCAGTTGAATGCGGTTGGCGTATCCCTCCCGCAGGGGCACGGCGGCCCGGAACGCGTCCGGGGCGAAGGTGCTCGCGGCAAAGCTCAGATAGGCTCCGTAGCTCACGCCCGTGACCGCGACCCGGTCGCCGTCGATATCGGGCAATGTGCCGAGATACCCCGCGCCCGCCACGACATCATCCAGATCACACCGCGCCCAGCACCCGTTGTTCGCCTCCTCGTGCTCCCAGCCGAAGCCTGAGCTCCCCCGGATGTTGGGGGCCAGCACCGCATAGCCGTGCTTGATGAAGTAGTGGGCGTCGGCGTGTCGCCTCCAGCCATCCTCGAACTGCGAGGAGGGCCCCCCGTGGACCCAGACGATGGCGGGATACCCCCCGGGCGGCGGCGGCTCGGCAGGCCGGAACAGGTAGGAGTGGATGGTGAGCCCGTCGTTCTCGTAGCTCACCCGTTCGGGCATGAAGAAGGCGTCGGCAAGCGCCGGATCCGGCAACGAGTGCGTCAGGCGCGCCGGCTCGCCTCCGGCCGCATCCATCACGAACAGATCCGGGACCTGCGCCGGCGTGTCGAAGGTGAAGGCGATGCGGCGGCCGTCCGGGGACCACGCCGGGTTCGCCACGAGGCCTATCTCCGGAGCGAAGAGGGTCTGGACCGTGCCGTCGTCCACCGAGGCAACCCGCAGAATCTGCCGGCCCCTCAGGTTGGACGTGTACGCGACCCTCGTGCCGTCGGGAGACCAGCGGGCGTAGCCCCGGAAGGGCTTCTGGGAGCTCTGATCGGCTGCTTCGGGCGCGAGCGGACGGGGCTCTCCGCCCTCCATCGGCGCGAGCCACCAGTTGATCCAGCCGCTGCGGTAGGAGCGGAACAGCACCAGGTCGCCTCTCGGCGAGACCTGGCCAGGCCCGAACTCCTGGCCGGTGCGATAGTCCATCCAGTCGCGGTCGCTCACGATTAGACGCTCGCCGGCGCCGGTGGCGGCGTCTATGGAGATGACGTCGTGGTGGATCCACCACTGGTCCATGCGCACGAACACGATCCTGGAACCGTCCGGCGTCCAGGTGGGCTGCACGTCGTAGCGGGTGTCGGTGGTGAGCCGCTTCACCTGTCCCTCCGGCACCGACACCGTGTAGATGTCGTAGTTGCCGCGCAGCGAGTTGGAGAAGACGATGTGCCCTCCGTCGGGGGACCAGCTCCAGGAAAGCGTGCGGGCACCGAGGTCGGTCAACTGGAGCGCGCGCTGCTTGGGGATGGACCAGAGCCAGAGCTCCCGCCCGTCGCCGGATGCGCTTGACACGTAGCCGATCCACGCGCCGTCCGGGGAGTACGCCGGGCTGGTGACTCCCTCCACCGGGATCGCCTCGGGATCGGCACCGTCGGCGTCGACGGTCCACAGCGTGTCGCGCCCGAGGAAGAGGATCGCAGAACCGTCGGGGGACCAATCGGGCACGGCTCCGTCCACGAGGGAGCTCGTGGACACGAACTCCTCGAGGGTGAAGTCGCCGGGGGTGCGGGTGGACGCTGGCGTGCCGCTGGTTTCGGCGCAGGCCGCGCTGGCGAGAGCAACGAGGAATGCCAACACCGCTCGCTTCATTGGAGCCTCCTTATTCCGGGTCCGGCACCGGCGGGAACGCCCCCTTCCTGAGAAACGCGATCACCGCCTCGGTAGTGAAGCGATCGTTCATCAGGAAGGTATGGGACCGGGGGACCACGATGAACGGCACGTCCTCGATTCTGGTGTTGTCGACGCCGACCATGCCGTCGTCGGGGCCCGGAATGAGAGCCGAACCGATGGGGTTGAAGCTGCGGTTGCCTGCGATGATGCCGACCTCGTACTCCGGAGGAGGCAGGCTGGCGGGAATGCCGGTTTCGCCGGTGCCGAGGCCCATGCCCGCCGGGCCCAGGAGGTGCCCGAGTTCCTGCTCCCGGAACCAGTCCGCCACTTCGCTCCCCTGGTTGGGAGGCGCGAGCAGGACTACCCGTCCCAGGGACTCGGGTGGGGTGTCGGCCAGATAGCGGCGGATCACGAGCCCGCCGAGCGAGTGGCCCACGAAGTGAACGCGCGGAGCCGCGCCACAGCAGGCCGACACCTCGGCAGCGAGCGTTTCGGCATGTTCGGCGAGGGTTCCGCCGCGCGAGTCGTAGTCCACGTTGGCGACATCGTAGCCGGCCCACTCGAGCCGCTCGGCAAGCAGTGCCATGGACGCCCGGGTGCGGCCGAGCCCGTGCATGAGGACGACGGACTCTTGTGCTGATTCCACTCCGATCCGAGACCCGAAGACGGCCGCGGCCGCAAGAACAACGCAGCAACCGACGAGCAGGGCATTCGACTGCCGCGGCCCGTGGGGCTTTCGGCCGCTCGCGCCCCGCACGGACTTCACACGGCGATCAGGGGCCTCCCGCCAATCTACCAACCTCCTTCGGAGTATCTGCCAGACCTCAACCAGCACCGTCGATTCACCCGTGCAGAGCCTCAATGCGCTCGACCATCTCCGTGGATTCCGCCGGCCCGAACCATCCCCCCAGCACCATGGCTGCGGCACTGGCGAAAAGGGCGACCACCACCGGCGCGAGCCCGATGTCAATGACGCCGAACTGCACCAGGATGTAGACGCCCGCACCCGACACCACCGCCCCGACGCCGCCCGCCAGGTTGGCCTTCTTCCACCACAGCCCGGCGATGGTGGGTACGAACAGGCTCGCGCTCAGGATTCCGACCCCCGCGGTGTAGAACTCGGTGATCAGTTCCGGCGGCGAGAATGCCCACAGGAGCGCCGCGATTCCGATCACCCAGGTCGAGCCGATGCGCACCAGGGTCATCGTCCGGTTGCTGGCCCGGCCCTTGAGCAGGCCTCCGAGGAGGTCGTGCGAGATGGCCGAACTGCACGCCAGCAGCAGCGCATCGGTGGTGGACATGACGGCGGCGAGCACGGCCGCGACGGCGATCCCGCGGATGAGGGGCGGGAACTGCGTCTCCATCACGCGCAGGAAGAGCTGGTCGGCGTCCTGGAGTCCCGGAAAGTCGATCCGCCCGACCGGCACGATGGCGAGCACCGCCGCCAGGATCATCACGCTGTACACCAGCATCGACAGGTTGAGCGACAGCCGCGCGCTCTCGGCGTCCCGGGCGGTGAAGACCCTCATGACGATATGGGGAATTACCGGGATGGCCGTGGCCCAGATGATGAAGTAGCCGAGGTAGCTCGAAACGGGCCGGTTCGCGACCTGCCCCAGTTCCGGAGCGACGGCCGTGGCCTGGCTCATGATCTCGAAGGGCGACCCCACGCGCCATACGATCACGAGCGCCGTGCCCATGATCACGAAGAGCATGAGGAATCCCTGGATCACGTCCGTCCAGGTGATCGCCACCATCCCCCCGAACGAGACGTAGATGATGAACACCAGCGTGGCTAGGGCCAGGGCGGTGTTGTAGGGGATGCCCAGCAGCGCCTCGGCGGTGATGCCCGCCGCCTTCAGCTGCGCCACGATGTAGATGGTGAAGGCCGCGACGATGAGGACCGGGACCAGGTACCGGACCAGCGCGTGCGGGTAGCGGAAGCTCATGAAGTCGGTGATCGTGAACTTCCCGAAGTTGCGGAGCGGCCTGGCGACCAGAATCGACGCCAGGGGAAATCCGACAACCGCGCCCCCGAAGAGCGCGAGCGTCGCCGGAATGCCCTGGGCGTAGGCCAGCCCCATCACGCCGATGATCGATCCGCCGCTCGCCAGCGCCGCCATGATCGCCATCGAGTTCACGACCGTGCCGATGCGCCGTCCCGCCACCCAGTACTCGTCGCGGGAGCCCAGGACCCTCTTCGACACAGCGATGCCGATGCCGATGCACGCGGCGAGGTAGACGCCGACCAGGACGCGTTCGAGGAGCATCAGGCGTCTCCCCGGTCCTCTTCCGCGGCCGCATCGGGTGCCGCTCCGCCCGCTCCGGCCCCCGCGCCTCCGGTCCCGTCACGCCGCAGGATGGTGACGAGAGCCAGCGCCGGCGAAACCAGCATCAACGCGGCGATGAGCCAGCCGAAGACGGCCATGCCGCCCGCTTCGATGGTGCGCCACCGGGGGATAAACGCAAACGCGGAGAAGGCGATCAGGAAGACGAGGGTCGCACCCTCTCCGCGCCGCAATGGGAAGAAGGATTTCATGATGGGTACGGTGCGCGGTGCGCCTGGATGGCGCAACAGGGAAGGTGCTGAAGCGGTGACGGCGCCCCGCAGCCGCAAGGCGTCGGCCGAGGGCACGCGGCCTTGCGGCATCTGCGCCCAATAGCAACCTCGAGGATCCGGAGTGGCGGGAGCGTGTGAGAATCGAACTCACCAGCCCGGGTTCAAGCCGGGCCAGACGGTTTTGAAGACCGCTGGGGTCACCAGACCCCACCCGCCCCCTCGCGGCTCCGGCGGACGGGTATCGGGAAGCTAACCCGGGTAGGGCCTCGCTGACAGGCGCTGCCGGTGCGGTCTAGCGATGCGGCCAGCGGCAGGACGCCGAGGCTGGCCAGGGCGGCGCCGCGCGGTACTCCCGGACCGCCAGCTCAGAACCGGAACGAGGCGTCGGGCGCGACGCGACCGGCCGCCTCTCCTGCCGCAGTGAACACCGTCAGGTCCACCTGCACCACGTCGGGCAGGAGGTCCGCGAACCGCAGGCTCGCCGGTCCGAGGGGCTCACGGGAACAGGTGAGGGAGGCAAGGAGGTGCACGTCTTCGTGTCCGTCGCCCTCATCCTCTGCGTGTTCGTGGCCCTCATCCTCATCGTGCTCGTGGCCCTCATCCTCGTGATGCTGGTGGTCCTCGCCGGCCTGGTCATGGTCCGCGCCGGGTTGGTCATGCTCCTCGCCCGCATGGTCACCCTCTACACCTTCGGGCGCCTGCACCTCCGCCGAATCCAGCGAACAGATCGCCCCGTCCGGAAAGGCGATGAGACGAGCGCCATCGGTTCGGAGTCGGTCGAGCGCCTTCGCTACGGTGGTCCGCTCCTCCGCCGAGCGGGGGGCGCGCTCGAAGCCGAATACGGATTCCGCGGGGAGTTCCAGATCGATGGTGAGGCGGGTGCCGTCCACGGCCAGACCCAGTCGAGCGATGCCATGTTCGTGGGCCCCAACCGTCCCCAACCGTTCGCCCTCGACCAGGGGAGGACCGGGAGGCTGGGAGGATGAGTCGCCGCATGCGACGCACAGCAGAAGACACGGGATCGTCCACCCGACGAAAGGCGAGCGGACCTGGGATCGATCGAGTGCGGGGTAGGTCATGGCGAGGGAACCGGTGAGGGTTGCGTCCGTACAGCGCAAATGCATTAAATGATATTGTATTCTCGTTATCATATCTTGGTTCCCCGAAGGGCGAGGACCCCTGTCAAGTGCCGAAGCCGCGCTGCCGATTCGCGATTCCCTGGACACCCCTCCGACTCGCCCTGGTCATCATGGGCGGCTGGCTTGCGCTCACGTCGGGCCCGCGCTCCGTCCTGGCCGATCGGAGCGGCGGAACGGGGACCCGGCCAGCCAGTGTCCCGGGGGACTCCATCGAGGTAGACTGGCAGCTGCTGGCCTCCCTGGATTACCGCACGGGCGAGGTGTCCAGGGAACTTGAGTCGGTCGTGGGACGAGGAGTGAAGGTGCCCGGATACATGGTCCCCCTGGAGGATTGGGCCGGCGAGGTCTCGGAGTTTCTCCTGGTCCCGTACGTTGGGGCCTGCGTGCACACCCCGCCCCCGCCGCCCAACCAATTGGTCTACGTCAAGATGGAGAAGGGTCAACGCGTACCGGTCTCCTTCTGGAATCCCGTCTGGATCCACGGCACCTTGACCGTGGAGGAAACGACGAACCTGTACGGATCGGTGTCCTTCAAGATGGCTGGCGTCTCGATTACACCCTACGAGTGGTGACGAGCCGCAGCCCTGCTGCCCATCCCGCCATGGAATCGCAGCAAACCCTGACGATACGCAAGGGCTGGCGGCCGCGAACTGGCGGGCTAATTCGGACCATCGTAGTCTGGCCGAATCGCAGGGTCCTCGAAGTTGGAGCTTTCGGCTGCCTCCGAGCGCCGATCGACGGAGCGTCAACATGACAGTCAGTTCATCTTCTTCACGCCCGGGCTCGGCTGCGCCGCCGGCTTCGCTCACCCGCCTGTTCCTGCTCGCCGGGCTGTTGGCCCTTGCCTGCGAGGCGCCTCCCGCGGAGTCTGGAGACCAAGCATCGCCCGGCGGCGAAGCGGACGTCGCCACCGCCGCGCAGCAGGCGGACAGCGCCGAGCAGGAAGCCGCCGACCCCGAAGCCGCCATCATCCGCCTCGACCCGAACGATCCGAACCTCGAGGTGTGGCGCGACCGCGACATCTCGGGCGATCCGCCCCGCGAACCGGGCCCGATCGACGTCGGATCGGTGCTGAGCTTCTTCGGGCTCCCCATCGCACGCACCATCGAGGACCTCGTCGCGGGGGAGGTCGAGGTGGCGTTCATGGGCGCGCCTGTGGACATGGGAGTCGGTTTCCGAGGCGCCGGCGAGGGGCCCAACGCGCTGCGCGCGATGCGGCGGAGCACCGGCAGCATGGAGACGATGATCAGCTGGCGCAGCGAACTGACGGCGGTCGACTACGGGAACGCCCCCATCGACCAGTTCAGCGTGGAGCGCAGCATGGAGCCGATCCGCCGAATGGTGCGCGAGATCGCCGAAACGGGGGCGATTCCCGTGATCATCGGAGGCGACCACTCCATCGAATTCGCCAACGTGGCCGGGCTTGCGGACGTGTACGGCAAGGAGAATGTCGGCGTCATCCACTTCGATGCCCACTACGACGCCGGCGGGACGCGGATGGGCCACTTGATCTCGCACGCACAGCCCGTGCGCCGTCTGGTCGACGACGGCCACATCCTCGGCAGGAACTTCATCCAGGTGGGGCTGCGCGGCAGCTGGCCCGGGCCGGAGGGCTTCGAGTGGATGCGCGAGAACGAATTCCGGTACCATACCATGGCCGAGATCGAGCGCGACGGTTGGGCCACGGTCATGCAACGCGTCCTCGACGAGGCCAACGACGGCCCCGAGTACTTCCACGTCTCCTTCGACATCGACGTGATGGACCCGGCGTATACGTCCGGCACCGGCACCCCCGTACCCGGAGGCCTGACCCCGCGCGAAGTCTTCCCCATCCTCCGCGGCCTCTGCTCCGAGAACAACCTGGTGGGCTTCGACCTGGTGGAACTCAACCCGCTGGTCGATCCGGGCTACACCACCGCCCTCAACGCCAAACAGGTGGTGGACGAATGCCTGACCGGCGTCGCCCTGCGGAAACTCGGGCTCGGCAACCGGGATTATCTGAGTCCGCTGACGAGGCGGGATGGGCGGCCCGGGGGAGTGGAGAGGTAGCTGACCGACCGAGTTGCTCCAATGGAACGTGCGCACGGGCATCGGGAAGCCAACCCGGGTACCGCGTTGCTGACAGGCTGACGGAGACTGGTGCTGCCCGGACCGTTGTCTCGCGAGCCGTCCCCTTCACCGCCCCGGTAGCAGATCACCTCCGTCCGGGAATAACTTGGTGCATGCCTGACGACAACACCTCCACTGGATCATCCGCCTTCGCCCGCAGGGGGCGGCGGTCGCCCGCGACCCCGGAAGCCCACGAGGCGCGTCCGTCCGCACACGACGTCCCGGTGCCCTCGGACCAGACCGCGCATTCCGACCTCGAGCCCTGGAACCCGGGAACGCCCCTCGAGCTCGACTGGCTGCGCCACCTGCGCGTGAACCGGAGCGCGGCGGAGCGCCGGACCGCTTCCCTGCCCGGCCGCAGGAGCGTGAAGCGCGAGTGGCAGGCGGCCTGGCTCCTGCGCGCGGTCACCTGCATCGACCTCACCACGCTCGCGGGCGACGACACCCCCGGGCGGGTGGGCAGGCTGTGCGGCAAGGCACGCAATCCCGTGCGGGCCGACCTGCTCGAAGCGGCGGGCGCGTCCGGGCTGCCCATCCAGGTCGCGTCCGTGTGCGTCTACCCGAGCATGGTGCCCACCGCGGTGGAAGCGCTTGCCGGGTCTGGCATCCCCGTGGCGGCCGTGGCCGCGGGTTTCCCCGCCGGCCAGACGCCCTTCCCCGAGCGGCTCGACGAGATCCGGACGGCCGTCGCCGCGGGCGCTTCCGAGATCGACATCGTCATCAGCCGCGAGCACGTCCTCCGCGGGCGCTGGGGCGACCTCTACGACGAGGTCGGCGCCTTCCGCGAGGCGGCCCGGGGCGCGCACCTGAAGACCATCATCGCCACCGGCGAACTCGCGACCCTCAGCAACGTCGCGCGCGCGAGCCTGGTGTGCATGATGGCGGGAGCCGACTTCATCAAGACCTCCACGGGGAAGGAGAAGGTCAACGCCACCCTGCCCGTCGGCCTCACCATGGTGCGCCAGATCCGCGCCTGGCGCGAGCGCACCGGTTACCGCGTGGGCTTCAAGCCCGCGGGGGGCATCGGCACCGCGAAGCAGGCGCTGGTCTGGCTGGTGCTCATGCGCGAGGAGCTGGGCCCCCGCTGGATGCAGGCCGGGCTCTTCCGCTTCGGCGCCAGTTCCCTCCTGGGCGACATCGAACGCCAGATCGAGCATCACGTCACGGGCCGCTATTCAGCCACCCATCGACATCCCATGGCCTGAGCGAGTCCCGCCAGATGCCGCGAATCTCCGAGATCTTCGAAACCCTCGAATACGGGCCCGCGCCCGAGAGCGCGGGGCGGGCGCAAGCGTGGCTCGACGAGCGCGGACGCTCGTTCGGCCTGTTCATCGGCGGCGACTGGGTCGAAGGCGCGGATGCGGAAGCGTTCGACACCGTCAACCCGGCGAACGGGACGGCGCTCGCGCGCATTACACAAGGAGCCTCCGAGGATGTCGACCGAGCCGTGCGCGCCGCCCGCGCCGCGCAGGAGCCATGGGCGCGGCTCGGCGGTCACGCCCGCGCCCGCTTCCTCTATGCGCTGGCCCGCCGCATCCACCGGCATGCGCGCCTCTTCTCGGTCCTGGAGACGCTGGACAATGGCAAACCCGTGCGGGAATCGCGCGACATCGACATCCCGCTCGTGGTGCGCCACTTCTATCACCACGCGGGATGGGCGCAGTTGATGGATTCCGAGTTCCCGGACCAAGTGCCCGTGGGCGTCGCCGGCCAGATCATCCCCTGGAACTTCCCGCTGCTGATGCTGGCGTGGAAGATCGCGCCCGCGCTGGCCACCGGGAACACGGTGGTGCTCAAGCCCGCCGAGTTCACGCCCCTCACCGCCCTGCTCTTCGCCGAGATCTGCCGGGAGACAGAGCTGCCCCCCGGAGTCGTGAACGTGGTGACGGGCGACGGCCGCACCGGTGCCGCCCTGGTGGCGCATCCCGACGTCGACAAGATCGCCTTCACCGGATCCACGGAGGTGGGGCGCCTCATCCGCAGCCGGACGGCGGGCAGCGGCAAGCGTCTTTCGCTCGAGCTGGGGGGCAAATCGCCCTTCGTCGTATACGAGGACGCCGACCTGGACGGCGTGGTCGAGGGAGTCGTCGACGCCATCTGGTTCAACCAGGGACAGGTGTGCTGCGCGGGTTCGCGCATTCTGGTTCAGGAGGGCGTCGCGGAGGCGCTGGAGCGCAAGCTCAAGGCGCGCATGGAGATGCTGCGCATGGGCGATCCGCTGGACAAGGCGGTGGACATGGGCGCCATCATCGCGCCCGTACAGCTCGAGAAGATCCGTCGGCTGGTGGACCAGGGCCGGCGGGATGGCGCCGACATCTGGCAGCCGTCGTGGAGCACGCCCGCGGAGGGGTACTTCTACCCGCCGACGCTGTGTACCCGGGTCGCGCCCGCGTCCGCCATCGCGCAGGTCGAGATCTTCGGGCCGGTGGTGGTGATGATGACCTTCCGCACGCCGGAGGAGTCGGTTCGGCTCGCCAACGACACCCGCTACGGGCTCGCCGCCAGCATCTGGAGCGAGAACATCAACCTGGCGCTGGATGTCGCGCCGAAGGTGAAGGCGGGCACGGTGTGGATCAATTGCACCAACGTCTTCGACGCGGCCTCCGGGTTCGGCGGCTACCGCGAGAGCGGCTTCGGGCGCGAGGGTGGACGCGAGGGGCTCCACGAGTACTTGCGGCCCGCGTGGCAGGCGCGCGACGGGGCATCGACAAGGGAGAACGTCCGTCAGGTCGCGCAAATCGTCGCGGGCGAATCCGTTTCGTTCGAGGATGGCCGAGCGGGCGTGCCGGCGGAAGACGACGAGTCTCCCCTTTCGGGCGATGCGATGCCGCGGCTGGACCGCACCACCAGGATGTACATCGGGGGCCGCCAGGCGCGGCCCGACGGCGGCTACACGACGCTCGTCCGCGGGGCCTCGGGCGAGGTGGTGGGGGAAGTGGGCCGCGGCAACCGCAAGGACATCCGCAACGCGGTCGAGGCGGCGCGGCACGCCGGCGGATGGGCCGACCGCACCGCCCACAACCGCGCGCAGATCCTCTACTTCATCGCCGAGAACCTCGCCGTGCGCGCATCCGAGTTCGCGGCCCGCATCCGATCACTCACCGGGCAGAGCACCGGCCGCGCGTCCGAGGAAGTCGATCTCTCGATCCGCCGCCTCTTCAGCTATGCGGCGCACGCGGACAAGTGGGACGGGCACGTCCACCGCACGCCCTACCGGAACGTCACCCTCGCCATGCCCGAGAGTCTGGGGGTGATCGCCATCGCGTGCCCGGAGCGAAACCCGCTGCTGGGCTTCATCTCGCTGATCGCGCCCGCCATCGCAACCGGCAACACCGTGGTCGCCGTTCCCTCCGAGCGCTGCCCGCTCTCCGCCACCGACCTCTGCCAGGTGCTGGACACCTCCGACCTGCCGGGCGGGGTGGTCAACGTCGTCACGGGCGAGCATGCGGAACTGGCGCCGGTGCTGGCCGCGCACGACGACGTGGACGCCATCTGGTACTTCGGCGCGGATAGCGGGGTGGAGGAGGTCGAGCGCCTCTCCACGGGAAACATGAAGCAGACCTGGACGGAGACCGGCCTCCGGCGGCGATGGCGGACGCCCGAGCAGGGGGAAGGCGACGAATTCCTGCGCCGGGCGACGCAGGTCAAGAACATCTGGATATCCTACGGGGAATAGGTCCGCCCGCCCGGTCTCCGAGCTGCCGCTAGTTGAAGGTATAGGTGCAGACCAACTCGGGGACCTGTTCCGACAGCACGGATGCGACTTCGCAGATGGCCTCGCCGCGCACGAACAACTGAAGGCTCACCTGTGGCATTGCCTCCGTCTCCGGAGGTCGGCCGACGCTCACGAAAATGCGGGCCCCGCCGCCCAGCTCAAGATCCGCCTGATACCCGGGATCGACGGTTGAAGTGTCGGCCGAAACGACCTCTTCCCGGCGGTTGCCGAAGTTGTCCCAGATGTAGACGAACTGGTTCGACGTGACCAGGGTCAGGGGACCCGGACCCGGGCCGCCGACGACGATACTTGCGGTCGTGGGAGCTTCCGTTGGCCCATCAAGGATCGAGCAGGCCGTGAGGGCCGACACGCCGGCGACGATGGCGAACCATCCCATCCGCACCCGCTCTGCGGAGTATGCACTCATGAAATCACCTCATAACAGGAGAACGGGGCGCGCGAGCACGATGGAGCCGCACGGGCGCCTCACTCCCTAATCGTGTCGGATCCGACAGGGCTCCGCCAGTGCGCCGGGGAGCAGTTTCCCTCAGGGAAGCAGCGCGATGGCGTCGATTTCGACGCTCACGTTCCTGGGGAGCGCGCCCGCCTGCACGGTCGAGCGCGCGGGACGGTGGTCGCCGAAGTGCTCGGCGTAGACTTCGTTCATGGCGGCGAACTCGCCCATGTCCGCGAGGAAGACGGTTGTCTTGACGACGGTGGACAGCGACGCGCCGGAGGCCTCCAGCACGGCCGCCAGATTGCGCAGCACCTGGTGCGTCTGTTCCTGGATGTCACCCCTCAGCAACTCGCCCGTTGATGGGACCAGCGGGATCTGCCCGGAGGCGAAGAGAAACCCGCCCGCGGCGATCGCCTGGGAGTAGGGACCGATGGCCCTGGGGGCGCGGTCCGTGTGCACGACCGTTGTTTCGCTCATCTGGTGTCAGACTCCGTGGCTGAATTAATCGGGGACGCGACCCGTCCTCTTCCTTCGATGGGCCAGGTTTCGCAGCGGTCTCCTTCGTGTGCGATGACGCGGTCCTGCAGGTTCACCGAGACGCAGACGTGGTTCGGCAGCAGCCGCACCAGCTCACCCACGCGCGGACGCCAGTCCGTGCTCGTGATGTCCAGCACGCCGTGCTCTTCCGAGAGGGCGACCACGCGCACCTCCGGCCGCCCGGCCAGGGCGGCGTATCCGGTGCCGGCGGTGTCGTGCAGCTCCTTTGAGAGCGCTTTGGAGCCCGCGTCCACCACCGCCCGCCCTGGGACCGCGGTGCTCACCACCGTGGCGAGGATCGAGTAGGCGCACTCGCGGCCGCGGGCCACGCCCATGCCGGTCATGTCCAGGTCGTTGTAGATGACGGTGCCGGCCCGCACCTCGGTCAGACGGGGAAGAAGGTGACTGTGCCAGAGCGTGGGGCTCGACCCGCCGCTGACGACCTCGGGCGCCAGGCCGGCCCCGCCGAGCGTTGCGCAGCAGGACTCGAGCCGCTCCGCGAGCGCACCGATCGCCTGCTCCTGCTCCGACACATGCGTGCGGATGTGCCCTGGGTAGAACATGATGCCCCGGTACTCCAGACCCTCCGCGTCGCGGGCGAGCGCCGCCAGCAGGCCGGCCTCCCGTGCCGTCTGCACCCCCGTCCGTCCCAGCCCCACATCCACCTCGACCAGGACACGTACCGTCCTTGCGGCCGCCCGCGCGGCCTCTGCCAGACCCCGCAGCGCCACCTCCGAATCCAGGGCCACCGTCAGCGCGACCCGCTCGGGAAGCGCCATCAGCCGATCCAGCTTCCTCTTTCCGAGGAGCGGATAGGCGAGCAGCAGATCATCGCAGACCCGAGCCATGACCTCGGCTTCGTGCGGCGTGGCCACGGCGAGCCCCCGCGCACCGGCCTCCAGCTGGATGCGGGCGAGCGCGAGGCTCTTGTGGGTCTTCACGTGCGGGCGCCAGGCGATTCCGTGGCGCTCCGTGTAGGCGGCTACCCTGGCCGCGTTGGCGCGCGCCCTCGCCAGGTCCACGAGGGCGACCGGGGTCTCCGCGTCCGCGAGACCGGCGGGGATTACGCTCAACCCAGGGCCGCCTCCAGGGCGTCGAAGAACGCCCGGTCTTCCTCGGACACCGGACCGACGCGCACGAAGCGGATCGTTCCTTTCCGGTCGACGAGGTAGGTGGCCGGGAGACCGACGGCGCGGAACGCGTCCATCGAACGCATCTCCGGATCGTGCAGGATCGTGTAGGTCACGCCGTACTCACCGGCGAACTCGCGCACCACATCCTCGAATCCGGCGTCGTCCACGGAGATGCCCACGATCTCGAAGCCCCGCTCACGGTGCTCGTCGTAGAGCGACTGCAGGAAGGGCGTCTCGAACCGGCAGGGCGCGCACCAGGTGGCCCAGAGGTTGACCAGCAGGACCTCGCCTCGCAGGTCGGAGAGCGCCACCGCTTCGCCGTCCAGGGTGGCGGCCCGCACATCGGGCACCGGGTCCCCCGCGGTCGGAGGTCGATCGACCGGCGCGCACGCCGTGCCGAGCCAGAGGATGGCCAGGGCTGCCCGAAACGGACGGGGGCCCGGTCCTGCCGGGCTGAACCATCGGATGAGAGAGCTGATGTCCTGGCTCCTGGTTCGCGGTTCGCGGGAAGATGCGTAGCGCAATCACGGGCGCGGGCCGTAAGTTCAACTTCCGTCCCCGTAACCGCAACGATGCCGCCCGCAGCGCCCGCGAGCGCGCGCGGACCTTACCCCCCAAGCACCGTGTACTGACGCCATCATCCGCTACGCTCGCCCACGCCTCCAGTCAGCATCCGGCTGCGCGACGACATACGCCAAGGTCAGGCCATGACATCCTCCTCCTCGTCCGCCGTCCGCCGGAGCCTGTGCGCCGGAGTCCTGCCGGCCGTCGCCGCACTGACGGCCCTGCTCCTGCCCGAACCTGCCGAAGCTCAGTACTTCGGGCGAAACAAGGTGCAATACGACTCGTTCGATTTCCGGGTCATGAAGACCCCCCACTTCGACATCCACTACTACGACGAGGCTGCAGTCGCCATCGAAGACGCCGCCCGCATGTCCGAACGCTGGTACGAGCGGCTGGCCCGCACCTTCCAGCACGAGTTCGAGCGGCCCAAGCCGGTCATCCTGTACGCCGATCATCCCGACTTCCAGCAGACCAACACCCTCGCGGGCTTCATCAGCGAGGGCACCGGCGGCGTGACCGAGTCGCTGAAGAATCGCGTCATCATGCCGCTGGCGGGCACCTACTACGACACCGACCACGTGCTCGGCCACGAGCTGGTGCACGCCTTCCAGTACAACATCGCCCAGTCGCGGAGCGGAGGCGGGCTGCGCGGCATGGCCCAGTTGCCGCTGTGGGTGGTGGAGGGGATGGCCGAATACCTCTCGGTCGGCCGCGAAGATCCGCTTACGGGCATGTGGCTGCGCGATGCCCTTCTGCGCGACGACGTGCCGACGCTCGAACAGATGACCCGGGAACGGCGCTTCTTCCCGTACCGCTTCGGTCAGGCCTTCTGGACCTACGTCGGCGGCACCTACGGTGACGAAGCCGTAACCGAGCTGTACCGCCGCTCGCTCCGGGTGGGGTGGGAGAACGCCATCGTGAGCGTGCTGGGCAAGACCCAGGACTCGGTGTCCGCGGACTGGCACCGGGCGATCGAGAGCGAGTACCGGCCGCTCATGGCCGGCCGCTCGGCGCCTGGCGAAGTGGGTGCCCTGCTGCTCGCTCCTTCCACGGGGGCGGGAAGCCAGAACGTGGCGCCCTCGGTCAGCCCCGACGGCCGTTACGTGGCCTTCATCTCCGAGAGGGACCTCTTCTCGGTCGACCTGTTCATGGCCGACGCACGCACCGGGAGAATCATCCGCAGACTGTCGAGCGCCGCCTCGGATGCGCACATGGACGCGCTCCGCTTTCTCGACTCCTCGGGTTCCTGGTCTCCGGACGGGCAGCTGTTCGCCTTCGTGGCGATCGCCGACGGAGACAACCAGCTCGTCATCGTGGATGTCGACAACTCGGACGTGGAGCAGCGCTTCGAGGTCGAGAAGGCCAACATCGGGGCCATCTCCAACCCCGCCTGGTCTCCGGACGGCGGTTCGATCGTGTTCGCGGGACAGTCGGGGGGCATCGCCGACCTGTTCATGCTCGACATCGAGACGGAACAGATCACCCGCCTCACCAACGACAAGCACGGGGACATGCAGCCGGCGTTCTCACCCGACGGCTCCATGCTCGCCTTCGTCTCCGACCGGGGACCCGAAACGGACTTCACCGACCTCGTCTACAGCCGGCCGCGCATAGCGCTTCTCGACATGGAGACCCGCGAGATCCGTACGCTCGACCTGTTCGACAACGTCAAGCACCTCAACCCGCAGTTCACTCCGGACGGCCAGGGCCTCTACTTCATCTCCGACCAGGACGGCTTCAGCGACATCTACCGCGTGAACCTTCCCACCGGAGAGATCTATCGGGTGACCAACATCGCGACCGCGGTCAGCGGCATCACGAGCGGTTCGCCGGCCATGAGCGTCGCCTCGCAGACCGGCACCCTGGTGTTCTCGGTCTTCGATGAATTCGAGTTCCACATCTACTCGCTCTCCTCCCAGGAAGCGGGCGCGGCCCAGGAGCTGGCGCGCGAGGGAACGGAAGTCCCCGAGGGCCGTCTGATTCCGCCCGCGGATCCGCTCGTGCGCAGCCGGGTCGCGAACTACCTGGCCGATCCGCTCACCGGGCTGCCTCCCACGGGGACGTACGTCTCCGAAGAGGCATCCACGTACGACCCCGGCCTGAAGCTCGACTACGTGGGTCAGCCCATGATCGGCATCGGAGCCGGCGACATCTACGGCAACAACCTGCAGGGCGGAGCCGCGGCGTTCTTCAGCGACATGCTTGGAGACCGCACTCTGGGGGTCGCCGTCCAGGCCCAGGGCACCTTCAAGGATGTGGGCGGACAGTTCCTGTACCAGAACATGAAACGGCGCTGGAACTGGGGCGTCTCGGGAGGACGAATACCCTATCAGCTGGTGTGGGCGAGTTTCGAACGTTCGCCGAACGGCATGCCCGCCATGCGGGCCCTGCGGGAGCGGATCTACATCGACCAGGCGATCGGAATGCTGGCGTACCCCTTCTCCACCACGCAGCGGATCGAGACCCGATTCGGCATGACCCGCTACTCCTTCGACCTGGAAGAGGAGTACCTGTTCTACGACCCGCTCGGGCGTTTGATGGATCGGCGCGTCCGCGAGCTGGAGGATCCGCAGCCGCCCCTCAACATGTTCCACGCATCGATCGCGCTGGTGGGCGACAACTCCTATTCCGCCTTCACCTCTCCGGTGCGGGGGTCCAGGTACCGCTTCGAGTACGAGAACACGGTGGGTACCGCCGACTTCCATACCCTTACCGCCGACTACCGCCGGTACTTCAACCCGATGCGCGAGCTAACCGTCGCCTTCAGGGCGATGCACTACGGGCGCTACGGCATCACCCCCGACGAGACCCAGTCGGGGCTGCGCCAGATCTTCCTGGGATACGAGAGCCTCATCCGCGGCTACGCGAGAGAGAGCTTCGACTTCACCGGCTGCGGGGGGGAGATCTGCCCGGAAGCCGAGCGCTACCGGCAGCTGTTCGGCCAGCGCATCCAGGTGTTCAACTTTGAATTCCGGGTTCCGATCACCGGCGTGAGCCAGTTCGGCCTGCTCAACCTGCCGTTCCTGCCCATCGAGCTGGTCACCTTCGCCGACGTGGGGCTGGCGTGGGACGACTTCGGGACCGTGGATCTGCGCTTTGACAGACAGACGACGGATCGGGTTCCCGTCTTCAGCACCGGCGTCTCGGCGCGGGCCAACCTGCTCGGGTTCCTGATCCTGGAAAGCTACTACGCCTACCCGTTCCAGCGGCCCGACAAGGGCTGGCACTGGGGCTTCACCCTGGCGCCGGGCTGGTAGACGGCCCGACCCTCAGGCCGTCAGAAGATCGAGAGGCTGATGTACCTGCCGGGATTCTCGCGGATGTCGTCCAGCAGCAGCTGGAGACTCGACGCGCCCGCGGTAAGGTTGTCGTAGAGCGACTCGTCGTGGGACAGCCTCCCCAGGGTACCCTCCCCGCGCTCCATGCGTCCGAGGATGCCGCGCAGGTCGGCGAGCGCCGGATCGAGGATTTCGAGATTCCGGTTGACCGCCGCGAGCGCGGAATCCGCCCGCATCGCGGCGCTCTCGAGCGCGGGTGCCGTTGACGACGTCGTGCTGCTCACCGAGCGAGCGGCTTCGTTGATCGACTCGACCAGTTGGCTGATCTCGTTCCTCTGCTCGCGGACGATGACCGCAAAGTCCGTGAGCACGGACTCCAGTTCCTGCGCGCTGGCCTGAAACGACGCCACCGTGGGCTCGTTCAGCAGGGCCGCCATGCGCTGGATCATGTCTTCGGCGTCGTCGCCGATTTCCGATACGATGCCGAAGACGTCCGAGCTCACTGTCCCCTGCAGGACGTCGCCGCCCTCCGCCATGACGGCGGAGTTTCCGGGCACGATCTCCACGGTGCGACCTCCCATCAAACCGATGCCCACCAGCCGCACCTGGGAGTCGCCGGGAATCTCGTATTCCCCTTCGATTTCGAGCTCGATGCTCACCCCCGCGGGCACCATGACGAAGCTCATCACCCGCCCGATGTTGACGCCGCGCATCTGCACGGGATCGGATCTTCGCAGTCCGCCCGCGTTCTCCACCACGGCCATGACCGAATAGCGCCCCCGGAACATGGACGGATCGGTCAGCATGAAGAGGGCGATCAGCGTAGCCAGCACTCCTGCGACGATGAAGATGCCGACGCGCGCCTCGCTCATGAGCGCCCGCGGCGGGACGGCGTGCCTGAGTTCCGCGTCCGAGGGCCCGGAGCTCGTCCGGTAGTCCGTTTCCGCTTCGTTCATGTCGTTGCCACCAGGTCTACCGCGGCCTCGGCAGCGGTTCTGTCCACGAATGCTCTCACGATCGGATCGCCGCTTGCCCGGAAGGCCGTGGGGCTTCCGAGGAACCGGAGCCGCCTGCCCTCCAGCATCGCCACCCGGTTACACATCTCCAGCCCTCCCTCGATGTCGTGGGTCACGATGACCGAAGTCACGTCCAGTTCGCGGGAGAGACGCCGGATCTGGCGCTGCACTCCCGCGGTGTTGACCGGGTCCAGCCCGGTGGTCGGTTCATCCCAGAGGAGGATGTCCGGCCCTCCCACGATGGCGCGCGCGATCCCCACCCGCTTCTTCATCCCGCCGGAAAGCTCGGCGGGAAGTTTGGTCATCACTTCACGCGGGTCCAGGAGAACCCGTTCCAGCGCCTCCCACACCAGGCGCGCGATGCGCACACCGTCCATGGCCCGAAGGCGCCTGAGAGGCAGTCCCGTCTCCACGTTCTCAAAGACGTTCAGCGAATCGAAGAGCGCCGCATGCTGAAACACGTACCCGACCTTGTCGCGGATCTTCCGCACGTCCCTGCGATCCCCGAAGAAGACCGACCTGCCGTCCACCTCCACGTCGCCCCGGTCGGGCGCGATCAGCCCGATGGTGGTCTTGAGCAGGACGCTCTTTCCGGCACCGGAGGCGCCGAAGAGGCCGAACATCTCTCCCGGGAAGATGTCCAGGTCGATGCCCTCCAGGACGGGCAGGTCGAACGCCTTGTGCACTCCGCGATACCGGATGACGGGGCGAGTCTGCATCGCGCCCTAGTCGAGCAGGAGGGGTGGGAAGAGGGCGTCCATGATCAGAACCGCCAGCGTCATGAACATGACCGCCTGCGTCGTCGTCTTGCCGACTCCTTCGGCTCCTCCCTCCGTCCGCAATCCCATGTGGATGGCGACGACGGGGATGGTGAAGCCGAAGACGAGCGCCTTCGTGAGGGAGTAGAAGAGATCCCAGGACTGCCAGTAGAGACGCGCCCCGTACAGGAAGCTGTTGGGCCCGAGCCCCACGGTGAGCTGGGCCGAGACCATGCCGGCCAGGATGCCCACCAGATTCGCGACCGCAACCAGGATGGGGACCACGACGATGCCCGCGACCACCCTGGGAGCAGCCAGAATCGACACCGGATCCCGCCCTACGCTGTAGAAGGCGTCGATCTGCTCGGAGACCTTCATGGTCCCGAGTTCCGCGGTGATTCGGGCGCCCACCCGCCCTACCAGCACGATCGCCGTCAGGACCGGTCCCATCTCCAGAACCACCGACTCGGTGACGATGCTGCCCAGTACGTACAGGGGAATGGCCCCGGTGAACTGGTAGCCGCCCTGCTGGCTCGTGACGATGCCGGCGAGAACGGCCGTCAGGATCACGATGGGGAGGCTCTGCACGCCCATCACGTACATCTGCCGCAGGATCGACCGCAGCGAGACCCGGAGGCCGACGAGCGCAGCGACGATGTCGCGCAACAGGATCGCGATCTCGCCGGAGTGCTGCAGCACGGTGCGGCCGGCGCGCGCCACCTGCGCCAGTCCGCGTTCGGCCCGGGAAGGGGTCTCGGAGGATCCGGGCATGGTTTTCGGGAGGGCTCTCCAGCCTGTGGGAGGATACACGCCCGCGGGCACGCGAAGCATGTACCGCGTGCGCAGCATCCAAGTGCGTGGAAAGCATCTACGATTGCGCAGCCGATGGCAAGGGATCGGGGGCGCGCACGAGCGCTTGCGGGCCTACGCGCCGAGCGCCGCGACTTCGTCGGCGCGGCGGGTCACCTCGTTGAGCAGGGACTCGAGCCGATGCCGATCGTCACGATCGGAGTCGTGGTCCGGGCCATCCCCGGTTTGGTGGTCGACTTCGAAGCGGCGCACGCATACGCGGACCCGGGCAAATGGTTTGGGGATGGTCATCCGGTCCCAGGAGCCAAGGCGCCAGTGGCGGTCGGAGGCGAGGCCCATGGCCAGGATGGGCGCGCCGGACAGGCGTGCGAGTACGAGTATCCCCCGTTTCAGGCGTCGTGCGGGGCCTCGTGGGCCGTCCGGAACCAGGATGGGACTGGAACCGTGGCGCCGGACGACCGAGCGAAGCGCCCACATCGCCTCGCGCCCGCCCGCGCTCGACGAACCGCGAACAATGCGCGCGCCCCATCGCCGCATGATGCGCGCCACCAGCTCGCCGTCTCCCGACCGGCTGGTGAGGGCGGTGACGTCCACGCCCTTTCCCCGGGCCAGACGGGCGCCCGTGAAATACGCTCCGGGGATGACGCGGTCGTGCCAGAAGGCGAGGATGGCGGGCGGCCCCCCCGCGGAGAGCGCGTCCAGGTGCTCGCGGCCCTCCGCGATCTCGATGCGCCAGGTGCGGCCGAGGGCCTCCACGAGCCAGCCCAGCAGAGTGGTGGCGAGGGCCGTGCGCCCGCGCTTGAGCCGCGTTGCGATGTCAGCACGCATGCGGCGCTTCCCCCCGTCCGTGCGTGAGTGCCGGGAGTGGGACTCGAACCCACACGCCCCAACGGGCAAAGGTTTTTGAGACCTTCGCGTCTACCTGTTCCGCCATCCCGGCAGGATGGAGCGGTATAACCTACCCGGTAGTACGTCGCCCGCAAATGGGTTTGGCATGGGGTCGACCGGACTCGTCCTGGACGGCACGGCGGGGCCCGGGAGGGGCGTCAGAGCGTAACCCGGTCGCCGGCCGGCGTCTCGAGCACGGCAACCAGCCCCGGCCGCCCCGCAGCCACCGCGAGCTCGACACCGAGCCGATCCAACTCGCCGCGCACCAAATCCGGATCGGGATGGCGCCCAATCAGCCGGACGAGGCGTACTCCCCGGTCGGGGAGGTCGAAGCAGGGATGCGGGGTGTCGCCCCAGTCGATGAAGAAGGGGATGATGCCCTGCCGGGGAAGCGGCCTTCCGGGCATCGTGAGCGTCCAGGCGATGCGTTCGCCGCCGGGCCTGGTGCGGGACATGGACCGCACGGGACCCAGGAGGTGGCCGCACGGGCCGGCGGCCAGGCCATCAAGATCGGCGGAGCGGACCGCCCAGGTGACCAGCGCCGGCAGCGGGGCGCGGCCGCCGGCGAACCAGAGGCCGCCGGGCGGCGCCGGTTGCTCCGGATTCGGACCAACGACCTCCAGGTAGACGCGTTCACCGATGCGCAACAGAGAGTTGCGGGTTCCGAGTCCCGGATGGCTGCCGCCGGGCGTCTGGCGTGCGCCGAGACGCGCCTTGAGGTCACTCACTCCGGCGACCAGGTCGGGAACCGCGTAGACGAGGTGGTCGGTCCCAGGGGGCGCAGGCCGATGACCACGACGAACCGCCGCTGCGCGGGCAAGCTCGGAATCAGTCATTGGTCGTGGCGCTCGAGGACGAGTTGGCGCATGGGGTCCACAGGCGAAGGAAGATCCTTCAATGTAGCGCGGAACTGCGGGATGTTATCTTGGAGCAGACGAATCGCGTCGCCTTGCGCGACGGTGCGCCGGCTTCCAGGACCCAGGGACAGATACGTGAAATCACCGACCACCAACGCCTTCGGCTCGCTCGCCACCCTGAGCCTGAGCGAGGGCGCGACCTCCTTCTATCGGCTCCACGCCCTCGAGGAACAGGGCCTCGCCTCCCTCGACCGCCTTCCCTTCTCCATCCGCATCCTGCTCGAGAACGCCCTCCGCCACGCCGGCGGGGGCTACGTGAGCGAGGAGGACGTGCGCGCGGTGGCCGCGTGGAGCCCGACCAACGCCGGCGCCAACGTGCCCTTCCTGCCCACCCGGGTGGTGCTGCAGGACTTCACGGGCGTGCCCGCCGTGGTGGACCTCGCCGCCATGCGATCCGGGATCGCGGCCATGGGGGGCGACCCGGAGCGCATCAACCCGGTGGTGCCCGCCGACCTCGTCATCGACCACTCGGTGCAGGTGGATTACTTCGGGTCGGACACGGCGTACCGCAGGAACGTCGAGCGCGAGATGGAGCGCAACTGGGAACGTTACGCGCTGCTGCGCTGGGCGCAGGACGCCTTCCGCAACTTCCGCGTGGTGCCGCCCGGCACGGGAATCGTGCACCAGGTCAACCTGGAGTACCTCGCGTCCGTGGTGGAGCGCCGCCGACACGGCGACGTCTGGGTCGCCTGCCCCGACACGCTCGTGGGCACGGACTCGCACACCACCATGATCAACGGGCTGGGGGTCGTGGGCTGGGGGGTCGGCGGCATCGAGGCCGAGGCCGTCCTGCTGGGGCAGCCCTACTACATGCTTCTGCCGGAGGTGGTTGGGGTGAAGTTCACGGGTGCCCTGCAGGAGGGCGCCACCGCCACCGACCTGGTGCTCGCCGTGACCGAGAAGCTGCGCGCGTACGGGGTGGTGGCCCGCTTCGTCGAGTACTTCGGGTCTGGGCTATCGACCCTTTCGCTGGCCGACCGCGCCACCATCGCCAACATGTCGCCCGAGTACGGGGCCACAATCGGCTTCTTCCCCGTGGATGACGGTACCCTCGAATACCTGCGCGGCACCGGGCGTCCCTCCTCGGTGGTCGAGCGGGTCGAGCGCTACAACAAGGCGCAGGGGCTCTTCCGCACCGACGAGACCCCGGATCCCGAGTACACGGCGCGCCTCGAGATCGACCTCTCCACGGTGGAGCCTTCGGTGGCGGGGCCGAAGCGGCCGCAGGACCGCATCGCCCTCACCGGCCTCCGTTCGAGCTTCCGCCGGGACCTCCCGAGGCTGCGTCCGGGCATCCCGCTCCCGCAGGCGAACGGCGGCTCCGCGGCGGGCGGCGCGATGGCTTCCGCGAACGGGGACCGGCGCAGGGTCGAGGTCGAACTTGAAACCGGAACCGCCGAGATCACGGACGGCACCCTGGTCATCGCGGCCATCACGAGCTGCACCAACACCTCCAACCCGTCGGTGATGGTGGGCGCCGGGCTCCTGGCCCGGAACGCGGTGGCGCGCGGCCTCGCCGTGCCCCACTGGGTCAAGACCAGCATGGCGCCCGGGTCGAAGGTGGTGAGCGACTATCTGGACGCCGCCGACCTCACCCGCCACCTGGACGCTCTGGGCTTCAACGTGGTGGGGTACGGCTGCACCACCTGCATCGGCAACAGCGGCCCCCTCCCGGACCCCATCATCTCGGCCGTCGAGAACCAGGGGCTGGTGGTGACCTCGGCCCTGAGCGGCAACCGCAACTTCGAGGCGCGCATCCACCAGCAGATCCGGGGCAACTACCTGGCGTCTCCGATCCTGGTGGTCGCGTTCGCGCTCGCGGGCCGCATCGACATCGACTTCGCCGAGGAGCCGCTGGGCACCGGGACCGACGGCGAACCCGTCTTCCTTGCCGATGTCTGGCCGGCGCCGGAGGAAATCCGCGACACCGTTCAGAGCGCGCTCCGGCCGGAGATGTACGAGAGCCGTTACGCGGAGGTCTTCGAGGGCGACGACCTGTGGAAGTCGCTGGCGCAGGCGGACTCCGGGGGGCTCTACGACTGGAATCCGGCTTCGACCTACATCCGCCTGCCCCCCTTCTTCCAGGGGATGAGCACGGAGGCGGAGCCCTTCGCCGACGTCGAGCGAGCCCGGGTGCTGGCGGTGCTCGGCGACACCACCACCACCGACCACATCTCGCCGGCGGGAGCCATCCCGCGCGACGGCTCCGCGGGCCGGTTCCTGCAGGACGTCGGGGTCAAGCCGTGGGAGTTCAACACCTTCGGTGCCCGGCGCGGCAACCACGAAGTGATGATGCGTGGCACCTTCGCCAACGTGCGCATCCGCAACCTGCTGCTGGACGACACCGAGGGCGGATACACGGTGCATCATCCCACGGGCGAAGTGATGTCGATCTACGACGCCGCGATGCGGTATCGGGACGAGGGGACGCCGCTGGTGGTGCTGGCCGGCAAGGAGTACGGAACCGGCAGTTCACGCGACTGGGCCGCCAAGGGGACCAGCCTGCTCGGTGTGCGCGCGGTGATCGCCGAGAGCTACGAGCGCATCCACCGCTCGAACCTGGTGGGCATGGGCGTGCTTCCCCTGCAGTTCAAGGACGGGGAGGGCGTCAAGGCACTCGGACTCACGGGCCGCGAGACGTTCCGCATCTCGGGCATCGCCGACGGTGTCGACGTGCACGAGCTGCTCGCGGTTACGGCCGAACGTGAGGACGGCTCGACCGTGGCTTTCGAGGCGATCGCGCGGCTGGACTCCGCGGTGGACGTGGAGTACTACCGGAACGCGGGGATCCTGCACACGGTGCTGCGGCGCATGGCGCGCGGGGAGATGTAGCTAGTCTTAGCTAAGCGGACTAGCCCGTCTCGCGTCGGTCCGGCGGACGCTCCGAGGACGGAGCGTCCAGAATCTCCTTGAGCACAAAAGCCCGCCGCAGCGAATCGCGGTCGCCGCTCCCGAATAGTTCCCTGTAGATGCGGGTGCGCGGACGTCCGCCGCGTCCGGTGCCCGGCGCGGCGGCCGCCGGCTCGAGGCGACGCCGTTCCCCGGCGGCCGAGTCCCGCAGCGGTACCGCCTCACGGGGCGCACGAGCAGGGCGATCTCTGGTCTGGTCCCGTCCCGCCAGTCGGTCAACCCGCGCCCGCCTTTCGGCCTCGGACCTCCGGCGCTCCTGGTCCGAGGTCTGCCGCTCGCGCGCGATCGTCCTGCGTTCGTCGCGGTCCAGCGAGGGCCGCCGCCGCTCCTCCGACCTCGCCGGCGGCGCCTCCGCAGGTTCTTCCGGGCTGTCTTCCTCATCCTGTATTACACCCGTAATACCGGGTCCCATCAGCTTCTCGAGGTACCCCGGGCCCATGAGCTTCTCCAGGCCAACAAGCTCGCCCAGGGCTTCGGCCGGCTCCTTCTTCCGTGTCTCGCCCTCCCCCGCCTGAGCCGACGACGGCTCCGCACGCCACTCCTCGTCGCCCTCGTCTTCCGCGGGAAGCACCTGCTTCTGCTGCTGGCTGCGGCGCGCCCGCGCAACGCTGTCAATGATGGACAGCGCCATGAAGATCAGGAAGAGAAGAAGGCCGGTGCTCATCCGCCGCCCGCCGCGCTAGGCCAGGGGCTCGCCTGAAGCGGACTCGTCATCGCCTGCGATGGAGTTCCGCATCGCGGTGTCCGCCTGCACGTTACGGTACCGGATGTAATCCATCACGCCAAGGTTGCCGTCCCGGAAGGCGTCCGCCATGGCCAGCGGCACCTGGGCCTCGGCCTCCACCAGGTTGGCGCGCATCTCCTGCACCTTGGCGACGTTCTCCTGCTCGGAAGCAACCGCCATGGCGCGCCGCTCCTCCGCCCGCGCCTGGGCGACGCGCTTGTCGGCCTCGGCCTGGTCGGTCTGCAGCTCGGCGCCGATGTTCTTGCCCACGTCGACGTCCGCGATGTCGATGGAGAGGATTTCGAAGGCCGTCCCCGAGTCGAGCCCCTTGGCCAGCACCGCCTTGGAGATGCTGTCCGGGTTCTCGAGCACCGCCTGGTGCGTGTCGGACGAGCCGATGCTGGAGACGATGCCTTCCCCGACGCGCGCGACGATCGTCTCTTCGCCCGCACCCCCGACCAGGCGGTTGATGTTGGCGCGCACGGTCACGCGCGCGACCGCGATGAGCTGGATGCCGTCGCGCGCCATCGCCGCCACCCGGGGCGTGGTGATGACCTTGGGGTTCACCGAAACCTGGACCGCCTCGAAGACGTCTCGGCCCGCCAGGTCGATCGCCGCGGCCTGGTTGAAGGAGAGCTCGATGTTGGCCTTGTCGGCGCTGATGAGCGCCGTCACCACGCGGTCCACCCGTCCGCCGGCGAGGTAGTGGGCCTCGAGGTCCGCGATGCGGATGAACAGCCCGGCCTTGGTAGCCCAGATGAGGGGCCGCACCACGGCGGGCGGGGGCACTTTGCGCAGGCGCATGCCGATGAGATAGGTGATGCCCAGCCGCACGCCGGCCGAGATGGCTTCGATCCACAGGCGCACGGGTACCGCCCACAGCACCATGAGGATGAGGACGACGATGAGTACGGGGAAAAACAGAGTGGCGATGGCTTCCATTGGATGTCATCCGTGTGGGGACAAGGGAGACTGAGGGAGACTGGAGTTTTCAGGATTCGCGCTGCCCGGCGGACTACGACCTCTTCTTCACGGGTCTGACCACGCACCGATAGCCTTCGGCGCTCAGCACCCGTATGGCTTCTCCCTCGGAGATGAACTCCGAGTCGGCGACGACATCCACCCGCTCGTCGCCGAACTGCCCGGTGCCGGCGGGACGCAGATCGGTGAGAGCCACGCCCTCGGACCCCACCAGATCCTCTCGCCGCTCTGCGGACTCGAAGCCGTGCTCGCGGTCGGTGGCATCCTGGAGCAGGAGGCCGGAGCGAGCGATGTGGCGGCTGCGCGGGAGCCGTCGCAGCAGGGCCCAGGAAGTCACCAGGATGATGACCAGGCTGAGCGAGACCACGGTGCTGGCCTGCGAGAAGTCGGCAGACGTTGGCAAACCGCTGAGCATGCTCATGAACACGCCGCCCACAATGGCGGCGATGCCGAGCACGCCGAGGATGCCGAACCCGGGAATCAGGAGGGCCTCCACCGCGAGCAGGCCGACGCCGCCTCCCACGAGGAGAAGGTCGGTCCAGGCGGCCAGCCCGACGATGACGTGCGAGCCGAAGTACGCCGACAGGCAGAGGACGCCGACCAGCCCCGGGGCGCCGAGCCCGGGGGTGCGGATTTCGATGATGATCCCCAGGAACCCCAGGGAGAGCAGGAACGGGGCGACGGTCGGGTGGGAGAGGAAGCGCACCAGGCGCTCGGACCAGTTGATCTCGTGCGTGCGGATGGGGGCCTGGGCTGCGCCCGCGACCTCGAGCACCGCGTCGAGGTCGTCGACCGCGCGCGCGTAGCCGATGGCGACGGCCTCCTCGGTCGTCAGCGTGAGCAGCTGCCCCTCCTCCACCACGCCGGGAATGGCGATGGCTTCGTCGACCATGGCTTCGGCGACCGCCGGATCGAGTTCCGCGGCCTCGGCCAGCGCGCGCATCTCGCTCCGCATCGCCGAGACGATCTTCTCGCTGGCCCTCTCTCCGGAGCCGTCCACCGGGGTCGCGGCGCCGATCACCGATCCGGGACGCATGAGGATCCCGTCGGTGGCGAGGGAGATCAGCGCGCCGGCGGACAGGGCCCGGCGGTTGACGTACGCGTACACCGGAATGCCGGCGTCCGCGATGGCGTCGCCGATGCGTTCGGCGGCGTCCACGCGACCTCCGGGAGTGTCGATGTCCAGCACCAGCGCCACCGCCCCTTCCTCCTCCGCCTCGCGGATGGCCCGCTCGATGGACGGCGCCAGACCGAGTTCGATCACCCCGGTGACGGGCACGACCACCACCGGCGCGCCGTCCTGAGGGCCTTGCGGCGCCTCGTCGACGGCGAAGCCCAGACTCGCCCCGGCGGCGACGAAGATCCCGCCGGCCATGACACGCATTGACGTCTTCACCAGTGTCGGCCCTCCTCCGGTTGCTGGCCTGCGAATACTGCGCTTCTCCACGGTCTCCTGTAATTCCCCGGTGCCCGCGAGCCGTTCCGGAAAGCTAGCAGCCCGTGGACGAATCCGCGCGTGCACAGGGAGCGCCGGCACTTGCCCGCCGGACCCGGCTCCGGCATGGTGGCGGGTGTCGCGAATCCTTCTGCCGCCGATATCAGCCATGCCCGCCATCGCCCGATCCGTCCGACGCCCGCTCACCGCTCTCGCGCTCCTGACGTGCGCGCTCCCCTTGCCGGCACGCGCCCAGGCCTCCGTCGCGGACGCCCTCTCAGACCTGACGCTACGGGAGATCGGCCCGGCGGTTGCGGGAGGCCGCATCGCCGACATCGAAGTGAACCCCGTCGACCCGTCCGTGTGGTACGTCGCGGTGGGCTCAGGCGGTGTGTGGAAGACCACCAACGCCGGGGTCACCTGGACGCCCGTGTTCGACAACCAGCCGTCCTACTCCATCGGCGACCTGGCGCTCGACCCCGCCAACCCGGAGGTGGTGTGGGCAGGCACCGGCGAGAACGTAAGCGGGCGGCACGTGGCGTGGGGTTCGGGGATCTACCGCAGCCGTGACGGAGGCGGCAGCTGGGAGCAGATGGGACTCGCGGACAGCGAGCATATCGGCAAGATCCTCATTCACCCCGACGACGGGAACACCGTGCTGGTCGCCGCGGAGGGGCCGCTCTGGTCGGCCGGCGGCGAGCGCGGCGTCTACCGGACCACGGATGGCGGCAACAGTTGGCAGCAGGTCCTCGCCCTCGACGAACACACCGGCGTCACCGACATCGAGTTCGCTCCCGGCAACCCGGACGTGGTGTACGCCGCGGCCTTCCAGCGCCGGCGCCACGTGTGGGGCTACATGGCGGGCGGTCCGTCGTCGGGCATCCACAAGTCCACCGACGGGGGCGAGAGTTGGCGCGAGGTGACGCGCGGCCTTCCCTCCGGTGACATGGGCAAGATCGGGCTCGCGGTCACGCCCGCCGATCCGGACATCGTCTACGCGACCATCGAAGCGAACGACGAGGAGCGGGGTTTCTACCGTTCCACCGACCAGGGCGAGAGCTGGGAGAAGCGCAACTCCTACATCTCCGGGGGCACCGGCCCGCACTACTACCAGGAAATCGAAGCCTCGCCGACCGACGCGGACCTGGTGATCCAGATGGACGTGTTCTACCAGATCACGCGCGATGGCGGAGCCACCTTCGCGACCCTGGGAGACGGCCGCCAGAAGCACTCAGACAACCACGCCCTCTGGTTCGACCCGGAGGACACCCGGCACATGCTGGCGGGGACGGACGCCGGACTCTACGAGACCTTCGACGAGGGCGAGACCTGGCGCCATTTCCCCAACATGCCCATCTCGCAGTTCTACAAGGTGGCGGTCTCCAACCGCGAGCCCTTTTCCGAGATCCTGGGCGGGGCGCAGGACCTGGGGACGCTGTGGGGGCCATCGCGCACCACCACCGTCGAAGGCGTGCGCAACTCCGACTGGTATTTCCCGATGGGAGCCGACGGCTACGGGGTGCAGTTCGATCCCTCGGACCCGGACATCCTCTACCTGATGACGCAGGTGGGGAACCTGTACCGGGTCGATCGCCGGAGCGAAGAGGCCATTCAGATCCAGCCCCAGCCCGAAGTCGGGGATCCGCCCGAGCGCTGGAACTGGGATTCCCCGATTCTGGTGAGCCCGCACTCCACGAACCGCCTCTACTTCGCGTCGCAACGGGTCTGGAGAAGCGAGGACCGGGGCGACTCCTGGAATGCGATCAGCGGCGACCTGACCACCGACACCAATCGCTACGAGCTGCCCTTCATGGGCCGGGTGTGGGAACTCGACGCGCTCCATGACAACGGCGCGATGTCGATGTACGCCACCATCACTTCCATCAGCGAGAGCCCGGTCCGGGAGGATGCCCTGTACGTCGGCACCGACGACGGGCTGATCCACTTCAGTCCGGACGGGGGCGGCAACTGGAACCGGACCGCAGAGCTTCCGGGGCTCCCCGAGCGCTCTTTCATCAACGATGTCGAGGCCAGCCAGCACGATGCCGGGACGGTGTTCGCGGTCGCGGACGCGCACAAGATCGGCGACTTCGCGCCCTACATCTTCAGAAGCGACGACAACGGCGAGAGCTGGTCGTCCATCTCCGGGGATCTGGAGGACGGAACCATCGCGTGGGCGATCCAGCAGGACCACGAGAACGCCGACCTGCTCTTCCTCGGGGCGGAGTGGGGGCTCTACTTCTCTCCCAATGGGGGCGAGAACTGGCACCGCCTCCCGGGCGCGCCCACCATCTCCTTCCGGGACCTCAAGCTGCAGCGGCGGGACGGTGATGTCGTGGGCGCCACCTTCGGGCGGGGCTTCTATGTGCTGGACGACTATTCCCCGCTGCGCGAGATCGCGGGCGGGGCGCTGGCCGCGGAGGACGGCGCGGGCGTGTGGCCGGTGCGGGACGCGTGGTGGTACATCCCCAGCGTTCCCAACCAGGCGCCCGGGCGCCCGACGCTCGGGACCGACGCCTACTCGGCGCCCAACCCGCCCTTCGGGGCCACGCTCACCTACTTCCTCCCGGAGGTGCCTCCGACGGCCGAGGACCGGCGCGAGGAGGAGGAGCGCGCGATGCGCGGACTGGGCACCGACGTGCCCTTCCCCGGATACGAGACGCTGCGGGCCGAAGCCGCCGAGAGCGGACCGCGGGCGCTGGTGCGGGTATCGGACGCGAGCGGCGACCCGGTGCGCTGGGTCGAGGGTCCCGCACGTGCGGGGCTCCACCGCATCACCTGGGATCTGCGCAGACCGGCACCCAACCCCATCAACCTGACCACTCCGGCGTTCGTCCCGCCGTGGGCGTCCGCTCCGGCCGGGCCGCTGGCGCCTCCCGGCGAGTACTCGGCGCAACTGGTGCTCGTCACAGCCGACGGCGTGGAGGAGGTCGGCGGGGCGCAGAGCTTCCAGGTGAAGCCGGTGCCGCACGCGCCTCCGGGCACCGACTTTGTGGCTGTGGCGGCCTTTCAGCACCGCGTGAGCGAGCTGCAGCGGCGCGTCGGGGTGGCCGGCTCCGAACTCGGGCGCCAGTCGGAGCGGCTCGGCTACATGCGCGCCGCCCTGCTGCGCACGCCCGCCGCGGGGGCCGAGCTGTTCGGGCGCATCGACGAGGTCGAGCAGGCATTCGCCGGCATCCGCCTGCGGCTCCAGGGGGACCAGCTGCGCGGCTCCCTCAACGAGCCCAGCGTGCCGTCGGTCGCAAACCGGGTGGGCAACGTCGTGGGAGGTCACTGGCAGACCCGCCAGAACCCGACCGCGACCCAGCGGCGCAACATCGAGATCGCCGAGGGAAACCTGGGCGCGGTCGAGCAGGACCTCGCTCGCATCATCGAGGGGGCGCTGGCCGAACTGGAGGAGGCGCTGGCCGCCGCGGGCGCTCCCTGGACGCCCGGGCGCTCGGTCGGTCCGTCGAACTGACGGGTCCTCGAAGGCCGACAGGCTCCGAGCCCGGGATCCGACTCCCTTTTGCGGGTCCCAGCGGCGGACCCGTAGCACTATAATTGTGCGCCGATTCGAGAAGCCAACGCAGCCATCATCACGGAGAAACCCGCATGACCGACCAGACCCTGGTCCACTACGACGTCAAGGACGGCGTCTGCATCCTGACCCTCGACGATCCCCCGGCGAACACCTACACCTACCAGATGATGCAGCAGCTGGACGCCTGCATACTGCGGGCGCGCATGGACGAGGACGCGCACGTCATCGTGCTCACCGGCAAGGGCGAGAAGTTCTTCAGCGCCGGCGCGAGCATCGGGATGCTGAACGAGGTCACGCCGACCTTCAAGTACTTCTTCTGCCTGCACGCCAACGAGACCCTCAACCGTCTCGAGCACACCCCGAAGCTCACCATCGGCGCGCTCAACGGGCACACCGTGGGCGGCGGGCTCGAGATCGCGATGGCATGCGACCTGCGGGTCGCGCGCGCGGGCGGTTCCCGCATCGGGCTTCCCGAGATCAACCTGGGCGTGCTTCCCGGCACCGGCGGCACCCAGCGGCTCGCGCGGCTGGTCGGCAAGTCGCGCTCCATCGAGATGATGACCACGGGCCAGCTCTTCGGCTTCGCCGAGGCTCTCGACCACGGGATCATCAATCGCGTGATCGAGGCCGAGTCGGGCGACGACTTCATGAACAAGGTCCTGGAATTCGCGGGGCAGTTCACCCCGCCGGCCAAGGCCTCCAAGGCGGTGGGCCTCATCAAGAGATCGGTCCAGACGGGTGCCGAGATCCCCTTCGAGACCGGCCTGGCCGTCGAGCGCGAACTCCAGCAGCAGCTCTTCCAGAGCGAGGATGCCACGGAAGGGATCGCCGCCTACGTCGAGAAGCGCCGTGCCGCCTTCCAGGGCAAGTAGCGGGATGAGCGACGTGCCCGCACGCGGTCTCTGGATCGACAACGAGATGGTGCCCTCGGTATCGGGGGCCACCTTCGCGACCACCAATCCCGCGACCGGCGAGGTGCTCGCCGAGGTCGCGGAGGCGACCGCGGAGGATGTGGCGAGGGCGGTGGAGTCGGCGCATGCCGCGCTCGCGTCGAAGGCCTGGCGCCGCACCGACGCGCACAAGCGCTCGCGGCTGCTCTGGCGGCTGGCGGACCTGATCGAGCGCGACGCCCAGTTGATCGCGGAGACGGAGACCCGCGACAACGGCAAGCCCATCTTTGAATCGCGCTACGTCGACGTGCCCAGCGTGGTGGAGAACTTCCGCTACTTCGCCGGGCTGGCCGACAAGATCCAGGGCGAAACCATCCCCGTGAAGGGACCGTTCCTGAACTACACCCTGCGCGAACCCGTGGGCGTGGTGGGGTGCATCGTGCCGTGGAACTTCCCGCTCTCGCTCGCGACCTGGAAGGTTGCCCCGGCGCTGGCGTGCGGGAACGCGGTGGTGCTGAAGCCGGCCATGGAGACGCCGCTTACGGCGCTGATGCTGGGCGAACTGGCGGCGGAGGCGGGCTTTCCGCCAGGCATTCTGAACGTCGTCCCGGGGCGCGGCACGCGGGCCGGAGCGGCGATGGTGCGCCATCCCGGTGTGGACGCCATCGCCTTCACGGGCTCGACCGAGGTCGGCAGGACCATCATGCGGGAGGCGGCGGAGACGCTGAAGAAGGTCTCCCTCGAGTTGGGCGGCAAGTCGCCCAACATTGTTTTCGCGGACGCCGACCTGGGGAGCGCGGTGCGCGGCGCCAACACCGGCATCTTCTACGGGAAGGGCGAGGTGTGCGCGGCGGGCTCGCGCATCCTGGTGCAGGAGGCCGTCTACGAGGAGTTTCTGGACGGGCTGGCGGCGCGCGCGGACAAGATGACGGTCGGCGACCCGATGGGCCCGAAGACGCGCATGGGGGCGATCGTGAGCCGCAGGCAGCGGGACGTGGTGCTCGGATACATCGAGGCCGGCAAGGCCGACGGCGCCCGGCTGGTGACGGGGGGCGAGGCCGCCACCGTCAACGGCAAGGGCAACTTCGTGCAAGCGACCATCTTCGCGGACGTCACCCCCGAGATGCGCATCGCACAGGAGGAGATCTTCGGGCCGGTGGCGGCGGTGATTCCCTTCTCGGATACCGCCGACGCCATCGAGAAGGCCAACCAGACCATCTACGGGCTGGCGGCCGGCATCTGGACCCGCGACGTGGGCCGGGCGCACCGCATCGCCCGGGAGATCCGCGCCGGCACCGTGTGGATCAACACCTACAACCAGTACGACTCGGGGTCGCCTTTCGGCGGATACAAGCAGAGCGGCTTCGGTCGCGACCTCGGCTACCAGGCCGCGCTGGACAAGTACACCCAGGTGAAGAGCGTCTGGGTGGCGCTGGACGGATGAGGGCGGCCGGACGATGAGGGTGCTGGACCATTGAGGCGGGCGGTCATCGTCGACGCCGTGCGCACCCCCATCGGCCGACACGGCGGCGCGCTCGCCGCGGTGCGGCCGGACGACCTGGCGGCCGGGGTGATCCGCGCCCTCGTCGACCGAAACGGCCTTGACCCGGCCGGCGTCGACGACGTGATCTTCGGGTGCACCAACCAGGCCGGCGAGGACAACCGCAACGTGGCGCGCATGGGGCTGCTGCGGGCGGGGCTGCCGGTCACCGTGCCCGGCCAGACAGTCAACCGGCTGTGCGGCTCTGGGCTGCAAGCGGTCGACAGCGCCTTTCACGCCATCGCGGCCGGCGAGGGCGAGGTGTTCATCGCTGGCGGCGTGGAGAGCATGAGCCGGGCCCCCTGGGTCATGCTGAAGCCGGCCGCCGGGTACCCGCGCGGAACGCCAACCGTCGCCGACACCGTGCTGGGATGGCGCTTTCCGAACCCCGCCTTCACCTCCGAATGGACCATCGGGCTGGGCCAGACCGCCGAGGTGGTGGCGAAGGAATTCGAGGTGACGCGGGAGGAGCAGGACGCCTTCGCGGCGGAGAGCCAGGCGCGCGCCCAGCGTGCCATCGCCGACGGCCGTTTCCGCGACGAGCTGGTCCAGGTGGAGGTGCCGAGGCGGAAGGGCGGTCCGGTTCTGGTCGACACCGACGAACACCCGCGCGCCGGCGTGACCCCCGAGTCGCTGGCCCGGCTCGGGCCCGTCTTCGCGAAGGACGGGACCGTCACCGCGGGCAACTCGTCGGGCATCAACGACGGCGCCGCCGCGCTTCTGGTGATGGAGGAAGAGCGGGCACGCAGCCTGGGACTCGCCCCGATGGTCCGCATCCGCGCGAGCGCGGTGGCCGGGGTGGAGCCTCAGCGCATGGGGATCGGGCCCGTGCCCGCCACCCGACGGGCGTTCCGGCGCGCCGGCATCGGTCCCGGAGACGTCGAGTTGGCCGAAGTCAACGAGGCCTTCGCCGCGCAGGCCATCCCCTGCGTGAGCCTGCTCGACCTCGACCCGGAGCGGGTCAACGTGAACGGGGGCGCGATCGCGCTCGGGCACCCGGTGGGCTGTTCGGGGGCGCGCATCCTGTCCACGCTCGCGCACGAGATGGTGAAGCGCGGGAGCGGGGTGGGGCTCGCCACGATGTGCATCGGGGTCGGCCAGGGGATCGCCACCGTGGTCACCGCGGACTAGCCGGCCCGTGGACCGCCGGCTCGCCACGGCCAACCGGATCGACCGCGTCGCCGTCCTGGGCGCCGGGGTCATGGGCCACGGCATCGCCCAGGTGGCGGCCATGGCCGGGCACCGGGTCACCCTTCACGACCCCGACGCGGGGGCGGGCGACCGCGGCCTCGCGCGCATCCGGGCCAACCTCGACAAGGGCGTATCCCTCGGAAAGGTGAGCGAAGAGAGCCGGACAGCCGCCCTCGACGGAATCGCGCCCGCCCGGTCGCTGGAGGCCGCCTGCGCGGAGGCCGACCTGGTCGTGGAGGCCGCGCCCGAGCGCATGGAGCTCAAGCGGAGCCTCTTCCGCGAGGTGGAAGCCGCGGCCCCCCCTTCGGCGCTGCTCGCCACCAACACCTCCTCCCTCAGCATCGACGCGATCGCGGAGGTGCTGGCCGACCCGGGCCGCTTCCTGGGGCTGCACTTCTTCAACCCGGTGCACCTGATGGCGCTGGTGGAGGTCGTGCGCGGCAGCCGCACCGGCGACGCCACCCTGGATGCCGGCGTCGCATTCGCGCGCGGGCTGGACAAGGAGCCCATCGTGGTCCGCGACGCCCCCGGCTTCGCGTCCTCGCGGCTCGGGGTGGCCCTGGGGCTGGAAGCCATGCGCATGGTGGAGGAGGGCGTGGCCGATCCCGCCGCGATCGACAAGGCCATGGAGCTGGGTTACCGCCACCCCATGGGTCCGCTCCGGCTCACCGACCTGGTGGGGCTCGACGTCCGGCTGGCCATCGCCGAGTATCTGCACGAGAAGCTGGGCGGCGAGCGCTACCGACCTCCCGCCATCTTGCGACGCATGGTGGAAGAGGGGAAGCTCGGGAGGAAGACAGGAGAAGGCTTCTACCGCTGGGAGGAGAAACGGTGACGGCCAGGGGGACCGGCAACAGCCGGACGGACGCTGACGGCAAACGCGGGCCGGTCACGGCCTCGGCGGGCGGACCGAGCTACGAGACCATCGTGGTCGAGCGCGACGGCTCCGTCGCCACCGTGCGCATCAACCGGCCCGACAAGCTGAACGCCCTCAACGCGGTGGTGCGGCGCGAGATCGCGCAGGCGGTGAGCCGGCTCGCCGATGACGACGCGGTGCGGGTCGCCATCCTGTGCGGGACCGGCGAGAAAGCCTTCGCGGCGGGCGCCGACGTCTCCGAGTTCGCGGGGCGCACCGCCGGCGAGCAGCGGGAGGTTTACCGGCGCCGGCGCGTGTACGACGCCGTTGCCGCCTTCCCGAAGCCCCTCATCGCCGCCATCCACGGCTTCTGCCTGGGGGGCGGGGTCGAGTTGGCGCTCGCCTGCGACGTCCGCGTGGCCGACCCGAGCGCCCGCTTCGGCCAGTTCGAGATTCGCCTGGGGCTGATTCCGGGGGCTGGCGGCACCCAGCGACTGGCGCGGCTGGTGGGGCCGGGACAGGCCGCCCGCATCGCCCTGAGCGGCGACGTGGTCGACGCCGCCGAGGCCCACCGCATCGGCCTGGTGGAGATCCTCGCCGGCGAGGGCGAGCACCTCGAGCGGGCCCGGAAACTGGCGGGACGCATGGCGCGCTGGAGCCCGTTCGCGCTCGGGCTGGCCAAGGAGTCGCTCCGGGCCGCAGCCGAGACCGCTTTGGCCGAGGGACTGGCGCTCGAAAAGGAGCTCTTCCTCGCCGCCTTCGCGAGCCACGACGGCCGCGAGGGCGTGCGTGCCTTCGTGGAGAAGCGCCGCCCGGAGTTCCGCGGACGATGAACCGGGTGAGGCTGGTGCGCGCCGCGACCACGATCTACTTCGTGCTCTTCCTGTTCTTCGTCACATGGCCGGGCTTCGTCCCCTTCAACCGTCCTCTGCCGCTGGTGCTGGGCCTCCCATTCAACATGGCCGCGATCGGGCTCTGGGTGGGGTTCGGGGCGGTGGTGCTCTTCGTGCTGGACCGCTCGGAGGAACGGAACCGCTCTGGCGGGCCGACGGGGGACGCACGAGGCCGGCCGGGACGGGACTCGCGGGCCGGAGGTGCCGGGTAGATGGAGCGCTGGCAGTTGATCGCGGGCCTGATCCTGGTCTACCTGGCGGTGACGCTCGGCATCGGGCTGATGGCGGGCCGGCGCGCCTCCCGGAGCGTGACCGGCTATGTGGCCGGAGACCGGCGCTTCGGCCTGCTCGTCATGTATTTCGTCACCGGGGCGACCGTGTTCTCCGCCTTCGCATTCCTGGGCGGGCCGGGCTGGGCCTACTCCCGTGGCGCCGCGGCCTTCTACATCCTCTCCTACGGCGCCCTCGGAATCGCGCCCTGGTACTTCATCGGGCCGCGCGCGGCCGCACTCGGACGGCGCTTCGGCTACGTCACCCAGGCGCAGTTGCTGGTCGGACGCTTCCCTTCGCGCTTCCTGTCCGCGCTGATGGCGGCGCTCTCGGTGGCGGCATTCGTGCCCTACGTCACGCTGCAGATGCAGGGGGCGGGGATCGTCATCGAGGCCGTCACCGACGGCCATGTGCCGCTGGCCGTGGGAGCGGCGATCGCCTACGGCATCGTGGCCCTCTACGTCCTGACCAGCGGGGTGGCCGCGGTGGGATGGACCAACACCTTCCAGGGCATCTTCATGGTCGCGATCGCCTGGTCGCTCGGCATCTACCTGCCCTTCCGGCTGTACGGGGGGGTGGGAGAGATGTTCGAACGCATCCTGGCCGAGCGTCCGGAGATGCTCTCCGTTCCGGGCCTGACCGCCGCGGGCGATCCCTGGAGCTGGGGCGGCTATTCGACCGCCATCCTGGTGAGCGCGATCGGGCTCATGATGTGGCCCCACCTCTTCATGAAGGCCTTCACCGCGCGCGACGACCGCACGCTCCGCCGTACCGTGGTGCTCTTCCCCACCTTCCAGCTCTTCCTGATCCCGGTGTTCCTGATCGGCTTCGCCGGCGTGCTGCTGCCGGAGTCTCCCCCCAACGCCGACTTCATCCTCCCCTTCCTCATCCTGCGCTCCGAGCTGCCGGTGCTGGTCGTGGGCCTCTTCTGCGCGGGCGCCCTCTCGGCGTCCATGTCGACCGGAGACGCGCTCCTGCACGCCGCGGCATCCGTGACGGTGGAGGACGGCATCGGTCCCTTCCGCCGGCTAAGCGATGCCGGCCAGCGCCGTCTGATGCAGGTGCTGGTCCTGGTGGTGGGGGTGGTCGCGTACTGGTTCGCGCTGGACGAAGATTCCTCGCTGGTCGTGCTGCTGCTGACCGCCTACGGCATCATATGTCAGTTCGCGCCTCCCATTTGCGCGGCGCTCTTCTGGCGACGCGCCACCACCCCGGGCATCGTGGCCGGTCTGGTCGCGGGCTCGGCGACCGCGGTCTTCTTCTTCACCACGGGGTATCTGGGGATGGAACTGCGTCCCCTTGACCTGCACGAGGGCATACTGGGGCTCATGGTCCACATCCCGGTGCTGGTGGGGGTGAGCCTCGCCACCCGGCCGCAGGACCGGGACCACACCGAAGCCTTCCTCAACCCGCGAGGCTCGTCGGGAACCCATGACTGACCCCAAGGGAGCGACGACAGGCCAGCCGGAGGAGCGGCTGGCTCGCATGCGGGAAGTGATGAGCGAGGTGACCGACCGGCTCATCGAGCTGATGGGGGAACGCCGCAAACTGGCCATCGAGATTGGGCGGGTGAAGAAGGAATTGGGCCTTCCGGTCCTCGACCCGGCGCGCGAAGCGCGGATGGTGCGTCAGGCCGCCGTGCGGGCGCGCGAACTGGGCGTGGACCCGGAGATGGCGCGCGACATCATCTGGCGCATCATCGCCTCGGCGCGCGAGGCTCAGGGAGGACGCCGGCCCGGATGGCCGGACCCACCCTCCAATCGGGCGCGCTAGTTCGGGCTTACCGAGACGAACTGGCGGTTTCGGCGCCGCTCGAACTTCACCACGCCGTCGACCAGGGCGAACAGGGTGTCGTCGCCTCCCCTCCCGACGTTCCTCCCGGGATGGAAGCGGGTGCCGCGCTGGCGCACGAGGATGCTGCCCGCGGTCACGGGCTGTCCGCCGTAGCGCTTGACGCCCAGGAACTTCGGCTTCGAGTCGCGTCCGTTTCGGCTTGAGCCGACGCCTTTCTTGTGTGCCATCTCGGGTTCCTTCCCGGCTCGGACTGCTACGTGACGATCTCGTCGATGCGCACTTCGGTGAACTTCTGGCGATGACCCTGCTTCTTGCGGTATCCCTTCCGGCGCTTGCGCTTGAAGATGATAAGCTTCCGGTCCTTGCCGTGCGCCAGCACCTCGGCCCGCACCGCAGCGCCTTCGACCGTGGGCGTACCGACCTCCGGTTCGCCATCTCCTCCACCCGTCATCAGCACGCGATCGAAGGTGACCGTCGAGCCCTCCTCGGCAGCAAGCGCCGGGATCCGCAGCCGGAGACCCGGCTCGGCCCTGAACTGCTTTCCGCCGCTCTCGAACACCGCGTACATGCCCGCCTCGTCGTGTAGATGGAGATCCCGGAACCGGGGACTGCGGCACAAGGCTCCGCAGCCCGAAAAAGCTACAGAGTCGCCCGGTCAGGTCAAGGGCACCCGGCACGCGCCTAGACCGTCGCGTACTTCCCGGTCACATCCACCTGGGCCCGGCCCGAGAGCAGGCGGAACTCGTCTTCGCCCAGCAGAGGATCGTCGCGCAGGCTGATCTCCAGGCCGGTGGCGCTCGACACCCGGTTGCGAAAGTCCGGCTCCGAGTCGAGCACGTGCAGCGCCACCTCGGGGTGGATGCGCACCATGAGACTGCGCTCGCTCTTCGCCGCGGCAGCGCGCTTGAGGCTGCGCTCCACCCGGCGCATCACGGTGTCGGGCGCGAAGACGCGGCCCAGCCCTCCGCAATGGGTGCACGCGTCCGTGATCGAGGTGAAGATCGACGGCCGCACGCGCTGGCGGGTCATCTCGATCAGCCCGAGCTCGGAGACGGCGAACGCGCGGGTGCGGGCACGGTCGCGCCCCAGGTGGGTGCGGAGTTCGTGCAACACCTTGTCGCGGTCCTTCTGCGTGTCCATGTCGATGAAGTCCACGACCACGATTCCACCGACGTCGCGCAGCCGGAGCTGGCGGGCGATCTCGCGCGCCGCCTCCAGGTTGGTCTTCAGGATGAGCGAGGCGGGATCGTTCTTCTTCCTGCCGGCGAAGCGCCCGGTGTTCACATCGATCGACACCAGCGCCTCGGTCGGCTCGATCACCAGATGGCCGCCGGATTTGAGCCCCACCTTGCGCCGGAACGAGCGGTGGATCTCCTCCTCGATGCCGTGAACGTCGAAGAGCGGCTCCTCTCCCCGGTACAGCTTCAGCCGGTCCAGCAGATCGGGAGCCACGCCCTGCACGTAACCCTCGATCTCGCGAAAGATGACGGGCGAATCCACCGTCAGCGAGTCGAACTTGTCGCTGAACAGATCCCGGATGACGCCGCTGATCAGACGCGCTTCGCGGCGCACGACCCCGGGCTCGGCAGCGGCCTTCGCCGTCCGCTGGATCTCCAGCCAGCTCCCCCGGAGGGTCTCGAACTCGCGCGCGAACCGCTTCTCGGTCGCCTCCTCCCCCACCGTGCGCACGATCACCCCGCCGGAATCGGCCGGGACGACCCTGCGGGCAAGGGCACGCAGCCGCGACCGCTGCCTGCGGTCCTCGATCTTCCGGCTCACGCCGACGCGCGACGAGAACGGCATGTAGACGAGGAAGCGGCCCGCCAGCGACACCTGGCCGGTCAGGCGCGGTCCCTTGGTGCCGATGGGCTCCTTGGTGACCTGCACGGTGACCCGGTCGCCCTTGTTGAGCAGTTTCTGGATCGGCGTGTTCTGGCCGTCGCGGCCGTTCTCCGACGGTTCACCGTCCTGGTGAACCACATCCGAGACGTGCAGAAAGCCCGCCTTCTCGACGCCGATGTCGACGAAGGCCGCCTGAATGCCGGGAAGCACCGCCTCTACGCGTCCCAGGAACACGTCGCCCACCAACCGTCCCTGGTCCGGGCGGTCCAGCATCAATTCTACGAGTCGTTTGTCTTCCAGTAGCGCCACCCGCGTCTCGCGCGAGGACGCGCTGATGATGATCTGTCTCCTCAAATCCCTGGTTTCTCCGCGAGTCGCGGGGCCCGGGACCGCCCGAGGGCCTCCCTACCCCGCCTTAAGCTCCGCAGCCATTCCGCCTCCGCCGACCTCGCGCACCAGGTGGCGAGCGATCAGCAAGCGCTGAATCTCGCTCGTGCCCTCTCCGATCTCGCACACTTTCGCGTCGCGAAACATCCGTTCCACCGGGTAGTCGTTCGTGTACCCGGCGCCTCCCAGAAGCTCGACCGCCTCCGTAGTGGCGCGCATCGACAGTTCCGAGGCGAACAGCTTCGCCATGGAGGCTTCCTTGGAGAAGGGGCGTCCCTGATCCTTGAGCCAGGCCGCGTGATACGTCAGATGCCTGGCGGCCTGGATCCCCGTGGCCATGTCGGACAAGCGGAATTGAACCGCCTGATAGTCGTAAATCCTGTGCCCGTAACGTTTCCGTTGCAACGTATACTCCAGGGCGGCGTCAAAAGCTCCCTCGGCGATGCCGAGAGCCAGCGCGGCGATTCCAATGCGCCCGGCGTCGAGGGTGCGCATGAAGTTGACGAACCCCTCGCCCTCGGCCCCGAGCCGGTTCCCGGCCGGTACGAAGACGTCGTCCAGCACCAGCTCCCGGGTATCCGAAGCCCGCCACCCCATCTTGTCTTCCTTGCCGCCCGCCCGTACGCCCCGGGTGAAATCGAGTTCCGCCGAGTGCCCCACGCCCAGGCGGCGCGCGGTCTCCAGGTCGCACGTCGGCTTGGTGACGATGAAGCTGGTGATGCCGCGGGTGCCCCGCGCCGGATTGGTAAGCGCGGTGATGGTGAAGATCTCCCCGACGCCGGCGTGCGTGATGAAGATCTTGGAACCGTTGATGCGGTAGCCGTCTCCCTCGCGGACCGCGCGCGTGCGGGTGCCCGCCGAGTCCGATCCCGCCGCCGGCTCGGTGAGCCCGAAGCCTCCCAGCACGCGGCCGCCGGCGAGCAGGGGCAGGTATCTCCGCTTCTGCGCCTCGGTCCCGAACGTCAGGATCGGGCTCGCGCCCAGCGTCGTGTGCGCCGACACCGTGATGGCGTGGCTGGCGTCGTGGCGCGCCAACTCCTCGACGACGAGGATGTAGCTCAGGTAGTCGCGTCCCATGCCCCCGTATTCCTCGGGAATGGGAACGCCCAGAAGTCCCATCTCGCCCATCGCGCGCACGTTCTCCCAGGGGAAGGTCTGGGTGCGGTCGATCTCGGCCGCGACGGGCGCGATGTGTTCCAGCGCGAAGGCTCTGACCCCGTCACGCAGACGGGTATGGTCAGGACCGAGATAGGGTTCCATCACTCGATCCTATATCATGTGTTACATCATGTACAACATGATAAGTCATTTTATATCTTTGTGTTATTGGATGTTTGCCAAAAACGTAATGAAGGCCTCCGCCGGGTGGAGGAGGCCGCATGGGCATGTGGAATGGTACACCGCGGGCGTCGATAGGGTGCGCGGGAAAGGGAAGCGGCGGATTGGGCGCAAGACCGGCGCGAGACTGCGGCGACTGTGACGCGGTGGCCTGCTCAGGGGTTGAAGCCGATCTCCCAGATGCCGGCACGCAGATGGCCGGGCCCGAAGAACTCCCCCGACCACAGTTCATCTTCCCCCAGGAAGTCGACCAGGACAACTCCCTCCATTCTGGTGCGGGCAATCACCGTCGCCGTGGTCAGGTCGATGACGTCGATCTGACCGTAGTGTCTGTCGATCGTCTGGTATTCGGGCTTCATCTCGAGTCGGACGCGTCCACCCGGTCCCGGGCGTTCCTCCATCATGTCCAGCCAGTCATCCCGGCGCCGCCAGGTCAGGACCCACAAGCGGCCTTCGGAATCAACGCGCAGCGCCCGTATGGTGCTGGCGGGAGGGTTATCCGCGGATTCCGGGGCATCAGGATCGCGGGGCGGATCGTTGAACCCGGGAACCAGGAAGCCCGTGACCCGGCGGCCGTCCTCGGCCCAGACCTCTATGCTGTAGGCGCCGTACAGCGGCGCGGAGAAAATCCGATGGGCGGAATCGGTGGTGAAGGCTCTCCAGGAGGCGGGTTGCGCCCTCGGATTCTCGGGATCGACGAACCCGCCAAACGATCGCTTGATCTCCCCGCGCTCGACAACGTGGAGCGGCGAGCCGATGGCGTCGGGTGTGGGATGCCACATGTTGACCACCCACTGCCGCCCGTCTCCCAGTGGACCAGCGTCCGCTACATGATCGGGAAGCGGATGGTCCTCGATCAGGGTGAAGTCCGGACCTACGACGCTGTGGCGATAGTTCCCGCCGTCGAAGATGTGGACGCGTCCCTCCCCGTCCGCGTGCACGGGCATTGCGTTTTCCCACTCCAGCGGACCCTCCCCGGCTCGTCCGACTTCACCCACGAAGTTGCCGGCCGCATCGAAGAGCTTCACCGCGTCGTATTGTCCAAACCAGTAGTTGCCGGCGCTGTCTCGAACGAGATGGAAGGCACCCCGCAGGTATCCCTCCCCGATCGTGTCGCCCATGACCAGCACCCGTTCGAGCGTGATGCAGTCCTCGCAGAGGGACTCCGAGTCGCGGATGAGCCGGACCTCGGTGCTGTCGGTGATGTCGGTCCAGTGGGCGCGGGGCGGCTCGTCGGGTGGGGCGCAGGCGATGAAGAGGCCGTGCGCGAGCAGGATCGCGGCGGCGGCGAGGGACCGGGATGTGCTCATGCGATGGGGGTTCCCAGTAGTGGAGGGAGGTGACGGAGGGCGTGACCACACCTTACGCCTGTGCGGGGGCGCGGGCGGTGGATCCGGACGCGTCAAGGTACGAGACGGGGGCCGGAGTTCGCCACCGGAGTTGGCTCCATCGTCCCGCGGATCGGCCCGACCGCTCCTCGTATTACCGTCGTATTACAAGCCTTGGACCGGATCCTTGCCGATGCCGCGAGCGTGTGCCGGCCATCACTGGCGCTGGCAGTTGTCGCAGGTGCCGCAGTTGGCCTTGTCGAGGGCATCGCCGAAGTAGCCGAGGATGCGGGCGCGGCGGCACCCGCGTGTCCGGGCGTAGCGCTCCACGGCGGCCAGCTTGGTCACCTCGGCGTTGCGCCGCTCGCGCAGCCGGCCCAGCGGGAGTCGGCGGACGTGCGGGCGCAGGTCGATGTGGAGGATGTCGCCGGGCTGCTCTGGAGGGTCCTCGCGCAGGTGCACCACCCGGCAGGCGGCCAGCGCGCGGGCCAGGGCGCCCACGTTGGATGGGGTCAGCGGGGTGCCGCCGCGGGCGCGAAGCTCGTCGACCGGAAGCTTCAGCCGCGTTTGCCCTGCGGCCCGGCGGCGGAGATCGCGCCAGAAGCGGCGCACCGCGCGCGGGGGCGGGTAGCTGTGGTCGACGAAGGTCATCTGGCCCGCGCGGTCGCCCTTCGACCACAGCGCCAGGCAGTGCGCGGTGTCTCCGTCGCGGCCGGCCCGGCCGGCTTCCTGGTAGTACGCCTCCATGGTGCGCGGGAGTTCGTGGTGGATGACCAGGCGCACGTCGCTCTTGTCGACCCCCATGCCGAAGGCGTTGGTGGCGGCCACCAGGGGGGCGTCGCCGGCCATGAAGGCGTCCTGCACGCGGGCCCGTTCGGCCGCCGGCAGCCCGGCGTGGTAGGCTTCGGTGGTGTGGCCGAGGGCGGCCAGGTCGTCACGGACGCGCTCGACCCCCTTGCGGCTGCTCGCATAGACAAGCGTGACGCCGGGGCGGTTGCGCACCAGGGCCCGCAGGCGCTCCCGTTTTTCCTTCCACGACCGCGCCCGCTCGACCCCCCACACCAGGTTGGGACGGTCGAAGCCTCCCACCACGGTGACCGGGTCGGCGAGCCGCAGCCGGGTCACGATCTCCCGCCGGGTGCGTGGGGTGGCGGTGGCGGTGAGGGCGATCATGGGGGCCTCGAACATCCCGCGCAGGCGGTCGAGGCGCAGGTAGGCGGGACGGAAGTCGTGGCCCCATTCGGAGATGCAGTGGGCTTCGTCGACGGCGAGCAGGCTCACCCGCAGGCGCGGCAGGAGCTGGCGGAACGAGCGGCTCTCGAAGCGTTCCGGAGCCACGAAGACGACGCGCAGCGCGCCATCGACCAATTGCGCCTCCACCTGGTCGCGCTCCTGCGAGGAGAGGGTGGAGTTGAGAAAGGCGGCGGGGATGTCGGCTTCGCGGCAGCGCATCGCCTGGTCGGCCATCAGGGACACGAGCGGGCTGACCACGATGGTGGCGTGCGGGAGTACGGCAGCGGGGACCTGGTAGCACACGCTCTTCCCTCCCCCGGTCGGGAGGATACCGAGGGCGTCGTGGCCCTGGAGCACCGCGCGCACCAGCACGTCCTGTCCGGGCCTGAACCCCGGGTAGCCGAAGTGGCGCTTGAGGGCGCCGAGGGCGATGTGGTCCGCTTCCTCGCTGTCCAGGACGGGGAACCGTGTCGCCGAGATTGCTGCCGGGCTCGCCATGGATCCGAAAGGTCGGGCCGGAACCCGGGCGCCTCCATGGCGGGAGGGGACGATTTGGCAAATGCGTGTGCGACAAAACACCGAGGAAACGCGACCGGAAAGCCGCCGTGAGCCGCCGGACACGATCGTGGAGGGCCGGGGTCCGCGCGAACCGTCGCTCGCGAAGGCGGGAAGCGGTGCCTGGTGCGCGGGCAGCCTCTATACTGAAGGCCGTTGCGCGCGCTCGGTTTCGCTGCCCGGGCGGACCAACGGACGACGGCTATCGACCGAGGAGAGGCCATGCACCATCGAACCAACCGTACCCGCGTTCTGTTAGGCGCAAGCCTGACCGCCCTGGCAGGCGTTGTCGCTTGCGGACAGGATTCCGGAGAGAGCGCCATGGGCGGCGGCGAAGCGCGGGACGCCGCAGGCGCCGCGGAGGCCGCGGACGGGGTGTATTCCTCCGCCCGCCACGACTTCCGCGTCGTCACGGTCGCCGACGGCCTCGACCATCCCTGGTCCATGGCGTGGCTGCCCGGCGGCGAGATGCTGATCGTGGAACGTCCGGGCCGCCTGCGCGTGGTGCGCGACGGCGTGCTCCAGCCGGAGCCGGTGGCAGGTTGGCCGGAAGTATACCGGGACGAGGGCCAGGGTGGCTTCATGGACATCCTGCCCCACCCCGACTTTGCCGAGAACCGCTGGCTCTACCTCAGCTACGGCAAGCCCAACGAGGACGGGTCGGAGGGTACCACGACCGTCGTGAAGGGGCGCTGGGACGATGGCCGGGTCATCGACGTCGAAGAGATCTTCGAGTCGAACGCCTGGCACGACAACAACAACCACTTCTCCGGGCGCATGGCGTTCGGCCTCGACGGGTATCTGTACCTGACGGTGGGCGACCGCATGTTCGAGCCCGACATGATGGCCGACCACCCGGCGCTGGACGTGACCAACCATATGGGCACCATCGTGCGCCTGCACGACGACGGCCGCGTCCCCGACGACAACCCCTTCGCGGGGAGCGGCGACGCGCTACCCGAGATCTGGAGCTACGGGCATCGCAACCTGCAGGGCCTCGCCGTGGATCCCGGCACCGGAGACGTCTGGTCGAACGAGCACGGGCCCCGGGGCGGCGACGAGCTCAACCTGATTTCGGGCGGGGGCAACTACGGCTGGCCCGTGGTCTCCCACGGCATCAACTACGACGGCACCGCGTACACGCTGGATGCCTCCGGGGAGGGCGTGGAGTCCCCGCGCTTCGTGTGGACGCCGTCCATCGGCATCTCCGGCATGATGATCTACCGCGGGGATGCGTTCCCCTGGTGGAAGGGCAGCGCCTTCGTCGGCGGCATGGTCGGCGAGCAGCTTGGCCGGGTCATCCTCGAAGGAACGGATGCGCTCGGCGTCGAGACCCTGCTCCCGGGCGAGCTGGGCCGCATCCGGGACGTGCGGGAGGGTCCCGACGGACTCATCTATCTCGCCCTCGAGCACGCCGAGGACCTCACAGCGGTGGTGCGCCTGGAGCCCGTGGCCAGCGACGTGATGCCCCCGGAGTAACTGACGCGTTACCGGGGAAAGCCTGCCTCGGGCATGTTGGGGATGATCCGCAGCGCGTTCGCGTAGTACACCTTGCGCAGGACATCGTCCGGAAGGCCCATGCCGTAGAGCTTCCAGAAGGCGTGGTAGTTCCGGTAGTAGTCGAAGTACTCGTCCTCGGTCTCGAAGACGCGCCAGTAGTAGGGATACTCGTCGGGCTGGAACGAATCCTTGCCGAAGAGGATGCGGTCCTGGTACCGGACGAAGAACTCGCGCGCGAAGCGAGGCTGCCGTCCCAGGTCGTAGAGCACGGCGCCGACCTCGCCGTGGACGTTGGGGAAGCGGTCGAAGAGTTCGCCCAGGCGCCCGAGATCCTGCGTGTGCCATCCCATGTGCGCCAGAACCCAGGTCGTATTGGGATGCTTCGCCAGCATCCGGTCGCGCTCGGCCATCAGTTTCTCGAAGGACGGGAAACGCTCGCTGTCGAAGAAGCGGCGGTTGGGGAAGATGGCCAGCTCGAGCCAGCGCTCGTTCTCGTAGTCGAGGGGCTCGAAGAACTCCGCAGGGTCGGCGGTGTGGATGAAGACCGGGATCCCCAGCCGAGCCGCTGTCTCCCAGACGATGTCGAGTTCGGGATCGTCGAGTTGGAGGCGGGTGCCGTCTGCCTTGCGGGTGGTTAGCCCGAACTGCTTGCCGATCTCGCCGATGCCCACCGCTCCGGCGCGCACGTCCTCCTCCAGTTGGGCCGCAATGCGGGCGCCCGATCCGGGACCCACGTTGCGCAGATCGAGCGTGGTGAAGAACACGAAGCGGTCTGCGTGCCCGGCGGCGCGCACCGCCTCGATCTGACGGGTGAGGCGGGTGCCGGAGCTGCCGCGCGCCTGCACGATGACCTGGAGGTTCAGTTCGTCCATCGCCGCCACCACCCGCTCGATGGTGGCGGGGTCTGCGAGCGACGGGGGATGCCCGTGCAGGTCCACCACCGGGTATTTCGCCCGTGGCACGGGGTTCTCCGGGACCACGAGGGTGGAGCGCGGCTGATACTCGACGATGCTCGGGGGCGGGAGGGTCGGCTGCGCGAAGTTCGGCCGACGGGCCTGCGCGTCGAGCGCGGCGGGCAGGAGAAGCAGCACGGCGATCGGTGCGGTTCGGCACATGGTGGGCGCTCCGGCGTGCGAGTGATCGGGCATTCGGGTCGAGATGCGGATTGCGTCCCCGGCGCGGAGACCGTCGGCCGAGGCGCGTATGGGAACTTGGCCAGAGCCGGCGGTGCCGGCCATGCCCGCGGGAGCAATGACTGCGAACACCGTGCCGAAACCTGGTGGGAGGGAGCGGGGCGAGCCGGATTCCCAGGGCCGAGAGGCGCCGACGCGGGTGAGAGAATCCAGGGGGCTGCGATGTCCGGACGGTGGCGACTCCCTGGGATGGCATGCCATGTTGGCGGGTATCAGACTTACGCGTTGTCCGGGCGGTACAGTTTCCCGTCACGGGCAGGTCGCGGTGCCCCCCCTGGCGCACAGCATGGAGGTAGCCATGTCCCGATCGCCCTCGTCGTCCCGAAGCGCCATCACGGCGTTCGTCGCGCCGCTCCTGCTTACGCTGTTGCTCGCGGTCGCCATTCCCCTGGCGGCCCAGGAGCCGGCGGGCTGGGGGGAGGACCTTGTGTTCAACACCTTCTCGATCGTCGGCATCGACCCGGTGACCGGTGAGTCCGGGGTGGCGGTCACCACGCGCGTGGCCTGCGTCGGCAACGCCGTACCGTGGGTGCGGCCGGGGGTGGGGGCGGTCGCGACCCAGGGCGGCACGCGGCTCGAGTACGGCCACGATCTCCTTGCCCTTCTGGAGCAGGGCGTGGCCCCCCAGGAGGCCATGGACCGCGTGGTGGCGGCGGACGAGGGGCGGGAACGCAGGCAGGTGGGCGTGATCGACATGCAGGGGCGCTCGGCCCAGTGGACCGGATCGGGCCAGTACGGCGCCGAGGACAGGGGCGACTGGGTCTGGGAGCGCACGGGCCTCAACTACGCCGCGCAGGGCAACTCGCTGGTGAGCACCGCCGTGGTGGACTCGGTGGCGGTCGCGTTCGAGAGAACGGAGGGATCGGGGCGCCACCTGGCGGACCGGCTGATCGAGGCCCTCTACGCCGGGCAGGTGCTGGGGGGGGACGGCCGCCACGGCCGCACACAGTCGGCCGCGGTGCTGGTCGCGGACCCGCGGCCCGGCATGTCACGGCGCCAGGACGGGGTAACGACCGACATCAACGTGTGCGAGCACCCCGAACCGATAAGGGAGGTGCGGCGCATCTACGACACCATCTCGGAGACCCTCGGCTTCCGCAGCCTCCAGCAGTTCGCCGGCCGCGACGTACTGCAGCTCAAGGTGATGCTGCACGCGCTGGGATACTACCGGGCGGGCTCGCCGCCGCCTTCCATGGAAGCGACGGACGCGCTCCTCTACGATCGCGAGACTGTGGAAGCCGTGGACACCTTCCGCGCGGCTCAGGCCTGGCAGACCTCCGTGCCCGGCTGGGTGGACGCAAACACCATCGCGAGGCTGTGGAACCGGCTGGAGGAGGCCGGAGTCGCCGACGAGGTGCGCCAGCGGATGCGGGACGTGGTGCGGGTGCGGGTGAGGCGCTAGGAAGAGATCAGGGCTGTTCGCGGCGCACCACCACGCCCGGTTGCGCTCCCGTCACGGCTCCGTCCTCGTAGACGACCGTCCCCCCGACCCATACGCGCTCGATCCCGATCGACGTGAGGTGGGGCTCCGCGGTCGTCGCCCGGTCGATGACGGTCTCGGGGTTGAAGAGCACCAGGTCGGCGGCAGCACCCACTTCCAGCGTGCCCCGGCCGGAGAGCCCCATGTGCGCCGCCGCCAGCCCCGTCATCTTGTGGATGGCCTGCTCCAGATTGAGCCGACCCTCTTCGCGCACGTATCGCCCGAGCACCCTCGGGTAGGTGCCGAACCCGCGCGGGTGGGCGCCGCGCAACCCGCCGTCGGACGCGACGTTGGCGTGCGGCCAGGCCATCAGCGCGGCGATGTCGTCGACGGTCATGCTCGTCGCGACGATGCTCTCGCCTCCGTCTCTGCCCTCCGCTCGCGCCGCCTGCGATTCGGCGATGAGATCGAGGTAGGTGGTGACGGGATCGGTGCCCCGCTCCTGGGCTATTTCGGCCAAGGTCTTGCCTTCGAGGGTGGGATCCGGCTCGAAACGCCCGATCAGCATCCCCTCAGGCGCGACCAGCTCTTCCAGAGCGAAACGCGCGGCCTCGCGGTCCGTGAAATCGCGCTCCGGGAACAGGACGGTCATGGTGGACTGCCAGTACTCGTAGGGATAGACGTCCGCCGTTATATCGAGCCCCTCGGCGCGCGCTGCATCGAGCCGCGCCAGTATCTCCGGCGCCTGTCCCCAGAGGCCCCGAGCGGCCAGCTTGAAGTGCGAGATCTGGACGGGAAGGCGGGCGCGCTCGGCGATCTCGATGGTCTCCTCGATGGCATCGCGCAGGCCTCGGTCCTCGCTTCGCATGTGCGAGATGTAGCGGCCGCCGTGGGCCGCTGCCGTCCCGGCGAGCGCGACGACCTCGTCCGTCGTCGAGTAGATCCCGGGGTCGTACTCGAGTCCGGTCGAGAGCCCCAGCGCCCCGCTCGCGAGTTCGGTCTCAAGAAGCGCCTGCATGGCCGCGACCTCGTGCGCGGTCGCTTCGCGGCGGAAGTCGCCGCCCATGACCTGACGGCGGAGGGTCCCGTGTCCGGCGTACGAGGCCACGTTCACCGCCGCGGGGGCCGCTTCCAGCGCGGCAAAGAAGTCGGCGACGGGGAACGGCGATCCTCCGTCCTGCCCGACCACGATGGTCGTGATGCCCTGGCTTACGGCGGCCAGTGCGGTCAACTCGATCAGGAGGCCGCCGTCGTGGTGGCTGTGGCTGTCGACGAAGCCCGGGGCGAGCACCAGCCCGGAGGCGTCGTAGATGCGGTCGGCGTCGGGAGAAGACGGAGTTTCGTCGGCCCCGTGGGGCGTCACCTCGGCGATCGTGCCTCCAACGACGCGGACCGATCCGGTGAATCCGGGGCGACCGGTGCCGTCGACGATGGTTGCGTCCTGGATCACGAACGTGCCCTCGTCGGCGGAGACCGGTGCTCCGCCATCGCCCCTGCAGGCGGCCAGCAGAGGAACCAGGAAATAGAGCACGCGTCCCGGGGTGGCGCCCACCCGCCGCAAGAGCGGGCGGCCATCGGTCCGGGCCGGTCGCAGGCGGCACCCGCCGCCGCCATCCGTCGCCTGGCACGTCATCGAACGCGCAACTCCCTCTCCTCCCGTGCCGGCGCCCGAGCTTCGGCTCGGCCAAGTGATCAGTGCGTGGAGCGCCACGCGGAACTCCCGCCCCGTGGCCGCGTCAAACATAGGCTCGAAACGGTGCCTGCGATACGCGCCTTTTCCCTGGGGTTATATTTCAGGTTTGCCTTGGGAGCGGGGCCGCCAGGACTCGAAAACGTGCGATGCAGAATACCGAAATGACCGAATCACCCTGGGAGAAGGGCGCCGGCGCGCGGGTGCTCGACTACCTGCACGCGCGCCGTGACCGGATGCGCGACCTGCTGGAGCGGCTGGTCGAACTCGAGTCGCCCTCCATGCTGGCCGCCTCGCAACGTCCCGTGCAGGCCCGCCTGCGCCAGGCGCTGGCCGACATCGGATACCGTTCCCGGATCCTTGCGGGACGGACGACCGGCGGCACCCTGTACGCCTCTCCCCGGGAGCGCCGCCATCCGGCGCCCTACCAGCTCATCCTCGGGCATACGGACACCATCTGGCCGGTGGGTACCCTCGAGGAGATGCCCATGCGGATGGACCGGGGGCGCCTCTACGGACCCGGCACCTTCGACATGAAGGCGGGCCTGGTTCAGGGCGTCTTTGCCGTGGAGGCCCTCAGGCACTGCGTCGGCGACCCCGAGGTCACGCCGGTGTTCGTCTACAACTCCGACGAGGAGATCGGCAGCCCGGATTCCCGGGAGCATATCGTGCGGCTGGCGATGCGGGCGGACCGCGCGCTGGTGCTGGAACCGTCCCTGGGCGAGAACGGGAAGCTCAAGACCACCCGCAAGGGGGGTGGGGACTTCACCGTCCGTGTTACCGGCGTCGCAGCGCACGCGGGGCTTGAACCGGAGAAGGGGGTGAGCGCGATCCTGGAACTCGCGCACGTGATCCGGAAGCTGCACGCCCTCAACGACCCGGTCCGGGGTGTGAACGTCAACGTCGGGACCGTCGAGGGCGGGATTCGCCCCAATGTGATTGCGCCGGAGGCGAGCGCCGAGGTGGACGTCCGCGTGCCCACCCTGGCCGACGCGCGCAGAGTCGAACGGGCCATCCGCGCCATCGAGGCCACGGCGTCCGGGGCTTCGGTCGAGATCCGGGGGGAGATGGACCGTCCTCCCATGGAGCAGACCCCGGGCAACCGCCGGCTCTGGGACCTGGCGCGGGAGGCCGGAGTACAGCTGGGGTTGGAGATGGAGGAGTCGTCCTCCGGCGGGGGATCGGACGGCAACACCACGAGCCTGTACACGCCCACCCTCGATGGTCTGGGCGCGGTGGGAGCGGGGGCGCACGCCAGCCACGAGCACGTGGTGGTGGAGCGAATGCCGGAGCGGGCCGCTCTGGTGGCCCTGCTGCTTGCGGCGCCTTCGATGCTGCCCTACGGGGCCGAGGCCTGAGGACGGCCCGCACTGATCGCGGGCGACAAGGCACCGGCCCGCCGACGCGTCAGAGCGGCTCCACGCGCTCCTCGTCCGCATCCTGGCGGCGTGTGCGCAGGTGGCGCAGCGCCAGTCCGGCCAGCAGCGCGGCGAGCGCGATCCAGATCAGCCAGCCGATGTCGAGCAGCATTCCCGCGAGTCCAAGCCCGGCGCCCACGCACATCAGCGCGACGCGCCCGTGCAGATAGCGGTCCTCCCGGGGACGTGAGCGGCTCGCAAAGATGAACAGCACCGTCAGTTCCGCTTCTTGCGCTCGAGGAATTTGCGCACCCCTTCCCGGCAGGTGTGCGTCAGGCGGGCGGCGACGTTGATCTGGGCGGCCCGCGCGATGCCATCCTTGAAGCCGAGACTGTCGAGGTCGTAGAGCAGCGTCTTGGAAAGGGCGACGGAGGAGGGAGCCCGCCGGGCCAGTTCCGTGGCGTAGGCCATGACCGATCCCTCGAAGTCGTTCGCGGGCATCACCCGGGTCGCGATTCCCCATGCCAGGGCATCGGCTGCGGAGAAGCGTTCGCCGAGGGTTGCCAACTCGAACACGCGCCCTTCCGACACCTTGCGCCGGAGCACGGTCATCACCAGCGCGGGCACGAAGCCCAGGTGCACTTCCGGGTAGCCCAACTCCGCATCCTCGCGGACAAGCACCACATCGCAGGCGGTAGCGAGGCCGCATCCGCCGCCGAGCGCCCGGCCGTGAACCGCCGCGACCAGCGGCTTGGTCAGGTCGCGCATCTGGACGAAAAGATCGCCCATTCGCAGCGCGTCGGCGTGGATCTTCTCCGGCCCCATGCTGGTGATGCGGTCCATCTCCACCAGGTCCGCTCCGGCGCAGAAATCGGGTCCGGCCCCCCGCAGAAGCACGACACGCACGGCCGAGTCGGTGCGCGCCTGAACGAGCGCCGCCTTCAGCGCCTGCACCGTGTGCGAGTCGAGCGCGTTGCGTTTGTGCGGGCGGTTGAGGGTCAGCGTCAACACCCGGTTCTCGATTCGGTGTAGCAACCGCTCGTCAGCGCTCATCCGTGCGTGTCCTCCCCAATTGGGTCAGGCGACTGCGGGAGCCTGCCCCGCCCCCGCACGCGTCCCGCGACCTCGTCTGGCACTTCCACGTCCATGCGCAGCAGCGCAGTCGAAAACACCTTGCCCTGCGCGTCCATCATCAGCGACACGGTTCCCCCGCCGCCGAGCGCCCCGGGCAGCACGAAGTTGAGGGCGTGCAGGTTGGGAAGCTCGTAGCGCACCACCTTCCCTTTGACCATGTCGCCGAAGTGCTCCTGTACCCGTCCGGCGGTCAGCGCCTGGACGAGCAGCTGATAGTGTTCGGGATCATAGGCAACCACACCGATGTTGACCACATCGCCCTTGTCGCCCGAGCGCGCGTGCGCGAGTTCGACCAGCTTGACGGCCGCCATGGTCAGGGCCTCCCGGGGGCTTCGCGCCCGCCTGTTCCGGTCCGGCATGCGAACACCCCGGAGGAGGTTGCAGCCCCGTGCACGGAAGCGAAACGGCCAGCGGTCCTCGGGAATCCCGGCCGCCACCGCCGTGCGACGGATCCCCCGCTGCCTGCCCGGCGAGCGACGATCATGCCTCGCGCGTCTCCACGCGTACGAAGGGCTCCACCGCCTCGCGCGGCACCAGGGCGGGCCAGAAGGCCGCGACCTCGCGCGCGCGCGGGCGCCCCTCCCCGAAGCCGGTGACGGAGGGCGGGCCGGTCAGCACCAGCGGGGCGACCTCGCGGGTGAAGCGCTCCACCGGGGCGCGCTCCCCGCTGCGCACCGCGACCCGCAGCTGCACTTCGGGCAGATCCGGCGGCGGCGGGCCCGCCAGCGGCCCGTGCGTCGAGTCCCATCCCACCAGGTCGGTGCGCACCTCGTCGAAGCGGAGCCCCAGCCGGTCGAGGCGGGCCCGCAGGACGCGGGCGGCGGCGCGCGCCTTGGCCGCCGCGTCCGGCCAGGCATACACGAGCGTGCCGACGGCCCGCCACCCGCCCGCGTACACGATGGACGCCTTGAGCCATCCGGTGGGCGGGCGCCCGCGCGCCCCCGTCACCCGAACACGGTCCTTCCCCGCCCCTCTCAGGCGGACGGTGGTGAAGTCCGCCACCACGTCCGGGGTGGGATAGGCGGCCGGGTCGCCGATCTCGTACACGATCTGCTCGGTGACGGTGGCGGGGCTCACGCGCCCCCCGGACCCGTCGTGCTTGGTGACCACGAAGTCGCCGGAGGGCTCGGCCTCGATGATGGGAAAGCCGACCCGGTCGAGGTCGGGGATGCTCCACCACTCCGGCATGGCGTTTCCGCCGGTGCACTGGGCGCCGCACTCGTTGACGTGCCCCGCCACCACGCCGGCGGCCAGGCGGTCGTGGTCGTCCGCCGACCACCCGAACTCGTGCAACAGGGGCGCCAGCGTGAGCGCCGCGTCCACGCAGCGACCCGTAACCACCACGTGGGCGCCCCGCCCCAGCGCCTCAGCGATCGGGAAGGCGCCCAGGTAGACGTTGGCCCCCGTCACCCGCTCGCGGATGCCCGCCAGCGGCTCGCCGGTCTCCATGTTGCGCAGCTCGTGGCCGGCGGCGAGCAGCTCGTCCAGCCGGGGCATTAGGTCGTCGCCCGTCACGACCCCCAGCCGCAGGCGGCCACCCACCCCCGCGCGCCGTGCCGCCCGCGCCACCTCATCGGCGCATCCTCCGGGATTGACCCCGCCGGCGTTGGCAACCACCCGGATGCCGCGCTCGAGGCACGTCGGCAGGATCCGCTCCATCAGCGCCACGAAGTCGCGCGCGTATCCGGCCTCCGGGTCGCGGGCGCGCTGCTTGTGCAGAATCGACATGGTCACTTCGGCCAGGTAGTCCATGACCAGGTAGTCGATGGGTCCCTCCTCGACCTGGCGCACCGGCGCATCCAGGTCGTCGCCCCAGAATCCGCCGGCGCCCGCGACGCGCACCGTGCGCGCGCCACCGACTCTCCTCATCAGACCACGCCCGGCGGCAGGTGGAACGCCCCCAGGTGGGGCCCCGGGTTGTTGAGCGCCGCCCGCAGCAGCAGCGCCAGCGCTCCGCGCAGTTCCTCGGGCAGCACGACCTCGTCCACGAAGCCGCGGGCGCCGGCGAAGCGGGCGTCCAGCTGACGGTCGTAGTCCTCCCGCACCTCGTCCATGCGCGTGCGCAGCTCCTCGTCCGGCACTTCGCCGCGCTCGCGCAGCTCCTCGAGCTGCCGGCTGAAGAGCGCCATGACCGCGCTCTCGCCCTCCATCACCCCCATCCTCCCCGTCGGAAGGGAAAGGATGAAGTCCGGATCGAAGCCCTGGCCCGCCATCGCGTAGTAGCCCGCTCCGGAGGCGTGGTTGAGGGTCAGCACCAGCTTGGGCACGGTCGCGCCCGCCATCGCCTCCACGAAATGCGCGCCCGCGCGGATGATGCCCGAGCGCTCCGCCTTCGGTCCCACCATGAAGCCGGACACGTCCTGCACGAAGAGGAGCGGCCTGCGGCGGCGGTTCATGGTCTCGATGAAGCCGGCGACCTTTTCCGCGCTCTTCGTATAGACGATGCCTCCAAACCGGGGCGGCCCGCCCTCCGCATCGCGCACCATTCCGCGCGCGTTGGCGATGACCGCGATCTGCATCCCGTCGATGGCGCCGGTTCCGCACATCATCTCGGGAGCGTACTCGGGCTGATACTCCACCAGCCCCGGCTCGTCAAGAATGCAGCGCAGCACCTCCGGCATGTCGTAGGGGTGCCGGTGATCGTCGGGGAGGAGATCGTAGAGGTCCTCCGCGGGGCGGGGCGGGCCGATGCGCGAAGATGGGCTCCCGTGCCGCGATCCGGCGGAGCCGGAGGTGCCCTGGCGCAACGCCTTCCCGGCAACGGCGCCAGTGCGGTCGCCGCGCGGAAGGGCCTCGATCAGCACGCGGATCTTCTCTATGCAGGCCGGATCGTCCTTCGCGAGGTAATGGGCGACCCCGCTGACCGACGTATGCATGCGCGCGCCCCCCAGCTCCTCCGCCTCGACCGTCTGCCCGATGGCGCCCCTGACCAGGTTGGGCCCCCCAAGCCCCATGAAGCTGGTGCCCTCGACCATGACGATCACGTCCGAGAGCGCGGGCAGGTAGGCGCCGCCCGCAATGCAGGGGCCCATGACCGCGGCGATCTGGGGGATGCCCAGGTAGCGGCGCATGAGCGAGTTGTAGTAGAAGATGCGCGCTGCCCCGTACTTCCCGGGGAAAACGCCTCCCTGGTACGGCAGGTTGACCCCCGCCGAGTCCACGAGATAGACGATGGGGATGCGGCAGCGCATGGCGATCTCCTGCGCCCGCAGGATCTTGGCGATGGTCTCGGGCCACCAGGCCCCCGCCTTGACGGTCGCGTCGTTGGCGACCACGGCCACCTCGCGCCCGTGGATCCGGCCCACGCCTGTGACCACCCCGGCGGCGGGCGCCCGGCCGTCGTAGAGGTCGTGCGCCACCAGCAGGCCGATCTCGACGAAGGTCTCGCCGGGGTCGAGCAGCGCGGCGACCCGTTCGCGGGCCGTCCACTTGCCCCGGGCGTGCTCGCGCTCGATGCGCTTCGTCCCGCCCCCCAGCCGCAGGCGCGCCCGCAGCTCCTCGAGTTCCTCGGCGAGCCGGCGCACCCGCGGAACGGCGGGGTCCCCCGCGGAGCCGCGCCCACCTCTCCCCGCACGGGGCGATCCGGCGCTCCGTGCGCTCACGTCGCAGTCCGTCCCGATGAAGTGAACCAGTTCCGAATGTAGGCGACCGCCTCCCCGGTGCGCGTGCCCGGTCCGAAGAGCCGGCCGATGCCCGCGGAGTGGAGCGCCTCCGCATCCTCTTTCGGGATGATGCCGCCCCCGGTCACCAGAACGTCGCCCAGCCCCGCCTCGTCGAGGAGCGCCTTCACCCGGGGCAGGAGGGTCATGTGGGCGCCCGAGAGAATCGACAGCGCCACCACGTCCGCGTCCTCCTGCAGGGCGGCTTCCACGATGGCTTCCGGCGTCTGATGAAGACCGGTATACACCACCTCGAAGCCGGCGTCGCGGAAGGCGCTCACGATGACGCGCGCCCCGCGGTCGTGGCCGTCCAGTCCCGGTTTCGCCACCAGGACGCGGATCCTGCGGTGTGTCGTGGTCATGGCTCCCGGTCCCCGGACAGGATACCTCCTCCGACGAGCAGGCGTTGCGCCGCTTCGTACACCGTCTCCCGCCCGCCGGCCACCATCCGGGCCGCTTCCGCGAAGCCGCCGCCCCCCGCACCCCGGCCCAGGTGTGCCTCCAGCGCGGCACGCACTTCCGCGCGGATGCGCGCCTCCGCGCGGGCGATGCGGCGCGCTTCCAGCACCCCCGATGCCGCAAGGCAGCGGCGGTGGTCCTCGATAGCGTCTGCCAACGCGATGATCCCGTCGCCCGCGGTGGCGACCGCAGTGAGCACGGGGGGATTCCATCCGGGCGCCCCGGCCTCCTCCGCGAGCGCGTCGGCGCCCCGGCCCCCGGCACTCCGGCCTCGGCCCAGCCCGACCGCGTCGCGCACCCGCCGCACGAGCGCGCGCGCCTCCGGGCGGTCCGCCTTGTTGACCACGAAGATGTCGGCCACCTCCGCAAGCCCGGCCTTCATGGCCTGCACTTCGTCGCCCGATTCGGGCGTGAGCACCACCACCACCGTGTCGGCGGCTTCCGCCACCCCCAGCTCGGTCTGGCCGACCCCCACCGTCTCAACCAGGATGCGGCCGAATCCGCTCCCCTCCATGAGGTCGATCACGTCGTGCACCGCCTCGGCCAGGCCGCCGCCCGCCCCGCGCGTCGCCATCGAGCGGATGAAGACGCCCCGGTCGAGCCGGAGCGGCGCCATGCGTACGCGGTCTCCCAGCAGGGCGCCCCCGGAGTACGGCGAAGTGGGATCCACCGCCACGATCCCCACCTCCTCGCCCGCGTCGCGCCAAACCCGGGCGAGCGCCGCCGCCAGGGTCGACTTCCCCGCCCCGGGCGGACCGGTGATCCCTGTCCGGTGGGCCCGGCAGCCGTGCGCGGCCACCCGTGCCAGCAGTTCGCGGAAGCCCGGGCGGCGGTCCTCCACTACCGAAATGGCCCGCGCCAGCGCCGCCCGCTCACCCGCGCCGCACCCCTCCGCGAGCGCGCGCGCAATCTCGCGCTCCGGGGCTTGAGCCCGGCCCGCTACGGCTGCCATCGACGCGATCCCAGCCCGCGCGCGTGGCGCAACGGGTTGTCCAGCAGGTGCGCGGGGACCACCAGCACGACCAGGAACAGCACCAGCGCGGCGAGCAGCCCGGCGGCCAGCACCCAGACGTTGTCGAGCGAGATGTAGATGATGGCGGAGATGACGGCGGTGGAGGCGGCGAAGATCGACAGGAGCAGCCGCCGGCCCAGCAGCGTGAGGGAGCGCTCGATGCCCTGTATGTCGCGCGGATGCACCCGCACCCGCAGGTTCTCGCGTTCGGCGCGCACCAGCAACTCGCGCGCGGAACGCACCAGCCCGCTGGTCTCGGACCACACGTCCTTGGCGATGGCGACCGGTTCCCGGCCCGCGGTGCGCAGGATCTCGCCCCGGTGCGCGCCCACCACCCTGCGGAAGACGGCGAAGGAGTCGAAGCGCGCATCGTAGGCGGCTCCGATGCCCTCGAGCAGCACGAGCGTGCGGAACAGGTAGACGAGCTCGCGCGGGAGCATGAGTGGCCAGGTGTAGAAGGTGTCCAGCACCTCGCGCACGCTCTCCTGAACGCGCCGCCGGCCGGCCTGTCCGTTCTTGCGCGCGCCCTCCACCACCCGCACGATCTCCGCCGCCGCCTCGCGGATCTCCCCGCGCGACACTTCCGGGCCGATCATTCCCAGCCGGTACATGGCGCCGATGGCGCCGTCGATGTCCTCCCGCACCACGGCCATCGAAAGGCCGAGCAGGCTCTGGCGGGTCCAGCGCGGGACCTCGATGACGGCGCCCCAGTCGAGCACCACGAGCGATCCGTCCTCCGCCACCAGCAGGTTCCCCGGATGGGGATCGGCGTGCAGGAAGCCGTCCATCATCATCATGCGCAGGTATGCCGAGGACAGCCTTTCCATGAGCAGGCTCGCCGAAGGGCGTCCCCGGCGCACGCGGTCCCCCAGGCGATCGATGCGGATGCCCTCCATGTACTGCATCACCATCACGTGCCGGGTGGTCATGTCGTCGAAGACGCGCGGCGCCCTGACCGCGCGGTCCCGGGCGAACGCGCGCCGGAAGCGCCGGGTGTTCTCGGCCTCCACCCGCAGATCCATCTCCTCCCGCACCTTCACCGAGAATTCGCGGATCACGTTGGCCAGCGCCCGCATGTGATGGTTGGGAAACAGGACGTTCAGCCAGAAGACGATCCGGAACGCGGTATCCACGTCCAGCGCAACCCGCTGCTCCACGCGCGGACGGAGCACCTTTACCGCCACGTCGCGTCCGTCGAGCCGGGCCCGGTGCACCTGTCCCAGGCTGGCTGCGGCGATGGGTTCACGGTCGAAGCTCTCGAAGAGATCCGGGAGCCTCCCGCCGAGCTCTTGCTCGATCACGCGCACGACCGCGTCCGGGGAAGCGGGCGGCACCTGGTCGCGGAGCGTGCCCACGGCGCTGAGATAGGGCTCGGGAAGGATGTCGGCGCGCGAGGCGAACATCTGCCCCAGCTTGATGAAGGCGGGTCCGAGGGCGGCGATGGTGCCGACCAGACGGGCGGCGCGTCGCTCGTGGTGTCCCGGCCCTCGGCGCGCGGGGCGCCCGACCACGATCCAGCGCCGGCGGTCGCGCAGGAACGCGATCAGGAACGGCAGCAGACGAAGCAGGACCCACGCAAACCGTGCGATGCGCCTCATGGGTGAGTCGTAGCCTCTTGGTCGGGGCGTGAAAGGGACGGGATGCCGCCCGAGGCCGCGGCCTCCCCCGCCACCGCGACGAGGGGACCGGCCCCGGGCGGAATCCCCGAACATGGACAAACCCGGTGCCGCAAAGCTGGCCGCAACCTGCCGGCTTCGTCTACCCCGGAGCGTGCGCGGGGGTCAGGCAGCGCACTTCCGCGAAGTCATCGGGTCCCCGGATGTATGGCATGGCATGCGATGGATCAGGCGCCGCGCCTCGGGTGGACGGCTCCACGGCCACTGCTCATCTTGGTCCCGGCCCGTGCAACCACGCGGACACGGTTCGAGTCCCAAGGACGGTCCCCCTGCTCACGGAGGTACTTCGAGACCATGAACCACAAGGCCGAACGCACCCGTATCCGATATCCGACCAGGCCCGCGCTGTGGGGAGTCGGCGCAGCCCTTGCGCTGGTCTCCGCCGCGGCCTGCGGCGGCCAGGGCGCCGAAGAGGATCGCACCGGCCTCGGTCCGGCGCAGGCGGCGCTCGAACACGAGTTCGCCGTGATCCAGACCGTGCGCGAACTGCCGGACGGGCGGGTGCTGGTGGCGGATCCGCTGGGGCAGACGCTGCTGGTGGTCGACATGGAGGCCGGGACCACCGTCACCGTCGGCCAAGTGGGCGAGGGGCCCGCGGAGTACCGCCAGCCGGACGCGGTTTGGCCGCTGCCGGGCGACAGGTCCCTCCTGGTGGACCTCGGTAACGGGCGCCTGACCGAGATCGGCGCGGACCTGAGCTTCGGCGACACGCGGCCCTACATGCTGGGTGCGTTCCAGATGGGGGCGCCGATCATGCTCGCGATTCCGCAGGGCGTGGACGCGAGCGGAGGCATCTACTTCCAGGGCTTCGGGATGAGCGCGGGGGGAGAGGTGGCCGACTCCTCGCAGGTTCTCCGCTACGACCTGGAGACGGAGGCGGTGGACACGCTGGCGAGCGTCAAGCTGACCGACCGCACCCGCCGCACCTCGGGCGGAGCGGGCAACCAGAACGTGTCGATCTCGCCGATTCCGCTCTCGCCCGCCGACGCGTGGGGCGTGGCGGCGGATGGCCGGGTCGTTGCCGCCCGCTCGGTCCCCGGATCCGCAGAGTTCTGGGTGGAGTGGTTCGCGCCTGACGGCGAGGTGACCCGCGGGCCCGCCTACGCGTACTCGCCGGTGGACATCGGGAGGGCCGAGATGGAGGAGTGGCGCGACGCCCAGGCCGAGACGGGCGGCGGCATGACCATCCAGGCCACCGGGGTCAACGGCGTGATGAACATACGCGCGGGCCGCGGCGGGGCCCCGGGCAATGACGACCTGGACGGCTACCAGTGGCCCGACAGCAAGCCCGCGTTCTTCCAACGCATCCCCGTCGACCCGGCGGGCCGCGCCTGGGTGCGCCGGCATACCGAGGCGGGCGATGCCCCCGCATACGATCTCTTCGACGGTTCCGGGACGCGCACGGCGACCATCGAGCTGCCGATGGAGCGCCGCGTGGTCGCCTTCGGCGAGGGCGTGGTCTACGTAGTGCGCATGGACGAGTTCGACCTGCAGTACCTGGAGAGGTACGGGTTGCCGTAGCACCGGGAGGCCCACCGGTCCCGCCCTTGATTAGTCTAGTCTGGCTTGGCTAAGACTAGGCCACCCTCAGGATGGCCGTCCGCGCTAGCGCTCGCACGTGCCCATGTCCTCCGTTGCCGTCCCGGATCCGCTCGAATCCATCGCTTCCCACATCGATCAACGGGATGCTTGCGTAGCCGAGTTCCTCGGCGACCAGAACCCCCAGCACCAGGATCGCGTCGGTCGAGCCGAGGACGATCGCGGCCGGGGCGACATCGTTGCGCAGCAGCTCGAGCATGATGGCGCTGGAGGAGCTGGACCCGATGGCCCGCTCCATGACCAGGATGCGGCCGCCCAACGATACGCCGTATTGCGGATGCCGGGGGTCGGACACGCGCCCCGTTTCGGGATCCACGCCCCCCCAGAAGCTGAGGGGGCGCTCGAGCACGAGCAGCCGACCCCTGCCCTCGCCCGCGTGCACGGGCGCGCCATTCAGTTCCACAGGCCCTCGTCGCGGGTGACGCGCCCGGTTGCGGCGGAGCGCACGCAGTCTTCCAGGCTCCCGTAGACCACATCGTAGCCGGTCGTCGCGGGGGTGTAGTGCGCGAACTTCCCGGAGTTGGTCATGAGCACGCTCCCGCGTGCGGGCAGGATGGGAGCAACCACCACGCAGGTGTCGGCCACGATCTCCACTCCGACTTCCTCGAATCGACGCAGGCGTCCACTGGTCTCCAGCCGCTGGTACTCCGCCCTTCCCGTGCAGACGTAGAAGGGAATCCTGAAGGGCTCGCGCGGAAGCAGCGCCTCGAGAAGCGAGAACTCGTCGCGGGAGAAGTGCGGGCTGCCGAGCGCCACCGCGTCGATTTCGAGCGTGCCGGTGGTGCTGAGCGCATCCCGCACCCGCCGGAGTTCGCGCGCGCGGGGCGTGAGGATGGCTTCCGGCATCTTGCCACCGAGCGCCGCTGCGAGGTCCGGGGCTTCCGGGGTGACGCCCTCCACGTGGAAGAGCCCGACCGCGCCGGATGACGCGGAAGCCGCCCCCATCGCCTTCAACTGGTCCTCGGTCGCCGTCTCGGGCAGTCCGGTCACGACCGCGACCCGTTCGTCAACGGTGGCCCCGAGCCAGGTGCCCAGCACCGGGTAGAACACGTCGCGCTCCTTGAGCGCCGGGTTGATCGCGCCGGTGTCCACCACAACGGTGGCCCGCCGGTTCTCCTCCAGGTGGAGGCCGGTGCGGGGCGCCCGGCCCGCCAGCGCGCAGCAGATGTCCATGAAGTCGCCATAGCGGTTGGTGCGCGCGCCCAGCACCGAGTTGGCGAAGACCACGGCGTTGCTCTCGCCCCAGGCGATGTCCTGTCCGCCCGCGGGTCGATGTCCCGCCTGGTAGGGCGCGCAGGTCCAGGTGGGGCGGCAGCCCAGGGCCTCGTAGGCCCGCATCTGCCGGAGCGCCATCTCTCGGCGATGGCCGGCGGAGCGCACCCGGCGCGGGTTGAGCAGGTCGAGGGCACCGACATTCAGCGTGGTGGGCACGCCCACCTTCCCGCCGAGCGAAACGAGCCGCTCGGCGAACTCGACGCCCCCGTCGCCGTGGTAGAGGCAGCCGTCGATGTGGGCGGAGGCAACGGGCACCAGCTCGCGCGCTCCGAGGATGCGCGCCATCCGCACCACGATGCGCATCGCCAGCTGCGGCGCGGGGCCGCGCTCGCCTTCCAGGACCGCGCGTTCGTCGCCCGAGAGCGTCGGAGTCGATTCCGGCGTCGCTGTCACGGCATTCATCGCATCCAGTGTCGTCATTTCCGGGGGTCGTGCACTTCCCCGCCCCGGACCACCACCCGGCAGGGGTTGGCGCCGATCCAGTAGCTCAACTCCGAGGGATGGTCCACGTCCCAGAGCGCCAGATCCGCGCACGCGCCCGGCGATACTACGCCCACCTCCCCCTGCAGGCCCAGCACCGGCGCGGCTTGGCGCGTCATCCCGGCGAGCGCTTCCTCGGGCGTCAGGCCGAAGAGGACGCAGGCCATGTTCATCGCGAGCAAAGGCGATGTGACGGGGGACGAACCCGGGTTGAGGTCGGTCGCGACCGCGATCGGCACGCCGTGACGCCGCAGTGCATCCACGGGCGGCCGGCGGGACTCGCCCAGAGTGTAATACGCCCCCGGGAGGAGGACCGCGGTGGTTCCCGCGGCAGCCAATGCGCGGCACCCCGCCTCCGTCGCGTACTCCAGGTGGTCGGCCGAGCGGGCGCGGTAGCGGGCCGCGAGTTCGGCCCCCCCGAACGGCGAGAGCTGGTCGGCGTGCAGCCGCACCGGAAGTCCGTGGGCCGCCGCCGCATCGAAGACGCGCGCGCACTCCGCCACGGTGAACGCGATGCCCTCGCAGAACGCGTCAACGGCGTGGGCGAGGCGCTCGGCGACCGCGTGGGGGATCATCGTCGCACACACCAGGTCGAGGTAGGCGTCGCGGCGATCCCGGTACTCGGACGGAAGCGCGTGCGCGGCGAGGAGGGTACGCGATACGCGCACAGGGAGGCGTTCACCCAGGGCACGGGCGACTCGCAGCATCCTCAGTTCGGTGTCGACATCAAGCCCGTAACCTGACTTTATCTCAACCGTGGTAACACCGTGTGCCGCAATAGATTCAAGCCTCCACTCGGATGCATCGCATAGCTGCTCTTCAGTCGCTGCGCGGGTCGCGGTAACGGTGGATTGAATTCCGCCTCCGGCCCGCGCGATCTCCTCGTAGGTCATGCCCCGCAGGCGCATCTCGAACTCGTCCGCGCGAGTGCCCGCAAAGACGAGGTGGGTGTGGCAGTCGATGAGCCCGGGGGTGAGCCAGCCACCTCCTCCATCGAGGGTGCGGGAGGTCCCTGCGGTCAACTCGCGGGGGACCGCCCGTGCCGGTCCGACCCAGGTAATCCGCCCGTCGACGACCGCCACCAGGCCATCGCGCACCACGCCGTACGCCTCGCCCGTGTCCGCCATGGTGGCGACGTGAACGTTGCGGATCAGCAGGTCGGGCCGGCCGGGCTCAGTGTTCAGATCATCCTCTCGTCTGCCATTTTGGCAGACTTTTCTCGCGGATCTCGCGGATTATGCCATTTTGGCAGACTCCATGACCGTTGCCCGGGTTCCGGGCTGCACGACTGCCAACGTAGCGTCACGACACCTGGCCGAGGTAGCATGCGGTGATGATTCGGAGTGGGGTGTGGCGCTACGTGGCTGAAGCGCCCGCCCCTACTCGTTGACCGTGCTCCCGTTCCGGAGTACCGTCCCCGGCCATGACCGCCCTCCATTTCGATCAGGCGCTGCTGCCCGGCGGCTGGGCGCGCGATGTCCGCGTCGAAGTTTCCGACAGCGGCGATTTCGGGAAGATCCTTCCAGGCGGAGACCCGGAGGGGACACGACGGGTCGCCGGTGCCGTCGTTCCCGGCATCCCCAATCTGCATTCCCACGCGTTTCAGCGGGCGATGGCGGGGCTCACCGAATGCGGCGGCACGGCCGAGTACGGGTTTGGCAGCTGGCGCGAGCGGATGTACGCGTTTCTCGCGCGGCTTGCGCCGGATGATGTGCAGATCGTGGCCTCCCAGCTCTACGCCGAAATGCTGCGCCACGGCTACACGGCGGTGGCGGAGTTTCACTACCTGCGCAACGACCCCGAGGGGCAGCCCTACGCCGTGCCGCACGAGATGGCCCTGCGGCTCCACGAGGCCGCCGTGGCCGCCGGGATCGGGCTGACGCTCCTGCCCACGCTCTACCGGGTCGCGGACTTCGGGGCGGACGCGCCGCTCGAGGAGCAGCGCCGGTTCGTCGCGACCGTCGACGAGATCCTCCGTGACGGCGACGCGCTCGGGCGGGCGGTCGCGGGGGACGGCAACCGCCGCGTCGGCCTGGCGCTCCACTCGCTGCGCGCGGTGCCCCCTAGCCACCTGACCGACGCGGTCGCCGCGCTGAACGCGACCGATCCCGCCGCCCCCATCCACATCCACATCGCCGAGCAGGTCACCGAGGTGCGGGCGTGCCTGTCGTGGAGCGGGGCCTCGCCGGTGGAGTGGCTGCTCGGCCACGCCCCGGTCGACGCCCGCTGGTGCGCGGTCCACGCGACCCACATGACCGCCGAGGAGACGCGCGCCCTGGCCGCCTCGGGCGCGGTCGCGGGGCTATGCCCGACCACGGAGGCCAACCTGGGCGACGGGGTCTTCCCCCTCCCGAGCTACCTGGTCGCCGGCGGCCGGTGGGGGGTGGGGAGCGACTCGCACGTCAGCGTCAGCCCCGCCGCCGATCTGCGGATGCTCGAGTATTCGCAGCGGCTCACGATGCACGAGCGCAACGTCGCCGGAGGCCGCGAGGTGCACTCCACCGGGCGGGTCCTGCTGGAGGGCGCCTGGGCGGGGGGCGCGCAAGCGAGCGGGCGGCGCCTGGGCGCGATCCGGCCGGGATTCCGCGCCGACCTGGCCGTCCTCGACACCGACCATCCCGCCCTCGTGGGACGAGACGAGGACCAGCTGCTCGACGCCTGGATCTTCAGCGGCGAGGACACCCCCGTGCGCGACGTGATGGTGGGCGGAACCTGGGTGGTGGAGGACGGGCGCCATCGCAAACAAGAGGAAATCGCGACCGCGTACCGGGCGGTGGCGCGGAATCTCGCCGGAGCGTTCTAGCTTTGTCTAGCTAATCTAGCTAAGCTAGCTCTGGTGGAAGCCGACGAGACCTCGGGGTCCTCCACGGCTTCCCGAGCAGCGGCCTCGATCTCCCACGGGATCTCCGAATCGCGATAGAGCGCAGCACCGTTGGGCAGCGTGAGGCCATCGCCTTTCCCCGGGGCGGCAGGATGCACCGATGGGACCGGGGCCAAATCCCTCCAGACTTGTCTCGGCGCGTCGGCCAGCATCTTCCCGCCGCGCGTGAAGAACACCACCGTCCCGTCGGTTGCCACCGATACCTTCACCCGCCCCTCGTGAACCGCGCGATGATGCCGCCGGCATAGCAACACTGTGTTGCCGAGGCTCGTTTCGCCCCCGTCGGCCCAGTGCTTCACGTGATGCGCCTCGGTGAACCGGCAGCCACACCCGGGGAAACGACATCCCCGGTCCCGATCCTCCAGCGCCCGCCGGATGTGCGGTGGAATCGTCCGACAGCAGGTTAGATATAACTCACGTCATTACAATATGTTGCGGCTAATCCACACGGTCCGTTATCCCTATTGGTATCCCTCTTCTGAGTGGAATTCCATGGACGGCAAGAGCCGCCCGGGGACGTAAGCGTTCGGTCAAGCCGTGGTCTCGAACTCCTGTGGGCTCGCCCCTCGATGGCGACCGAAAACCGGCGAGAGCCCCCCTCCACTTCCATCGGGACTGCGGGCAGGGAGCGGAGATGAGAGCCTTGGTGTCGGAACGATGTGGTCGGTTCGCCAGCGGTCCGGGCATTCTCGGGTCTGCCCCTTGCGCGGGAGTGTCCATGTTTGCATAGGCGCAAACGCGCGAGTGCAACCCGAGCCCCGGATCGTTAAGGTAATCCGTGTGTTCGCAACTAGGGGAAACCTGCCCGGAGTGCCAACTGGCCTACCCCTCCCAGGGAGAAAACACGTCGTTGGAGCCGATGATGCGACCGTCGCAACGTAGCTGCGGAAGCCAACTCTGTTCGTACAGGAACCCGCCCCACACACATGATTCATGCCTGAACGGATCGCTCCCCACCACGGGCACCTCGAAGGAAACGGCAAGCTGTTCGGGGGTGACAGGATGGGAGGAATCGTAGATGTACGCGCCCTCACCCTCCGCGAAGGCATGGCAGAACGGGTCGTCTGCTGAAAGGAACCAGATGCTGCATCCGGGATCATCCTCCCCGGCGAACCAGACGAACACAACGACCTTACCCCCGAGCGCGAGCCCTCCGTCCCACATCTCGAAGGAGATGTACACGTCGGTGGTGTCCGCCCGTTCAGATGTCCGGCTGGTGGAACCGGTGGATGAGGCGGCCACCACCGTGGCGGGAGTCACCAGTTGCCCCTTCCAAGCGGTCACCGGAGCTTCTGGTTCGGTGTTCGGGCGACAGGCTGAAAGCAGGCAAGCGAGAACGAGAAGCGATACGAGGCGCGTCATGGCGATACCCTCCAGGTGGCTGTTGTATGGGGTGGTGCTCAGGGGCGCAGGGGCAGTCCCCCTGAAGGGCTGTGCGGGGGGGGTGTTCAGGAACTCGCGGCGCTCAACTGACGGAATTATCGTCGGGTCATCGGGTAAGCGTGGCGTCGAAGGCCAGCGACCCGCAGTAGGTCGTCGTGATGGACTGGTGGAACCGGACCGTGCCACCGGAGAAGTTGATGGTCGCGCTGGTGGTCGTCATCACCCCGCAGTCCGGGTCAGGGGCTGCGGCCGTCGCGCCTCCAGCTGTTGCCGTGAAGAATCCGGTTTCGTTGATCGTGCCGGTGATCGCCGGGATCTGAGAGGTCGAACCGAAGAACGTCACCGATCCCGTGATCGTCAGCTGCTCAGTGGCTTGGACCACTGTCAGGACCATGGTGCCGGAGGCCGTTCCCGCGAGCGAAGATGTTACCGTCAGAGGGCCGCTATAGGTGCCCGCAACCTCCGGGAAATTCGGACCTGTGATGCCCTCGCAAGCCAACGCGCCCGCGCAGAGCAATACGACGCAGAACCGCTTCATCATCATCATTTCCCAAGCCAGCTTCCCGTTGGGGGGCGTCCGTGACCGAATCCGAGGAATAACGGGACAGGAAGCCGCTACGTCAAGTAAAGGTTTTAATCCCCTTCCCGAACGACCCGCTGTACGCCGCGCTCGTGCGGGAGTTCAAACAGTTGCAGGACCGTCATCAGACAACCCGCATGGCTCTGCAGGAAGCGGCCGCGACGGCGCCGGAAGCTCTTGGCGCGTTTGACCTCGCTGCCTCAAGCACCCAACACGGTCCCATCGGCACCTTCCTTCGCATCAAAGACAAGTTCAAGAGGGTTGCGGACGCATCAGGAGACGGCGACGCATAAGGGGAGGCCTGCGCGGACTACCGAACCGGGACTGAATCCAGATTGCCGATTCGCGCCGGCTACCGGGTGGCCAACCCGGCGGGCGAGGCGATCAGGGCGCCCGCGGCCGACCAGGCTTTGCTGGGCCTGGGACGGGGGGGGCTCCGACCCCAGCGGAGGGACGGGCGGAGTCCGTCCCGGAGGCCGGGGGGACCGGCGCCCAAGGGGTGACGACGCCGACCACGCCACCGCCGGTCACGACGCAGACACTCGCGCGCGAAATCGACGACCTCGACCGGCGGTTGATCGGTGGTCGGCGGGAGACCATCCGGCGACCGGCCGCGTGGACGTTCGGCCAGGCGGAAGGGGGGCGAACAACCCAAACCGCGAACGCTTCCGGAGCGGCGGTTTTGCGGGGGGATCGAAGGGGGGCGGAGCACCCCTCGCCAGAGCCGCAGTGTTCAACACTGCGTAGGCTGGCTTACGACCCTTAACGGTCGTCAGCCAGCCCTTGGGGACGGTGC
>JAPPHB010000075.1 GCA_028821195.1 Gammaproteobacteria bacterium
GTCCCAGCACCACGTCCGCGTCGGTGACGGTGGGGTCGGTCCCGCCCCGGCAGTAAGCCACCGGGCCCGGTTCCGCCCCGGCGCTGGCCGGTCCCACCTGGATGCGGCCGAGGTCGTCCACCGCCGCGATGGACCCGCCCCCGGCCCCGATCTCGACCATCTCGATCACCGGAATGCGTACCGGCAGCCCGCTCCCCTTGCGGAAGCGGTAGCTGCGGGCCACCTCGAAGGCGCGCGACTGCAGGGGTCGTCCCCCGTCGATCACGCACAGTTTCGCGGTCGTGCCCCCCATGTCGAACGAGAGCACGTCGCCCAGCTCCAGCCGTCGCGCGAGGTGGCTTGCCAGAATCGCACCTCCCGCGGGACCGGATTCCACCAGCCGCACGGGCGCCGCCATGGCGGTTTCGAGCGTCGTGAGCCCGCCTCCGGAGGTCATGAGCAGGAAGGGACAGTGGAGCCCCGAGGCCAGCAGCGACTCCGCCAACCCCTTCAGGTAGCGGGACATCAGCGGCTGGACATAGGCGTTGGCGCACGCGGTCGAGAGGCGTTCGTACTCGCGCACCTCCGGGCACACATCCGAGGCCAGCGTCACCGCAAGCTCCGGGCGTTCATCCGCGAGAATCGCGCCGATGCACCGTTCATGGTGCGGGTTGGCGTACCCGTGAATGAGCCCCACGGCGACGGACTCGGCCCCGTGCTCATCCAGAATCGGCAGCAGCGCGCGCACCGAATCCTCGTCGAGCGGCACCAGCACGCGCCCGTGCCGGTCCACGCGCTCGGTGACGGGCAGACGCAGGCGGCGCTGCACCAGGGGCTCCGGCCGGTCGATGCCGATGTCGTACTGCTCGAAGCGGTTCTCGCGCGCCATTTCGAGGGCGTCGCGATGTCCCGATGTGACGATCAGAGCCGTGCGCGCCCCTCTGCGCTCGATGATCGCGTTGGTCGCCAGCGTGGTCCCGTGGATGACCAGCCGCACCTCCGAGGGCGCCACGCCCGCGATCTCCAACACCTTGTGCACACCCGACAGGACCCCCTGTTCGGGGGCCGCGGGCGTAGTAAGTACCTTGGTGGTGACCGGGGGCCCGCCTGCCTCCAGGGCCACATCGGTAAAGGTGCCTCCGATGTCGATGGCCAGGCGCACGCCGCGCGAGCCAGAACGATCAGGCATGGCGCCGTCCCCCGCCTTCATCGATCCGTCCGCAGACGCGTTTCACCTGAAACCCGCAGCCCTGCGCTCCGCCGCGGGCGCCACGATACCCGCGCTGGGCCTCTCAGCCATCGCCGCGCAGCGGAACCGTGTAGTTCAGCGCCAGCCGGCCACCGTCCGGGTAGATGGTCTCACCCGTGAGGTAGGACGCGTAGTCGCTGGCCAGGAAGACCGCCACGCTCGCCACCTCTTCGGGCTGCCCGACCCGCCCCATCGGCGTGCGCGACAGGATCGTCCGCCGGGCCTCCTCGTCGGCCATCACCTCGTCCAGCATGCTCGTGGCGATGGAGCCCGGCCCGATGGCGTTGACCCGGATGTCGTGCGGCGCGAGCGCCATCGCCATCACCTTGGTGAGCTGCGCCACGCCGCCCTTGGAGACCGCGTACGCGAGCTGGTTGGGGATGGTCACCACCGCGTTGGTGGAGGACATGTTGACGATGGCTCCCTTGACGCCCCGCTCTACCATGTGGCGGGCCGCCAGCCGCGACATCAGCCAGGTCCCCCGAAGGTTCACCGAGAGCACGCGATCGAAGTCCTCCACGGTGCCGTCCAGAATCGACCCCGGGACGATAATGCCGGCGTTGTTGAGGAGGATGTCGCAGTCCCCGAAACGCTCATTGCAGGTGTCGAGCAATCCGGCGCAATCCTCCTCCAGGCTCACGTCCGCCCGAATCGCCACGGCAGACGCCCGCGTCTCGTCGCGAATGCGGCGCGCGGTTTCGGCACAGTCTTCCTCCAGCACGTCCCCGAGCACCACGCTCGCTCCGTGGCGCGCGAACGCCAGCGCGCACGCGGCCCCGATGCCTCTCGCCGCGCCCGTGACGATTGCATTCCTGCCCTCGAGTGAGATCACTGCACAGACTCCGTCGCAGATGGCATGTGCTCTGGTTCGATCGGTGCGCCCGCCAATGGTCTTCGCGTTGCCTCCAAGGCTCCGCCAGTGGGTTCCACCGCGAACCGTGGCCCGCCCCAAGCTCACATCTTTCGCGGCTTGTGGCGAGAGACGGCATTCAGGGAACCGCGGGTGGAAAGCCGGGGCACTCGGCGAACCGCTGATGGAAAGCCCGCGTGCGGATCCATTGCCGGAAGGGAGGGGTAGCAGGAGCCGATATGTTGATTTTTCAGCAGCCGTCCCCTATGGTGTCCCGAGTACCGGTCCACTCCGGGACCGATTCCTCCATCGGACCGCCCGCCGGACGCGGCCAACCCCCGGAGCCGGTATCCGGGGAACCAGCTGTCCCGCATCAGAGGAAACCACCCAGCCGGAGCACGAGACAGGTGAGCGACCTTCCCCCGCTGAGCAGGCGAGAGCGTCAGGTGATGGACATCCTCTACGAGTCGGGCGGCGCGACCGCCGTCCAGATCCGGGCGCGCATGGCAGACCCGCCGACGGACTCGGCCGTGCGCTCGATCCTGCGCATCCTGATCAACAAGGGGCATCTGACCCGGGAGCTGGACGGTCCCCGCTACGTCTATGCCCCGACGACGCCGGTCCCGCGTGCCAGCCGCTCCGCCATGCGACACGTCCTGTCGACGTTCTTCGGCGGTTCCGTCGAGGGCGCGGTCGCCACGCTCCTGAAGCTCAGGGAGGGCGATCTGACCCCGGCCGAACGCGAGCGCATCAAGGCGATGATCGATGAAGCCGCGGAGGAGGGACGGTGAGCGGGTTGGACGTCGCCACTGGTGTGGCGGGGCTGGTTGCGAAGGCTACCGTGGTGCTGTGCCTGGCGCTTGCCCTGGCGTGGCTCGCACGCCGGGGATCGGCGAGGACCCTGCACCTGCTCTGGACGACGGCGTTCGTGCTTCTGCTGGCATTGCCGGTGCTGAGCCTGCTGGGTCCGTCGTGGTCGGTGCCCATCCTGCCGGCTCGGGACGTCGCCGCCGAGGGTGCGTCCCTCAATGGGTCGGGGGAGGGAGTAGCGACAGCGGAGGCGCCGCGAGAGATGGCCGGGCGAACGGTTTCGTCCGGGCCGTCGCGACGGGTCGCAGGCGCCGGGACTTCATCGGCGCTCCCGACGGTCGAATCGAGTCGGCCACGGCCGCGGGCGGGCGATGCACCCGCCCCGCTGACCCCCTCCGGCATCGCGTTCGTGATCTGGGCTCTGGGCTGTGGTGCGGCGCTGACCTCGCTGGCGGTCGGGAGCCTCCGCTTCCGGAAGCTGGTCCGCGAAGCGGCCCCCGTGCGAGACCTGGTTTGGAAGCAACAGAGCAACGCCATTAGGCGACGCCTGCGGGTGCGGAGCCAGGTCCGGATCCTGATGAGCCCGAAGGTGCCCACGCCGATGGCGGGTGGTCCATGGAGGCCGGTGATCCTGCTGCCGTCGGACGCGGAAGGCTGGTCGCCGGAGCGGCGTGCAGTGGTGCTGGCCCACGAACTGGTCCACGTCCGACGCCGGGACGCGCTCCGTCAGGTCGTCGGACGCGCCGTCGTCGCGCTCTACTGGTTTCATCCTCTCAACTGGCTGGCGTGGCGGGCTGCGACCATCGCCGCTGAGCGATCGTGCGACGAGGAGGTGCTCGAGCTGGGCACGCGCCCCTCGGAATACGCTCAGCACCTGTTCTCGCTCGCGTCCGGGACAGCGGCCGGTCGCGCCGTACTGGCCCTCCCCATGGTGCAGCGTTCGCAACTGGAGAACCGAATCATGTCCATCCTCAAGCGACATCGCCCCCGCTATTCGCTCGCCCGCACCCTCGCCGCACTGACGGGAATGGGCGTGGCCGGCACGCTCATCGCCTGCGCCAATCCAGTCCCCAGGGATCCGGCCGCGCAGGCCGCGCCCCGGGAACAGGCGATAGTCCCGGGCGAGGTGCAGGCACAGGACCGCGTGATTCCCGCTCCTTCACCGGAGCGCGCGTCACCGGCGAGTCCGGCGCCGGAGGCGGCGTCTTCGGCAGACGCGGGAAGGCAGCCCATGGCCACTAGGTCCGCGATCTCGGAACCGATGCCAGCCGCAACTGACGTCTCGGCGGCCCCGTCCGAGCCGCCTTCGGAGCCGGACGCAACGCCCGTCAGGCCCGAGGCTGCGCAAGACGCCAGCCGCCAGGCGTTCGAGTGCAACCCCGGAAACAGGATCGGCGTCATGCGGCAGGCCGGCGAATGGACCCTGCAAGGTCGGGTGGACGGCATGCGCCTGTGCATGCGCAGCCGCGGCAACGTCGAGATGGCGCCGGATGGCACCTCCATCCAGAGCATGAATGACGACAGTTGGCTGGTCCTCGAGTCGCAGGCGGAGCGATTGCACCGACTGGTGATCACTCCCGGACCCGGTGGCCTGGAGTACGACTGGAGCATCGATGGCCGCTCTCAGGCCTTTGACGACGAGGCCGAAGCTTGGCGCGACCTGATGCTGACGGTGATGGACGGTTACCTGGATGTGCAGGTAATCCGTGGCGAGGAAGCCAGCCTGCGCGGACGGATGGCCGTGCACCGAGGGCATGTCGCCGCGCTGCGCGGACAAATCGCGACGCATCGGGGGCATGTCGCCACCCTGCTCGGACAAACCGCGGCCCACAGGGGGCATGTCGCCGCCCTGCACGGACAAGCCGCCGCCCATCGAGGGCACATCGCCAGCTTGCGCGGGCGTATGTATATGCCAGGGGCTGAGGTGGCCAGGGTGATGAGCGGGCTGGCCACGCAAGTGGACCTCATGGCCAATCAGCACGCTACGACGACGCTCGCCAACGGAGCCGACATGGCGGAGGCAGTGCAGGCGGCTGTGCAGGCGACGGCCGAGGCCCTGGAGAGGCCCGAGGTGCGGGAGGCGATGGCCGAAATGCAGGAAACGATGGCCGACATGACGGAATTGTCGGAAACCCTCTCCGCGGCGGCCGATGACTGGACGACCCTGGCGGACGATCTGCAGCAGATCGAGCGCAATCTGGCCGCCCGGCGAGCCGAACTCGAGCGGGAAGCGGCCGCCCTTGAGCGCGAGGCAATGCAGGAGATCGAAGAGGAGATCGAGGAGTACGATCTCGCGGGGAGGATAGCCGCCATCGAGACACGGATCGCCGAATACGACCTCGATGGCAAGATTGCGGTAATCCAGGCGCGGATCGAGGAATACGACCTCGACGGCAAGATTGCGGAGATCGAGACGCAGATCGAGGAGTACGACCTCGACGGCAGGATCCGCGAGATCGAGGCGCAGATCGAGGAACTGGACGCCGACCGCCGCGCCGACGAAATCGAGCGCTCGATCCAGGACGAAATCGCCGCCCTGCGCTCCCTGATCGGATAGCCCGGCACTACTCCACTACATCCAGCCGCCGAGTTCCGACCGCCTCTCACGTCATCCGGATTGTCGGCGCGGTCCCTGTTCCGAGCGCCTGCGTGGTCGGATGTCGGCTTCCGCGCGCGGCGGATCATCCCGGCCTTGATCATCGTCGTTTTGTCGCCATATTCGCGGTGATTGACGCAATTCTTGCGCGGAGGCGGTCAGCACAGGCGTGGGCGGACGCTCCTTCGAGGGGATGTCCGCGGCTGAATCGCGGGAAGAGGGACGGATGCCGAATACACGGGACCTGGCGATGCTCTGGGTGATGCTCATGAGCGCGGCGGGCTGCCGCGACGCCGTGGCTTCATCGGATGAACCCGAGCCGATCACGATCGCGGCGACCGTCTCCGAAACCGGGATTCGCACCCGTTCCGCCGGCGAGATGGGCAGGGGATACCTGCTTGCGGTGGAGATGCTGAATGAGATGGGCGGCGTGGGCGGCCGACAGATCCGCCTGGTGACCCTGGACGACGCGAGCGATCCCGCAACCGCGGCCCGCCTGTACGAGGCGTTCACCGTCGCCGACAGCATCGACGCACTGCTGGGTCCCTTCAGCTCCCCGATCACCGAGGCGGTGCTGGCCGTGACAGAGGCGGCGGGCTGGCCGCTCATCGCGCCGCTGGCGTCGGCCCCGGGTATCTGGAGCGAGCGCGGCCGCCGATGGAGCGTACAGATGCTCGATCCGGGGCCAATGCGATTCCGCGGCATGGTCGAGCTGGCTGCGCGCAACGGCGCCCGCACAGTGGCACTCGTCTACGAGGAGAGCACCTTCCCCGTCTCCCTGGCCGAGGGCATTCGGGCGGCCGCGGGGGAAGACGGCCTCACGATCGTGCTGGACCGCTCCTACCCGGTCGGCGGGGCAGATCATGCGACGCTCGCGGCAGCGGCCCGCGACGCAGGCGGGGATCTCTTCATCGGCGGCGGATACTACGACGATGCCGTCGGCTTCACGGAGGCCATGGCGGAGACCGGCTACATCCCCCTCATGGCCAGCCTCTCGCTGGGTCCCGCAGATCCCCGGTTCGTAGAGGACGTTGGTGACCTCGCGCGCTGCATTGCCGGTCCCACGACGTGGACCCCCGCGGTCCGCACGTCCGGCTTCATCGCCGACAGCGAGACCTTCGTTCGGCGCTACCAGCAGGCGTACGAATCGTTGCCCGGCTATCACGCGGCCGGCGGTTTCGGAGCCGTGGAGCTTCTCGCCGAAGCCATCGAGGCCACGCTGACCGCAGCGGGGGAGATCGATCACGCAGCCGTTCGGGACTACCTGTTCTCGGCGTCCACCGAAACGGTGCTGGGACCCCACGCCGTTTACTCGCTGGGAACCGAACAGGCCGGAGGCCAGCGCGCACTGGCGGCCCTGCAGGTCCAGTGGCAGGACGACGGTTCCGGCGGGCTGGTTCAGCGCATCATCCATCCGGAGGCGGCGGCGGAAGCCGAACCCTGCCTCCTCCGACCAAACCCTTGACCCCCCTTCCTCCGTACACGTCCTTATCGTGATGCCGGTACCCGGCAATTGATGCTCGAAAACCGAACAAGGACGGCCCCGCCATGATGCGGATTCTCAGGTACGCCTTGCGCCTCGTCCTGGACTGGCTGCGCAACAAGATCTAGCTCGCGCGGGAGCCGGAGACTCACCCCATGCCCTTCCCCCCCGAAAACTGGCTCAGCCTGGTCGCCGGTCTCGTGATCCTCGTCGCCGCGGCGTGGATCGCGGACTGGGTGACCACCCGAATCGTCCACGGCGCGATCCGGCGGGTCGCGGCCCGGACCCGTTCCTCGTGGGACGACCGCGTCATCGAGCGCAAGGTCTTCGCCCGCCTCGCCCACATTGTGCCCGCGGCCATTGTCTATTACAGCATCGGGCCGGTGCTGGGCGTTACCGAGGCCGCGGCCGCCGCCGGGACCGAGCCCTTTGGGCTCATTCTGGCCTGGACGTTCGCGCGGCGACTCTCGGCCGCCGTCATCGTGATGGCCGCGGCCGCGGCGTTCAGCGCCTTCCTCGACGCGGTCAACGACATCTACGTGGAGGCCTTCGAGCAGTCTCGCTCGCGTCCGATCAAGGGCTACCTCCAAGGGGTGAGCCTGCTGGCCTACCTGGGCGCGGGCGTCGTCGCCATCGCGATCCTGGCGAACCAGAGCCCCCTGGTCTTCCTCTCGGGGATCGGCGCGCTCACCGCCGTCCTCATGCTCATCTTCCGCGACACCATTCTCTCGCTTGTGGCGAGCATCCAGATCATGTCCAACGACATGATCCGCATCGGCGACTGGGTGTCGATGCCGCAGGCCAACACCGACGGAGATGTCATCGAGATCGCGCTGCACACGGTCAAGATCCAGAACTGGGACAAGACCATCTCCACCATCCCGACCCACAAGTTCATCAGCGAATCCTTCAAGAACTGGCGCGGGATGACGGAATCCGGGGGACGGCGCATCAAGCGGTCGCTGCGCATCGACATGAACTCGGTGCGCTTCCTGAGCGACGACGAAAACGAGCGGCTGTCGCGCTACGAGACGCTGAAGGATTACATGGCCGAGGCGCGCCGCAAGATCGAGAGCTACAACGCCGCCAAGGCCAAGGGCGATCCCGGCATCATCCCGGAGATCCGGCGGCTGACCAACCTCGGAACGTTCCGCTTCTACGTCCTCAACTACCTGAAGGCCAACCCCCGCGTCAGTCAGGAGATGACGGTGCTGGCGCGGCAGCTCGAGCCCGGACCGAAGGGGGTGCCCATCGAGATCTACTGCTTCTCGAGCGACACCGCGTGGGCGAACTACGAGGGACTCCAAGCCGACCTCTTCGATCATCTGATCGCGATTCTGCCGGAGTTCGGGCTGAGGGCGTTCCAGGAACCCAGCGGGTCGGACTTCGCGGAGGCAATCGCGGATCGCGCCTGACGTGCGCTCGATCGCGTTACCTTTCATCTTGGGGATGACGGGGATGGGGACGGCGGGGCAACCAGGAACCGGCGGGGCCAGAGGCGCCGCACCACGGAGAAGATCGACAACATGGTGAACACCGTTGAATTGCTCGGCGACTTGCAGCGCCTGAGAGAGCAGGGGTATCTGTCGGATGCCCTCCTGCGTCACGCGGTTCGGGGACTGTCCGGGACCGATAACTTCGACTGGGTCGGCGTCTATCTGCTGGGCAAGGACGAGGATGAACTCTGGCTCCACAACTACATCGGAGCCAGCACCGAACACGCGAAGATCCCCGTGGGCACGGGTGTGTGCGGCACCGCCGTGGCGACCGGCAAGAACCAGAACGTCCCCGACGTGGGCGCGGTCGACAACTACCTCTCGTGCAACCCCGGCGTGAAGTCCGAGCTCGTGGTCCTGATCCGGGCGGGCAAGGAGATCTTCGGGCAGATCGACATCGACAGCCGCACGCCGGCGGCCTTCAGCGACGACGACGAGCTGGCCGTGCAGATGATCGCCGACAAGCTCGCCGAGCAGTTCGTCCACGAGCGACGCTAGCGAACTCAGGCCTTCGAGCTGTCCCGGGCATGACCGTGGGCGGGACCGATCCGCGCGCGCCATGACCCACCCTCGCGTCTTCACGGCCGCCAACCCGGGGCCGTTCACCCTCGACGGCACCCGTACGCACATCGTCGGGCGCGAAGTGGCGGCGGTAATCGATCCGGGCCCTGACGATGCGGATCACCTGCGTGCGCTCCGGGCCGCGGTGGCGGGGGCGCGCCGGGTCGTCGTGCTGGTGACCCACGACCATGCCGACCACTCCGGCTGCGCCCGCGCCCTGGCGGACGCGCTGGGAGCCCCCTTGCTCGGGCCATGCCGCGGCGCGGATGGCCCGCTCGCCGACGGTGCCGCGGTCGAGACCGACGAGGGTGAGCTGCTGGCCGTGGACACGCCGGGGCACTGCGCCGAGCACCTGTGTTTTTCGTGGCCGCGCGCCGGGGCACTGTTCGCGGGCGACCTGATGCTCGGCGAGGGGAGCACCACCTGGGTGGGGGAGTATCCGGGGTGCGTGCGCGACTACCTGGGGTCGCTGGATCGGATCGAGGCCCTGGCGCCCGGAGTGATCTACTCGGCGCACGGGCCTCCGATCGAGAATGTGCCGGGGGCGCTCGCGGCCTACCGCGAGCATCGCCTCGCCCGCATCGAACAGGCGGAGCAGGCGCAGCGCGATCATCCCGCCGCGACGCCGGCGCAACTGGTGACGACAATCTACGGAGACGACCTGCCGCCCAGGCTCCGCGACGCCGCCGAGTCGAGCATCGCGGCCATGCTCGACTATCTGGCCGCCGACGGGTAGTATTCCCCTGACGCGGCGCGCGTTACCGGCGGCTGCCCGCTCCCGCCGGCCGCGCGCTTCTCCTTCACCGGGAGCCGTGCCGTGATCGCCAAAGCACCGCGCCTGTCGACCGGGCTGGCGGACGAACTCGTCCGCATCGTGGGCGAGGACGGGGTCATCACCGATCCCGCCAGGCTGATGGTGTACGAGTCCGACGGGCTCACCGCCTATCGCTATCCGCCGCGGGCGGTCGTGCTCCCGCAGGACGGGGACGAAACGGCCCGGGCGGTCCGGGCGATCACGGCCGAGCGCGTGCCCTTCGTGGCGCGCGGGTCGGGGACGGGGCTCTCCGGCGGCGCGCTCGCGGTCGACGGGGCGGTGGTGGTGTGCACGGCGCGCATGAACCGGATCCTCGAGCTCGATCTGCACAACCGGCGGGCGCGCATCCAGCCCGGCGTGGTGAACGCCCACCTGACGGCGGCCACTCAGCCGCACGGGCTGTACTACGCCCCGGATCCCTCGTCGCAGAGCGCCTGCTCGGTGGGCGGCAACGTCGCGGAGAACTCGGGCGGGCCCCACTGCCTCAAGTACGGGGTCACCTCCCGCTACATCCGGGGGCTCGACGTGGTGCTGCCGGACGGCAGCCGGGTGTACCTGGGAGACCGCGGGCTGGACACCGGCGAGCTCGACCTCGCGGGGCTGTTCGTGGGATCGGAGGGCTGCTTCGGCATCGCGGTGGAGATCGATGTCGAGCTGCTGCCGCTGCCGCAGGCGACGCACACGCTGCTCGGAATCTTCGAGCGGCTGGAGGACGCGGGGCGGGCGGTGACCGCGATCATCGCCGACGGCCTGCTCCCCGCGGCGCTCGAGATCATCGACCAGGCCACCATCCGGGCCGTGGAAGAGAGCATCTTCGCGGCTGGCTATCCCACCGACGCGGCGGCCGCGCTGGTGGTGGAATTCGACGGCATCGAGGCGGGGCTCGACGCGGAGGCCGCGCGGGCGGAGGCGGCGTGCCTGGAGTGCGGGGCGCGCGAAGTGCGCAGGGCCACCTCCGCGGATGCGCGCGCGGCGCTGTGGAAGGGAAGGAAGAAGGCCTTCGGCGCCATGGGGAGGATCGCCCCGGACCTGCTGGTGCAGGACGCGACCGTTCCGCGCACGCGGCTTCCCGACGTCCTGGCCGAGATCGCGCAGATCGGCGTGCGCTACGACCTCAAGGTGGCCAACGTCTTCCACGCCGGAGACGGCAACCTGCACCCCAACATCCTCTTCGACCGGCGCGACGCCGCCGAGATGGAGCGGGTGGAGCTGGCCTCCAAGGAGATCATGCGCATCTGTGTCGACGCCGGGGGCACGATCACCGGCGAACACGGCGTGGGGCTCGACAAGCGCGACTACATGTCGCTGATCCACTCCGACGACACCCTGCGGGCGATGGAGTCGGTGCGCCGCGTGTTCGATCCCGCGGGGCTGTGCAACCCGGGCAAGGTGCTCCCGGACCGGATCCGGGGCATGCACTCGGCGGGCGCGGGCGTGGTCGAGACCGAGAAAGCGAGTGTAATCGTGCCCGCGGGTGCGACGGCATGAGCCTGGAAGCGCTGGAAGACGCGTCGGCGGTGCGAGATGACGAGGGCGGGAAGGAGCCCGCGGGCGGTGAAGCGCACCCCGGGGATGCGCCCGCAACGAACGGAGGAACTGCGGCGGGCGGCCGGGCGACGGAGGCTGGCGGCGCTCCCGTGGTGGCGCCGCGGACGGTCCGGGAACTGAGCAACCTGATGGCGCGCGCGTCCCGCGACGGACGGCAGGTGCGCTTCGTCGGCAATGCCACCTCCCTCCCCGCCGGTTACCTGGACCGACCAGTGGACCTGGTGGTAAGCACGCGCGCGCTGGACACGGTCCACGCCTACGACCCCGCCGACCTGACCCTCACGGCGGACGCCGGGGTCTCTCTCGGCCAGCTGGAACGGGTCACCGGCGACCAGGGCCAGTGGCTTCCCCTCGACCCGCCCGCGCGGGCCCGGCGGAGCCTTGGAGGCGTGCTGGCGAGCGGGGCGTACGGGCCACTGCAGGGCAAGTTCGGCACCCCCCGCGACCACGTCCTCGGCCTGACGCTGGTGACCGGCGACGGACGCGTGCTCGAGCTGGGCGGGCGGGTGGTCAAGAACGTCGCCGGCTACGACCTGGTGAAGCTCGCGGTGGGGAGCGGCGGGCGGCTCGGGATCGTTACCTCCGCGACCGTGCGCCTGCACCCGTTGCCGGTCCGGGACGTGACCCTCCTCTATCAGACCCCCCGCCTGGCACTGACCGTAGTGCTGGCCCGCTCGCTCGCCACCGCGCCGGTGCGCATCCCGGCGCTGGAGCTGCTGGCCGGCCACGGCGAGGAGCCGACCGTCGCCGTTCGCCTGCTCGGCTCGCCCGAAGCGGTCGCGGAATCGGAGCGCATCCTCAACGCCCGCGTGGGACGGAACGCCAGCCGGCGCCTGGAGGGCGAGGCGTCGGCGCGCTGGTTCGCGGCGCTCGAGCGCTTCGAGGACGACGCGGCCGCGGTGGCGCGCGTCAGCCATCTGCCCTCGCGCCTGGGCGACCTGGTGGAACCGGCCGTGGAGTGCGGCACGGTGGCCGCGCACGTCTCGCTGGGGGTGCTGCGGGTGGCGGTGCGCGGGCCCGGCGCCTCGGAGGCGGCGGTCCTCGATGCGCTCGCCCGCCTGCGTGACGGCGTCGCGTCGGCCGGCGCGACCTTCCGGGTTTCGCGCACGAACATCCCCCGGTGGCCCGCCCCCGAACCCGCCACCGCGCCGGGCGTCCTCGCGCTCACGCGCGGCATCATGGACAGCTTCGATCCCGCCGGGGTGCTCTCCCGGCCAGCCTCGTAGACCTCCGCACCCGGGAGTCGGGCCATGTCAGCCATCTGGACCGCCGCCGCGCAGGTCGGAGGCATCTCCGAGAGCCTGAGCGCGAGCCCCCTGCTGGCCATGGGGCTGCTCTTCTGGGCCGGCGTCCTCACCAGCCTGACGCCGTGCGTCTACCCGATGATCCCCATCACCGCGTCCGTCATCGCCGGGGCTTCCAGGGACAAGGCGCCGCGAGCGCGCATCGTGGGGCTGACCCTCACCTATGTTACCGGGCTCGCGATGTTCTACGCCGTGCTCGGCCTGGTGGCGGGGCTGAGCGGCACCCTCTTCGGCACGGTGAGCGCAAACCCGTGGGTGCGGTTCGCAACCGCCAACCTGCTCATCATCTTCGCGCTGGCCATGCTGGACGTGATTCCGGTGAGCGCGCCCAAGCGGTTGCTGCAGTGGGCGGGCGGGCTCGGCGGCGGATCCTACCCGGCGGTCTTCCTGCTGGGCGCCACCTCCGGCATCGTGGCCGCACCGTGCGGCGCCCCGGCCTTCGCGGTGGTCCTCACTTGGGTGGCGGCGACCCAGGCCGGCGCCATGGGGTTCATGTACCTCTTCGTGTTCTCGCTGGGGATGACCTCGCTGCTGGTTGCGGTCGGCCTCTTCTCCGGCACCGCCGCCTGGCTGCCCAAGTCCGGAGCCTGGATGGTATGGATCAAGAAGGCGGCGGGTATCACTATGCTTGGGGTGGCTGAGTACTACCTGATTCAAACAGGACTGGTGATGTGAATAGGGTCAGACGGAATCTATTGGCGGCGGTGGCGGCGCTCGGCGCCGTCGTGATGCTCTTCAGCGCCGCGGGCGCGCAGGAACGGGGCGAGATCGGCATCGCCGTGGGCGAGACACCGAATCCACCCACTATCGAGAACCTCGACGGGGAACCGGTTAACCTCGCGGACCACGTCGGCGAGCGGCCCCTGCTGCTCGAGTTCTGGGCAAGCTGGTGCGAGCAGTGCGAGGCGCTGCAGCCCAGCATGGATGCCGCCTTCGAACGCTACGGCGACGAGGTCGGCTTCCTCGCGGTCGCGGTGGCCGTGGCCCAGACCCAGCGTGCGGTGCGTCGGCATCTCGAGCGGCACGCCATCCCCTTCCCGATGCTGTGGGACACCCGCGGCAGCGCCACGCGCGCCTTCCTGGCGCCGGCGACCGCTTACGTGGTCATCCTGGACGCGGAGGGCAAGGTCGCCTACACCGGCATCGGCCCGCAGCAGGACATCGTGCAGGCCGTGGGCGACGTGCTGGCGGCGGAGGCATCGACCGGCAGGTAGGCTTCACCCCACCGGACGCCGCAGCTGCCCGAACTCGTAGTTCGCCGGAGGCTCCGCGCCCATGAGATGGCGCACGAAGTAGTCCCAGCGTTTGCGCATCATGTAGGGCTCGTTGCCGAAGCCGTGGCCGCGGTTCGGGAACAGCACCAGGTCGAAGTCCTTGTTCGCGGCGATGAGCGCGTCCACCACCAGCATGGTGTTGGAGTGCGGGACGTTGGTGTCCATGGTGCCGTGGGCGATGAGCAGCTTGCCCTGCAGGTTGCCCGCGACCAGCTGGTTCGCCTGGTTGTCGTAGTTGGTGGTGCCGTCGTCGTATTCCTCGAGCAGCCCCTGCCACTTCTCGCCCCAGTCGTCCTCGTAGTTGCGGTTGTCGTGGTTGCCGGCCTGTGACACCGCCACCTTGTAGAACTCCGGATAGCGCAGGATGCCGGCCGTGGACGCGAAGCCGCCCCCCGAGTGCCCGAAGATCCCGACCCGGTCGATGTCCATCCACTCGTGCCGCTCGGCGAGCTGCTGGATTCCGGTGATCTGATCGGGCAGGCCGTTGTCGCCCATGTTGCCGTAGTACGCCTCGTGGAAGCTCCGCGAGCGCATCGGCGTGCCCATGGCGTCCAGCTCCACCACCACGAATCCCAGCTCCGCGATCGCCTGCAGATCCCGGTGCGCGGCGCGGAAGCTGCGGCTCCCGACGCTGCCGCTCTGAGGACCTGGATAGAGGTAGTTGACGATCGGGTATTCCATCGACGGGTCGAAGTTGGAGGGGCGGAACATGAGCCCGTAGAGATCGGTGACGCCGTCGCGCGCCTTCACTTCGAAGGGGATGGGGGGCTGCCAGCCGGCTGCCTGCAGGGCGGAAACGTCGGCCCGTTCGAGCTCCACCACGACCTCCCCGCTCATGTCGCGCACGACGCTCACGGGCGGGGTCACGGGCGTGGACCAGCTGTCGACGAAGTACTCGCCGTCGGGGGAGCGCGAGATGGTGTGGTCGGCGCTGTCCGGGGTGAGCAGCCGCACGTCGCCGCCGTCCAGCCCGATCTGGTACAGGTAGCGGAAGTAGGGATCCCCGTCCTCGCGCTCGTTGCCGATGAAGAGCACGGTGCGCGCTTCGGCGTCGACCTCGAGCACCTCCAGGACGTTCCACTCCCCGGAGGTCATCTGCCGCTTCAGGTCGCCCGACTCCAGGTCGTACAGGTAGAGATGGCTCCAGTTGTCGCGCCGGGAGAACCAGATGACCTCGCCGCTCTCCTCGAGGACACGCCAGTTGTGGGATCCGTCTCCGGACTCGAAGAAGGTCTCCACCCGCTCTTCGAGAACGTCGCGTACGGTGCCGGTGCGGGCGTCGGCCACCCGAAGAGTGGCCACCTTGTGGTCCCGGGAACTCGACACGAAGGCGACCTGGGTGCCGTCGTCGCTCCACTCCACGTCCGCGAAGGTGCCTCCGCAGGCGACATGGTCGCACACCGTCGAGCGGTGCTGGTCCGGAGACATGTCGAAGCGCACCAGGCGTGAGTCGGCGGGCGCGTCCAGGTCGACCACCACACGGTGGATGCGGAAGATGACCGAGTCCTCGGGCAGGGGATAGCGCCAGGCATCGAGCTCTGGATGGCCCACCTGGGTGTTCACCATGTACATCATCCCCACGCCACGCGCGTCGTGCTGGAAGGTGGCGATCCTGCGGCTGTCGGGGGACCAGCGCAGCACGGGCCGCGGACTGCGTATCCAGCCCGCATTGTTGGTCGCGTAGCCGAAGTCCTCCACGCCGTCGAAGGTCAGTTGCGTCTCCCCTCCGGTATCGGTCTCGCGCACCCACAGGTTGTGGTCGCGGATGAACGCCTCGCGCGCCTGATCGGGCGAGACGACGCCGGCGGAGCGGCGGAAGGCCGCCTCGAAGCCCATGGAGATCGCCATGTAGTTGGCCCGGCGCTGCTCCGGGGAGCCCTCCAACTCCTCGCAGCGGAAGGCGATCGTGCTGCAGCGGAAGGCGCGCCCCTCGTCGCTGAAGTCGTCCCCTTCGGGCGCGAAGAGCACCACCGCCGCCTGGGGGACGAACTGCCCACCCGGCAGGCCCGCCGCCGTCGCGCCCGTGCCCGCCACTCCCGAGAGCGCGTTCGCCATCCGCTCGTGGTCGAAGGCGGGTTGGCGGGTGCCCGCACCGGGATCGACCATCACGTACTCGCTGCCCAGCGGGGTCTGATTCCGGTACCAGAAGCGCCCGTCCGGCATCCACTCGGGATCGACCGCGCCGTTGAACACAAGCGGGTTCATGTGCTGCCCGAGGTGGCGTTCGGCCCGGGCATAGTCCTCAGCCGTCAGCGCGCGCGGCGCCTCCTGCGCAATCCCGGCGGTAGGAGCCAGAGTGACAAGGAAAGGGACCAGAATCAGGAACAGACTCGACATCCCGAGTTTTGTCGGATGCACTCTTGGCGGCCGCATGGCCTTCCTCCGATGCGGGGAAATGGTTTGCTTGAGGAAGATGGCCCGACGGCGTCTCACCGGGCAACGACATTCCCGATGCGGGAGGGCCGTCGCGCGAGCGCCGCGACGCCCTGCGTCCGGTCGATCAAACGCAAGGAATCCTGGACCCCATCAACGATCACACCATGACCGATCCTCTGCCTGACGGTCTCATCCCGAGCCACTCCTCTCCCATCTTCACGCAGGACACGCTCCCGGACGCGCTGCAACGGGAACACGCCCTCGCAGCAGGACACTGGGGGATGCTCAACGTCCTGGATGACAGCCTGCGATTCGTGAATCTCGAAACCGGCGAGACCCGGAAGATCTCTGCCCCGGACCGAGTCACGATCCACCCCCAGGCACGTCACCGCGTGGCCGTCGATGGCCCGGTGCGCTGCAGGATCGACTTCTTCCGCGAAGCGCGGGCTTGACAAGGGAACGAGAGCGATTCTTCGTTCTGAGGTTGCCGCCCTGCCCCTCCCTGCCGCCATCTGCGGGAGTTGACGCCATGTCCGCCGATACCGCCTCCATCGACGCCTCCCCCCGGTCCATCTCCAACTACGTCGCGGGCCGCTGGACGGCGCCGTCGGGCACGGGCTCGCTGCCGGTCACCAATCCCACCACCGGTGAGCCGCTGGGTCAGGTGCCGCTTTCCACGGGCGCCGATGTGGACACCGCCGTCGCCGCGGCCACCGCTGCGTTCCCGGCATGGCGCCGCACCCCTCCGGTCGAGCGCGCCCGCGTGTTCTTCCGCCTGAAGCATCTCCTCGAAGAGCACAAGGAGTCGCTGGCCCGCTCCCTGGTCATCGAACACGGGAAGAACCTGGACGAGTGCAGGGGCGAGCTGCAGCGGGGCATCGAGAACGTCGAGCACGCCTGCGGCATCCCCACGCTGATGATGGGCGATGTGCTCGAGGACGTGGCCCCCGGCATCGACTGCGAGGCCATCCGGCAGCCGCTGGGCGTCTTCGCCGTGGTCTCCCCGTACAACTTCCCCGTGATGATCCCGCTCTGGTTCTGGCCGTACGCCGTGGCCGCGGGCAACACGGTGGTGCTCAAGCCCAGCGAGCAGGATCCGATCACCCACCAGCGGGTGGTCGACCTGGCCGAGCAGGCCGGGCTGCCCCCCGGCGTCCTCAACGTGGTGCACGGCGACCGGGAGGCGGTGACCGCCCTGCTCGAGCACCCCGGCATCGCCGGAGTCTCCTTCGTGGGATCGAGCCAGGTGGCGCGCATCCTCTACAGAAAGGCGGGCGCGGCCGGGAAGCGCGTGCAGGCGCTCGGCGGGGCCAAGAACCACATGATCGTGCTCCCGGACGCGGATTACGACCTGGTGGCCGACGCGGTGGTGTCGTCGATCTTCGGCTCGGCCGGGCAGCGCTGCCTGGCGGGCAGCGTGGTAGTGGGGGTGGCCGACGCATACGCGAACATCCGCGAGCGGATTCTCGACCGTTCGGCGTCGCTGCGCGTGGGCAACGGGCTCGAGGACGGAGTGGACATGGGGCCGGTGATCTCCGCCCGCCACCGTGACCGGGTGATGGGCTACATCGACAGCGGCGTGAAGGACGGCGCCTCGCTGGTGATGGACGGCCGGGGCGCCCGGGTGCCCGGCTACCCCGACGGCAACTGGGTCGGCCCGACCATCTTCGAGGACGTGCATCCCGACATGGCCATCGGCAAGGACGAGATCTTCGGGCCGGTGATGGGGATGTCCAAGGCCGATACCGTCGAGGATGCCATCGAGCTGATGCACCGGAGCGAGTACGGCAACGCCACCTCGATCTTCACGACGAGCGGGCGCGCGGCGCGCGAGTTCCGCTACCACGCCGGCATCAGCATGATCGGCGTGAACATCGGCGTGGCGGCGCCGATGGCCTTCTTCCCCTTCGGCGGGTCGCGCGGCTCCTTCTTCGGCGACCTGAAGGCTCAAGGCCGCGACTCCGTTGAGTTCTTCACCGACAAACGCGTGGTGATCACGCGATGGTAACGCGGGAACTGATCGAGCGCCAGCGCGCCTCCATCTTCCCCTGCGTAAAGCCGTTGTACGACGAGCCCCTGGTGCTCGTGGAGGCGGAGGGCGTGCGGGCCAGGGGCGCCGATGGGCGTGAATACCTCGACCTGTTCGCCGGCATCCTCACCACCTCGATCGGGCACTGCCATCCGCGGGTCGTCGAGGCCGTGCAGGACCAGGTCGCGCGCCTGGGCCACACCTCGAACCTCTATGTGACGGAGCCCTACGTGGCCGCGGCCGAGCGGCTCACCGGTCTCGCCCCCGCCGGCCTCGACCAGGTCATGTTCACCAACAGCGGCACCGAGGCTATCGAAACCGCGGTCATGCTGGCGCAGATGCACACCCGGCGCAGCGAGATCATCGGCCTGCGGCTCGGCTATTCCGGACGCAGCACGCTGGCGACGAGCCTGACCGGGCAGGCCCAGTGGAAGCCGCTCCCGGCGATGGCCCCGATCCGGCACGCCATCGCGCCCTACCCCTACCGGCATGCCGACGGCCACAACGTCGACCGCTACATCGACGAGCTGGTCGAGGTCATCGAGACCACGACCACGGGGCGCCCCGCCGCCCTGCTCGCCGAGACCATCCAGGGGGTGGGCGGCTACATCGTTCCGCCGCCGGGATACCACACACGCGCGGCCGAGGTGATCCGCGCGTACGGGGGCGTGTTCATCTGCGACGAAGTCCAGGCCGGGCTCGGGCGCACCGGCGACCGCTGGTTCGGCATCGAGCACTGGGAGGTCGAGCCGGACATCATGGTGGTCGCCAAGGGGGTGGCGAACGGCTTTCCGGTGGGCGGCACGCTGGCCCGCGAGGAGATCGCCGCAGCCTGGACGGGCCTTACCTTCTCCACCTACGGGGGCACCCCGGTGTCGATGGTGGCCGCACGGGCGACCATGGACGTGATGGTCGAGGAGAACACCCCCGCCTGCTCCGCCGCGCGGGGGCGCCAGATGCGCGAAGGACTGGAAGCGCTCCAGCGCGACTACCCGTGGATCGGCGACGTGCGCGGCATGGGGCTGATGATCGCTCTGGAGCTGGTGGAAGACCCCGTCACCAAAGAGCCCAGCGCCCAACTCGGCAAGGCGCTCCTGGAGGCCGCCCGCCAGGAAGGCGTGCTTATCGGCCTCGGCGGCATGGGCGGCCACGTCATCCGCATCGGCCCCTCCATGCTGATCACCCCGCAGGAGGTGGCCGAAGGGCTGGGGCGGCTGGGCCGGGCCTGTGCGCGGGTGGAGGCGGTGAGACAGGCCGCCTGATCAGCCCGCTCCCGCGCCGCTCCCCGCATCGACGCGGACCACTCCTTCCTCCACCACGAGTGCCTGAACGCGCTCCGCCTCGTCGAACAGGAAGGGCCAGCGGCCCGACGCCCCGTCCGCCAGCCGCACGCGCCGTATGCCGTCCAGCGAGAGGGGTCTGCCCGACTGAACGACGGCCGGACCCGTCGCCTCGTACATCCAGACCGCGCCGCCTCGCACCGAGGACATCCGGTAGCTGTCGTCCTCGATCTCCAGGGCCGCCCCCTCATCGATCCCGATCCCGACGAAGGAGCCCGAGCGGTCCTCAGCCAGCAGGCGCCCGAGGAACGCGAGCAACCGCCCCTCGCGGGAGCGTTCCGTGAAGTGGGAGTCCACAATCATGTTGCGAAGCTCGGGCTGGGGCATGCTGGATGGCCCGACGCTGACCGAGACACCCGCCGGGTCCGCGAGGGCTTCGGCCGATGTGACCGTACCGTGCCGGGCATCGAATGCGGCCTCGCCCATCGAAACCGCCCCCGCGCTGGTTCCGCCCATGGCCGCGCCGCGACGCCACGCTTCCGTGATGGCGACGTGGACCGATTGCGGCCATCGCCCCAGATAGTCCCACTGGCTTCCACCCGCGAGCCAGATCGCTTCCGCTCTGTCGAGGCGGCAGAGGACGCCGGGATGGTCCGCCAGCGGAGGGGTGTCGGTGCGGATCGTGGTCACCGAGGCCGGGTACGGGCTGGGACTCAACTCGGCCGAGAAGTAGTCCGGATAGCTGGTCAGCGATCCCGTCGCGCGCAACACAACGATGTCGCCTCCGGCAGCCGCTTCCGCGAAGCGCCGGGCGGCGCCGTCCTCCTCCGGACCGCCTCCCATGAGCACCAGCCGCCGCACGGGAGACGGGGTAGCGTCAGCCCCGCTGCCCGTAAGGCCTCCGATCGTGGTGCCCGCGCCCGGTTCGGGGCAGCCCTCGCGCGGACCCTCCAGCGAGGTGGCCGGGCCGGACTCGGCGCACGCTGCGAGCGCCAGCGCCGTGGCTACAATATGCCCGCGCAAGCGCCACGCGAGGACATCATCCCGGCTTTTCTCCACGCGCCACCCCTTCGGATTGCCGAGCTGCCCGCCTCTGCCGTCACCCGGGCACCATGGCGAGCAGCCAGTGGAACGTCCAGCCCCGCTCGAACCCGTTGCAGCCCGCGCATCCCACGGCTAGGCTTCTCCCGGCAGCCACGGGCGCATCACCGGTGCAGAGGAGGTCGGACACGATCATGACGCAGCCATGGCGACGATGCCTTGCGGTAGCCGTACTCATGCTGTCCGGCACTGCATGCGGCGACGATGAGCCGACCGGACCCATTCCCGATGTCGCGGGCACCTACAGCGGATCGTTCATCGTCCAGTTCCTGCTGCAGCGGCAGGTTATGCAGGGGTCGATGCAGGTCGTCGTCGAACAGGCCGGGGAGAGCGTGACGATTACCGGCGAGATCCAGGCTGAACGCGGCACCGCCTCGCTTCCCGCTGTCACCGGAACGCTAGACGCCACCGGATTCCTTGAGCTGACCGGTGGAGGCTTTGCTGCGTCGGTCAACGAGGAGGCATTCTGCGGACCCATGAGAACGCTCAGTTCCACGGTGAGGTTTTTTGGAAGAAGCGCGGAGGTCTCCGAGCATGCCGACACCGACCGCTGCGGGCGCGTAATCCTTTCGGGCTCGCTGGCCCGCCTATGACCAGGGAGAACACACCATGAACCCGACGCGACGGGACTTCCTGCGCGCAGCCGGCATAGCCGGGGCCGGGTTGGGCCTCGGGCTCGGCACCCCCGGAATCGCCCTCGCCTCCAGCAACGGTAGCCGCAGGCGTCGAACCGACGGCGACTCCGGCCCGGGGCTCCAGCAGGCGCCCACGCCCAAGAGGCTCCTCATCCTGGGCGGCACCGGCTTCATCGGGCCGCATATGGTTCGCTACGCGGTGGAGCGGGGACACGAGGTCACCATCTTCACGCGAGGCCGCGCGCAGGCGGACCTTCCCGACGTGGAGCATCTCATCGGCGACCGCGACGGTGACCTGGGCGCCCTGGAGGGCCGCAACTGGGATGTCGTGCTCGACAACAACACGCAGAACTATCGCTGGGCGCAGTTGAGCACGGAACTGCTGCGGGACGCCGCCGAGCAGTACATCTTCGTCTCCTCGATTTCGGCCTATATCAGCCCCGGGCTCGCGTACGAGCACAAGGACCGCGTCCTCTACGAGCATCTCATCGACGAGGACTCGGAGCGCTTCACGCCTCCCGACGGCTGGCAGGACGGGGACGACGCCCATTACGGGCTCATGAAGGCGCTGAGCGAGGACATCGCCCACGAGGCCTTCCCGGGCCGGGCGACCATCGTGCGTCCCGGCCTGATCGTGGGGCCGGGCGACCGGACCGATCGCTTCACCTACTGGCCGCTGCGGATCTTCGAGGGCGGCGAGGTGCTCGCCCCCGGCAACCCGGAGCACGCCAACCAGATCATCGACCAGCGCGACATCACCGAGTGGATCGTGCGCCTGGCCGAGAACGGGGTCGCCGGCGACTTCAACGCCACCGGTCCCGCCTCCCGCATGTCGATGGCCGAGATGCTCTACGGCATTCGCGCGGCCACCTCGACGCCGGTCGAGTTCACCTGGGTCCCGGAGGACTTCCTGGAGGCGCAGGGCGTGAGGCCCTTCGGCCAATTGCCCGCATGGGCGCCCGGAGCCGACCTGATGTACGTGGACATCGACCGGGCGCTCGCAGCCGGCCTCACCTTCCGCCCGCTGGCGGTCACCAGCCGCGACACCGTGGACTGGGACGGGACGCGCCCCGAGGACGAGCGCCTCAACCGGCGCGCCGGGATTAGCCGCGCGCGCGAGCGGGAAGTCCTGGATGCGTGGAGGGCGGCAGGCGCGTAGCCGGGGTCCCTAACAGAGCGCCCGCTCGTCGCTGGCCACCTGATCCAGCCGCTGGGCGCGCGCGCTGTCGCCGAGCGCCAGAGCCGCGATGATCCCTCGCCGCGCCAGGGCCGGCGCGAAGCATCTGGCCTCGAGCTGATCCACGAAGGCGTCCACCTGCGCCCGGTATTCGCCGGGGCGCCAGGCCTCGGCCCAGATCCCGAGCGGCTCCATGAGCTCGGCTACCCTCGGGGCATAGAGGTCCGCGAGCTCCTGCGATTCGTTGGACAGCAACTCGATGGCCCAGGTGGCGTCGTAGTGATTCGACAGGAGGAGCGCCACGGAGTAGAACTCGGCGCTCGCGCAGCCCTGCGGCACGCAGGTCGCAACCACCACCACCGACAGCGCATCCGGCTGCGCAGTGGCGAGCAGGTTGATGCCCACCCGGCGTCCGAGCGACTCCTGAAAGGCCGCTTCCAGCACGCGATTGGCGGTTGGATCGTCGAAGGCGAGGACGACATCGATGCCCGCCAGATGCTCGAAGCCCATCTCCGGCCGCTGGGCATGCGCGATGCGCGGCACGCCCATGGCGAAGCCGTACAGGAGAAGGAACCCTGAAACGAGTGCGGACAACGACGAAGCACACCTCGTCGACCTGGAATCGCAGTTCATCGATCGTTCCCGTTTGCGTGGACCCGGCTTCGTCCCGAAGCTAGTAGCCTGCGCGCGTTCCGGCACCGCGTCCCGCCGCAACACTTCCCCTGGAGAAACCCATGCGCCCTATCCGTATCTCCGGATTCACCCGGCGCCCCGGCGTCGCCATCGCCACATTCGGCTTCCTGGCCTTCATCAGCGCGTGCGCGGATGGGCCCACCGCGAGCTTCGAGGAGCTGGCCCGCGCCCAGCTGCCCCAGATCGACGGGCGCATCGAGGTTCCGGGGCTCGAGGGCGAAGTCGAGGTGCTGCGCGATCCCTGGGGCATCCCCCACATCTACGCCTCGGGCATCGACGACCTGTTCTTCGCGCAGGGCTTCGTCCAGGCACAGGATCGCCTCTGGCAGATGGAGATGTACCGGAGGGCAGGCGAGGGGCGGCTGAGCGAGGTGCTGGGCGCGGAGGCGCTGCAGCACGACCGCGTCGCGCGCCTGCTCATGTTCCGGGGCCCGTTCGACGACGCCGAGTTCACCAGCTACCACCCCGAGGGCCGGCGCATTCTGGAGGCCTTCGCAGCGGGAATCAACGCGTACATCGATCACGCCACGGCGGCCGGGGAGTTGCCCGCGGAGTTCCTGCTTACGGGTCTCGAGCCCGAATACTGGAGCGCCGAGACGCCTCTGCTGCGCATGCAGACGGCGATGCCGGTGGCGGATGTGCGGCGGGAGCTGCAATTGGCGCTGCGCGTGGCCGATCTGGGCGCGGAGGAGGCCAACCGGCAGGCGAATCCGACTCCGTGGCGGGAGCTGGACGTTCCGGACGGCGTCGACATGTCGCTGATCTCGGGCGAAGTGTTGGCCGGTGTGACGGGGTTCCGCAACGCGATGAGCAGTCCGCCGCTGGCCACGCCCTACGACGGCTGGACCGGGTCGGAGATGGCGCTCAACCTTGGTGCGCGCGAGACCTCGCCGGGGAGCAACAACTGGGCGATCCACGGGAGCCGCACCGCGAGCGGCCACGCGATCGTCGCCAACGACCCGCATCGCGGGGTGACCAACCCGTCGCTCCGCTACGTGGTGCACCTGGACGCGCCCGGCTGGACGACCATCGGTTCGACCGAGCCGGTGCTTCCCGGGGTGGCCATCGGGCACAACGGGCGCATCGCCTGGGGGCTCACCATCGTCGGCACCGACCAGTCCGACGTGTACGTCGAGCAGGTGAACCCGGACAACCCGAAGCAGGTGCGCTGGGGCGACGGCTGGGAGGAGCTGCGCACCATCACCGAAACCGTCCAGGTCAGGGACGGCGAGCCCGTGACCCTGGAACTCGAGTTCTCCCGGCACGGCCCGATCTTCCACCGGGATCCCGGGAACAACCTCGCCTACGCCATGCGCTCGACCATGCACGAACCGGGCACCACGGGATACCTGGCCGGTCTGCGGCTCAACGTGGTCTCCGACTGCAGCGCGTTTCTGGAGGAGATGCGCTACTGGCTGGCTCCGACGGAGAACATGATCTGCGGCGACGCGGACGGGAACATCGCCTGGCAGGCGGCCGCGCTCTCGCCGAGCCGCCCGAACTGGCACGGGCGGCTTCCGGTGCCCGGGACCGGGGAGTTCGAATGGGATGGCTTCCGCGATGACCTGCCCACCGAGTACAACCCGGAGCGCGGCTGGGTGGGGACGGCCAACCACGACATCCACCCGCCCGGCTACGATCCGCCGCTCTTCTTCAAGACCGCCGGCCCCTTCGCCCGCTTCGCGCGCGTGCAGGAGGTGTTGAACGCGGGCAGCGACTTCACGCCCGAGGACTCGCGGGCGCTTCAGCAGGACGCCTATTCGGCGTCGGGCGCCGCCCACGCGGCCCTCTTCGGCGGGTGGACGGCAGGCGACGCGGCAGTGGAGCCCTACCGGGCCGAACTCGCGGCCTGGAACGGGGTGTTCTACCGGGACAGCCGGGCGGCTGCGATCTACCGCCGTATCGACGGGGACGTGCTCGACCAGGCGGCGGGCGACGGGGGCGGGGACTCAGCAGCCGCGCTGGAGGCGGCTCTCGCCGCCGCCCTGGACCTGATCGCGCGCGATCAGGGCGACGACCCCGCCCAGTGGCGCTGGGGACGCGACCACACGAACGAGTTCCCGCACGCGCTGGTGACCGCCTACGACCTGCCGTCGGCGGAGCGCTCCGGGGGCGCGGGCACGGTGGCGGCTACGGGGGCCACCTACCGCCACATCGTCGACTTCGCCGACCTGGACGGGTCGCTGTTCACCAACGCGCCCGGGCAGTCGGGCCGGCCGGGAAGCCCCTATTACGGCAACCTCACCGAGGACTGGGCCAACCAGGACTACTTCCCGATGCTGTTCTCACGCGAAGCCGTGGAGGCGCAGGCCGAGAACCGGCTGGTGCTGGCACCGGGAGGCTGAGCGGAGTGAAACGCCATCCGGACAATGAAGGCATCAGCCCCAAAGCAGGTTCCAGCCGCCCATAGTCGCCCATCTGGTCCCGGAGAAAACCCGTATGCTCAATCGGCTTCTCGCGCTTGGCGTGTTGGCCACGGTTTCGACAGGCTGTTCGTTCGCCGCGGTTCACGGCCCCCCCGTGCCCGCGCCTGGTGCTCCGCCCCCAGCCGAGCCGAACTGTACGACAAGCCATGCGGCGCCGGCGTTGGACCTGCTCTTAGGCGGCATCATGGCCATCGTCACCGAAACGGTGTTTACCCAGCGTTTGAACGGGGATCACACGCACGGCTACGGGGAGAAGGCGTTCTCGGCCTCCGCGACGGTCGCACTGTTTTCGTCCGGCATCACCGGGGCCAAGAGGGTCGAGGACTGCCGCAAATCCCTGGAGCCGGCGGCGGCGATGGCCGAACTCTCGCCGGCGCTGTCCTTCGAAGGTCTCAGTGCTCTTTCCGCCCCATCCAGTCGATGTCGGACAGATGGGCCAGCGCAAGCTGGAGCGCGTGGGTTCCCCTGTGCCCCTTCCCCTGGGCGCGCAGGGCGTTGTACAGCTGATGCGCCAGCGCCAGCCCGGGAAGCGCCAGCTTCATGCGGCCCGCCTCGGCGAGGGCAATCTCCATGTCCTTGACGAAGTGCTCGACGAAGAACCCGGGATCGAAGTCGTTGGCGATCACGCGCGGACCGTAGTTGGAGAGCGACCAGCTGCCGGCGGCCCCGGGAGCCACCGACTTCATCACCGTCTCCAGATCGAGCCCTGACCGGTAGGCATACAGCAGGCCCTCGCACATCCCGATCATCAGCGGGCCGATCAGCACCTGGTTGACCATCTTGGTGTGCTGTCCCGCCCCGGGCCCTCCCTGACGCACGATGGCCTTCCCCATCGCCCGCCAGCACGGATCCAGTGCCTCCACCACGTCCTCGTCGCCCCCGATCATGATCGACAGGCGGCCCTCGCGGGCCCCGATGTCGCCTCCCGACACCGGCGCATCCACGCTGGCCACCCCCTTCGCGCGCGCGGCCTCGTAGATCTCGACCGCGAGCGAGGGCTCGCTGGTGGTCATGTCCACGAGGATGTTTCCGGACTCGCATCCCGCCAGCGCGCCGTCCTCGCCCAGGATCACCTCGCGCACGTCGCGCGGGAAGCCGACGATGCTGAAGATCACGTCGCTCTGCTCGGCCACGGCTCTCGGGCTGTCCGCCCACGCCGCACCCTTCTCGAGCACCGACGCCGCCGTGGCCCGGGTGCGCGTGAAGACGGTCGCCTCGAACCCGTGGTCCATGATGTGCGCGCACATGCTGCGGCCCATGACGCCCAGCCCGATCCAGCCGATGCGGGTCCTGCCCGGTTGAATGTCGAGATCAGCCATGTTTCCGTCTCTGCCATGTTGTGGAGGATGCGTGATGGACACGATAGTGTTGGAGCCGGATGCCCGGGGCAATCACAAGCGCCTCGCGGAACCGGCAATCTCCGCTTCCACCCCCTTCTTCCACCGACGCGAACCCGCCGGAGAACGCCGATGAATCGCAGATGGCTTCCCTCGTCCCGGACGACGCGCTCCCGCTCCCGCACTTTCCGCCCGATCAGGCTCCTGCTGGCCGTCAGCCTGCTCCTGACCGCGCCGGGCGTGGCGTTCGCCCAGGACTTCGAAATCGAGGAGGCGACCATCGCCGAGGTGCACGCCGCCTTCCTCTCCGGAGAGCTGACCTGTGTGGACCTGGTGCAGGGCTACCTGGACCGCATCGAGGCCTACGACCAGCAGGGACCGCAGCTCAACACCATCGCCAACCTGAACCCGGCCGCCCTCGACGAGGCCGCCCGCCTGGACCAGGCCCTCGCCGACGGCGGACTCAGCGGGCCGATGCACTGCATCCCGGTCCTCCTCAAGGACCAGGTCGAAACCCGCGACATGCCCACCACCTACGGATCGGCGCTCTTCGCGGACTTCGTGTCCTCCCGGGACGCCACCATCGTCACCCGCATGGAGGACGCGGGCGCGCTCATCATCGCCAAGACCAACATGGGCGAGTTCGCATCGCGCTACGTGGGCTCGGGGTTCGGCTTCATCCGCAATCCGTACGACCTGCGGCGCAATCCAAGCGGCTCTTCCGGCGGCACGGGCGCGGGCGTGGCCGCGAACCTGGGCCTGATCGGCATCGGTGAGGACACCGGCGGCTCCATCCGCGGCCCGTCGGCGGTGCATGCGCTGGTCGGCCTCAGGCCCACCCTCCAACTGGTCAGCCGCTACGGCATGATGCCAGCCAACCCCACCACGGACACCATGGGGCCGATGACCCGGACAGTGATGGACGCGGCGATCCTGCTGGACGCCATCGCCGGGTACGACCCCAACGACCCGGTGACCGCGATGTCGGCCGGCCAGATCCCCGACTCCTACAGCGAGGGGCTATCCGAGGATGGGCTCGACGGCGCCCGCATCGGCATCATCCGCGACCCCATGGACCAGGCGCTGGACACGGATTCGGAAGGATACCGGCAGGCTCGCGCGATCGTCGATGCGGCCGTCGAACAGCTGCGCACGCTGGGCGCCGAAGTGGTGGACAACGTCGTCATCCCCGGGGTCGACGGGGTGAACGCCATCTACTCCATGAACCCCCACGAGACCGAGGCCGCCACCGACGCATACCTGGCGGAACTCGACGACCCGCCCTACACGACCCTGCGCTCCATCCTGCTCAGCGGCCGCGTGACGCCCTGGCGGGCGACCGGGCTGGCGAACTCACTCGGAAAGACCACCCGCGACCCCGGCTACCTGGCCTACCTGCTGGCCCGCGACCAGCTCCGCCAGGACGCCTACCAGGTCATGGCCGACCACGACCTCGACGCGCTGGTGCACACCACCTTCGACCACCCACCGTCCCTGATCGCCCCGGATGTCGAGACCAACCCCTCCCCGGCCGACGACTACGGCCTTGGCGACAACCGCCTCCTCAGCCCGCTGACGGGCTGGCCCGCGCTCACCGTTCCCGCCGGCTTCACCCCGGACGGCGTGCCCATCGGAATCGAGTTCCTGGGCCGCCCCTTTACTGAAGGGATGCTGATTCGCTTCGGTTTTGCTTTCGAGCAGGCAACGGGGCACCGGAGGCCGCCCGAAAGCGCGCCGCCGCTGCGCTAGCAACCGAACGCGAACTTCGGCCGTCCGTGGCGCCGGCAACTAACCCCCGCCGATCCCCGTCGCGGTCGGCCGGCAGTTCCTCATCGTGGCCAGCGTGGAATCGATGCTCAGGAAGAGGGCTTCGCCGGGATCGACGATCAGTTCCTCCGTCGTGCAGGTGCCGCCCGCGAGCAGCGAGATCTCGATCGAGAGCGTCTGCGAGATATCCCAGTCGAGGGTGTAGTTGGCCTCGGTCTTCCCCGTGAGCATGCCGATGTACTCGCGCCCGCGCGGGTGCACCGCGTACATCCGCGCATCGCTGAAGTTGTTGTTGATGATCCGGATCTCGATCTGATCCTCGAGACCGGGCGTGATGGCCGGGTTCCCCTCCCCGGCGCGCGCGGCGCAGGCGGTGGCGAGCGCGGTCACCGCAGTCACCAGCATCGCCCGCATGAGGAAAAGTGCCACTCCGCCGACTCTCCCCGTTGCCGCACTGTCCACCACGGTGGACACTCCCGATCCCCCCATCATCATCGCCGCCTCCATGCGCTTCAGGCGCGCGGCCGATTCGGGTCGCGTCCCCTGTTCACTCGCTGTTATTCTTGCGTGCGCCCGGATTCCCCCGGCTTCATCACTCATTTTCGCCTCCGTCTCGGTCAGGATCATTACTCAATCTGTACAGGAGTTCATCATGAAGGCTCTCGCAACAGCAGCCCTCGGGTTCGCGCTATTCGCGGCGGCGCTCGCGCCTCCAGCCGCAGTCGCGCAGGAGCGGCGCAACATCACGGTCGACGATCTGTTCGAGCTCGAGAACGTCGGCTCGCCGGTGGTCAGCCCCGAGGGCGACTGGGTCGCGTACACGGTCTCTCGCACCTCCCTGGAGGATGAACGCTCCTATACGCGCGTCTACATGGCGCCGGTCGCGGGCGGCGACCCCGTCCCGCTCACGCGCGACAAGCAGTCTGCCGGCTCTCCCGCCTGGAGTCCGGACGGCCGATACCTCACCTTCACGGCGGCGCGCGACGGCGACCCGACCCAGGTGTGGGCGCTCGACCGGCGCGGAGGCGAAGCCTTCCCCCTCACCGACGTCGAGCAGGGTGTCGGCGGATACCGCTGGTCGCCCGACGGCACGCGCCTCCTCCTCACCATCCGCGATGCCGAGGAGGATGACGAGGATGCGAAGCCCAACGCTCCGCAGGATCCGTGGGTCATCGACCGCATCCAGTTCAAGCGGGACGGAGCCGGATACCTGACCGGCTCACGCATGACGCACCTGTACGTCTACAAGATCGATGCCAGGGAGTTGCAGCAGCTCACTACGGGGCGCTGGAACGAATCGCTGGGCGTCTGGAGCCCCGACGGAACGCAGATCGCCTTCGTCTCCAACCGCACGGAAGACCCCGATCTCAACGCCAACAACGACATCTGGGTTGTCTCGGCGGACCTCGAGGAACCCACCGACTCGCCCCGGCAGGTCACCACCAACCCCGGTTCCGACGGCTCACCGCAGTGGAGCCCGGACGGCCGCTGGATCGCCTACAGCACCGGCATCCGCCCCGACCTGATCTGGTACGCCACAACCCACCTGGCGGTCGTCTCCGCGGACGGGGGCGAGCCGCGGCTGCTCACCACCGACCTGGACCGCAACGTGCGCTCGCCCCGCTTCTCTCCCGATGGCGAGTGGATCTGGTTCGGGCTCGAGGACTCGTCCGAGAACCACATCGCCCGAATTCGTCCCGATGGCTCGGACCTGGAGCGGCCGGTGTCCGGCGGGCTGTCGGCTTCGGGCTTCGACCGGCGCGGCGGCACCTTCGCGGCCCTGGTCAACCACCTGGACCGCCCCGGCGAGATCTACGCCGTCGAGCACTTCGATGACGGAGAAGCCTCGCTCCGCCGCATCACGGGCCACAACGACGACTTCCTGGCGGCCGTCAACATCGCCGAGACCCACAACATCCAGTTCCCCTCCGAGGGCGGCATCGAAGTCGAGGGGTTCGTCACCTTCCCGCCGGACTACGAGGAAGGACGGGCCTATCCCACCATCCTGCGCATCCACGGGGGCCCGGTCTCCCAGTACAGCCACTCCTTCCAGTTCGAGTCGCAGCTCTTCGCGGCCCACGGCTACGTGGTGGTGCGCACCAACCCGCGCGGCTCGTCCGGCTACGGCCAGGACTTCTCGGCGGCGCTGTGGGCGGACTGGGGCAACCCGGACTTCAAGGACGTGATGGCGGGCATCGACTACGCCATCGAGCAGGGCTGGACCGACCCCGATCGGCTGGGGGTGGGCGGCTGGTCGTACGGGGGCATCCTCACCAACTACGTCATCACGCAGACCGACCGCTTCGAGGGCGCCATCACCGGGGCCAGCGAAGTGCTCTACATCGCCAACTACGGGCACGACCATTACCAGCGGCAGTGGGAGGCCGAGCTGGGGCTCCCCTGGGAGGGCGACAACCGCGACAACTGGGAGCGCATCAGCCCCTTCAACAAGGTGCACGAGGTCACCACCCCGACCCTGATCATGGGCGGCGAGGACGACTGGAACGTGCCCATCCTCAACTCCGAGCAGCTCTACCAGGCGCTGCGCCGGCGGGGCGTGCCCACCCAGCTCGTGGTCTATCCAGGCCAGAGCCACGGCATCCGCGTCCCCAGCTACCAGAAGGACCGCTACGAGCGCTACCTCGCCTGGTATGACCGCTGGGTCATGAACGCCAACCGTCCGGTGAGCTGAAGGATGAGAATCATCGTCAACGGCCAGCAGGCTTTCGGCGCGGCTGTCCTCAAGGCGCTGGTGGAGCGCGGCGAGGACATCGTCGGCGTCTACACCCGTCCCGAAAGGCCCGGACAGCGCCCCGACCCGCTCGCGGAAGCGGCCCGCGAACAAGGCCTGCCCCTCTTCCAGCCCTCTTCCTTCAAGAGCGAGGATACCTGGACGCAGATGAAATCGCTTCGCCCCGATCTGGGGGTGATGGCCTACGTGACCCTCTTCGTGCCCGAGCAGGCCCTCAACATCCCGACCCACGGGACCATCCAGTATCATCCCTCGCTGCTCCCGCTCCATCGCGGCCCCAGCTCCATCAACTGGCCCATCATCTGGGGCAGGGAGAAGACGGGGCTCTCGATCTTCTGGCCCGACGACGGCCTCGACGAGGGTCCGATTCTCCTTCAGAGGGAAGTCGATATCGGGGATCACACCCTTGGCAGCCTCTACTTCAACCACCTCTTCCCCATGGGCGTCGACGCCATGCTCGAGGGCGTGGACCTGGTGCGCGCGGGCGAGGCGCCGAAGATCCCGCAGGATCATTCCGCGGCTACCTACGAGGGATGGTGCAAACACGAGCACGTGCGGGTGTCCTGGAATCTGCCGCTGCGCCGAACGTGGAACCTCGTGCGTGGGGCGGACCCCCAGCCAGGGGCGTGGAGTACGTTCAACGGCGCCTGGCTCAAGCTCTACGGGGCTTCGCGGATCGACGAGGTGCTTTCGATTCGCCCGGGGCAGGTCACCGGCATCGGCCCCGAGGGGATTCGCGTCGCGGCACCGGATGGCCAGTTGCTGGTCGGCAAGGTGCGGCCCAAAGGGGGGAAGAAGATGGCCGCGGGCGAGTGGGCGGAGTCGGTCGGGTTGGCAAGAGGCATGTTCTTCATTTGATGGACGGAACGTATTCGAGCGACGGCTGCACGCACTCGGGATCAGGGGACAAAGGGTGAAGAGCACGGCTTCGCAGGAAGACAGGCGGCGGGCGCTTGAGCGGATGATCTCGCGGGTGGGCCGCCGCTTTCCGGATGTGAAGACCATCAGCGCGGCCGCCTTGCGCGGGCGGCTGCCCGCCGACGATACCGTCCTCGTCGACGTGCGCTCCCCGGCGGAACGGGCGGTATCCACCCTGCCGGGAGCAATCACCCCCGAGGAATTCGAGGGCCAGCTCGAGGAGCTTGGCGACTGTACCGTGGTCGCCTACTGCACGGTGGGCGCGCGCAGCTCGAAGTACGCACGCCGCATGAGCAGGAAGGGCGTGCCGGTGCTGAACCTGGAGGGAAGCCTGCTCGCCTGGACGCACGCGGGCGGCGAGCTCACCGACGGCGCGTCGCCGACGAAGAGGCTCCACGTGTTCGGGCCCAGGTGGAATCTCGCCGCGGACGGATACGAGGGCGTTTGGTAACACGAGGGCGTTTGTCGATTGGGCGCCCGCCGGGGGTGGGCGGCTGCGTGCCTTTCTCCCTGGTGCTCGCGCTTCTGCTGGGCACCGGCACCAACGCCAGCGCGCAGATCCCCCGGATTCCTCTCCCGCCGGAGTGGTCCAACTCCAGCGAGTTCAGCTTCATCCAGACCCGCGGCAACACCGAATCGACCACGTTCGGGCTCGCCAACGAACTGATCACGGAGTGGGAGCGGACCGAAACCAAGCTGGAGTTCGGAGCCCTGCGCACCAACACCAGCCGCTTCAAGCGCTCCGCCATAGGCACAGCCGACGACTATCGGGTCGAAGAGGAGAGCGAGACCCGGGTGTCCGCGGAGAACTATCACATCCGCTTCCGCGGCGACCGCGAGTTCTCGGAGCGGTCGTCGGTGTTCGGCCAGCTTGGGTGGACCCGCAACACCTTCACCGGCATCGATGGCCGCTACGTGCTGGTCGCCGGCATGTCGACGCGCTGGGTGGAGGATGAAGTGCACCAGCTGCGCAGCTCCTACGGGCTCACCGTGACCAGGCAGGACGACGTGGTGCCCGATCCCGACGCAGCCAACACCTTCATCGGACTCCAGGTCTCCGGCGAATACGAGATCCAGCTGACCGACAACACGGAGTTGAAGAGCACCCTGGTGGTGGACGAGAACGGCTTCAATCCGGCGGACCTGCGCGCGGACTGGGTGACCTCGCTGGGCGTTTCGATGAGCGAGCACTTCGGGCTGCAGGCCAAGTTCCAGTACCAGTTCGACAACCGGCCGTCGCTGGTTGACGTCCCGCTCACCAGCATGCAGGGGGAGTCCGCGGGCAAGGTGCCCATCCCGCTGGACAAGTCGGATCGGGTGCTGACCATGGCTCTGGTGGTGAATTTCTAGGACTGTTGCATTTGCGCAAACTCACGGGTTTTTCGACTTTTTCAGGCCCGACAGTCGATCCGTTGCATGGAGTAACCGAGATGAAGATCCGTCCTGCCAGCGTCCTCTGCTTCCTCGCCCTTCTCGCGCTCGGCGCGCCGTCCCTCACCGCCCAGGAACCTGCGCGCATCGTCGTGGAGGCAGGGGTGCTCACCCTCCAGCCCGGTGAGAGCGGGCAGATCACGGCCAGCGTTGTCGATGCCGACGGGAACACCGTCGATGCCCCGATCATGTACATGGCCCGGGGCGCGCGCGGGCGTCTGGACGTGAACAGAACCACCGGCGCCGTCGAGGCGGTGTACGGGGGTGACTACCTGGTGACGCTGATGGTCGCCACCGACCGCAACATCCGCGCGGAGATGACGGTCTCCGTGCCGTACCCGGCCCTCGACCGGGTCGAGATCTCGCCGGGCGGGAGCGGGCGCTTCTACGTGGGCACGGTGATGCGCCACCGGGCCACCGTGTACGACGCGGTCGACGATGTTCGCGGCGACGTGGAGCTGGGCTGGAGCACCAGCGACGAGTCGGTGGCCAGCGTCGACCGCTTCGGCGTGTTCAGCGCGCACGCGCCCGGCAGGGTCACCCTGACCGCGGCCGCCGAGGGGATCGCGGGAGAGGTGGTCTACGAAGTGGTCGCGAGCCCGGTCACCTCGATTTCCCTGTCAGGGAGCCAGGAGGTGGGCCGCACCGGCGACGTGATCCGCTTCGAGGCCGCGCCCATGGCGGGCAGCCAGGCCAGCGACGTCCCCGTTACCTATTCGGTCGTGCCCTACGCGGACATCGAGGCCACCGCGGACTTCGCGCCCGCCGAGATCGACCAGCAGGGCCGCTTCGTGGCGTACCGGCCGGGCGTGTACACGGTCATGGCCACCGTTCCGGGCCACTCTGCCAACCAGACCATCCGCATCGAACCGCGCAACGTGAGCGAGACGGTGGAGTTCATCGGCCAGGGCGCCGTGCGCGACGTGCCCACTTCCGACCTGTGGGTGTGGGAGGGGGTCGACGGCCGCGACTACGCCATCACCGGCACCTGGGGCGCCTACGGCGCGACCTACTGGTGGGACGTGACCGATCCGGCGGCTCCGGTCATGACCGACTCGCTGGTGGTGGACGCGCGCACCACCAACGACGTGAAGGTCTCCGAGGACGGCCGCGCCTGCGTAATCTCGCGCGAGGGCGCCTCCAACCGGCGCAACGGCATCGTCATCGTGGACTGCTCGGACCCGCGCAACGTGGAAATCCTCTCCACCTTCGACGACGAGCTGACCGGCGGGGTCCATAACGTCTTCGTCTACGACAACCACGTGTACGCCGTGAACAACGGCGTGCGCTTCGACGTGATCAACATCGAGGACCCGACCAGCCCCCACCGCGTGGGCCGCTTCGAGCTCGACACGCCCGGCCACGGCATTCACGACATCTGGATCGTCGACGGGATCGCCTACACCTCCAACTGGGCCGACGGGGTGGCGGTCATCGACGTGGGCGGCGGCGACCGGGGCGGCAGCCCTTCCAACCCGGTGCTCATGACCCGCTTCGCCGACATCGGCGGGGCGACCCACGCGGCCTTCCCGTACTGGAGCCCGACCGGACGCTTCTACATCTTCATGGGCGACGAGATCGGCCGCCCCGGCTTCAACGACCTGGACGCCGAGCGCACGCCCCCGCGCATGGCCGGCTACATCCACGTCGTCGACTTCACCGACCCCAACAACCCCGAAGAGGTCGCGCGCTACGAGATCCCGGAGGCCGGGTCGCACAACATGTGGATCGACGGAGACCGCCTCTACGCGGCGTATTACAACGGTGGCACCCGCGTCATCGACATCTCCGGCGAGCTCAAGGGCAACCTGGGGCTGCAGGGCCGCGAGATCGCGCACTACGCCGCCAACGACCCTGACGCCTTCGTGCCCAACGCGCCCTTCAGCTGGGGCCCGCAGATCCACAAGGGCCACCTGTTCATCGCCGAGCACCACTCCGGGCTCTGGTCGGTCAGGCTGCAGCCGAGGAGGACGCTGGTTCCGTGACGAAGGGCCTGTCGCGGCGCGATCGCCGCGCCACGTCACACCGGCTCGCGGCCGCCGCGCTGCTGGCCGTGCTCGCCTTCGCGCCCGAACCAGCCCAGGCGCAGTCGTACCGGGCCTACGTCGCCGCGGAGTCCGAGGACGAGGTCGCGGTGCTCGAGTTCACGCCCGAAGCCGGGCTCTCGGTGGAAAAGGTAATCCGGGTGGGCCGCTGGCCCGCCGAGATCGAGGGGCCGCACGGGATGTTCTTCGACCCGTCGGGCGAGTACTGGTACCTGACGCTCGGGCACGGCTTCCCGAACGGCTACCTGCTCAAGTACGAGACCGGCCCGGACACGGTGGTGGCGGCGACCGAACTCGGCTTCTTCCCTGCGACCGTGTCGCTCACGCCCGACGGCGTGCTGGCCTTCGCGGTCAACTCGAACTTCTACGGCGACCACGTCCCGAGCACGGTGTCGGTGGTGGACACCGAGGAGATGTACGAGATCGAGCAGGTGACCACCTGCACCATGCCCCACGGGTCGCGCATGTCGCCGGACGGCATGCACAACTACTCGGCATGCATGATGGACGACCAGTTGGTGGAGATGTCCACCTTCTCGCTCGAGGTGACCCGGCGGCTCAACCTGGTGACGGGCGAGCCGGTCGACGAACCGGTCGCCCATGGCGCGGGGATGGGCGGCGGCGGGATGGCCGGCGCGACCACCGGTGACATGGCCGGCGCGATGGGCGGCTCCGGCATGGCCGCCTGCTCCCCGACCTGGACCACGCTCTCCGGCGACGGGCGCTTCGTGTACGTGGCCTGCAACCGCGGCAACGAGATCGTCCAGGTGGACATCGAGGCCTGGAGCGTGGCCCGGCGCATCGCCGCCGACGGCGCGCCCTACAACCTGGCCCTCACCCACGACGGATCCCGCCTGCTCGCGACCCTCAAGGGCAGCGGCCACCTGGCGGTGTGGGATCTCGACACCGGCGAGCAGCTGGCCAGGATCGAGAGCACCCAGGAGGTTACCCACGGGGTCGTCGTGACTTCGGACAACCGCTTCGCCTTCGTCACCGTCGAAGGAATCGGGGGACAGCCGGGCATTGTCGAGGTCATCGACCTCGCGACCTACGAGCGAGTGGGAATGGCGGAGACAGGCAAGCAGGCCGGAGGCATCACGCTGGTTCCCGGAGCCAGCTAGTGGCCCCCGACAATACACCTCCCTACCGCTGGGCGGCCGGGGTGGCGGGCGCCGTTTTCCTCCTCTACGCGGCGACGGTGGCTCCCACCACGGCATTCTGGGACACGAGCGAATACATCGCCACCGGGCACATGCTCGGCATTCCGCACCCCCCGGGGAACCCGCTCTTCGTCGTGCTCGCCCGCGCCTGGGACATCCTGCTGGCTCCCCTGGGAATCTCGACGGCGGTCCGCATCAACCTCCTTTCGGCGGCAGTGAGCGCGGCCGCCCACGGGTTCTGGTTCCTCGTCGTCCACCACATCCTGCGCTTCTTTTCCTCCGACCGGCGCTTCCGGCTGGTGGGGGCGTGCGCGGCGGTCCTGATCAGCGCGACGGCGTTCACGGTCTGGAACCAGTCCAACGTGAACGAGAAGGTCTACACGGTCTCCCTCCTTACCGTCGCCCTCCTGACCTGGCTCACCTTCCGCTGGCAGGAGAACCTCGGAAAGGGAAGGGAAGACAACCTGCTCGTATTGATGGCGTTCATCATGGCGCTCTCGGTGGGCAACCACCTCATGGCGCTGCTGGTGCTGCCGTCCCTCTTCCTCTTCATCCTCGCGGTGCGCGCGCGCACGCTGCTGAGCCCGCGCCTCTACGCGAGTTCGCTCGTGGCGGTCCTCCTGGGGCTGAGCATCCACCTCTTCCTGCCCATCCGCTCCGGCCTCGACCCGGTCATCAACGAGGCGCAGCCGACCTGCGAAGGGGTCTCCGACGCGCTGGTCAGCATCGCCACCTACGGCAACGCGGGATGCGAGGAGCTTTCATCGGCGCTCAAGCGGGAGCAGTACGCCAAGCCGCCGCTCGTTCCCCGTCAGGCACCGCTCCTCGCCCAGTACGGCAACTGGATGCAGTATTTCGACTGGCAGTGGGCCCGCGGCGTGGCCTTCGCGGACAACCGCTTTCCTCCCAGCCGGCTCCTCTTCACGCTGCTGTTCCTGGCGCTGGGCGCACTCGGCCTGCGCGAGCACTACCGGAAGGACCGTGCCAGCTGGCTCTATCTGGCCTCGCTCTTCGGCATCCTCTCCGTCGGGCTGGTCTACTATCTGAACTTCAGGCTCGGTTATTCCTTCCCCGACCAGGGAATCGAGAAGGAAGTGCGCGAGCGCGACTACTTCTTCGTCGTCGGTTTCTCGGTCTGGGGCCTCATCTCGGGGATCGGCCTCGCGGGCCTTTGGAAGTCGCTGTCGAGAAACCTGGGGTCGATGAAGATGGCCTCGCCGGTGCTCCTGCTGGCGCTGCTGCCGCTGGTCCTCAACTTCCAGCGCGCAAGCCGTTCGGACGACTATTCCGCGCGCGACTGGGCCTACAATCTGCTCATGAGCGTGGAACCCCACGCGCTCATCTTCACGAACGGCGACAATGACACCTTCCCCCTCTGGTATCTGCAGGAGGTGGAGGGCATCCGGCGCGATGTCGTCGTCGCGGTGACGTCGTACCTGAACACCGACTGGTACGTGAAGCAGTTGCGGGGCCTGAGCCGTCCCTGCGGCCCCGGCGAGGATCCGGACGCGGACCCGACCCGCATCCTCTGCCAGCGCCCCTACACCCCCGTGGGCACGGGCGCACTGTACACCGACAACCCGGCCTCGGCGCAGGCCGCGGGACTGGTGCCGCTGGTGCTGCGCGAGCCGATTTCGCCCCCGACGCGAGCGGTGGTCAGCACCGAGCTGACCGACGACATGATCGAACGGGTCGTCATGACCGGCGTCGCGCCGCTCGCCGAGGAGCGCCGTTTTCGCCTGGGCCCGGTCACGGCCACGGTCGCGCAAGGGCGTCAGATGCAGCCGTGGATGCAGTTCGCGCTGTCCTTCATCGCCAACTCCATCGACGACCGGCCCATCTACTTCGCCTCCGCCGTCGGAGCCCCGGAGGATATGGGGCTGCGCAGGTACATCGTCCGGCAGGGTGTGGCCTATCGGCTCTGGCCCGGAGACCCGGCGCCGCTGCAGGCCCGGGGAATCGCCCAGGTGGGCGACCCCAACCGGCTATCAGGGGTCGGAGTCTGGGTCGATACCGAGCGCACGCGGACGCTGGTGGACGAGGTGTACGTGCACCGGAGCGGGCTCCCCGAGGGGTGGGACTACTGGCGCGATCCAAGCAGCCTGGGGATTCCCACCTACTACGCGCTCGCCTACTTCGCCCTGTACCGTGAAGCCGGCCTGCGCGGCGACACGGCGACCGCCAACCGGATGCTGGAGCGGATGGAGGCCTGGAACGAACTGGGGCTGTAGGGCGTCGGACTTAGTTCCATGGACTAAGTCTATCTTCTAGACCGTCCCCTCCCGCACACCCTTGTCCAGCAGCGCCACCAGCGCCTGGATCGCGTCCACGCTCGGGGTGGGCACCCCCACCAGCCGGCCGAGTTCGGAAACCACGCCTATGATGGCGTCGATCTCGAGCGAGCGGCCCGCCTCGACGTCCTGGAGCATCGAGGTCTTGTGCGCGCCCACGCGCTCCGCGCCCGCGATGCGCCGCTCGATCCCGACCCGGAAGGTGATCCCCAGCTTGCCCGCCACCTCCTGGGCCTCCTCCATCAGCGTGCGCGCCAGTTGACGTGTGAGCGGATACTGGCAGATGTCCACCAGCGTGGCGCGGGTGAGGGCGCTGATCGGGTTGAACGAGAGGTTGCCCCAGAGCTTGAGCCACATCTCTGCGCGGATGTCCTCGATGACGAACGACTTGAAGCCGGCGCGCGTGAGCAAGTCCACGAGCTGCTGGGCGCGCTCCGTGCGCGAGCCGTCGAGCTCGCCGATGGGGAAGCGGTTGCCCTCGGTGTGGCGCACCACCCCGGGCGATGCGATCTCGCCCGCCGGGAAGGTCACCGTCCCCACGATGTTGTCGACGGGGATGTTGTCGGCCAGCACGCCGTCGGGATCCAGCGACTGCAGCCGGTGCCCCGCGAACGGGCCGCCGTGCTTCTCGAAGTACCACCAGGGCAGCCCGTTCTGAACCGGGACGACCATCGTCTCGGAGCCGAGCATGCCGCGGACCCCCGGCGCCACCACCGGCAGCACCTGCGCCTTCACCGCCAGAATGACGAGGTCCTGCTCGCCCACGCCGTCCATGTCGCCGCGGGCGTCGAGCACGGCATGATGCTCGGAGCCGTCGGCCATGATCAGGCTGAGCCCGTCCTGCCGGATGGCGTCCAGGTGCGGACCCTGGTCGATGACCGTCACATCCTCCCCCGCATTCGCAAGCTTCACCGCGAGCAGTCCTCCGATGGCTCCCGCGCCCACCACGCAGATCTTCATTCGGTCGTTCCCATGTTGAGATGGTGCCGGCACGTATTCCGCCGGCGCGCGTTCCTTTCGTCGCTCTTCAGCGCCCCGGCCCGAGCAGCACCGCGTTCATGAACAGAAGCTGGGTCGCCTCCGCGTACGCACGGTAGTTGGGATCCTCTGCGAATGCCACGATCTGGCCGGACCCCACGGGCTGATGGATCAGGAACGCCTTGTTGGCCAATTGGGGCCGGGATTCGTCCCAGACGATCCCGCCCAGCAGGAGATCGTCCTCGTCCGCGTAGCGCCCGACGTTGGTCCCGTCATCGAGGGTCACCGGACGGAACACCCGCGAGCCCTCCACCAGGACCCCGATTTCGCCGTCGGTCCCTGAGGCGAGCCAGTGTTCGTCGTCGAGCAGCACCCTGAGGATGGCGCCGGGCACGGCCGCCGGAGCTTCGTCCGCCGGGACGATGGCATCCAGGTATTCGATGGGCTGGTCGGGCGTGCCGGGGTCCGGGGGATCGTCGGCCTCGGCACGGCCGCCGCGGCGCTCGGCGGTGCTGGCGAGCAGCCCCGCCCGCGTGGCCCAGCGGGTCGACTCGGCCATGGTGATCAGGGTGCCGCCGCCGCGCATCCACTCGCTCAGCCGGTCCTGCAGGCCGCCGCCGACCGCGCCCGAGTAGTTGCCGCTGGGGAAGACGATCACGTCGTAGCGGTTGAGATCCGCCCGTCCCAGGCTGGAGGCGCGCACGACTGTGGTGGCCTGGGCGTAGCGGCGCTCCAGGACGTAGCGGGTCCAGCCCACCGAATAGGTCTGGCCGGGCTCGTCGTAGACCAGCAGCACCCTCGGCTCGCGCAGCCCCCGCGTGGCATTGCTGCCGAGCGACGTCCCCTCGGTCACGTAGGCGCCGTCGATGGGGACGACCTCCGCCCCATGGGCCCCGGCGATGCGCCCCAGCGTCGCGCCGAGGTCGGGCCCGTTCTCCGCCGTGCGCATGATCGCGGTACCCATCGGGAATTCGCGTCCGTCCAGGGTGAAGCGGCCGCCGGCGGCCCGCACGCGCACCCCTTCGCTGAGGGCTTCCACGACCGCGCCGGCCGCGTTGGTGCCCCACGGCAGGAGGTAGCCGACGGCGGCCTCCGGGAGCGCGAGAGCCTCCGGCTCGCGTGTGGCCGTGACGGGGGCGCCGGCTGCCCCGGTGGGTCGCTCAACAGTGATCGCCTCCACGTCCCAGAGCAGCGACTGGCTCCACGCGGTCAGGTCGTAGATCTGGTCGGGCTCTCGCCGGGAGCGCCGGTCGATCTGCTCCTGAAGGAAGTCCTCCGCCATGGGCACGTGCGCGTCGAGCAGGTTGCGCGCGAACCGGTGCGTCGGCTGGTCCATGGGGACGATGAAGGTCCCCTCGGCCGGGAGCTGGCGTCCGGCCACGTTTACCGGCCCGCTGGCCCCCCGCACCTCGATGCCGTTGCGCACCAGCATGCGCGCCAGCCGCTCCGCCATCCCGGGGTCGTGTGCCGAGCGCAGCACGTACTCGGCAACACCCTGGCTTCCCAGTTCGATCCCCTCGCGGCGGAAGGCCAGGTAGTCGCGCAGGATGCGCTCCCGGTTGACGGCCGAGGTGTGCGCCGTGGCCATCGCCGCGGTGAACTGGTGCAGAACGCCGTCCCCGTAGGTGAGCACATCGCCGTCGGACTGCTCGAGCACCAGTGCGCGCGCCGACGCCTGCTCGTAGGTCATCCCGAGAGCGCCGTGGTTCATGGGCCACATGTCCACGTAGCCCGGATAGAAGAGGTCGTAGACCTCGCGGTTGAAGTAGGCGAAGCCCCGCGCGTCGAACGCAGCGGCGTTGGCGCGACCGAACACGTCCATCAGCGCGATCTGGCGCTCGCCGTACCACGGGTTCTCCGGGGGTGCCGTGGGCGGAAAGAAATAGGTGGCGTTGCCGCCCATCTCATGCAGATCGGCCACGATGTGCGGCCAGTACTCCAGGAAGATGCGCACCTTGCCCTGCGTCTCCACCTGGCTCTGGATGAAGAGATCGCGGTTCAGGTCGAACAGGTAGTGGTTGACGCGCCCGCCCGGCCAGCGCTCGTCGTGCTCCGCCGAGTACGCCTCGACGTTGGGCCGGACCGCCGCCGCCATGGTGTTCTCCTGAACGAAGCGGTTGCGCCCGTCCGGGTTCTCGATCGGATCGATGAGCACCAGCGACTCGGCGAAGATGAGGTCGACGTCGGGGTCGTTCTGTGCGGCCAGCAGGTGGTATGCCTCCATCATGGCCGCCCCGGCAGGACTGATCTCGTTCCCGTGGATGCTGTGCATGAGCGCGGTAACCACCGGCAGCCCGGCGATGAGTTCGTCGGCCTCGGCGTCCGACAGCCCCTCGGGATGGGCCAGCCGCGCCAGCCCGGCCTTCACCTCGTCCAGCGACGCGATCCGCTCGGGCGACCCGATCACCATGACCACCAGCGGACGTCCCTCCCAACTGGTGGCGTAGCGGACCAGGTGGGTCCGGTCCGGGGCCGCCTCGGCCAGCACCTCGAAGTAGCGCACGACCTGGTCGGGCGGCGTGACGACCTCCCAGACCTCGTGCCCCACCACGGACTGTATCGTGGGGATGGCGGGGTCGTACGTCGTACCGGGAACGAACTCGCCCGGCGAGGCGGGCGCCTGGGGGCCGGGGAGCTGCAGCAGAGCGGCGAGGGCGATGGTGGCAAGCATGATTCTCGCGGAGGATAGGGGTCGGGCTTGCGTGGTCCGCAGAACGGGAGCGGAACCAGAGGACACGAGGACGGAACCGGATGATTCTAAGGAGGCGGCGGGGTTACCGGAACATGCGGGAGCCCGAATAGGGGATGCAGGCCACCGCGTTGGCGGCAGCTCGGGCATCCGTCATGATGCCGCCCATCTGCGCGTGAGGCTCAGGCGTGTAGGTTGTTCGAGGGCCGTTCCCCAACGGCCTGTGAGAACGCGGGGGCTCTGACCCCCACCCAATCCATGGACTCCCGCCATTCCGCACATCCCCCAGCACCCCCAATGAATCGGAACCGCCTCAACATCTTCATCGCCAGCCCACTCGAGCCCGAGCAGGTGGAGCGCATCCGCGCCGTCGACCCCGAGCGGCTCGAAGTCGTCCACGACCCGGATGTTCTTCCCCCGAAACGCTACGAGGCCGACCACACCGGTCCGGCCGACTTCCGCCGCACGCCGGAACAGCAGGCGCGCTGGCGAGCGCACCTCGGACGCGCCGACATCCTCTGGGACTTCCCGCCACGCAATCCGGACGGCAGCGGGGGGCTCGCATACGCGCCCAACGTGCGCTGGATCCAGGGGACGAGTTCAGGTGTGGGCCGCACGGTCGAAGCGTTGGGCCTTCTGGACTCGGATCTGCTCATCACCACCGCGCGCGGCGTGCACGGCGGCCCGCTGGCCGAGTTCGTCTTCCTGATCCTGCTCGCGCACGTGCGGAAGTTCGCGCATCTCGCCGACCTTCAACGCCGGCACTTGTGGGTGCGTTTCTGCGGAGAGGAGCTGGAGGGTAGCACGCTGGCGATCATCGGGGCGGGGGAGGTCGGCCGCATGGTGGCGCGGGTCGGCCGAAGCTTCGGGATGAGGATCGTGGCGCTGGCCAGCCCGGGATCGCGTCGTTCTGCCGCGGAGCTTGGCGTGGACGCGCTCCATCCGAACAACGCCATGCACGAGATGCTGGCGGAAACCGACGCGCTGGTCCTCAGCGTCCCACACACGCCGGAGACCGACAGGCTCATCGACGACGCCGCGTTGCGCGCCCTCAAGCCGGGTGCGGTGCTGGTCAACGTGGCGCGGGGCGGAGTCGTGGACGAGCCGGCCCTCCTCGAGGCCTTGGGCGACGGTCGTATCGCCCTCGCCGGCCTCGACGTGTTCGCGGATGAGCCGCTCCCGCCCGACAGCCCCTTCTGGGACATGCCCAACGTGATCGTCAGCCCCCACTCCTCGGCGAACGCCGCAAGCGAGAACCGGAAGATCACCGACATCTTCCGCCATAACCTCCGCTGCTACCTGGACGGGCGCCTCGGCGAAATGCGCAACGTCTTCCGGAGCGAGCGGATGTACTAGCGGAAGGATCTGGCGGTGCCTTCCTCGTACACCTTGTCTGACACGTTAAATGACAGCGCAACAGGCTGCATCACATGATGATACGGAAGTACATGTGACAGGCATGACACGTTATTTGACGGCCTGTTTGACCGCTTGATTGGCCGATGCACGCCTGCCCGCGGGTTTGCCCATCCCCTCACGCCCGCGCGCACATCTCCACCGCCTCCCTCAGCGAGCCCAGGGGATCGCCGCTCCTGGGGATGAACTCGTGGGCCATGTAGCCGGTGAAGCCCGTGTCCCGGATCGCGCGCACGATGGCAGGATAGTTGAGTTCCTGAGACTCGTCGATCTCCGCGCGCCCGGGGACACCGCCGGTGTGGTAGTGGCCGATCCAGTCGCGGGCGTCGGTGAGGGTGCGGATGATGTCCCCTTCCATGATCTGCATGTGGTAGATGTCGTAGAGGATGCGCACCCGGGGGGAGTTGACGGCGCGGATGACTTCCAAGGCGTATGACATGTGGTCGCCGATGTAGTCCACGTGTCCACCGGGCTTGGAGTTGAGCGCTTCGACCAGGATCGTGACCCCTTCGGCTTCGGCGATGGGCGCACATTCCCGGAGGCATCGGATCGAGTTTTCGATGGCCGGCGCATCGGGCATGCCGCGCCGGTTGCCGAAGAAGCAGATCACGTTGGGGACGCCCTCGCGCGCGGCGCGCGGGATGTGCTGCTCGAAGGCGCGGATGATGCCCGCGTGGTTGCTGGGCTCGTTGAGTCCGTCTTCGATCGTGCCCGCGCCGACATCGCCGCACGAGACCACCAGGCCGTGGTCGTGCGCGACCGCCCATTCGTCCACGAGCAGGAGGTCGATGGCGGGCAGCCCCATCTCCGCAACCGCTGCGCAGAAGGGCTGCAGCGGGATGTCCTCGAAGCACCAGCGGGCCACGGACTGGGTGATGCCAGTCTGGGGGACCACGCCACCTGCCTGCATTGGTCCCTCCTGCCCAGGCACCCCTCCGTCCGTGCGCAACCGATCGCCCGGTCGCGTACTTGCCCTCGCGGCCCCCGGCACCATCAGCCCCAGCGACGCGGCGCCGGTTGCTTTCAGGACTTCGCGACGTGTAAGGTTGGGCATCGTTCCCAAGCCTCCATTTCGTTCGGAGAAACCTCGTCCCGACACGGCCGCGTCAGGCGGCGGAAACGGTAACCCATGAAGCGAAGGCGGGCCATCGGCGTCCTGGGCGGGATCGTGGGCGGTCCCTTGCTCGCGCCGGAGGGCGCCTTTGCGGAGTTGGTCGCCTGGGCGGAGCGGGTTCGCGCATCGGCCGGGACGCCTGCGGGAGGGGGCCCGACGGGGCCACAGGTGGCCGCGAGCCTCCTCACCCCGCCCCGCGCGCGCGTCATGGCCGCCATGGCCGAGGCGATCATCCCCGCGACCGACACCCCGGGTGCATCGGAAGCCGGGGTGACGGAATTCGTGGCTGCACTGGTGGACGGTTGGCTGGACGACGACGACCGCGACCGGTTCCTCGCCGGCCTGGACACCGTGGACCCGTCGGCCCGCGACCGCTTCGGACGCGACTTCGTCGACTGCACCGCGATCCAGCAAGCGACGCTGGTGGGCGACCTCGACGCCGACCTGACCAGCCTCCGCGACGACCCCGCCGCCGACGAGACCCGGCACTTCTTCCACGATGTGAAGCGGTTCACCCTGACCGGATACTTCACCTCGGAGGTCGGTCTGGAGGCCATCGGCTACCGCACCACCTTCCCGGCCTTCGAGGGGTGCGCCCCGCTGACCGACGCGGAGGCCGGCCGGCCTCCCGGTGCGAACACCCAGGGCTCCTCGCCTGCCGCGGCCCCCGAGCACGGCGCGCACCCATGAACATCCGCCCCAGGCGCCAGGAATACGACGCCATCGTCGTCGGCTCTGGGATGTCGGGCGGCTGGGCGGCCAAGGAGCTCACCGAGCTGGGCGCGACCGTCCTCGTCCTCGAAGCCGGGCCCGCGATCGTGCCCGAACGGGACTACGCCGAGCACACCCGCCCGTCGGAGATGCCGTACCGGGGCTGGAACGACCGCAAGGCCCTGGCCGCCGACCAGCCCATCCAGAGCCAGTGCTACGCCTGCGACGAAGTGGCGCGCAAGTTCTTCGTCAACGACAACGAGCATCCCTACACCAGCGACTCGGAGGAGCCCTTCCTCTGGATCCGCGGGCGCCAGGTGGGGGGCCGCTCGATCATGTGGGCGCGCCAGTGCTACCGGCTGAGCGACATCGACTTCGAGGCCAACGCCCGCGACGGCCACGGCATCGACTGGCCCATCCGCTACGCCGACATCGCCCCCTGGTACGACCACGTCGAGGCTTTCGTCGGCATCAGCGGACAGGCCGAGGGGCTGGCTCAGGTTCCGGACGGGGTCTTCCTGCCGCCCATGCCGATGTCGTGCGTCGAGGAGCACATGCGCGACTCGATCGAGCGCGCGTTCGGCGGAACCCGGCGCATGACCATCGGCCGTACCGCGGTCCTCACACGCGACCACAAGGGCCGCCGAGCCTGCCACTACTGCGGCCCCTGCCACCGCGGCTGCCGCACCCGCAGCTACTTCAGCTCCATCAACGCGACCCTGCCTGCGGCGGAAGCCACCGGCCGACTGACCCTTCGCCCCAACAGCGTGGTGCCGAGCGTCATCTGGGACCCGCAGCAGGGACGGGTGACCGGTGTACGCGTCATCGACCGCGAGAGCCACGAAGAGCTTGAGTTCCACGCCCGCACCGTCTTTCTCGGGGCTTCGGCCCTCGAGTCGACGCGCATCCTCCTTAACTCGACGTCGTCCGACTTCCCCGACGGCCTGGCCAACTCGAGCGGCGCGCTCGGCAAGTACCTCATGGACCACGCCATGTGCGACGATTCGGTGGCCACTTTCGACGGCTGGGAGGACCGGACCACGCGCGGCCGACGTCCCAACGGCATCTACATCGCCCGCTTCGCCAACGTCACCGAGCCCTCCTCCGATTTCGTGCGCGGCTACGGGTTCCAGGGCGCCGCAGAGCGGCTGGGATGGGGACGCGGCGTCTCCATGCCCGGCTTTGGCGCCGACTTCAAGCGCGAGCTCACGCGCCCGGGACCCTGGCAGTTCCGTCTGCACGCCTTCGGCGAGTGCCTCCCGCGGGAAGAGAACCATGTGGCCCTCGATCCGGAACAGGTCGACGCCTGGGGCATCCCCACGCTCCGCATCCGCTGCGACTGGAGCGAAAACGAGCGCGCGATGATGCGCGAGGCAGTGGAGCAGGCCGCCGAAATGCTGGAGGCGGCCGGAGGCCGGGACGTCAGGCCCCAGCCGGTCATCTCGCCCCCGGGGCTGGCCATCCACGAGATGGGGACCGCGCGCATGGGCCGCGACCCGGCCACCTCGGTGCTGAACGGCTTCAACCAGGCATGGGACGTGCCCAACCTCTTCGTCATCGACGGCGCGGCCATGACCTCTTCCGGATGCCAGAACCCGTCGCTGACCTACATGGCGCTCGCGGCCCGCACCAGCCACTACGCCGTGTGGGCCTCCCGGCGGGGCGAGATCTAGAGATTACACAAAATACGTAAATTACGTAATCAGGCCTATCCGGCTCGGTCCTGAGAAGCGAATCGCCCTCGATGATCGCCCATGGAAGACACCACTCCTCACTTCTTTCCCACCCCCGAGGACCTGCGCGCCTGGTTCGAGGCCAACCACGACACGGTCGACGTGATGTGGGTCGGGTACTATAAGAAGGGCACGAAACTCCCCAGCGTCACCGTCGGTGAATCCGTGGATGCCGCCCTCTGCTTCGGTTGGATCGACGGCCTGAAGCGCACCGTCGACGACAAGGCCTACAAGGTCCGCTTCACCCCGCGGCGACGCCGCAGCCATTGGAGCCCCCGCAACCTGGGCCGCATGAAGCAGTTGCTCGCGCAGGGAGTGGTGGCCGAGGCGGGGTTGGCCGCATACGAGAGGCGCGACAGGAACAGGGATCGCGCTGCGTACGAACCGGGCGTCACGAAGCTGCCGCCGAAGTACGAGAGCCGGATCAGGGCCGATCCGGCAGCCTGGGACTACTTCCGCAACGCGCGCCCGTCGTACCGCAAGCAGGTGGTGCGCTGGGTGGTGAGCGCGAAGAAGGAGGAGACGCGGCTGCGCCGCCTGGGCATCCTCATCGAGTCGAGCGCCAGCGGGAAGGTTATCCCCCTAATGCGCTGGGTGGAGAAGCGCAAGGGATAGGCACGCGCAATCCACGCCCCGGCCCCCGCCGGCAGCCAAAACTCCCTCTCCTGACGGGCCGTGAACGGGCGAGAAACTGCGACGGGGACCGGAGAAATCGCAGCCCGGAATCATCGCCAAACCTTGTTCATACTTGCGGGGACACGTTTTCGTTCCCACGTTGCACCTGTTGCCGCCACCCCCCGTCCACTCCAACAGGGAGAGATACTGTGGACATGAAGAAACTGGTGACAGCCTCCGTCGTCGCGGCCATCGCGTTCGTTGTGGCCGACTTCATCCTCGACATGGTGCCGTTCATCGGCGGCCACCATCCGCACGGGCATCACGAACACGCCGATATGTCGGTCTTCGGCCTTCTCGGCGCCCTATTCCATGGCTTGGTGCTCGCGGTGGTGCTCGGATGGCGGGGCGTGAGCGATGCCAAGGACGGCGCGAAGGGCGGGGCCGTCTACGGCGCGTTGCTTAGCGTGACGCACAGCGTCGAGGCGGGGATGGTCGACGCCGAACTCGTTGGGGCGGCCATCGGCAGCGCCATCCTGTTGGCCGCTTCCGGCGCGGCGATCGCCATGGTCAGTGGAGGATCCGACGGCTAGGGCAGCACGCTCCTGAATCCGGCACGGGTCCGTAGGCGACAACACGGGCCCTGACGGCCGCTCCCGGAACCGTACCGTCGCGGGGTGCCAGGCACCTCCAAGGGTGGCGGAAGCGGAGGCCCAAGACCTCCGCGACAGGGTCCCGGGGGCGGCCGTGTGTCTTGAGGGCCCAGCCGGTCATCGACCCGCCAATCCCTACCGCCCCACGCCTGGCACCCCGTTCGGCTCGTCGTCCCACCACCATTGCGGCGCCAGCGGCCTCTGCCGCGGATAGAGTTCGTCGAGCGTGTCGCCGTCGTAAAGGCGGCCGTTGAGCATCACCCGGTCGATGGCGTTGGTGTTGCGAAGGTCGTCGAGCGGGTTGCCCTCCAGGATGACCAGGTCGGCCAGCTTGCCCGCCTCGATGGTGCCCAGATCCTGGTCCAGCCCGATGGCCTCGGCGCCGAAGATGGTGGCCATGCGCAGCGCGTCGTGCTCGTTCATGTCCGCCGCCGCCATGGCCCACAGCTCCCAGTGGTACCCGAGCCCCTGCAGCTGTCCGTGGCTGCCGACCCCCGCCTTGCCCCCGCCCGCAACCAGGTCTTTCACGAACTCGCCGTGCCGCGAGAAGGTGTGCTGGTCGCTGCGGAACCACTGCGGGCGGCGCAGGGTGCGACTGTCGATCTCGTCGTGGGGGGTGAAGCGGCGCAGCTTGGCGTCGTCGTGCGGGTTCTCGCGGCTGTAGAAATAGTTCTCCGCCCAGGGGCCGCCGTACGTCACAAGCAGCGTCGGCGTGTACACGCGGCCGGTCTCGGCGAACAGCCGCACGTAGTCGTTATATACCGGGAAGATGGGGATGGAGTGCTCGAGGCCCGGATACCCGTCGATGGTCTCGGTCAGGTTCTGCCGGATGTTGAGCGAGCCCTCGGTGGTAGGCATGAGCCCCAGCTCGCGCGCCGCCATGATGATGTGCTGGCGTCCCTTGCGGGCGGCAGCCACGTACATCTTGATGGTCTTGGTGTCGAAGTAGTCGGAATACCGCTTCAGGACGTCGTGGGCTTCTTCGGCGGTGTCGATCTGGTCCTGCCAGAAAACGCCCGGCCCCGTCGAGTAGACGCGCGGGCCGAGTATCGAACCGGTGCGCACCATGTCCGCGTATGAGAGGACCTCCGTGTTGCCGGTCTGGGGATCGCGGGTGGTGGTCACTCCGTAGGCCAGGTTGGCCAGATAGGGCCATACGTCGGTGCGGTGCAGCTCATCGCGCGCGCGCAGGTGGGAATGGGTGTCCACGTAGCCGGGCACGATGGTGCGCCCCCTGACGTCGATCATGGTTGCACCGTCCGGGACCATCACCGACCCGCTCCGGCCCACCGCTTCGATCCGGTTGTTGCGAACCACGATGTCGGCGTTTTCGATCACCTCGTCGCCATTCATGGTGATCGCGCGCCCGCCCCGCAGTACGGCCAGGCCCTCGGGGATGTCGCGCGGCGCGTCGATGAGTACCCGGAACTCCGCGGCGCGGTACTCGTCGTCTTCGTCCTCCGCCTCCGCTTCCGCCTCCTCCCCGACTTCCTCCTCTTCCGCCTCTTCTTCCTCTTCCTCCGCAGCCGCCACGCTGTCCTCGAAGACCTCGGCGCCATCCAGGTCGTAGACGAAGTGCGCGTTGCCCAGCGACCAGTGGACCGAGCGGCCATCGGCGCCCCAGGCCGGGAACTCCCCGCCGATGTCGGTCAGTTGGCGGGCCGGGAAGGCCGCGTTGTCCGGGTTGGACACGTTGATGCTGGGCGTGATGCCGATGCTCGGGACGGTCACGCTGTAGATCTGGCGCTGCAACTCCACCAGCGCTTGATCCCCGCGCGGCGCCATCTGCACGGTCGTGGGCGCGAGTCCCTGGGTCGCGCCGGTGAGGGTGGCGCCCCGCACGCGCACGTGCTCCTTCTCGTCGCTCCCGTCCCAGCGGATCGACACCAGCAGATCGGGCGGACGGAACATGTGGATGCGGTCCTCCTCGCCTTCGACGAAGTGCAGATCGCGGCGTCCGTCGCTGGGCGCGATCACGGTCACGGGGCCTCCGTCATCGCCGTCGGGTTCGGTGGACACCTGAACGATCTCGTTTCCGGGAGTTCCCGCCTCGCCCTGGCTCTCGTAGGCGCGGATGAAGCCTCTCAGCGCAACCAGGCGGTCGCCCGGCCCCCACGCCGGAGAGAAATAGGCCGCAGGCTCGCTGGTCAGCCGCTCCGGATCCCCCCCGCCGTCGACCCGGGACTTGTACATGTGCCCGACCTCTCCGTCCCAGGTCGAGTACGCGATCCACTCCCCGTCCGGCGACCACGCCGGAAAGTGCTCGGAGCGATCGGCGTCGGTGAGCCGTCTCGCGCTGGAGCCGTCCGCGTCGGAGATCCACAGCCGGTCGAGCGCGGTGAACGCGAGCATCTCGCCGTCGGGCGACGGCGCCGCGTCGCGAATCTGACGCACCGTGAAGGTGGGCGTGTCCTCGATCGGGTAGTCGAAATCGACCCGCGGCCCGAGCGTCAACTCCATCTGCACCCGGAACGGGATCTCCCCGGCGCCCCCTCCCTCAACCGGCAGCTTCCACATCCGGCCGCCGTAGGAAACCACCAGGTATTGCGAGTCCGGCGTGAAGGACATGCCCGGAAGCACGTCCAGCGTCGCGCGCGACTCCTGGTCGTCGTGCTGCACCGGATACGCCAGCCAGCGCTCCTCGCTGGTCTCCAGATCGCGGATCAGGAGCCCGGTGTGGTCGTCGTGGCGGGTCCCGAACACCACCCAGCGGCCGTCGGGCGAGAGCGTTGGGCGCACCGCCGAGCCGTAGCGCGACGACCTGGGATAGCGCTCGCCATCCTCGCGGTCGTAGGCCTCGAGCTGGTACTGCGGGAACTGCGCGTTGTACTGCCAGTCGCCTGTGCGGCGCGCGTACCAGATGTAGCGCCCGTCGGGCGAGACAGCGGGCCCCGTCACCTTCATGTTGTCGGGCTCGGAGACGAGCTCGATGCCGCCGCCCCCGTCCACGTGGAACATCTTCAGCTTCGGCAGATTCCCGCCCCGGAAGTTGCCGATGGCCGCGACGACGTAGTCCCCGTCGGGCATCCACTCGGGCGATTCGGTGCGATTCGATGCCCCGCGCGACACCTGCACCGTGTCGGAACCGTCGAGCGACATGATCCAGACGTTCTGGCCCCCGTCGTAGTCCGAGGTGTAGACGATGCGCGTGCCGTCGGGCGAGAAGCGGGGCTGGGCGTCGAAGGCCATCCCGGAGGTGAGCTGGGTCGCGGTGCCGCCCCCGATGGGGATGGTGAAGAGATCGCCCAGGAAGTCGAAGACGATGGTCTGTCCGTCGGGGCTCACGTCCAGCGAGATCCAGCTCCCCTCGGTCATGTCGATGGACACGGTTCGGTCGACGGGGAGGGGGAGATCCTCGTTCTCGCGGGCGTCGCCGTTCTCTTGCGCGTCGGCCGGCTCCTGCGCCAGCGCACCTTGCGGGGTGAGGACCGGGACGACGACGAAGGCGAGGGGCAGGAGAACTGCCCCGGCGAGCGGACGAAGGCGGCAGCTGTGCATTTGATGTGTTTCCTGAAGGGAGCCTGCGTACGAGGCCCGGAGGGACGGTGCGGAACTCATGAAGTGAACGCGCATAGAGCGCAGATGCAACGCATGAATCGACGCGACTTCCTTCTTCGCGCAGGCGGTCTGGCGGGGCTCGGGCTGGTTTCCTGCAGGGAGATCGTCGGCCCGGAGGAATCTCCGGGAGTGCTGACACCCGCGGCGCGGACGCGGCGCGTCGTCGTGGTCGGCGCCGGCCTCTCCGGCCTCGCGGCGGCCTACGAACTCGTCCGCGCCGGACACGACGTGACCGTGCTGGAAGCACGCGACCGCGTCGGTGGACGGGTGCTCACCCTGCGTTCCCCGTTCGCGCCCGGGCACTCGGCCGAGGCGGGCGCCGCGCGCATTCCGCCGGAGCACGGCCTGACGCTCGGATACGCCCGTCACTTCGGACTGGAACTCGACCGCCTCTACCCCGACGGAGGGCTATATCTTCAAGTCCGAAGCGGAGATATCGCGTTTGTGCCAGCACCCTCCTTTCTTTCTGAACGCCCCGCCTACGTAAAGATCCGCAGCGGAAGCGACCGTCTCCCCGCCGCCTTTCGGGCAGCACTTGGCGAGCGGGTGGTCTTGGGATCGGCGGTGACCGACATCGCCGCCGGCACCCCGGTTCGCACCACCTCCATGGACGGCCGAACCCGGGAATCGGACAGGGTGCTCGTGACCGTGCCTTTGCCGCTTCTGTCGCGCATCCGCTTCTCGCCGGTGCTTTCGTCTGCCAAGGCGGAGGCGATGGGCGGCGGCTTCCGCTATCAGAGCGCGACCCGCGTCTTCGTCCGTTTCCGGACGCGCTTCTGGGAGGCAGAGGGACTGAACGGCTGGGGAACGACCGACTGGCCGGAAGAACTCTGGCATCCCTCAAGGGACGCCCCCGGTCCCGAAGGCCTGCTGGTCACTTACGTGCGCGGCGCGCGCGCCGAAGAACTGGATGTCCTCGACGACACTGCCCGCGTCGCACGCGTGCTCTCCCATTGGGAAACGTTCCTGCCGGGCGCCTCCAGCCAGGTCGTCACCGGGATGTCCCATTCATGGCAGCGGGACCCCTGGAGCCGGGCCGCGTGGGCCGAGCCGACGCCCGGGCAGAACCGGGAACTCGCCGGTGCACTCGCCAGGCCCGAAGGACCAATCCATTTCGCCGGCGAGCACATCTCCGGAGGACGCGGATGGATGAACGGCGCCATCGAGTCAGGGCTGCGCGCCGCAGGCGAGATTCACAGCGGTTGACTGCCGCGAACGTTACGGGATGGCCCCCTGTCCCTGCTTACGCGGGGAACTCGCACCGAACCCGTTCATGAAGTACGATGTGCTTCTGTCCGTGCACATGGCTCGTGCACCTGCCGGAACCAGGAGGAGAGGATCATGAAGACCGCCCTGTTCATCGGAGCCCTGCTCGTCACCTCGACCGCCGCCCAGGCACAGCAGCGACCCGAGCGCGACCCGAACAGCATGGGGGGCGGCGACTGCGCCGCCAACGTCTACAACTGCCGGGCAACGCCCAACCCGCTGCCTGAAGCGAACACGGTCTGGATCGAGGAGATGACGTGGATGGACGTCCGCGACGCCCTCGCCGACGGCAAGACCACGGCCATCATCCCCACCGGCGGCGTCGAGCCCAACGGGCCCTGGCTGGCCACCGGCAAGCACAACTTCGTGCTGCGCGCCAACTGCGACGCCATCGCCCGGGAGCTGGGCGACGCCCTGTGCGCTCCGGTCATCAAGCTGGTGCCGGAGGGCAACATCGATCCGCCCAGCGGGCACATGACCAGCCCCGGCACCCTCAGCCTCCGCCAGGAGACCTTCGAGGCGCTGCTCACCGACGTCGCCCACAGCCTGAAGATGCACGGCTTCCGCAACATCCTCTTCATCGGCGACAGCGGCGGGAATCAGGGCGGCCAGCGCGCCGTCGCCGAGCGGCTGAACGAGCAATTCGCGGGCGCCGCGGTCGTGGCGCATGTGCAGGAGTACTACGACTACAACTCCGTCACCCGCTACATGGCCTTCCGCGGACTCGAGGACGGCGAGAGCGACAGCCTCCACGACGACCCGATCATCACTCTCAACATGCTCTACGACGACCCCTTCTCGGTGCGCTACGACGAGCGGGTCGCGGCGGGCAAGGCGACCATCAACGGCGTCTCCATCGAGGACCGGGTGCAGTCGCTCGAGTGGGCCCGCGAAATCGTGGAGTTCCGCGCGGAGCACACCGCAGACGCTATCCGCAACGCGATTGCCAACCGGGGCACCCTGCCCGCTCCCGACAGGTCCGCGATGCGCGCCCGCTTCGCCGCCATGCGGGCCGCGGGTGCTGGTGGTCCGCCGCAGCGGCCCGAGCCCGATCCCCGCTCCATGGGCGGAGGGAACTGCAGCGCCAACGCCTACAACTGCGTGGACACCCCCAACCCGCTGCCCGAGGTGAGCACGCCCTGGATCGAGGAGATGACGTGGATGGACGTCCGCGACGCCCTCGCCAACGGCAAGACCACGGCCATCATCTCCACCGGCGGCGTCGAGCCCAACGGCCCCTGGCTGGTCACCGGAAAACACAACTACGTGCTGCGCGCCAACTGCCCGGCCATCGCGAAGAAGCTCGGGAACGCGCTCTGCGCCCCGGTCATCGAGACCGTGCCCGAAGGCAACATCGATCCGCCCAGCGGCCACATGACCAGCCCGGGCACCATCAGCCTGCGCCAGGAGACCTTCGAGGCGGTGCTCACCGATGTCGCGCACAGCCTGAAGATGCACGGCTTCGAGAACATCGTGCTCATCGGCGACAGCGGCGGGAACCAGCGCGGCATGGAGAACGTGGCCAATGCCCTGAACGATGCCTGGGGCGGCGAGGCCGCCGTGCACTTCATCCCGGAGTACTACCGCACCCCTCCGGGCACCCCGAACGTGCTGCGCGACCTGGGGATCGTCACCGACGACATGCCGCGCGACGGCCTGCACGACAGCCCCGGCATCACGTTCAACATGATGCTCGACGACCCGGCCTCGGTGCGCTGGGCAGCGCGGGTCAGGACGGGTCAGGCGGTCATCAACGGCGTCTCCATCGCCGACCTGGGTGCGTCGCTCGAGATCGCCCGCCAGATCGCCGACGCCCGCACCGAGCGCACCGCACGCCTCATCGAGGAGAGAATCGGGAACAGGTAGGATCATCGCGGGGCGACAGGGAAAGAGAGCGAGGATGGATCGAAGAACCTTCATAGGCACGACCGCGGCAGGCGGTGCGGGACTGGCGATGACCTCCGCCTGTTCCCCGCCCGCCTCCGACTCGCCCGGCGACGCACAGGCACCGGACGAGATCCCGCCCTTCGATTTCGACGAAGTCACGGTCGACGATCTGCAGCGCATGATGGAGTCGGGCGAGCATACCGCCCGCTCCATCACGCAGGCGTACATCGAGCGCATCGAGGCGATGGACCGGCAGGGCCCGGAGCTTCGCTCGATGATCGAGATCAACCCGGACGCGCTCGAGATCGCCGACGAGCTGGACGCCGAGCGCCGCGCCGGCGGGCCGCGCGGGCCGCTGCACGGAATTCCGGTCGCGCTCAAGGACAACCTCGACACCCACGACCGCATGACCACCACGGCGGGGTCGCTCGCGCTCGAGGGCTCCATCCCGCCGCGCGACTCCTTCGTGGCCGAGCGCCTGCGCGCCGCCGGCGCCATCCTGCTGGGGAAGGCCAACATGAGCGAGTGGGCCTACTTCCGGGGCGAGCGGGCCACCAGCGGCTGGAGCGCGCGCGGCGGGCAATGCGTGAACCCCTACGCCCTCAACCGCAACCCCTGCGGGTCGAGCTCAGGCTCCGGGGTGGCGGCCTCGGCCAACCTGTGCGCCCTGACCGTCGGCACCGAGACCGGGGGCTCCATCATGTGCCCCTCCTCGAGCAACGGCATCGTGGGCATCAAGCCCACGGTGGGGCTGTGGAGCCGGTCGGGCATCATCCCCATCTCCCACTCCCAGGACACGGCGGGGCCCATGACCCGCACCGTGCGCGACGCCGCCATCCTCCTGGGCGGAGCCGTGGGCGTGGACCCGCGCGACGAAGCCACCTCGCACAGTGAGGGCAATTTCCACACCGACTACACGCAATTCCTCGATTCCGCCGGCCTCCAGGGGGCACGCATCGGCGTGGCGCGCTCCTTCACCGGCTTCGATCCCCGCGTCATGGCGCTCTTCGAGGATGCTATCCAGGCGATGCGCGACGCGGGCGCGGTTATCGTGGACCCCGCCAACCTGCCCGTGGCAAACTGGAGAGACGAACTCCCGCTCATCGTACTCGAATACGAGTTCAAGACAGACCTGAACGCCTACCTGGCGACGCTGGGACCGGATGCGCCGGTGCGCACCCTGGCGGAGATCATCGAGTTCAACGAACAGAACGCCGAACTGGAGATGCCTTTCTTCGGTCAGCAGCGCATGATCGCGTCACAGGCGCGCGGCCCGCTCACCGACGAGGTCTACCTGAACGCGGTGCGCACCATCCAGCGCGGCAACCGCGAGGATGGCATCGATGCCCTGATGAACGAGCACCAACTGGACGCCATCGTCGCCCCCACCCGCGACCTCCCCTGGACCACCGACCACATAAAGGGCGACCGGCTGGACGGCGGGAGCAGCGCGGGGCCAGCCGCCATCGCGGGCTACCCGGACATCAGCGTGCCCATGGGGTTCGTGTCGGGGCTGCCGGCGGGGGTTTCGTTCTTCGGACGCGCCTGGAGCGAGCCCGTGCTCATCCGCATCGCCTACGCTTTCGAGCAGGCCACGCAGCACCGCCGGGCGCCGACCTTCGCGCCCACGCTGGGATAGGAGCCCCGGCCGGGGACCGTACCCCGTGTCGGACGCGGCAGGCTTGCGCCCGGGTTACCGCCCCATGCTCTCCCGGATCGCGCGCACCGTGATCTCGGTGCGGTAGGCGATCAGCGCCTCGCCGATCTCGATGGTCCGCTCGACCGGCCCCAGCTCCACCTCGTTGATCGAGTAGAGCCCCGCCTCCATCCGCTGCCGGGCGCGAATGCGCTCCGGATCCGTGGTGGCCACGATCGACGAATAGTGCACGTCGTCGTGATAGATGTCGCGCGTGGCGGAGCAGATGTCCGGTTTCTGGAAGAGCCCGAGTTCCTCCTCCAGGAACTCGCAGCTCCAGATGTCCTCCCGGTAATACTCCTCGATGTAGTGGGCCCGCGCGGTGCCGCCCCAGTACTCGTTGAGTTTTTCCGCCGTGTCCGACATGCCGTTCTGATTCCCGCCGCTGTCACCAATGAAGACGACATCCGTGAACCCCTGGCTCTTCAGGCTGTTGGCCACATCCTCGAGCACCATGCGGAACGTCTCCTGGCGCACGCTCAGGGTGCCAGGGTAGCGGATGTTCTCCGGATCCCCCTCGGGCACGTACTTCATCACCGGCGCGCACAGCGCATTGCCAAGCTCGCGCGCGATCGCGTCGCACATCGCCTCAAGGACGTAGTTGTGCTTGCCGCCCGCCATATAGGGGCCGTTCTGCTCGACGCCCCCGGTCGCGATGATGCCGATCGTTTTCCCCGATGCAATCTCGTCGCGCACCTCCATCCAGGTCAGCTCGTCGATCCAGATGGAGTTGATGCCCTCAATGGGCCGCGGCGCGGTCCTCATCTCCTCCTGGCGCCGTTGCCGCTCGGCGAGTTGCTCCGGGGTGAGGTTGCGCCGTCCCTGCGCCTCGGCGGGCGATGCAGGCAGCAGGGTGAGCACCAACGCGCCAAGTATCCATTTCGCCGATTTCATGTCGTCCGCTCCTCTCACGCAGGTCCGTCGTCACCGCCCCTGAAGTCCGGGCGTTCCGGTATTGTGAACCGCGCGGGGGCAGCGGTCAATCGCCTGGTGGACAGCGCGCGCTCCTCGCACACGCAGGCGTCATCCGTCCTCAAGCCGACCGGTTCCTCCACGTTCGCCGTCAGCACACGCCACAGCGCAGTCTCCGGACCTGTTGACGCTCGCCGGAAGGTGGTCGCATACTGCTCTCTGACTCGATGGCTTTCCGAAAAGGTCGCATTCTGCCGAACAAATGTCGCTTGCCCTTTGTGTCGTCGGGAGTCATGAATAAACGCATGTCGCGCATACCCGATCGACGGTGGCAGGGTGACCCGGCGACCACGCTTCCCGTCTTCCCGGACCGGGCAGGTCAGATGACATTGACGACATCAGGTGGTCCCGATGCCGGTTCCCAGGTTGGAAACCCGGCCCTTCACGATCACTCCGCACACGGTCATCAGGATCTCCTGCAGGGCGGTCCGGACCGACCGGATGCCTCGGCGGCCGAGGGCAGGAAGAGTCTGACGATCGCGCTGGTGCTGATCGTCGGATACATGATCGCGGAGGTGACCGCCGGATACCTGTCGGGGAGCCTCATCCTGCTCGCCCACGCCGGACACATGCTCGCGGATGCCGTCTCTATCGGGCTGGCGCTGGTCGCCATGCGCTTCTCCGCTCAATCCGCCACCGCGGAACGCACGTACGGGTTCCATCGGACGGAAGTCCTCGCAGCTCTCGTCAACGCGCTCACGCTCTGGGGCATTTCCGTCGCCGTGCTCCTTGAAGCGTATCGTCGTCTCTCCGAGGCCCCGGAAGTTCAAGGCGGGCTCATGCTGATCGTGGGATCGATCGGCCTCGTCGTGAACATATCGGCCCTCTGGATCATGCACGGGTCGGCTCAGAAGAGCGTCAACGTGGAAGGCGTGCATCAGCACATGATCACCGACCTGCTGGGGTCCGTCGCGGTCGTCGTGGCCGGCGTGCTGGTCTGGGCGTTCGGGTGGCATGGCGCCGACCCGGCCCTGAGTTTGCTGATCGGCATCCTGATCCTGTCCAGCACCTGGCGCCTGCTGTCCAAGGTGGTTCAGGTGCTCCTGGAGGGCACCCCGGAACACATCGACGTCTATTCGCTCTGCCACCGGATCGAACAGCTGGACGGGGTTACGGTCATCCACGATGTCCACTGCTGGACCCTGGCTCCGGGGTACGATGCCCTCACCGCCCATATTCTTGTCGAGCCCGGCTACGAGTCGGACGTCGGGCACGAATCGCTGCTGGACCGGATCCGGGATATCGCCTACCAGGAATTCAACATACACCACATCACCGTGCAGCTTGAAACCAGGGCGGGCCGCTGTCTCGAGGCGCACCACGTCGACCACCTGCTGGCGACGGCACGCATGTGAACGAGAGTGCGGCCGTGGGATTCGTCATGGCCGGTCCGGGGAGGAGAGGAATGCTGGAGTCGGCTCCGCGAACGCTTCTCGCGGTTCTGGGGCTCGTCGGCCTTCTCTGCCTGCCCCGCTCGGCGGCCCCTCAGGACGCCGTCCGTCGCGTCACCCTGACCGAAGCTCTCCGGGAGTTCGCCGAGAACAGCCTGGCGTTGAAGATCGCGCGTTCCGAGGCCGCCCGGACCGCGGGAGCCGCGCGCCAGTCGCGAGCGTACGCGAACCCGTCGTTCACCATCGGCCGCGACGACCTGGGGCATGGGTCGGAGAAGTTCTGGGAAGAGACGATGCAGTTCGTTCAGCAGGTTGAATGGCCGGGCCGGACCTCGGCGCGCGGCCGGGCCGCCACCCACACCATCAATGCCGGTGCGGCCCGCCTGCGGGCGGACTCGATTCAGCTCGCCTTCGAAGTTCGGGAGTCGTATGCCATGGCGTGGCTCGCCGAAGAGTCGGAACTAACCATACGCCAGGCTGCCGATGTGATACGGAGTGTGGCGGAGGACGCCGAGGTCCGTCTGGAAGCGGGAGACATCTCCGACTACGAAACCCGGAGGCTGCGACTGGAACGGGTGCGGGCGGAACAGGATGTGACGGAGGCGGGGATCCGGACCCGGGCCGCGCGCAGACAACTGGCCGCGCTCATCGCACCCGGGACGGAGGCGGAAGAGGTCGGGCCGTCGGCGGCGCTGCGGGGCGTGCCGCCGCCGATGGCGCGCGAGGACGCGCTGCGCCTCCTGACTGCCAGGCCGGACCTGGAAGCGGCGGCACGGGAACTGGACGCCGCGCAGGCCGAAGTCGACATCGCACGTTCCTACTGGGTACCGGCCCCTACTCTCGGCGTCGGATACAGGCATCATCTCGACGGCTTCGCCGGGGCCAGCGTGGGTCTGGATCTTCCGCTTCCGCTGTTCGACCGGGGAGCGGGGGCTCGCGAAGAGGCGGCGGCCCAGAGTTCCGCGGCGGCATATCGGCTCGACCTGAGGCGGCGGCTGGCGGAGAACGACCTCCTCAACGCTGCGGATCGCTATGCGGCCAGCCGCGCGCGCGTCGAGGTGGCGGCGGATGTACTCCTGGCGGATGGCGAGGCCCTGCTTTCGTCCGCGACAGCCGCCTACGGCGAGAACGAAATGACGCTCCTGGAGTTGCTCGACGCCGCCAGCGCGTTCCAGGACGCACGCTTGAGCGCGCTGTCTCTGCGATCGGAAGCATGGATCGCCTACTACGACCTGCTTCGCGCCATGGGGACGGCCCCGGAGGAGGAACGATGATACGCAAGGTAGTGGATGCCCGGATATTGGTTTCGTTGCTGGCCCTGGGATTCCTGGGCTGCGGCGGAGGTGCGGACGAAAGCGCGGCCGACCCGGCCCACGATCCGCACGTGGGCGGGGGGTTCTTTACGCGGCTCGCGGACGGGATCGAGCTCTTCGTCGAGTACCCGCACCTGATCGAGGGCGCGGAGAGCGAGGAGCCCTGGGAAGTCCATTTCACCTGGGTGGAAGGCTGGCGGCCCGTCGACGGCGCGACCGTGGCGATGTCCATGTCCGGACCCGGCGGCATGCGCGAGGAAATCGCGGCGGAGCCCGAGATTCCCGGCGTGTACATCGTTTCTCCCATGGTGCCGGCAGCCGGAGACTGGAGCGTCGACTTCGCGTTGTCGGTCGACGGCCGCGATTACGCGATACACGCAGGCGAGATCGAGGTGTTCGGGGACGAGGACGAGGTCGATTCGCACGAAGGACACGACCACGCGGAAGACGAGGTGCACGCGGAACAGGTCACGGGGTCGATCACGCTGGCCAAGGAAGAGCAGTGGTCGTTTCCGTTCGCGATCGCGATCGCGGAAGAGCGCGAGATTCCCGCCTCCTTTGCCGCGGCGGGCGAACTCGTGGCCCCTCCCGGCGGCCTGGTGCACGTTTCCTCTCCGGTTGCCGGGCTCGTGCAAGTGGACGGAACGTCGCTCGGGCCGGGCGACTTCGTCCGAAGCGGACAGGTCCTGGCCCTCATCGCGCCCACCAGCCTGAACGAGTCGTATGCGCGGACACGCGCCGACGTGGTCGCGGCGGAACGCGAGGCCGAGAGGGCCGAGCGCCTCCTTTCGGCCGGCGCCATCCCCGCTCGCCGGCTGGAGGAGGCGAGGCGGGATCTCAACGTTGCGGTTTCGGCGTTCGAGGCGATCGGAGGCGCTCCAGGCAGCGTCGACGGCGATGATCCCGATTCCGATCTCTATCGCCTTCGCAGTCCCATCGACGGCGTAGTCGCAGCCCGGGATATGGCGCTCGGCCAGCAGGTCGCGGTCGGAGAGCACGCGTTCACGATCGTGAACGCGGCGACGCTCTGGTTCGTGGCCAGGGTCCCCGCCCGCTACGCGTTGGAGACGAGCCGGATCCGGGGTGCCTGGTTCACCGTGGAAGGGGGCTCGAGCACCTACACCGCAACCCGGGTCCTTTCCGTTGGAGACGTGATCGACCCGGCCAGCCGCACCCTTCCGGTACGGTTTGCGGTCGCGAACGCCGAACGCGCCCTGAAGGTGGGGATGCTGGCGGAGGGCCAGATCCTCGTCGGCGATCCGGTGCGGGGTCCGGCGGTGCCGGCATCAGCGATTCAGGATGAGAACGGCCTCTCCGTCGTCTATGTCAAAGTGACCGGCGACACATTCGACCGCCGGGTGATCGACGTGGGTGCCTCGGACGGATCGTGGACCCTCGTCGCCTCCGGCCTCGAGATCGGGGAGCAGGTGGTGACCACGGGAGCCTATCAGGTCAATCTCGCCGCGCTGGGCACCATCGAGCCGTCCGATGGCCACGCTCACTAGCAGGGAGCCGGGATGAGTCCGTCCGAGCAGCGCGGCTTCCTCGACCTCTTTGTCGGCGCCTCCCTCAAGAATCCCTTCCTCGCGCTGATTTTCGCGATGGGCCTCTTCGTCGGGGGCAGCTGGATCGCGGCCACGTTTCCGGTCGATGTCTTTCCCGACCTGACGGCTCCAACCGTCACGGTGGTGACGGATGCCCAGGGGCTGGCCCCGGAAGACGTCGAGATCTCGATCACCTTCCCGATCGAAACCGCCCTGAACGGTGCGCTGGGGGTGCGGCGGGTGCGGTCGCGGTCGGCCCACGGCATCAGCATCGTCTGGGCCGATTTCGAGTGGGGCACGGACATCTTCCTCGCCCGGCAGATCGTGAGCGCGAGGCTGCAGGCCCAGGCGCTCGACCTTCCGGAAGGCGTCAATCCCCCGGTGCTCGCGCCCATAAGCTCGATCATGGGCGAGATCATGCTCGTCGGCCTGAGCGGGCCTGCATCGCAGCTCATGGAGGTGCGCACCCTGGCGGACTGGGTGGTGCGCCGCCGACTGCTTGCGGTGCCTGGCGTTTCCCAGGTCATCACTCAGGGCGGCGACGTGAGAGAGTACCAGGTTCTGGTCGACCCGCAGCGGTTGCTGGCCTACCAGGTGGGCCTCGAGGACGTGCTGGCCGCCACCTCCGGATCCAGCGAGAACGTGTCCGGGGGAATCTACTGGTCGAGCGGCCGCGAGGTGCTGATTCGCGGGATCGTGCGCCCCGCCGACGTCGACGACATCGCCGCCACCGTGGTGGCGACCAGAGGCGGAATCCCGGTTCTCATCGAAGATGTCGCCGAAGTACGGATCGGGCCCAGGATCACGTACGGGACCGGGTCGGTGAACGCGGAACCCGCGGTCATCCTGTCGATCCAGAAGCAGGCGGGCGCCAACACCCTGGAACTCACGAGCAGGATCGACGCCGAGCTGGATCAGATCCAGGCCGATCTTCCGGAGGGAATCGCCCTGGACCGACAGATATTCCGGCAGGCGGACTTCATTTCGCTCGCGGTGGACAACGTGATCCTCGCGCTGCGGGACGGCGCCCTGTTCGTGATCGCCATCCTGGTGTTCTTCCTGTGGAACGTCCGCACCACGCTCATCTCCGTGGTCGCCATCCCCCTTTCGCTGGCTGTGGCGATCATCGTGATGCGTGCGCTCGGCGGCACCGTGAACACCATGACGCTGGGTGGGATGGCCATCGCGATCGGGGCCCTCGTCGACGACGCGATCATCTTTGTGGAGAACGTGCACCGGCGCCTGCGCGACAACCGCCGGCGTCCGCACGGCCAGCGCAGTCCTCCCCTGTCCATCATTCGCAGCGCCGCCAGCGAGATCCGGGATCCCATCCTGAATGCGACGCTCATCATCACCATCGTCTTCGTGCCGCTGTTCTTCCTCACCGGCGTGGAAGGCCGAATGCTCAGGCCGCTCGGCGAAGCATACATCATCAGCATTCTGTCGTCGCTGTTCATCGCGGTGACCGTGACCCCGGCGCTCTGTTACCTGCTGCTGCCGACCGACCGCTCGATCAGGCGGAGACACGAGCCCTGGCTGGTCCGGGGACTCGAATTCCTCTACCGGGGGGTCCTGGACTGGGCACTGCGGCGCTCGGGAAGGGTCCTCATCGGCTCGGCGATTCTGCTGGCCGGAACCCTGGCGGTCGTTCCCACCCTGGGCCGGGAGTTTCTGCCGGAGTTCCAGGAGGGCTCGCTCACGATCGCGATCATCAGCGTGCCGGGGACGTCGCTGCAGGAATCCGACGAGATCGGCCGGCGCGTGGAGCGGCGGCTGCTCGAGGTGCCCGGCGTGGTTTCCACTGCAAGGCGGACGGGCCGCGCCGAACTCGACGAGGAAGCACAGGGCGTCAACACCTCGCACGTCGAAGCCCAGTTGGACCTCGAGGAGCGTGAACTCGCCGAAGTGCTGGCCGAGGTGCGCGAAAGTCTCGCCGGCATACCGGGCACGAGCATCACCGTGGGACAACCCATCGGCCATCGCATCGATCACATGCTTTCCGGCACGCGCGCCGCGATCGCAATCAGCGTTTTCGGACCCGACCTCCGTGAATTGCGCGACATCGCCGGCCTGATCGAGACCATCGCCCATGAGGTCGAGGGTCTCGTGGACATCTCCATGGAACAGCAGGCGGAGGTGCCGCAGCTGCAGGTCCGCGCGAACCGCCGCACCATGGCCCGCTACGGGGTCACCCCGGGGACTCTGGCGGACGCCGTCAATATCGCGATGCAGGGTCAGGCGGTATCCATCGTGCGCGAGGGAGAGCGAACCTTCGACCTGCTGGTTCGCTACGCCGACGAGTACCGGACCGATCCGGAGGCCATCGGCAGCGCCCTCATGGCCACCCCCGCAGGGCCGATCGTCCCTCTGTCGCAGCTCGGCGCCATCGTACAGGCGCACGGCCCGAACATGATCACCCGGGAGAACGTGCAGCGGAAAATCGTGGTCAGCGCAAACGTCGCGGAACGCGATGTCATCGGGGCCGTGACCGAACTCCAGGAGCATATCGCCGCCGACCTGGACCTCGAGCCCGAGTACTACCTCCAATACGGAGGCCAGTTCGAGAGCGGCCAGTCCGCCACCCGCCGCATTACGGTCCTGTCGCTGTTCTCCGTCGGCGCGATCTTTCTCATCATGTTTCGCGCCTTCGGAAGCTTCAGGACTGCAATGTTCCTGATGGTGAATCTGCCGCTGGCCCTGACGGGGGGCGTGATCGCCGTATTGCTGATCGGTGGAACGGTGAACGTCGCCACGCTGGTCGGCTTCATCACGCTCTTCGGAATCGCGGTGCGCAACGGGATGCTCCTTGTGAGCCGGTACCAGGATCTGTGCGCGAGCGGGGTTCCACTCGCCGACAGCATCCGGCGGGGCTCGGTGGAGCGTCTCAGTCCCATTCTGATGACGGCTCTGACGGCGGGGCTCGCCCTTATCCCGCTGGCGCTGGGGATCGGAGAGCCGGGCAAGGAAATCCAGGCGCCGCTGGCCGTGGTCGTACTCGGCGGCCTGACCACCTCCACCGTCCTGAACATGATCGTGGTTCCCGCTCTGTTCATGCGCTACGGCAGGATCTCCGTGGATACTTCCCCGGGTACATCCCCCGAGGCCGCACATGCCGCATGAGACGGAAGGTGTTCGGGCCTTGCGCGACCATCTCCGCAGACTTGCGGACCCTTTGACACCGATTTTTCGACCCAGACAGGTCGCCCCTTGATTGGCGGCCCAGCCATACGGCCAGTTCCTTGAAGCACATCTCTCCTCATTCGCGGGATCCCCGCCGGTTCGGCGTCCTGGCCCTCGCGCTGCTTCAGTGCGCCGTTTTCGCCGCCCTGCCCGCGGCCGATGCGGTGCTGGAAGCCCGAGGGTCAAGCACCGTCGTGCACGTCGAGGGGGAGGGCAGCGAGCACTGCGACACGGGACACAGCCATCTGCTGTGTCAGTTGACGCGCACGCTCTCTTCAGGCATTGGAACCGCGATTCCGATCGACTTCAGGCTGGTATCCGAAGCCAGCCTCGGCACCCCGACCACGACTGCCTGGGCCAACCGCCCGATTCCACCGGGCGGGAGCGGTCCGAGGGCCCCCCCGCGAGTCTGACCGCTTCCGGGCGGCTGGCCCTCCCGGAAGTCTCCACCCGGCTCGTTACGCGGGAGTGGGTGCATCCCGCGATTCACGCTACCCGCTTAAGCGTTTTCGGCGATATCCGCCACGGCCCGTTGCACGATGAGCAGGCACGTCGGTGGGGCTCAAGAAAGGCTGCGCATGTCGATGAGGAGTCTGGCCGGTTCGATTCCGGCAGTGCTGGCAATGGCTTTCGGGCCCGTGAGTTCGTCCGCTCAGGTCGAGCACGAGGGCGAGATCGAGGGCGTCGTGCGCGATGCGGACTCGAGCGAGCCTCTCGCCGGCGCCCTGGTTTCCGTCGACGGCACGGCGCGCATGGCCATCACCCATGGTGACGGAACTTTCCACGTGCCCGTGCCCGGGCTGGGCATCTTCACGGTGCGCGTCGAACGCCTGGGCTATCGAACGGTTTCGCTCGAAGTGGATGCCTCCAGGGCGGAAGTGCTGCAGGTGGCGTTGGAAGCCAATCCCATCGCCCTGCCGGCCGTGGTGGCGACCGGGTCGCTCGTGGCGCGAGCGGCCAACGAGACGTTGCGCCCGACCACCGTATTCGCGGGAGAGGATCTGCAGCGCCGGCTTGCCGGAAGCCTGGCGGAAACCCTGGCGTCCGAGCCCGGACTGGCGGTGACCAGCATGGGACCGGGTTCCGCGCAGCCGGTGATCCGGGGTCTCAGCGGAGACCGCATCCTGATGCTCGAGGACGGCGAACGGGTCGGCGACCAGTTTGCGAGCGGGCCCGACCACGCCACCGCGCTCGATCCATCGTCCGCGCGCCGAATCGAGGTAATCCGCGGACCGGGCGCGATTCTTTACGGAAGCAATGCTCTCGGCGGCGTCATCAACGTCGTGCGCGATGACGTGCCCTCGTCCGTGCCGCACCACTTTACGGGCGCGTTCACACTGCAGGGCCAAAGCGCCAGCAACGCGGCGGGCGGGAGTCTGAACGCCACCTATGGCCTGACCGACCACATCCCCGTACGGCTGGAAGTCACGCGTCGCACCGGCGGCGACCTGAAGACTCCGGTCGGAACGCTGAAGAACACGAGCACGGACCTGCTGGAGCTCTCCGGCGGGACATCCTGGGTGGATGACTGGGGCCATGTCGGCGCCACCTTCCGTTACTACGACAATGACTATGGCATTCCCGGAGGGTTCGTCGGAGGTCACGAAGCCGGGGTTCGCGTCGAGATGGAGCGCACCGCAACCCGGCTCCGCAGTCTCTTTCGGCCCGAGCGCGCCTTCGAGACCATCGAGATCGACGCGGGACACACCTGGTATGAGCACAGGGAGATCGAACCCCCCAACATTCTGGGAACGCTCTTCGATCGCCAGACGATAAGCGGCGAGATCCTGGCCCGCCACGCGAGTTGGGGTCCGTTTTCCTCGGGAGGGGTGGGGTCGCGGGCATCCTGGGAGAGCTTCGGTTTCGGGGGCGGACTCTACACCCCCAATTCCACGCATACCTCCTTTGCCGTATTCGGGCTGGAAGAGGTCGATCTGGAGCCGGTGCGCCTGGAAGCCGGCCTGCGCTACGACTGGGCGCGCGCGCGACCTCACCGGGAGGATACCTCATCCGACATCGGCCACATCCGCACCAGATCCTTCGCCGCGGCATCGGGATCGGTGGGCGCTCTGGCACGGGTGACGAGCAGCCTCACGGTGGGCGCCTCTCTCGCCCGGGCCTTCCGCACCCCCAGCATCAACGAACTCTACTCCGAGGGTCCCCATCTGGCCGCATATGCCTTCGAAGTCGGCAACCCGTCGCTCGATACCGAGCTCGGAACCGGCATCGACCTCTTCGCTCGCGTCACCGGAAACCGGCTCAACGCGGAGATGACGTTGTTCCGCAACGCCATCTCGGGATACGTCTTCCCTCTCGAAACCGGAGAGCTGAGCCGGGTGCGGCTGCCCATCTTCCAGTTCCATGGGGAAGACGCCGTCCTGGCCGGCTTCGAGAGCGCGATCGAATGGGCGGTGGTCGGCGATCTGACCGTGGAGGCGGTGGCATCCTACGTGCGCGGCAGGATAGCAGCCACGGAGGAGCATCAGCATGACGTTCGCGAGCGGAGTACGCTCGGAGCGCTTCCGCTGATTCCGCCACTGCAGGGGCGGTTCGCCGTCGGCTACGCGCCGCGCGACTGGTTTGTCGAGGCCGAGACCCGGGTTGCGGCCCGCCAGGACCGGACCGGTCCCTTCGAGAGCGCAACCGACGGATACGCTGTTTTCGATCTCTCCGCGGGAATCCGCATCACGGTCGGAGGGCGGCTGAACGTGATCACCGTGCGGGGGGAAAACCTTGGCAATACCGAGTACAGAAACCACCTGTCCCGCGTGAAGGAGATCATGCCCGAAGCGGGAAGATCCATCAGCGTGGCCTATCGCGTCGTCTTCTAGACGGATCACCCGGATCGCCATGGAGACGCTGCGCGCCATCATCTACACACATTTGATTCCATGAGGAAAAGTACAATGGCACATACGAGACACAGCCTGTCGTTCGCCCTGCTGACCGCGGGAATCCTCGCTCTCTCGGCATGCGAGAGCGCAACCGAACCGGAGGAGGAACATGGTGAGGAGGTCGAGGGCGTCATCCTGGTGATGAGTGGTCGCACCATCGCGTCGTACGACGGCGAAGAGGGCGCCTGGAGCGGAGAACTGGAAGGCCAGGTCGGGGAGGAATCGGCTCACATCAACGTGAACTTCGTGGACCACGAAGGAAACGAGGTCGAGCTGGATGAGGACTTCCATCTGCAGGTCGAAGTGGCTGACGAGTCCATTGCCGAGTTCGAACAGGACACACCGGGCGAGTTCGGCGGACATCTGCACGGTGAAGCGGCAGGCGAGACGACGGTCGTCTTCAGCCTCATGCACGGCCCCGTGGGCGCGGGGCATGCCGACTTCGTGACCGAGCCGCTTGACGTGCACGTGCGCTGACCCGGCGCGGGCAGCTGCGCCACGCGGGCACCCCTCTCCGGAGCCGGCTTCCGGGGAGGGGGTTGCTTTCGCCCACCACCAGCCCCAACTGACCGGGAGATCGGTTTCGGGACGACGGAGTGCGCGCGCGGATTTCGGGCGATGATGGCGATCGGTGCCTAAGTTGGTCGGGTGTCTCCTGCCAGCCACTCACAACCGGAACGACAGATGCGCGCATCCAGCTTCGACCGCTCCCCCGGGCACCCGGACCCCCTCTTCCCGCATCACCGGGCCGGCCTGTTTCCCTCGTTCCTCGCGGGCGTGCTGCTGCTCGGCGCGGCGGCCTGCGGCGAGGGCGCGTCCACGGGCGCAGTCAGCCCCGACCGCATCCTGCACAACGGCCAGGTCGTCACCGTCGACGACGACTTCTCGATTGCGGAGGCCATCGCGTGGCGCCAGGGCCCGAACGGCTCGGAGATCATGCAGGTCGGCGACGACGACGAGGTTCTCGCCCTCGCCGGGCCGGACACGCGCGCGACCGACCTGGAGGGCCGTGTCGTCCTGCCCGGCCTGATCGACTCGCATCTCCATTTCTCCCAGTTGGGGATCGAGGCGGAGTTCGAGAACGACCTGCGCTACGCGATGAGCACCGACGAGATCGTGCAACTGGTCGCCGACCTCATGGGGCGGCTCGACCCCGAGCCCGGCGAGTGGGTCACGAGCCGCGGCTGGGACGAGCACAAGTACGAGCGGCCCTTCACCCGCTGGCAGATCGACGAGCATACGCCGGACAACCCGGTCCGCCTCGGCCGGGTGTATCGCGGTGTCGCGGTCAACACCGCCGCCTTCCGCTTGATGGGCATCGACGACTCCGACTCCTCCACCTGGCCCGACTGGTGGCTCCAGGACCTGGACTGGTTCAACTACGAGGACAAGGTGTTCCGCGAGATGCGCACGCTGACGGTGGACGGGCAGACGCGCGAGGTGGAGGTCCCCACCGGGATGTTCCTCGGCAACGCGGTGCGGCTGGTCACGGTGAACCCGTCCCAGCGCGACTACGACGCCCGGATACGCGCCATCGACTACGGCAGCCGCGAGATGACCCGCCTGGGCGTGACCGCCATCGTGGACCCCGGCGGCGGCGGACGGGTGATGCGCGCCTATCAGGAAGCCCGCGACCGCGGCATGCTCCACTTCCGCATCCTGCAGGTGTACGAAGGCATGTTCAACACCCAGTCACCCGAGGAAATCGACGCCCATTTCGCCTCCCTCCCCTTCAACAACCTCGGCGACCGCTTCCTGCGTTGGCGGGGCACCAAGTGGCAGATCGACGGCGGAGCGGGGACCCGCAGTTCGTGGGTCTCGCAGCCCTTCGTGAACTGGGAGACCATCGAAGGCGAGCCCAACTACGGGTACCACTGGGTGGAGGACGACGTGCGCGAGGCCCAGTTGCGCCCGACCGTCGACCGCGGCTGGGAGCCCCACATCCACTCGACCGGCGACCTGGGCATGAAGCAGACGGTAGACGTCTTCGCGAAGCTCATGGACTCCATCCGGGCGGAGGACCCCGACGCCGACCTGCGCTGGAGCGTCATCCACGCCTACCTGCCCATGGAGGCGGAGACCAACATGCTCGACAAGATGGCCGAATACGGCATCATCGCGGCCGTCAACCCGTCGTTCATCTACCACCAGGGCCGCTCGTTCTCCACCAACCTGAGCCCCGGGCGCATGGCCCGCCTCAAGCCGCTGCGGAGCTACCTCGACGCCGGTGTGCGCATCGCGGTGGGCTCCGACTACGGCACCTCCCCGTACAGCCCCTGGATCGGGCTCTACGCCATGCTCACGCGCACCGATCTCTGGGGAGGCGAGCACGGACCGCTGCAGACCATCACGCTCGAGGAGGCGCTGCGCGCGATGACCATCGACAACGCCTACCTGACCTACTCGGACGACTGGACGGGCAGCCTGGAGCCCGGCAAGGTGGCCGACCTGGTGGTGCTCGACCTCGAGGACGTGTGGGAACTGGAGCGCGAGCCGGACGGGATCCTCGAGATGGGCGACCGCGTCCTGCTTACGCTGGTGGATGGCAACCCGGCCTTCCAGAGGGCGGGGTTCGAGTTCTGACGTGCTCCAGCTATAGACTTAGTCCGATAAACTAAGCTAATTCCCGGAGATGGCCTCGCGGATCAACTCCACGGTCTTGTTGTTGCGCCACTCCATTAGCTGCTCGCCCAGGGCGATGGTCTCCTCCCTGGGAGCGATCGAGACGCCGTTGATCGTTGCCTTCCCGGCCGCGACCCGCTCGTCGTAGCGCACGGTCGAGGGATCGACCGTCATCTGCATGGAGGTCAGCCAGTAGGTGTCGTGATAACCGTCGCTGGGGCCTTCCTCCACGCCCAGCTCGTTCATGCGCGCCACCACGCCGGCGTTGTCGTAGTAGCCCGCGACGTGGTGCGCCTTGGTCTCACCCCAACGCTCGTTGAGAGCGGCGGCCGCGGCAGCCATTCCGGCCTGGTTCCCGCCGCTGTCGCCGATGTAGATGATGTGCTCGAATCCGTGCACGTGAAGGCTGTGCCCCACGTCCTCAAGCATCATCTGGAAGGTCTCGTCACGCACGGTAAGTGTCCCGGGATAGCGCATGTGCCCGGTTCTGGGCTCGAATCCGCCTTCCGGCACCAGCTTGATGATCGGCGTGCAGAGCGCGTTGCCGAGCTCGCGCGCGATGGCGTCGCATGCCCCCTCCAGCACGTAGTTGTGCTTGCCCAGCGCGACGTAGGGGCCGTTCTGCTCGATGCCCCCGGTGGGAATGATGGCGGTGGTCTTGCCGGCGGCCATCGCGTCGCGCACCTCGATCCAGGTCAGTTCCTCGATCCATACGGAGTTCAGGGGAGCGATGGGGTTTTCCATGCGGATCTCGGTCTGGAAGGCGGCCTCCCGTTCTTCCGGCGTCGGCGCCTGCATGGCGGTGGGCGCCTGCGCGTCCGGCGCCTGGCCGGGACGCATGACGAGAAACGCGACCGCCGCCAGAATGAGAACGGATATGGCGGACCATGCTTTCATCTTGATGCTCCTTTGTGCGCGGACGGCATGCCGGGCCACGTCGTGTCGGACCCGCCGCCCCTGGTGCCGGAGGGGCGTACCGCCACGTTAGCACACGGCGTTCTTCCGTGCGAACCGAGAGTGCCTCGTGCGCGTGCACGCGTGGCCCGGCGCGCGCCGGCACGCGCGCTTGAAATTAGGCGAATGTTGCGGAAACGCGTCTCGTGACAGTACTGTGTATGCTGGTTAGTCGTCTCCTGCACCCTCATCCTGCCCTCAGGCGGAACGACGGGCGGCCGGCGGCGGACGGCACCGGTCCGAGCAACCGGGTCCCATATCCGGAGTTGTCATGAGGCTACCCATCGCCAGCCTGATGGCGGTCGCCGGCTTCACCGCGGCGGTCGGGCATCAGTCGGGGCCGGTTGCGGAGCAGAACCCGGTGCCCGTCGTCCTTTCATCGGCCGCCGAGGTCGCCCGGGACATCTCCCCCGAAGACCTGACGGGCGTCGTGCGCATGTACTGCCAAGTGTGCCACAACGATGCGCTCCTGACCGGCAATCTCACCCTGGCCGCGTTCCACGTCGAGAACGCCCCGGAGTCCGCGGAGACGGCGGAGAAGATGATCCGCAAGCTCCGCGCCGGCATGATGCCCCCGCCCGGCATGCCGCGCCCCGCCGGCGACACCCTGGTCATGCTGGTCGAAACCCTCGAGCAGCTCATCGACGAAGCCGCCGCGGACAACCCGATGCCGGGCAACCGGTCGTTCCAGCGCCTGAACCGGGCGGAGTACGCGGCATCCATCGGCGACCTGCTCGACCTCGAAATCGACGGTGGCGACTATCTGCCGCTCGACACCAAGAGCGCCAACTTCGACAACATCGCCGATGTCCAGATGCTTTCCCCGACCAACCTGGACGCGTACCTGCGGGCCGCGGACGAGATCAGCCGCCTGGCGGTCGGCATACCCGACGCCCCCAGCAATTCGGTGACCTATACGAATTCGGGCTACGCCTCGCAGTGGGATCGCGTGCCCGGGGCGCCCCGCGGCACCCGGGGAGGCGTCAGCGTGGTCCACAACTTCCCGGCGGACGGCGACTACACCTTCCAGCTCTGGTTCGAGCACACCACGACGGGCGAGATCACCGGCGGCGTGACTCCCGGCGAGCAGATCGAGATCTCCATCGACGGCGAGCCGCTTGCCCTGCTCGAGGTGGACCGCTGGATGCACGTAGCCGATCCCAACGGGATGAGCTTCACCACCGAGCCATTCCATGTGACCGCGGGACCGCATCGGGTGAGCGCCGTCTTCCTTCGCCAAACGGACGGACCGGTCGAGGACATCCTCTCGCCCCACGACTGGTCGCTCAGCGACCGCAAGATCGGGAGCGGCTCGGGATACGGCATCACCGTGCTGGCCCACCTGAAGGACCTCGTCATTCTCGGTCCCGACAACCCCACCGGGATCTCGGACACCCCCAGCCGCCGCGCCATCTTCAGTTGTGTGCCTTCGTCGCCGGCCGAGGCACGCCCCTGCGCACGCGAGATCGTAGAGAGGCTCGGCAGCAAGGCGTTCCGGCGTCCGCTGGAGTCCGCTGAAGTCGAGTCGCTGATGGCCTTCTACGACCTGAAGGCCGGCGAGGGCTTCGAGGACGGCGTCCGCACCGCGCTGCAGGCGATCCTGGCCAGCCCCGATTTCGTGTTCCGGGTGGAGGAAACGCCCGTGGGGGCGCGGGCGGGCGATCTGTACCCCATCTCCGACTTCGACCTGGCTTCGCGGCTGTCCTACTTCCTTTGGGGCACGCTTCCCGACGAGACTCTGGTAGATCTGGCCGACCGGGGCGAGCTCTCCGATCCGGCCACGTTGCGCGCACAGCTCGAGCGCATGCTCGGCGATCCGCGCGCCGAGGCGCTCGGCTCACGCTTCGCGGCCCAGTGGCTGCGGCTCGAGGATCTGGAGAAGGTCAATCCCGATCGGCTGCTCTTCCCGGACTACCACGAACAGCTCGGCAACGCCATGCTCGCCGAGACCGAACTCTTCTTCAACAACATCGTCCAGGAGGACCGCAGCGTCCTGGAGCTCTTCGCGGCGGACTACACGTTCGTGAACGAGCGGCTGGCCAGGCACTACGGCATTCCCGGCGTCGCCGGCGAAGCCTTCCAGCGCGTCCGGTACCCCGACGACAAGCGCCGCGGGCTGTTCGGACACGGAAGCATCCTCACGCTCACCTCGCACGCTAACCGCACCTCGCCGGTGCTGCGCGGCAAGTGGGTGATGGAGGTGATGCTCGGCACGCCGCCGCCGCCGCCGCCGCCGGGCGTACCGGATCTCGATCAGACCGAGAGCAGCGACGGTGGCCGCATGCTGACCACCCGCGAGCGAATGGAGCGTCACCGGGCCAGCCCGGTGTGCGCCGCCTGTCACCAGTTCATGGACCCGATCGGCCTTGCCCTGGACAACTACGACGTGACCGGCCGCTGGCGCATTCGGGAAAACAGCATGCCGCTCGACACGCGCGGGACCCTGTGGGACGGCAGCCCGGTGGAGAGCCCGTCGCAACTGCAGGAAGCGCTCCTGCAGCGGCCCATCCCCCTGATTCGCAACTTCACCGTGAACCTGATGGCGTACGCGCTGGGCCGCCGCGTCGAGTACTACGACATGCCCGAGATCCGGGCGATCGTGGCGGCAGCCGAAGCCAACGACTACAGGATGTCTTCGTTCCTCACGGGCGTGATCGAGAGCGACGCCTTCCGCTATAGCCAGGTGCCGGACGTCGTCGTCGAGGAGGCGTCGAGCAGATAGCCGCTGGTCGCAGCCCGCACTGACGGACGCCGGATGGTCCGGCCGCGGTTGCGCGAGACGGGATACAGAATAAGAGAGTCGCTTCGCCGCCGACCGGCGAAGCACGAATCGCAGGACCGAGGGAGAAAACGATGAGACTGATCACCGGCAAGCACATTCCGCGCCGCATCTTCCTGAAGGGCATGGGCGCCACCGTGGCCCTGCCCCTTCTCGACGCCATGATTCCGGCGGGACTGGGCGGGAGGGAGGCCGTCCGGGCCATGGATGCCACGCGCCTGATCGCGATGGAGATGTCGCACGGGGCGGCCGGCTGTACCACCTGGGGCGCGAAGCAGAACTTCTGGAGCCCCTCCACGATCGGCCGCGACTTCGACCTGTCGCCCACCTCCATGCGTAGCCTGGAGCCGTGGCGCCGGTATCTGACCATCGTGAGCAACACCGACGTGAAGATGGCCGAAGCCTTCATCCCCGAGGAAATCGGCGGGGACCACTTCCGCTCGACGGCGACCTTCCTGACGCAGGCGCACGTCAAGCAGACCGAGGGATCGGACGTCTACGTGGGCGCTTCGCTGGACCAGATCTACGCGGATCGCTTCGGTCAGGACACGCCCATCCCCTCGATGCAGTTGTGCATCGAGAACATCAACCAGGCCGGGGGCTGCGCGTACGGGTACACCTGCGTGTACACCGACTCGCTGAGCTGGGCCTCTCCCACGGAGCCGCTCCCCGTGATCCGCGACCCCCGCGTCGCCTTCGAGCAGCTGTTCGGGGCGGGATCGACGGCCGAAGAACGGCTCGCGCGGCGCTCCACCAATCGCAGCATCCTGGACTGGATCGCGGAGCGGGTGGCCCAGATGCAGCAGACGCTCGGACCCGGCGACCGGCAGCGCATGGACCAGTATCTGGAGAACGTGCGCGAGATCGAGCGGCGCATCCAGATGGTCGAGGAACGCAACACGAGCGGCGATCCGCGCGACATGCCGGAGGCGCCCGCCGGGGTGCCGGATTCCTTCAGCGAACACATGCAGATGATGTTCGATCTGCAGGTGCTGGCGTTCCAGACGGACATGACGCGCGTGTTCTCCTTCAAGCTTTCCCGCGATTCCTCCGCGCGCACCTTCCCGGAGAGCGGCGTCGACACCCCGTTCCACCCCGCTTCCCACCACGGGGACAGCGAAGAGGCGATCGCCGACTTCGCGGTGATCAACAGCTACCATGTCAGCATGCTCCCGTATCTGATGGAGAAGCTGCACGCGGTCGAGGAAGTCGACGGAACGCTGCTCGACAAGAGCATGATCATCTACGGCTCGCCCATGGGTGACCCGAACGTGCACAACCACCTGAGGGTGCCGTTCATCGTCCTGGGCGGGGCCAACGGCCAGATGGACGGCAACGTCCACCTGCACGCACCCGAGGGCACGCCGCTGGCGAACGTCATGCTGACCCTGCTGCACAAGCTGGGACATACGGATCTCACCAGCTTCGGCGACAGCACGGGAGCCTTCAGCCTGGGCTACTCCGGCGGGCTGGCCGCCGACGCGGCGTCGTCGGGGTGAGGCGTCCGGTGAAGGACAGGATGCATGTGAACGCGTGGGTTCCGGTGGTGATGCTCGCCCTCCTGTGGGCGGCGCCACCGCCGGAGTCGCCGGTTGCCGATGCCGCGATGCGCGACGACATCGAGTCGGTGCGTTCGCTGCTCGATGAGGGGGCCGAGGTCAACCTGGCGCAGAGCGACGGCATGACCGCGCTTCACTGGGCCGCCGAACTGGGCAACGTGGAGCTGGTCCGCCTGCTCGTGGCAGCGGGGGCCGACCTCGAAGCACCTACCCGCCTCGGCGACCTCACTCCGCTGCACATCGGGGCGGAACTGGGACGGAGCGGCACCGTGCGCGCCCTGCTGGAAGCCGGCGCAAACGCGGGGTCGCGCAACGCCAACGGCACCACCCCTCTCCACTTCGCGGCCCTGTCCGGGAGCGTGGCAACCGTGGACGCGCTGGCCGATCACGGGGCCGACGTCAACGCCCGCGAGGCCAGGTGGGGCCAGACCCCGCTGATGTTCGCGGCCTCCCGCAACCGCGTGCCCGTGATCGAAGTGTTGATCGATCGGGGAGCGGGCGTGGGCATCACCAGCAAGGTGGTCCTCTTTCAGGATCTCGCGGACCGGGAAAAGCTCACGGCCGCGGTGCGCGACTCCGTGCTCGAGATCTACCGGGCCGGGTCACCGGATCCGGAGACCTGGGCGCCGACCCTGGCCCAGACGCAGGAAGCGTTGCGGGCGGCGCGCGCCCATGAAGCCGTAGCATCGGTCGAAGCGTCGGAGGTGGTGCGCATCGACTGGGATTCCGCGCAGACGGCCGGCAGAGCCCCGACCTCACAGGAAAGGGCCGGCTACCACGGCGGCCTCACCGCCCTTCTGCACGCCGTGCGCGAGGGCCACCGGGAGGCGGCGTTTGCGCTTCTGGCAGGCGGCGCGGACATCAACCAGCCCAGCGGCGGCGACCTGAACACGCCCATCAACAGCGCCATGATCAACGGGCACTACGACCTGGGCCTGGAGCTGCTGGAGCGGGGCGCCGACCCCAATACCGCCAACTACCCGTCGGGCATCACGCCGCTCTACGCGGTCATCAACACCCGCTGGGCGTCCAAGTCCCGGTATCCACAGCAGCGGGCCTTCGAACAGCAGGAGTCGAGTCACGTCGAGACGATGAGGGCCCTGCTCGAGGCGGGAGCCGATGTCAATGCCCGGCTCACCATGGACTACTGGTTCCTGGCGTACAACTTCGGCGGGATCGGTGTCAACACCTGGGGCGCCACGCCCTTCTGGCGGGCGGCCCACGGACTCGACGTTCCGGCGATGAGGCTGCTGGTGGAATACGGGGCCGATCCCCACATGCCGACCAAGGCGCCGGCCGGGAATCTCTACGTCGGCCTTGAAATCCCGGAACCGGAGGCAGACCAGTCCGGTGTTCCCCCCATTCCTCCGGGCGGCCCCGGGACCTATCCGATTCACGCGGCGTCGGGGAACTCCGGCGAGGGTGCGGGGCGCGCCGGCAACTTCCACCGGCACGTTCCGGACGGATGGCTGCCTGCGCTGAAATACCTGGTCGAGGAACTGGGCGCCGACGTCACCCTTCGCGACCACCTCGGCTACGGAACCATCCACGGCGCGGCGGGCCGCGGCATGAACGACGTGATCCTCTATCTCGTCGAGCATGGCGCCGATCCCCTCATCGTGGGGCGGTCGGGCCGCACGACCATCGACCTGGCCAACGGTCCTGCGAATGGTTTGACGCCCTTCTACGACACGATCGACCTGCTCGACAGCATGGGCGTGATCAACAACCACCTCTGCGTGTTCTGCTGATTCTCGCGCGCGCGTGCTCGCGCCAAAGGATATGAACGGGCCCGTTCGTGAAACCATCCGCGAACGGGCCCGCTCTCGCATGAACCCCCAGGTCTGGTCATAAGTCCCCTTCCAACAGGCGCGCGCATGGCTGCTTCGTCTCCCGCCCCGACCCCCTCGCGCCGCCGGGCCATCGTCGCAGCGAGCGTCGGCAACGCGCTCGAGTGGTTCGACTGGACCGTCTATGCCACCTTCGCGATCTTCTTCAGCAGCCAGTTCTTCCCTCCGGGCAACGAGACCGCCGCGCTGCTGGCCGCCTACGGCATATTCGCCGTGGGCTTCATCATGCGTCCGCTCGGCGGCTGGATCATCGGCGTCTTCGCGGATCGCCGGGGGCGCAAGGCCGCGCTCGTTCTGAGCATCCTGATGATGTCCGGCGGTTCGCTGGTCATCGGCCTTTCTCCAACGTTCGCCGCGGTGGGGATCGCCGCCCCCGTCATCCTTACGCTGGCGCGCCTGGTGCAGGGACTGTCGCTGGGCGGACTCTACGCCTCGGCGACCACCCTGCTCGCCGAAATCGCGCCCGCCAGACGCCGCGGCTTCTACTCGAGCTTCGTGTTCTTCAGCCTGGCCGCCGGCATCCTGGTGGCCTCGGCGCTCGGCTGGGGGCTCACGACGGCCCTGACCGACGGAGCGATGAGCACGTGGGGTTGGCGCGTGCCCTTCATTCTGGGCGGCGTCGGCGGGCTGGTCAGCCTCTGGATTCGCACCGCGGTTCCCGAGCCCGAGGCATCGCCGGCCGCGTCCGGCAAGGATGTCGTGAAGCGCCCGCTGCACGTCCTCCTGCGCGAGCATCCGGTCGCCCTGCTGCGGATCGTGGGGTTCGCCACCCTGACCACCTTCGCTTTCTACATCTTCGTTCCCTACCTGCCCACATATGCGATCCGCGCGGTCGGCGCGGATGCCTCGGTGGCCTTCGCAGCCAACACCGTCGGGCTCATCGTGTTCATGCTGGTGCAGCCGGTGTTCGGCGCACTCTCCGACCGCATCGGGCGGAGGCCCCAGCTGATCTTCTTCGCCCTGGGCTATCTCGTCCTGTTCTATCCGTTGATGTCGGCGATCCGGCCGACCTTCACCTCGATTCTCCTGCTGGAGCTGTTCGGCCTGGTGCTCTACGCGATGTACTCCTCCATCGCCCCGGCGATCATGTCGGAACAGTTCCCGGCCAACGTGCGGGCCGTCGGCATCGGCATCCCCTACAACCTGACGGTTGCGCTGCTGGGCGGCCTTACGCCGTACCTGCTGACCTGGCTGCAGAGCATCGGAAGGGAGCAGTCCTTCTTTCTCGTGGTGCTCGCAGGCGCGGTGGTCTCGCTCGTGACCTTCGTGCAGATGCCCGAGAAGGTCGGTCAGCCTCTGGACTGACGACGCTTCGATCGCGTATGCCGGCAGCACAGCAACCAGCCCCGTCCGGCCCACCGCCAGAGCCGGAGCTTCCGCTGCATTTTCGCAGCGCCCTGGCGCTCGCCCATGCCATCCGCACAGACGAGACGGACTCGCGCGCGCTCACCAGGCTGTTTCTCGACCGGATCGAGCGCGGCTCCGGGCTGAGGGCGTTCATGCACGTAGCCGAGGAACGAGCCCGGGCTCTGGCGGAAGCAGCCGACCGTCTTCTCGCCGCGGGAATCGTGCTGAGCCCTTTCCACGGAGTTCCGGTGGCGATCAAGGATAGTATCGCGTGGGAGGGGACGCCGCTTACCGGAGGGTCACTGGCTCGTGCCGATTGCATCAGCGACCGTACCAGCGCGGTGGTTCGGCGACTGATTGCGAACGGCATGGTGGTCCTGGGGAAGACGGGCATGACCGAGTTCGCCTTCGGTCTCTCCGGTCAGAACCCGACCTGCGGGACCGCCCGCAATCCCTGGGACGCGTTGAATGATCGCGCGCCCGGGGGGTCGTCGAGCGGGTCGGGGGTGGCTGTGGCCGCGGGTCTGGCGCCGATCGCCATCGGGGGAGATACGGGGGGCTCGGTGCGCGCGCCGGCGCTCATGAACCACCTGGTCGGGTACAAGCCTTCCTCCGGCCTCGTCAGCCGGGCCGGCTGTCTGCCGCTGAGCCCCACACTGGACGTTCTGGGTCCCATCGCGCGCACGGTGGAGGATGCGCGCACCTTGACCGCCATGCTCACAGGTCCGGACTCGGGCGACCCCGCCACGCTGGCGCCGCAGCCGACGTCGATGCCTCCGGGCACACGCCGGGTGGCGGTGCTGGCCGAAGAGGCGTGGCCGGTCCCGATGCACCCGGAGGCGGCGGAGCACTGGCGCCGGGCGCTAGGGCGCGTTGCCGGCGCCGGCTGGACGCTGGAAACCTGGTCTCCGCCTGCGATCCTCGATTTCGACCGTCTGGGACGAGACAACTCCACCGTCCTCGCCCACGAGGCCTACCAGCGCTACGGCGCGCTTGCCCGGGATGAGACGGCCCCGCTCTGGAGCGTCATACGGGCGCGCATCCGGGCCGGCGCCGAAGTGGGCGACGCGGACTACGTTGCGGCGCTCGAGCGCAGGAAGGCGGTCGGGGCGCGCTTCGCCCGGGAGATGGCCTCCGTGGCCGGCCTGCTGATGCCGGGCTCGGATCAGAGCGCCCGGACCCTCGATCCCGAAGACGAGCGCCACGCGGGACTGGGCGCTTTCCTGCGCCCCGCCAACTTTCTCGGGGCAGCAGCCATCACTCTGCCCACCAGCCGCGACTCGGACGGAATACCGCTCGGCCTCCAGCTGCTCACCCCCCACGGCACGGACGCGTCACTCCTGACGGTCGCTTCCGCGCTGGAGGGCGCGCTCGGCGCGAGACGGCCGGTTCCGGATCTCGGGCCCTGGGGGCTGACGTAGCTTGCAGCCGGACGGCGCGCCGCCTACCTGTAGCAGCCCGCGGATACTCATGACTGGAGGGTTCACAGCATGCTCGCCATGATGCTCACCGTTGCGCACATCGCACAGAGGCGCCTTGACCAACGCGCCCTCTTGCCCCTTCTCATCACCGTTTGCGTGATGCCGGCCCGCGCCCAGACACCCGCGGAGCCGAGCGGAATCGGATGGGCCACCATCGAGGACCTCAACGCGGCGTTCGACTCCGGCGAGCTGACCGCGGAGCGGCTCATCGAGATGAGCCTGGCGCGCATCGAAGCCTACGACCAGGCCGGCCCCGAGCTCCACGCCATGCTGTGGCTGAACGACAACGCCCTCGAGAGGGCGAGGGAGCTCGATGACGAGCGCAGGCGGAGCGGGCCGCGGTCGCTGCTGCACGGCATCCCGGTGGTGCTCAAGGACAACGTCGACACGGGAGACATGCCCACCACCGGCGGATCGGCCCTCCTGGCCGGCGCGATCCCCCCCGACGACGCGTTCATCGTGCAGAAGCTGCGCGACGCAGGGGCGATCATCCTCGCCAAGACCGCCCTCAGCGAACTCGCGTCCGGCGGCATCCTCAGCTCGCTCGGCAACTACTTCCCCAAGAACCCCCACGACCCTGCGCGAACGCCATCCGGATCATCGACCGGGGCCGGCATCGCCGTGGCCGCGTCCTTCGCCCAGCTGGGTGTCGGAACCGACACGGGCGGCTCCATCCGCGGACCCGCGACGGACAATGGCATCGCGGCGCTCCGACCCTCGCACGGCCTGTTGAGCCACGACGGGGTCATTCCGCTCTCGATCACGCTGGACATGGCAGGCCCGATGGGCCGCCACGTGTACGATGTCGCGGCGATGCTCGGGGTCATGACCGGCATCGATCCGGCCGACCCGACGACGCGGAAGAGCGAAGGCCGGTTCGAGACCGACTACACGCAGTTCCTCGATGCGGGCGCGCTCGAGGGCGCCCGCATCGGGATCGCACGCGACTTCATGGGGGAAGACGACGGAGTCAACTGGGTCATCGAGGCGGCGCTCGGGACCATGCGCGCCCAGGGGGCGACGGTCGTCGACGTGCGCTTTCCGCCGTGGCTTCTGGCCGTCAAGGGCGACTGGTACTTTACGGTCCGCTACCCGGAGTTCCGCTCCCAGATCGAGGACTACCTCGCGACCCTCGAGCCCGAGTATCCGAAGACCCTGCGGGAGATGATCGAGAGGTCGGACCGGATCGTCGCGCTGATGCCCGACGGCTCCCGCCCCAACCCGGTCCGCTGGAACATCTTCAGGCAGGAGGAGGCCGGAGGCGAGCTCACCGGCTACGAGTACGTGGCGATGCGCGAGCA
>JAPPHB010000032.1 GCA_028821195.1 Gammaproteobacteria bacterium
TCACCTCTCGCGCCTCTCCTGGTTCAGGCTCATCTCCGTATTGGAAAAGACTGGGTAGCCCGGACGATTCGGCGGCAGGGGGTGTCACCGCCGGGGGACCCGTCCGACCCGCACGAACCGGGGCCGCTCCGGGTCGTGCGCCGGCAAGCTGGCGAAGGGACTCGAACCCCCAACCTGCTGATTACAAATCAGCTGCTCTACCTGTTGAGCTACGCCAGCGCGCGACTACTGCTACCCGGCTTCGCCCCGGAAGTCAACGGTCAGTGGGCCGCCGTGGAACCGGCTCTCGACCTCGCGTGCTTCCAGCGGGTTCCTTCAGGCGAGTCCTCGAGCACGATTCCTTCACCGGCCAGCTGGTCGCGGATGGCGTCCGCCTGCGCGAAGTCGCGGCGAGACCGGGCGAGATCGCGCTTCGCGACAAGAACCTCGATGCGCTCCCGCTCGGGCTCGGGGACCTCGCGCCCGGCCAGCGCCAGCTCGAGCACCCCGAGCACCTCGTCCATGGAGGCGAGAGCCGCTTCCGCCGATTCCCGGTCGCCCTCGCTGATCGCACCCGCTGCCCCGTCCAGGGCGGTGTTGGCCTCCTTGACGAACACGAAGAGCGCCGCCAGGGCCCCGGCGGTATTGAGATCGTCGTCCATCGCCTCGCGAAAGCGCGCCAGGGCATCCCCGGCGAGTCCCTCGATTCCTGCAGGCGGAGCGCCGGGACGGGTCGGTGTGCGCGCGAGGCGGTCGCGGAAATCGAGCAGGCGCTGCACGGCTCGGCGCGACGCCTCCAGTCCCCCGAAGGTGAAATTGAGCTCGCTGCGGTACTGGGCGGACAGCAGCAGGTGCCGTATCGCCGCGGGTTCGGATCTCTCGGTCAACTGCGGGACGGTGTAGGTGTTGCCGAGCGACTTGGACATCTTCCGGCCCTCCACCAGAAGATGTTTCACATGAACCCAATGGCGAGCGAACGTCTCGCCGGTCACGCCCTCGGACTGCGCGATCTCGTCCTCGTGATGAGGAAACACCAAGTCTTCGCCGCCCAGGTGAATGTCGACGGTGTCACCGATCTCGCTCAGCGCCATGACCGAGCACTCGAGATGCCATCCGGGCCGGCCCCGGCCCCACGGGGACTCCCAGGCGGCGTCCGCGTACTCGTCCTCCGGCCTGGCCGCCTTCCAGAGCGCAAAGTCGCGGATGTCGTCCTTCTCGTACTTGTCGTCGGCAACGCGCTCGCCGGGGCGCAGGGCGTCCGGATCGATGCGCGAGAGCCTGCCGTATTCCGGAAACCCCGAAATCCGGAAATAGACCGAGCCGTCGGGGGTGGCGTAGGCGAGCCCCCGCTCCACCAGCCGGGAGACGAAGGCGGTCATCTCGGGGACGTATTCCGTGGCCCGGGGGTGGCGGTCGAACGGCCGCATGCCGAGGGTGTCGGCGTCGGCGAGGAAGGACCGCACATGCGGCGCGGCGAACTCCCGGATCGACTGCCCGGTCTCGGCGGCGAGCTCGACGATGCGGTCGTCGACGTCGGTAAGGTTCACCACGAAACGGACTTCGTAGCCCAGCCACTCCAGGTAGCGATGGAGCAGATCGTAGACGACAAAGGCGCGGAAATTGCCGATGTGCGCGCGCCCGTACACCGTGGGGCCACAGCCGTAGATGCCCACCCGCCCCGGCCGGAGCGGTGTGAAGTAGCGCAGCGAGCGCGTCAGCGTGTCATGGAGGTGAAGGCTCATGCCGGGTTGCGTGAGAGGAACGGGATCGCGGCGGGGTCGCGCACGGGACTGCCGGCGCTCACTGCAGCACGCGGACTTCGAAGACGCGCCAGACTTCGTCCTCGCGCACGAAGCCGACGTAGATACTGTGTTCTACCAACTGGGAAGCCCCTTCGTGGACGACCGTCCAGCGGAGTGCCGCGTACCCCTGAAGCGGAGATCCCCCGACTTCGGCAACCCGCTCGAGTCGGGTCGACTCGGTCCGGTGCCCGGCCAGATAGTCGCGCAGCACGGCGACCGCCTGCCGTCTCGAAAGAGAAACGTGGTCTTCACCTCCCACCCGCAGGCGGATGCCGTTGGCCACCAGAACCTGCACGAAGACGTCGATGGAGCCGCGCTCCCACATGCGCGCGAGATTGGTTGCGGCCCCTTCCAGGGACGCCTGGGACGCCGGGGTCGGCGACGATCCCGGGGTGGAGGCACCGAGCACGGCGACCAGCAGGGCCAGGACGCCCGCAGGGTTTGCCCGCTTCAACCTCCGGGCCTTCATCATGAGTCGCGGAGGGCCGGGGCCAGGTCGCGCTCGACGGCGTCGAGAGCGGCGCGGGGATCCGGGGCGCCGGTAACCGCCCGCCCGATGACCAGGTAGTCGGCTCCGGCCTCGCGGGCGCGGCGGGGGGTCGCGACGCGGCGCTGGTCGTGGAGAGACTGCTGCGGGAGGCGGATCCCGGGAGTGACGACGAGGAGTCCGTCCCCGAAGCGGCGCCTCAGGGCTGCGGCCTCCAGCGGCGACGCCACCACGCCGTCCAGACCGGCCGCGCGCGCGCCGCCGGCGAGCTGCAGGACGTGGTCCTCGAGCGTCACGCGCGCGCCATCGGCCTGGCGCGGAAGCGAGGATGTCCCCAGGGAGGTAAGCATCGTCACTCCCAGAAGCCGGGTCCCGTCCTTCGCGGCCTCGGCCGCAGCCTCCATCATGTGCGCTCCTCCCGCGGTGTGCACGGTCACCAGGCGCGCCCCGATGTCCGAGGCGGCGGCCACGGCGCCCCCCACGGTGCGCGGAATGTCGTGCAGCTTGAGGTCAAGGAACACCTGTTTCTTGCGGCTCCGGAGATGATGGACGACCGCGGGACCCTCGCGTGCGAAGAGTTCCAGCCCGACCTTGTAGAAGTTGACTCGCTCCGCCAGCAGATCGACCAGTTCGAGCGCGCGGCCGGCCGAGGGATAGTCCAAGGCAAGGATGATGCCGCTCACAACACGCACGCCTCCCGCCCCGCGAAGGGAACCTGTCCCTCGGGCGACCTGACCGCGCCCACCAGCTCCGCGACCGCGCCGATGTTCCTCCGGCGGCCGTAGGCACTCAGTCCCTGCACCACGCGCTCCGCGCTCCGCGGATCGGCGAAGGTGGCGGTGCCCACCTGAACCAGCGACGCCCCGGCGAGCAGATACTGTAGGCAATCGCGGTGCCCGCGGACACCTCCGACGCCGACCAGCGGGGCCCGGACGCGACGGCTCGCCTGCCACACGGCGTGTACTCCGACCGGGAGCAGGGCCGGACCGCTGAGCCCGCCGCCGCCGGCCCCCAGCCGGGGGCGCCGGGTCTCCGGATCGATCACCATTCCGGGCATGGTGTTCACCAGGGTGACTCCGTCGCCGCCGGCAGCCACCGCGGCTTCAGCGGCCGCGCCGACATCGGGCGAATTGGGAGCCAGCTTTACCAGGAGCGGTCGGGCGGTGATCCCGCGCACGCGGCCAACCACCTTGGCCAGCATCCCGGTGTCGAGCGCGAACGGCACGCCGCCCAGCGGGACGTTGGGACATGAGAGATTCAGTTCGAATCCCAGGAATCCGCCCTCCGGTTCGAGATGTTCGACGATCTCGCAGTAGTCATGGACCGCATGTCCCGCCACGCTGACGAAGACCTGCGCGCGCCGCAGCCGCGACGCGAGCCACGGCAGCTTCTCGGCCTTCACCCGCTCCACCCCGGGATTGGCGAGTCCGATCGAGTTGACCATGAGGCCAGCGCCCTCGCTGACCCTGGGTCTCGGGTTTCCGGCGCGCGGTTCCAGGGTCACGGACTTGGTGACCAGTCCACCCACCCGGTCGAGTTCCATGACTCCCGCCAGCTCCCTGCCAAAGCCGCAGGTGCCGGACGCAAGCAACACCGGATTCTGGAACCTCGCCCCGAACAGCTCCTGTTCAAGCTGCACCGGCTGCGCTCTCCGATGCGGGCCGCCCCGGTCCGGGCGATGGCTCCGCGCGTCGCAAGGTGTCCCTGCGGGGGATCGTGTCCCTGCGGGGGACGGAGTCGGCCGGGAGGATCGAGTCGGTCCGCGGGACGGTGTCGAGGGCGAAGAATGCGTCGGTCGAGGTCGCGCCCGGGGCGTCCCTGCGAAGCGAGTCGGCCCTCAGCGAGTCCAGCCTCAGCGAGTCCAGCCTCAGCGAGTCGAGCAGCAGCGAGTCCCCCGCGGCGATTCGCCGCACCAGTTCCTCGGCGGCCCGGATGCTGTCGAGCGTGCGCGCGGCTTCCCGCACCGCGACGTCCCGGTTGGCGGCCTCCACGGCGACGCGCTGATGCAGGATCGCCAGAGAAGTGCCGAGGCGGCTCTCGACCATGGCGTAGTCCGCCGGCCGCGCCTCCGCTCCGGCGGACGCCCGCACGTAGATGTTGTCGTCCAGCTGATTCAGGCGGGCAGCGAGCGGTTGCCGCTCCTCCGCATCGCCGGCCAGCTCGAGCGCCGCCATCAACGCCTTGGCCTCCCAGGCGGAGCCGCGGTCCCGGTCGGCGTACAGGGTAAAGAGCTGACGGGCCAGGCGCGGCGATCCGAGACTGTCGCGCGCAAGCTCGGCCCCGGCGAAGAGCGCGAGGTGGTCCGCTGCCATCGCCGCTCTTTCGACGAAGAGCGCAACGTATTCCATGTAGTCGATGAGCCGCACTGCTTCGGAGAGGGCGATGGCCGGGAGCAGGATCGCCCGGACTTCCTCGAGCTGCTCGAGACGATCGACGGAGTTCAGCCGCCAGCGGGCGAGGGCGATGCGCGCCTCGCGCGCGGTTCTGTCGTCACCGCGGGCCAATTCCCCGGCCACTTCACGGGCTGCGACCGAATCGCCGGCGCGCGCGAGCAGGCGTGCCCGCTCGAGGCGGACCCGGCCGCGCGCCGCCGGCGCCCACTCGCTTCGTTCGGCCGCGGCCAGCATGGCGGCCGCGGATCCCGCCCCCCAGAGGATGGAGGCTCGCTCCGCAGCGGCGAGAACGGTATCGGCCCAGGCCTCTCCGGACGCCTGCTCGAGCACGGCCGTCGCACCCGCCCGAGCACGCTCGAAGTGGTCGCTGTCCAACCCGCGCACCAGGCGCTCCAGCGCAACCGGGACCCTCAGTTCCCGTGAGGCCTCCTCGGACCGGTCCAGGCCCGCCCATCCCTCCTGTGCCCGTCCGGCGTCGAATGCGGCCCGGGCTCGCCAGAGATGCGCCTCGGCGCGCAGCATCGCGTCCGGCGCCTCTTCGAGGGCTTCGTCGAGAAGTCGCATTCCGAGATCGCGCCGTCCGGTGGCCAGCGCCACGCCGCCGAGGTACACGCGGGCACCCGCATGCAGGCTGGAGTCGCTCGAAGTCACCAGCAGGCGCTCCAGTGCCGCCCGCGAACGTGCCCAGTCCCCGCTGTGGAAGTAGGCGCGGCCCATGATGTAGAGGGCGTCGTCGGCCCAGCGTCCGGACTCGTCCGACCGATAGCTGCGAGCGGCCTTGTCGATGGCCTCCCGATACGACGAAGCAGCTTCGAGCGGCTGGTCACGCAGGCGGGCGGCCTGGGCATCCTCGAAGGCGCGGCGCGCATTGTAGAGCGCGTTGAAATACGCACAGCCGACCAACAGGGGCACGCACAGAATCGCGGCCCCGGCGGCCGGCGTCGTCCGGGGCGCGCTCCCCCTCACCGGCCCCTCCTCATCGCTCGCCGGGCCTCCCGCTCCTGGGTCCGGCGCCGCAGCTTTTCCCTCTTGTCGTAGAGCTTGCGGCCCCGCGCGAGGGCCAGCGTCAGCTTCGCGTACCCGCGGCGCATGTAGAGGTCCAGGGGAACCAGCGTCAGCCCCTTCTCCTCGACCCTGCCGATCAGACGCCGGATCTCTGCGCGCTTCAGGAGGAGCTTGCGTGGGCGCTCCGGGTCGGCATTCCAGTGAGTCGCCGGCTCGTACGGGCTGATGTGCAGGTTGTGGAGCCACACTTCGGTGCCCTCCAGGCGGGCAAAGGCGTCCTTGAACCCCACCTTTCCGGCGCGCACGGATTTGACTTCCGGTCCCCTGAGCACCAGCCCGGCTTCGAGCGTCTCGATCACCTCGTATTCGTGCCGGGCCTTTCGGTTGCGGGAGATCAGGAGTCGGCCCGGAGGCCCCGCGTCGCCTGCCCCCACCACGTATCGCGCGCCAGGCTAGTAGATGAGGACCGGCGTGCCAACGTCGATCAGGTAGTAGAGTTCGCGGGCCGCCTCGTTGGTCAGGCGAATGCACCCGTGGGAGATGCGCCGCCGTTCCGGGTCGGGGTCGAGCACCAGCTCGGGCCGGTGGGTGCCGTGAATCGCAATGCCGTCACCCAGATAGATGGCAGTGGTGCCCAGCGCCCCCGGGATGGAACGGGACGGATGCTGCCGCGGGGGAACCGGAACTCCCCTCTCGACGAAGTGCCAGTCGGGCGCGATCCAGACCGGGTTCTTTTCCTTGTACCGGACCCTCATGATCCCGCGGGGCGTGGAGAAGTGCCACTTCTGGCCGGCGCCGTTCAGGTTGAACCCGGTCCCGGTGCCGACGGGCGCCGACCAGATCGCGCGCTCCCCCTCCATGACGAAGAGCCGGTTCTCGACAAGGTGAACAACGACGTAGCGCTCATGGGAGGGAAGGAACGACGTTCCCACGGCCACGTCGCGCGCCAGCATCCTCGAACGGTCCGTAACCAGCGGGTAGCCGTCGAGTGCCTGGCCCCGCGCCGCCGCGGGCGCGAGGAGACCGATCAGCAGCACCGCGCCTCGCAGCCACGCCGCGGCGGCGGCGTCAGTCCAAAGGTGGCGCCAGCTCGTCCCCGGCATCGTCATCGTGTTCCCCGTTTTCCTGCGCGCCGGCGTCGTGGGCGACTTGCCGGGCGGCATCGCTCGCAGCCCGATAGGCAGCCTTGGAGGTCTCGATCCTGTCCTGCAGCTCGGCGCGCGCGTCCAGCGCCGCCTGGCGACCGGCGTCCACCGCCCCCCTCACCGACTCGATCTGTTCCCGGACTTGTTCGCCGGCTCGCCCCAGCCTCTCCTCGAGGCCCTCCTGGGCCGCGCGCACCCGCTCCTGTGCGACATCCCTGAACTCAAGCGCCCGGGCCTTCAACTGCTCCTGGGTCTCTTTGCCGGAGCGGGGCGCGAAAAGCAGCGCGAGTCCGGCGCCGACGACGGCACCGAGCAGAAAGGCACCCGTGTTCGATCCGCCGTCGCGCTCGATTACGACGAGCGGTCCGTCTTCTCCCTGAGCCATCCCGCTCCCCCATGATATACACGGCAGCCGCCGCAGCCGGCTGCAACTGTTCCATCCTGATACAAACTAGGGTTTCCCGGGAGGGATGCCTACCCTGCACCGGCGCCCTCCCCGGTCCCCTGCCTTCCTACACCTGCCAGGGGTGATTGGCTTCCTCCATGCGGGGAGGATGGTAGCCCGGACGGCCCAGGAGCGCGTGCACATACCGTTTGCCCAACTCCACGCCCGGCTGGGTGAGTGGGTCCACGCCGTAGAGGTATCCGGCGTACACGGTCGCGGCCTGGAAGAGCAGGATGAGTTCGCCCAGCGCCTCGGCGTCGAGCCTCGCCAGCCGAACGGTCAGGTTGGGCCTGCTGCGCGTTCGAAGCGCGGCCGCCGTCGCGGCGTGCTCGACGGCGATCAGATGGTTGAGCGTGTGACCCTCGGGGAACTCGAGGGCGGGCAGCGAAACGGGCGCCTTGCCGATCGGGACCGGACCCGCGGCCGCGCCGACGGTGACGAAGCACACCACCTTGTCCGCAGGCCCCTCCATGAAGAGCTGCAGCAGCGAGTGCTGGTCGGTTGCCCCGGATGCCGGGAGCGGTGTGGGCCCGGTGCCCGCGGGCCGGCCACCGAGCCCCGCCGCCTTGCCGAGCGACTCGCCCCACAGCTGCTGCACCCAGAGAGCGAAGGAGCGGAGCCGGTCGCAGTAGGGCATGAACACGTGCACGCGCTGCCCGCACTCGACATCGGCGCGGTACAGAAGGGTCGCGAGCACGCCGGCCGGATTCCGGATCAGCTCGTCCGTCCGGCAGCGCCTCTCCATGCGCGCGGCGCCCCGAAGCACCGCCGTCACGTCCACGCCGGCCGCCGCTGCGGGGAACAGGCCGACGGCCGACAGCACCGAGAAACGGCCCCCCACGTTGCCCGGGACCGGAAGGGTGGGGATGCCGGCGGCCTCCGCCAGAGCGCGGAGCGGCCCCCGCTCGGGATCCGTGGTGAAGAGAAGATGCTCGCGCATCCGATCCCGGCCGACTTCGCGCGCGAGTCGCTCGGCCACCACCAGATACTGGGCCAGCGTCTCGGTCGTCGAGCCCGATTTGCTGACCACGTTGAAGAACGTCCTGCGCATGTCGAGGCGGCCCAGCAAGGTGCCGATCGAGTGCGGATCGATGTTGTCCGCCACGTGGAGGCGCGGGTGGGGCCCGCCGGCGCCACTCGCACCGCGGGTGGGATCCCCGGCGCCGAGTGCGTCCCGCAGGGTGCGGGTCCCCAGCGCCGACCCGCCGATTCCGAGGACCACGAAGTCGTCGAAGCGTCCCCGCAGCCCGGCTGCCACGCGACGGATGCGGGCCGTGGCCTGTGCGGCGGCGGGCAGGTCGAGGAAGCCCATGCTCCCGCTCCGGCGCGCCCGTTCGACATCCCGGTGCGCCACGCGAAAGCGCGAACCCAGGTCGCCGGTGAGCCGTTCGGGATCGACACCATCCTCGTCTTCGTCGATGGAGAGGAGGTTCCGGTAGTCGACGGTGAGGGCGCTCATGCGCGTTCCGCCGACGACGGAGACCGCCGGGGCCCCGCGCACCCGTCCTCCACCTGCAGAGTGAGGCCGTCGAAGGCGGGCCGGATGTCTTCCGGGAGACGCCGGCACAGGTCGTCATGCCGCACCCGGTGGGTGAGGTGGGTGAGATAGGTCCTCCGGGCGCCGACCGCCCGCGCCGCGGCGACCGCTTCCTCGATGTTGAAATGGGTGGGATGGGGATCCCCGTACCACAGCGCGTTGAGCACCAGCAGATCCGCCCCCCTGAGCCCTTCCAGCGTCGCCCGCGGAAGTTGTTTGGCATCGGTCACATACCCGAGGCCCCCGACGCGGAAGCCGTAGGAGCGGACCCCGCCGTGGGGTACTCCGAGCGGGAGAAACACGCGGTCCAGGATGTCCACCGGGCGTCCCTCCCGGAAGGTGAAGACATCGAGTTCCGGGAGGAAAACCCCGTCCGAAGCGCGGGGTCGCGCATCGAAGATGTACGGAAAGCGGCGCCGCAGCTGGCGGGCGACCGACCGGTGCATCCAGGCGCTGATCCGCGCACCGTGGAGCGCCGTGAACACGCGCAGATCGTCGATGCCGTGGATGTGATCGGCGTGCGCGTGCGTGAACCACACCGCGTCCAGGGAGGATACGCCCTCGCGGAGCAGCTGGAGCCTGAGTTCCGGGGGTGTGTCGACAAGGAGCCGGCGGTTCCCGAAGCGAAGCAGGGCGCCGTGCCGCGTGCGCTTGTCGCGGGGATCGCTCGAGGTACAGGTGTCGCACCGACATCCGATGACCGGCACGCCGTAGGAGGTGCCGGTGCCCAGGAAGGTCAGCGAAAACGACATGGGGCTCCTAGAGCTGTTCCACGAGCATGGTGTTCGTCGACCCCCTCTCATGGAAGGGATATCCCGCGGTCACCACGACCGAATCTCCCGGCCTCCCGACTCCCGCGCGCACGACCGCTTCCTTGCCGTAGGCGGAGAGCGCGGAGTAGCTGACCGGCACGTCGGTGGCGAGCGTGGGCCACACGCCCCAGACAGGCGCGAGCTGGCGGAAGGTGCGCGGCTCGGTGCACACGGCGAAGATCGGGACGGGCGGGCGGTACGATGAGACCAGGCGCGCGGAGAAGCCGCTGCTGGTGATCACGATCAGCGCGGGAGCATCGAGCTGTCGCACGGCGTCCACCGTACACGACGCGACCGCGTGTTCGCGGCGGGTCGCGCCCCCCCGCTGCCAGTTGTCGGGGCGCGGGAGGTAGCGCGGACCCTGGGCCAGCACGCCGGAACCCTCGATCTCGCGGATGATGCGCACCATCGCCCGCGCGGCGTGAAGCGGGTACTCTCCGACCGCGGTTTCGCCGGAGAGCATCACGGCGTCGGTGCCGTCCAGCACCGCGTTGGCGACGTCGGAAGCTTCGGCCCGCGTCGGCCGCGGGCTCTGGATCATCGAATCGAGCATCTGGGTCGCGATGATGACCGGCCGGCCGGAGTAGTTGGCCAGCTGGACGATGCGCTTCTGTGCGAGCGGCACCTGCTCGAAGGGCACCTCCACCCCGAGGTCTCCGCGCGCGACCATGACCGCGTCCGTTGCCTTCACGATCTCCTCGATCGACGCCAGGGCGCGCACCAGTTCGACCTTCGCCACCACGAGCGCGCGGCCCGCGACCCTCTCCTTCAACTCCTCGATGTCCGCGCCTCCCCGGACGAACGACAGGCCCACGTATTCGACGCCGGCCTCCAGGGCAAAGTCGAGGTCGTCCAGATCCCGCTCGGTGAGCGAGGGAGTACTGAGGTTGGCGCCGGGCACGTTCATGCCCTTGAAGCTCTTCAGCTGGCCGCCGGTTTCCACCAAGAAGCGGGCCTTGCCGCCCTCCTTGCCTACGCACCGCATCTCAAGCAGGCCATCGTCCAGAAGAACCCGGTCGCCGATCACCACGTCGTCGGCAAGGTGCCGGTAGGTCGTCGGGATCTCCCCGGCCTCTACCGTTTCCTCCGGGGCGATGACCACCTCCTGGCCCTCCGCCAGAAAGAGTGGCGACTCAAGCCTGCCCACGCGGATCTTGGGCCCCCCCAGGTCCACGAGAATCGATACCGGCGTGCCCGCCTCCTCGGCCGCGCGCCGAATCAGGGCTACCGCCTCCAGGTGATCCTCACGGAGGCCGTGGGACATGTTCAGGCGCGCCATGGTCATGCCCGAATCGACCAGATCGCGGATCACCCCGGCCGAAAACGTGGCCGGGCCCATCGTGCACACCAACTTGGTTCTCAGCATCGGATCCCCACTTCCCCCCGCTGTAGCACCGGCAGGCCGGCGCCCAATTAGCCGTTCTCGATGTATGGAGCGCCGTTATTCTAGTCTGGTTCGGTCGAAATCACAGTGACCGGTCCCATCCCGCGTCCGCGCACACCGCAGGGTCGTCCGGGCCCTCAGACCGCCGGGCTCTCGCGCAGGACCGAAAGATGGGCCACCTTTCGCGCCCATGAAGCTACACCACATCGCCGACGCGCACGCAGCACGCTCCGTGGCGGAGAAGCTGGATTCCCGCTCGCCGCTTGCCCTCGACTGCGAGGCGGCCGGCTATCACCGCTATTCCGACCGGCTCTGCCTTGTCCAGCTCTCCGCACCGGGGGATACGTGGCTCATCGATACCCTGGCCCTCGACGCAAGCGGGATGCTCAGATCGCCGCTGGAAGATCCGGGTCGCGAGATCGTCATGCATGGAGCCAGCTTCGATCTGCGCCTGCTGTCGCGGGATCTGGGCATCCGGGTGCGGGGCATCTTCGACACGCAGGTAGCGGCCGCGCTGCTCGGGGAAGCCGCGCTGGGACTGTCCCCGCTGCTCGAACGCTTCCTTGGCGTGCGCCTGCCCAAGAAATACCAGCGGGCCGACTGGGCGATGCGGCCGCTTCCCGCGGAAATGCTCGAGTACGCTGCTGCCGACACGCGCTACCTGGCGACCCTCGCGGACATCCTGCGAGCCCGGCTGGAGGAAAGGGAGCGCCTCGCGTGGGCAAGCGAGGAGTTCCGCTGGCTCGAGCGAGCCGCCTCCAATCCGGAAGATCCCGACCCCGATCCGGCGACGAAACTGAAGAACGCGCGCCATCTGGCCCCGCGTGCGCTGCAGCGGCTGCGTGCGCTGTGGACCTGGAGGGACGAGGTCGCCCGCCGCAAGGACAGGGCGCCCTTCCGGGTGGCCGCCGATGATGTCCTGCTGAAGCTGGCCGAGGCCCCGCCCCGCTCGACCCGGGAACTCGCTCGCCGGCCCGGTGTGTCGCCCATCCTGGCCCGCGCCGACGGCGGGAGACTCTTCGAGCACCTGGATCGGGCGGAATCCATCCCGGAGGCGCGCATCGCCCCGGGCCGGAGACGCCGTGAAGGATCCCTCCCGCGGCTTGCGCCGGAAGGCGAAGAACGGGCCCGGGAGCTGCGCGCCGCCCGTGTCCGAAGGGCCCGCGAACTCGGACTGGACCCGGGTCTCCTGCTTCCCAACAAGACCATCGTGGAGATCGTGCGCGCCAATCCGGCCTCACCGGAGGAGCTCGCCCGGGTGCCCCAGGTGCGCGCCTGGCAAGTCGAGGTGCTCGGCCAGCTGGCCCTCGATATTCTGCGTGCCTGAGCATCTGGTCTGTGGGACCGCACTGGCGAAAAGCGCCTGATTTCGGCTATAATGATGGCTGACAATCGCAAGATTCCGGAGGCGCAGGTGCTTCCCAACGCTTGCTTCGTTCTGCCGGGGATGTGATGACGTCGGAACTACTCGAAAGAGACGATCTCTCCGTCTACGTGGTTGCCGGAGTACCCAAGAGCTTCAAGAAGAAACTCGCCAAATACCTGAGCGAGGAATCGTCCGGCGAGGGCAACCTCATGCTCCTCGACGAGAACATGACGGAATGGCTTCTGGCGCGTCTCAAGGGGAAGAGGCGTCGCAGCCACGAGCAGACTCCCGCATCGTCCGCTCTATGGCGCTGTTACCGGTCTCTCAGCGCAGCCAGATATCACTTGAGCGACCAGCCCCTGGAAGGGCGCATTCGGGAGATCCGGAGCGAGATCGAGCGGCTCTGGCGCATCACCAGCCCGATACACGACACGGACGAGGAAGAGGAATCCTCCTGAGGGCGAACGGCCGGGATCCGGCGTTCGCTATTCGCCCCGGGCCTCCAGTTCGCGCTTGTACTCGATGCAGTACCGGGCGTGTGGCAGTGCGTCCAGCCGCCGGAAGTTGATCGGCTTTCCCGTGGCCTGACAGCGACCGAAGTTCTCCGGATCCGAGTAGAGTCGGCGAAGCGCGTCCTCGATCCGGTAGAGATAGCGGCCTTCCTTGGTTGCGAACAGCGCGGCCTTCTCGCGCTCCATCGCCTCGGTGCCCTGGTCCGCCATGTGGTCGGTGTAGGCGGCAAGGTTGGAGTCGCCCGACTGCCGGTCCTCCTTCGCCATCCGGTCGAAGAGGCCCAGCGACCTCAGCGAGCGAGCACGCTCCTCCAGGAGGCGGCTCTGGATGTGGGCCAGTTGCTCCTTGGTGAGAATCGCCACGTTCTGTACCTTGGTAGACGGTTGTGCGGGCTGTCGCTACCGGGGTGCCGGCACCGGGGCGCCTTCGGCCGTGCGCGAGGAAATTACAATAATCCGACGGGGTTTCCAACGTGCCGCGCGTTCCTGACCCGGCCTCCGCCGCCGGTTGGGGCACCTCCCTCACGCTTGAGCCTCAGGCTCTCCGTCCTCCAAACGACGAGTTCCGTGAACACGATCGACTGTAGACGCTGCGGTAAGGAATCGTCCTCAATGGAGAAAGCCCCCTTCCGCACGGAGCTGGGCCAACGGCTGCTGCGCCGGATCTGCCGGCTTTGCTGGGCCGACTGGCTTCAGCACCAGACGCTGCTGATCAACCACTACGGGCTGGACCCTCGCGAAGCCAGCTCGAGGAAGTTCCTCTACGAACAGATCGAGCAGGTGCTGCTCGGCGACGGCGAGGCCGAGCAGGTGGACACGTCCCGGAAGGGCGAAATCGACTGGTGAGCGCCCGGGGCTGTGCGCCCCGGCCCGACGCGCAGCCGGATCGGCGTCAGGTCGAGAGCACCGCCTCCACCTGAGCCAGTGCCTCTTCGAGTTCGTCGCGCCCGATTACCAGGGGGGGCGCGAAGCGAATGACCTGCTGGTGCGTCTCCTTGGCCAGGATGCCCCTGTGCCACAGGGCTTCGCAGAAGGGCCGGGCCGGACCCGACGACTTCCGGATGACCAGGCCGATCATCAGCCCGCGGCCCCGCACTTCTTCGACGTGCGGTGAGTCGATGGCGCGCAGCCTCTGCATGAACCACTCGCCGAGTTGGGCGGAGCGCTCGATCAGCCCTTCCTCGACGATGACCTCGAGCGATGCGCGCGCGACCGCGGCCGCCAGCGGATTGCCGCCGAAGGTGGAGCCGTGGTCGCCGGGCCGGAACACGTCCATGAACTCCGAGTCCGCGATCGCGGCCGAGACCGGGTAGACGCCGCCGCCGAGGGCCTTCCCCAGAATCAGCACGTCGGGGCGCACATCCTCCCAGTCGCAGCACAGGCGCCGACCGGTGCGGCCCAGACCGGTCTGGATCTCGTCGGCGACCAGGGCCACCTGGTGCCGCGAGCACAGGTCGCGAGCGTCGCGCAGGTAGCCGTCCGGCGGCACGATGACCCCGCCCTCGCCCTGGATGGGCTCGACCATGAAGCCCGCGGTGCGTTCGTTGATGGCGTCGCGCAGGGCGTCGATGTCCCCGTAGGGGACCCTGCGGAAGCCGGGCGTGAACGGACCGAAGTCCCGCCGGTACTCGAACTCGGAGGAAAAGCCCACGATGGTGGTGGTTCTGCCGTGGAAGTTGTTGTCGCAGACGATGATCTCCGCCTTGTCGGCGGGGATGCCCTTGACCTGGTAGCCCCACTTGCGGACCGTCTTGATCGCGGTCTCCACGCCCTCCGCGCCGGTGTTCATGAGCAGGGCGCGCTCGAAGCCGGTGAGCTCGCACAGTTCACGCAGGAAGGGGCCCATCTGGTCGTTGTGAAACGCGCGCGAGGTGAGGGTGAGGCGCCGCATCTGGTCCCGGGCGGCACCGATGATGCGCGGATGCAGGTGCCCCTGGTTGAGGGCGGAGTAGGCGCTCAGCATGTCGAGATAGCGACGCCCCTCCACATCCCAGACCCAGACGCCCTCGCCCCGTTCGATCACGACGGGGAGCGGATGGTAGTTGTGGGCGCCGAAGCGGTCGGCTTCATCGAGGTAGGATGAGGTGATCGCCTGTGTTGCGGTGTCTTGCATGGTGTCGGCCTCCCGACGCGGATCCCGCGGGGGTCGCGTCAGCTTGTCGATGCGGAGCCGCCGCGAAAGGTCACGGGCGGAAACGGGTTTTCGTTGACGCTGAGCTGAAAGACGTCGGGGCGGGCATAGTGGCCCACCACGTCGAAGTCGAACTTCCCGCGCGTGACCGCGTCGGGATCGAGGCGGGCGAAGAGAATCCCCTCCTGGTCCCACAGCGGCCCTGCCAGGCACGCCCCCGACGGGGAATAGATCGCGCTGCCCCCAGCGCACAGGCGTTCCGGCCAGCCCTCGAGCTCGCCGGCGATCTCCAGGTCGGCCGGGTACTGGGCGCGGGTGGCGTACTGGTTGCAGCCGAGGACGAAGCACCTTCCCTCGAGGGCGATGTGCCGGAGCGTGGCCTGCCAGCGCTCGCGCCCGTCGGCGGTCGGGGCGAGGTAGATCTCAACGCCCTTCGCGTACATCGCGGTGCGGGCCAGCGGCATGTAGTTCTCCCAGCAGATGAGGCCGCCGACCCGGCCGAAGGGCGTGTCCACAACCGTGAGCGTGCTGCCGTCGCCCTCGCCCCAGATGAAGCGTTCGGCCGCCGTGGGCTTGAGCTTTCGATGCTTGCCCAGGAGCGCGCCGTCGGGACCGAAGTAGAGAAGCGTGCAGAAGAGCGTGCCTCCGCTGTAGTCGGTATCCCGCTCCACGACCCCGACGGCCAGGTAGACCCCATGGGCCGCGGCGGCTTCGCCGATGCGGCCGGTGGCCGGCCCGGGGGCTTCGACCGCCCCCTTCAGGTATCGGTCCCATGTCCTGCGGCCTGCCGGCGAGCGGCCGCCCACCGACGTGCCGAACGCCAGGCCCCAGGGATACCCGCCGACATAGGCCTCCGGGAAGAGAACCAGCTGGGCCCCCTGCGCGGCGGCTTCGGCGGTGAGCGCGTGCACCTTCCCGATCGCCGCCTCCAGGTCGAAGGGGACCCCGGCCCCCTGTACCACCGCGACCCCGATGCCCTCGTTGTCGTTCATCCAGGTTCTGGTCCAGTGCTTTGGTTCAGGAACTCCGGAGACGTCTTCCGCGCAATCACGCTTCGCGCCCGTGGATGCCGTCTCCCTGCGTGGAATAATGCATCAAGCATATGCTTCGCGCGACAGGGCTCTGCGTCGCATCAGCCTCCGCGATACGCGATCTCCGCAACCACCTCGCCTACGACCTCCAGCGTTGCCGGGCTCACGTTGGCGGCAACGTCGTTCGGCGTGTGCCAGAGCGAGTTCCCCGGTCCGTACTCGAAGTCGATGATGTTCACGGTGGGAATGCCGGCCTCGTTCAGCGGCACGTGGTCGTCCAGGATGGGAGGACGCACCGTCATCGGGAAGAGCCGGCCGTATCCCAGGTCGCGCGCAATCCCCCATACGCGCTGCACCACGCGGGGGGCGTAGCGGGAGGAGAAACCTTCCACGGGGAATCCGGGATCGCGGTCCCCGACCATGTCGAGCAGGACCGCATAGCGCGGCTGGCCGCCCAGGGGCTGCTCGGCGTAACGCTCGGAGCCGATGAACATGTCCGCCGTGGTCGGTCCGTAGTCCTCGCCGTCCACCATGAGCAGATCGATGCCCACCGGCGGCGGCTGGACGGAGAAGAGCTCGCCCAACGCCATGAGCACGGCCACGCCGGAGGCGCCGTCGTTGGCGCCCGGGACGGGGGTGTCGCGGTCCTCCGGATTGGTGCTCTGGTCGGAGATGGGTCGGGTGTCCCAATGGGCCAGGAACAGGAGCCGGTCAGGATCGGCGGCGTTGAAGCGGGCCAGGACGTTGGCCAGCGGCAGGGTATCTCCGGTGGTGATGACGTGACGGAAGCGGTCGACGATCACCGTGTCGGCGTGCGCTGCCAGCCGCTCGACCATCCAGTCCAACTGTGCCGTGTGGCCGGGCGTGCCCGGCACCCGGGGCCCGAACGCGAGCTGGGCCTCGATCAGCTCGAAGGCGCGCGCGCCCGGGAAGGCCGGGCGTTCGACTCGCTCGGCAGGCTCGCTACCCGGCTCCCCTCCGCACGCCAGCGTAGCCGCGAGCAGAAACGCCGAGTACCTGGCCACGCGCGTCACGCCCGAACCGCGGCCGCTGGCTCAACTGCACTCGCTGAAGCCGCACACATGGCACTTCACGCACCCCTCCTCGAAGGAGAGCTGGCCGGTGCCGCACTCCGGACAGCTGCCCAGATAGCCCGACCCCGCGGAACCGCTTCCCGATGACGCACGACTCGGAGCGGCCGAACCCGCGGCCGAGGTCACGGGGGCGGTGAGGATTAGTTCCTCCTGGATGCCATCCTTTTCCTGGAGGTAGTATTCGATCGCCTGGCCGATGGCGTCGGGGGCGGAAAGGACCTTGCGCAGCCCGAACCCGACCGCGCGATCGCAGGAGATGCCGCGAAGCTGATCGCGGACCGCGGTGATGGGGATTCCCGACCGCAGCGCAAGAGAGATCAGCCGCCCGATCGCCTCGGCATCGGCCATGGCGGCGCCGCCGGCTTTGCCCAGTGTGCAGAAGACCTCGAAGGGTCGGCCCGTCTCGTCTTCATTGATGGTGACGTAGAGATCGCCGAGCGGGCAGTCCATCTTCACGGTGCGTCCCTTCAGCAGCGCGGGACGCTTGCGCTTGTGGCGGCCCGCGCCGGCGAGGCGGTCGCGGTCGCTTTCGCGCTGCCGGTACTTTTCGATCTCGCCGCGCAGCCGGTGACACTCTTCGCGCGCATCCGCGAGCTTCTGCTCGATCTCGCCGGCCGATGGCGCTGGCTCGTCGGTTGTTTCCGGCTTTTTCTCGGTCTTGCCGGTCGAGAGCACCTGCATGGGGCGGGATCCGTCGCGGTACACGGTCACGCCCTTGCACCCCAGCGAGAAGGCCAGCTCGTAGATCTCGCGGACATCCTCCGGCGTCGCCTCGTGGGGGAAGTTGGTGGTCTTGGAAATGGCGGCGTCGGTGTACTTCTGGAAGGCGGCCTGCATGCGCACGTGCCACTCCGGGGTGATGTCGTGCGCGGTCACGAACACCCGCTGCACCTCCGCGGGCACCTCGTCGTGGTGAATGTGGCCGCTCTCCGCCACCCGCTCCATGAGTTCCTTCGAATACCAGCCGCCCTCCTTTGCGACGCGCACGAAGTCCTCGTTGACGTCCGGCATCAGCACGCCGGCCTGGTTGCGCATGAACGCCACCGCGAACAGGGGCTCGATGCCCCCCGAGCAGCCAGCGAAGATCGAGATGGTGCCCGTCGGCGCGACCGTGTCGAGGTTGCAGTTGCGCAGCGGACGCATCGGGCGAATGCGGCTCCCGTCGGGACGGCGGGCGCAGCTCTCCTCCGGACCCCAGATGGACTGCGCCCAGGCCGGGAACACGCCCCGCCTTTCCGCCAGCTTCGCGGACGCGACCTTGGCTTCCTCGTCGATGAAGTTCATGACGGTCTCGGCGAGCGCCACGGCGTCGTCGGAGTTGTACGGAATTCCCAGCCGCACCAGCATGTCCGCCCAGCCCATCACACCAAGCCCGATGCGCCGGATGTTCTCGGCCAGTTCGGTGATCTGGGGCAGCGGATAGCGGTTGGCGTCGATCACGTTGTCCAGGAAATGCACCGACAGGTGGACGACCCGGCGGAGCCCGTCCCAGTCGATGGCATGCCGCGGATCCATGCCCCATGAGAACCCTTTGCGCACGAAGGGGCCGAGGTTGAGGCTCCCCAGGTTGCACACGTCGTACGGCAGGAGCGGCTGCTCTCCGCACGGATTGGTGGCCTCGTACTCGCCCAGCTTCGGCACCGGGTTGAACTCGTTGGCCCGGTCGATGAAGAAGACGCCCGGCTCGCCGGTCTTCCACGCGCCCTGCACGATCATGTCGAAGATCTCGGTCGAGTTCTCGCGGCCCACGACATCGCCGGTCCGCGGGCTGACGAGATCGTAGTCCTCGCCCTTCACCACCGCCTGCATGAAGGCGTCGGTGATGGCGACCGAAATGTTGAAGTTGGTGATCTGGGAGGTGTCGTCCTTGCAGGTGATGAAGGAGCGGATGTCGGGATGGTCGACCCGCAGGATGCCCATGTTGGCGCCCCGGCGCGTGCCCCCCTGCTTCACGACCTCGGTGGAGGAGTCGTAGAGGCGCATGAAGGACACCGGGCCCGAAGCCACCCCCATGGTCGAGCGCACCGTGTCGCCCTCGGTGCGAAGCCGGGAGAAGGAAAACCCCGTGCCCCCCCCGGACTGGTGGACCAGCGCCATGCTCTTGAGCGTGTCGTAGATGCCGCACTCACCGTTGGAGAGGGCATCGTCGACAGGAAGCACGAAGCACGCGGAGAGCTGTCCGAGCGGCCGCCCCGCGTTCATAAGCGTGGGGGAGTTGGGCTCGAACGTGCCCGTCGCCATGAGGTCGTAGAACTGGCGCGCGACCTCGTCGATCGCCGCATCCGTCGCGCCATGGCAGCGGTCTTCCTCGGCGATCACGCGCGCGACCCGCCAGAACATGGTCTCGGGCTCCTCGACGGGCTCGCCCTTCTCGTTCTTCTTCAGATAGCGGAGCCCGAGAACGATGCGCGCGTTGTCGGAAAGCGTCGCGCGCGGGAGGTCTGCTGGCGGCACGTCGTGCGCCGGCGGAGCGTCTGGAGATGCGGGTCGTTGGGCGGACATGCTGTTTTCCGTTTTTCTGTTTTGCCGAGAGATTGTGGAAAAACAAGTGGAAACAGCCCCCACCTCCGTGCAAAACAAACGGAAAGCACGCCAGCCAAGGTGTGGGCTTGTTGAAACTGCTCGACACCACATCTTGTGGGTCGATTTCTCCGAGGCACCGTATGTCGCGGTGCGACCTACACCATAGGCACCCCGGTCGCGCGCCGCAAGTCTCTTCTAGAATGCCGATCCCAGACGGAGATAGAGCCGCCCCGCGCGCAGGCGGAACCCTGTCCCGGGCGGATCGTTTTCACCCCTGAGAGGAAACGCCACACCGGCCCGCACGTCGGTGGAGAGCGTCCAGAAGGGCAGCGTGTTCACCGTAACCTCCAGGCCGACGGAGGCGAGGGCGGCGCGCTTCGGGCTCGCGGAGGGATCCCGGTCGCCTTCCGGGCCCCAGGCGTTGCCCGCGTCGGCAAACAGGCTTGCGCCGGCCCGGTCGAAGTACAGGGGCCAGGCCCCGAGGCCCCGGCGAATGATGGAGAGCGGAAGCCGGTATTCGGCCGATGCCGACCAGGCGATGCGCCCGCGCCGGGAAGCGGCGGAATAGCCTCGCACGGGAAACAGGAGCGGCGAGCCCCCGAAGAGACCGAAGCCGGTGAGCCGCTCGCGCGTGCCCGCGGCGTTGCCCACCTCGAAGTGAAAGCCGTCGGCGCCCGGTCCGCGCGCGATCCCGCCGCTCGCCCGCAGGGCGAACACCTGTTGGGCGAAGCCGACGTTGCCGAGCGCACGGTAGAGCGACAGGCGGCCGGTGACCTCCTCGAACCCTCTGTCGGCCGCGCGGTCGCCGGCGAGTTCCTCGGGGAGATCGAGCACGCCCGAGACCCGGCCCCGAACGGCTCCCGAGACGCCGTCTGCAAGGGTCATGGACATGGCGTGCGAGCGGGCGGTGTTGAAGCCGAGCGTTGCGGATACCTCCCCGACGCGCCGCGTGGGACGGTTGAGCCGGAAGAGGGTGGAGGGTTCCAGCGTCGCGTCCAGGAGTTCGGAGGACACCCAGTTGTGGCTGGCCTCCAGGGTCAGCCCGATGCGGTTGCGAAAGCGGGCCCGCTGAAGGTCCACGCTCACCTGCACGCGTCGTTCCCGGTCCACCACGTAGAGAGTGTCCACGTCCCCGCTCTGGCGCTCTCCCAGGGTGAGACCCGCGGGATCGTAGAGCTGGCCCACCGAGAAGGTCACCACCGGGTTCCCCAGCCCTCGGGCAGTGTAGCCGAAACGGCCCTCCCCGCGACGCTTCTCGGGAATCAGACGGCCCCAGGCCCGGAAGGCGTGCCGGTCGACCAGGTCCCGGCCGGAGGTCGAGAATCCGAAGCCCGGGCCGATGACATCCCGCTCCCGGATCCTTCGAGGCGCGGAGTAGAGCGGCTGCCAGTAGGTCGGGAGGAGTGAGCGGAAGGCCCGGTACGGCCTGCTTTCGGCCTCGACCGCGGCGTGGAAACGGTCCGGGGAACGATCCGCGCCCAGCAGGAAACGGGGGTCGTCCGCGAAGGGCTCGAACCAATCGCCCGGAGCGTAGGGGACGCGCTCGATGTCCCAGCCGTCGTGGTGGTAGGCGGAGTAGTAGATCCATTCGCCCGCCGGATCGATGGCCGGATGGGCGGCCCCGGTGAGCATGTTGGTGACCTGGCGCACCGGCCCGGCGCGTCCGTCCCCGTCGATGGAGGTCGCGAAGAGATTGGGGATGCCGGTGCGGTCGGAAGACCACAGCAGGGTGCGCCCGTCGGGCGACCAGGCGGGACTGGCATCCACGGCGCGGTCGTCGGTCACTCTTGCGATCAGCGCGCCGGCGGCATCGAGGATCACGACATCGAAGCGGCCGCCGGTACGCCACTGCGATACGGCGATCCGGGACCCGTCCGGCGACCAGCGCGGAAAGCCCCAGTGGACGGCGGGGACCGCCTCGGTCAACGCCGTGATGTCCCCGGTGGCCAGGTCCACCAGAACCAGCCGGTTGGTGCCCTCTCCCTCCTGCACCGCCACGACGTGTTCGCCGCCCGGATGCGCGTCCGGAAAGGCGAGCCGGCCGCCGCGGGTGACGCGGGTGACGCGGCCGTCCGCATCGGCCCGGTAGAGATCGTTGTAGAGGCGGTAGCGGTCCGCCAGCTCGAACTGGGCGAAGACCATGCCGCCGTCGGGCGTCCACGAGAAGCTGGACAGGCCGTTGGTTCGGGTGAACCGGCGCTCCGCGCCACCATCCAGGTCGAGCAGGCGCAGATGCGCATCCGAGCGACCGTCCGAGAGCGCGAAGGCGAGGCGCCGGCCGTCAGGGGACACCTGCGGGTACAGCGCCTGACGCGCCCCGCGGGTGAGCGCTTCGCCGGTGGTGAGCCGCTGCAGTGCGGCGAGGGAGCCGGCGAGGCCGCTGTACCTGAACGAGAGCGACGCGCGCCACTCGTCCCACGCCTGAGAGAACGAGATGCCGAAGGCCGAACGCGCCGCGGCGTCGATTCGATACGGCACCAGCTGGCCCGCCACCTCCTCCACGAGCTGCCGCATGCCCGTAGTGTCGGTGCGTTCCATCAGGTAGTGGAAGAACTCGGAGCCGTAGACGTAGGGGCGAAGCCCGGCCGGCCACACGGGGCTTCTGCCGGAGACCACGGACAGAGGCTCGAGGTCCTCCTCGAGAACGCCGGTGCGCAGCACCATGTCCTGCCAGGTGCCGTGGACACGACCGGCGTCCGTCAGGGTCGACTCGTAGTAGGTGGCGATCCCCTCGGTCAGCCAAGTGGGCGTGGCGCGTCCGGGAAAGAAGGGCCAGGTGGCGGGGTAGCGGCCCAGGACGGCGCGCAGGATGCCGCCCAGGCCACCGGCGGGATCCAGGTGAAAGATGTGCACCAGCTCGTGCGTGACCACCAGCTCGATCCACTCGTCGAAATAGTTGAGGGACCCCGCGTCCGCGGGCGGCCGGGCAAAGAGCGTGATGCGGTTGCCGGGGACCACGTTGGCGAACCCGTTGGAGTAGTCGGCGTGGTCGGTGAGCACGATGTCGATGGCGCCCGGCGGTGGCGCGCTGAAGGATGAAGCCAGTTGCCCGTAGGCCCGCTCCGCCCGGTCGGCGAGGCGCGTCGCCAGCGGATGGAGGGCTTCGGGAAAGGTGATCCGGAAATGCTCGGTGTCGAGCGTGCGCCAGTCCTCGTCGGGAGGCACCTGGCCGTAGGCGGGGACGGAGGCGACGAGCGCTCCGGCCAGCAGCAGCAACAACGCGAGGAACCTTGTCGGGGCACTGCCGCGGGCGCCACTCTTGTCCGGGATCCGGCAGACGAGGGTTGTCATCGCATCATGAAAGCCAAGGCAAGTATCTGGTACCGGCTGGGCTACGCCTGGGAGACCGCGCGCCGCGGTCCGGGGGCCCGGAACGACGGCGCGTCCGGCCGCGAACGTCCGCTCTTCCGGTCCGGAAACGGGAGCACGCCCTCCGCCACAGACAAGATCGCTCCTTCCCTCCTCGGGAGAAACCTGCTCGACGAGGCCGGCGGGCTGGCCCGGCGGGTGGTGGCGGGGCGGGCGGGTCGCTCGCCGGCGTCTGGGGATCTTCCGCGGGCGGCGCTCGCCGGCGCGGGAGCGGCGCTCGCCATCCGCTCGCTCGCAAGGCTGCTCGCACGCGATACGCCATCCGGGGATGATCCCGGGCTTGGCCTCGAGTTGGTGCAAGGCGCGGCCGAGGGACTGGCCCTGGCAGTCCTGAGCCGCCATCTGCCAGGGGGCCCCGTGCTGCAGATCGGGCTGTGCGGCGCGGCGCGGCATGCCGCGGCATCCCGGGGAGGGCTCCCGCGCGTCATCCGCCCCATCGCGCCCGGGACGATCCGCGCGCTTTCCGCCCTGGCACCCGGGAGACGTCGAAACGGCAGCGTGCTCAAGCACGCTGCGTTCGCGGCTGCGTTCTTTCTGCTCTACCGGCGGAGAACTGTCGGATCAGCCTAGCTGTTGACGTTGCAGGCGCCCCTCCGTGGGATGTTGCATATCCACATATGCAACGAAGCGTTGCTAATCGAAATGGGCAACAAGGTGTTGCCAAACCGATTATGCAACACTGTGCGGAGGGGTGAATCGCAATTGAGGCCACGCGCTCCCTGGCCTCAAACGCGACCGGGGGTGAGCGAACCCAGAACCCGGCGCCCCGAAGCTCCCGTCGAGTCCGGCGAATTCGCCGGCAGGCCGCGCAGGTGCGCCCACGCCAGCACCGCGAAGCAGGCGGCTTCGCGCGCTTCCGGTTCGAGACCCAGTACGGACAGGTCGCGCACCGGGACGGGGGCCAGCCGGTCGGAGATCATCGCCGCCAGGACCGGGTTCAGGGCGCCGCCGCCCGCCAGCAGGACTTCGCTGACGCCCCGCGGTAGCACCCAGCGGCGACAGGCTTCGGCGACGGAGGCGGCCGTGAAGGCCGTAAGCGTTGCGACCAGGCCGGCCCAGTTGCGTTTCGTGCGCGGTACCAAGCGTTCCACGAGCCTCTCGACGAACCCGCTGCCAAAGACCTCACGGCCGGTCGACTTGGGGGGCGGGCGATGCAGGAACGGATGCTGCAGGAGCTGCTCCAGCAGGTCGTCGTCCACTTTGCCGGCCGCGGCCAGCTCACCGTCCGCGTCGAACGTCCGGCGGCCGTCCGTGGCGAGTTCCGCAGCGGTGTCGATGAGCGCGACGCCCGGGCCCGTATCGAAGGCCAGGACGGGTTGGCCGTCCGAAGCCGCCGGCAGCCAGGTGACGTTGGCCATCCCTCCGAGGTTCTGGAGGGCGCGCGCCCGGTCGGGTGCGGAGAAGAGCAGCCGGTCTGGCCACGGAACGAGGGGCGCGCCGTGCCCACCGGCCGCCACGTCGCGGGTCCGGAAGTCGCTCACCACCGGTATGCCGGTGATCTCCGCGATGGTCGCGGGATCTCCCAGTTGGAGGGTGGCGCCGCGGCCGTCCCCGGACGGGGGGTCGTGCCACACCGTCTGTCCGTGCGAACCGATCGCCGCGACCGATCCCGGATCCACCCCGGCGCGCGCGCACCCGGCGAGCGCACAGCGCGCGAAGCGCTCACCCAGGACCGCGTGCAGGCGGGCCAGATCGGCCGGCCCGCCTCTCTCGATCGCGCGGCGGATCGAGTCCCGCTCCTCCGGCAGGTAGCTCTCGCTGTGGAATCCCAGCAATCGCCACGAGAACGTTGCCGGGGTGGTCCCGCCCACCTCCAGCAGAGCCGCGTCGACGCCATCGAGCGACGTACCCGACATCATCCCGAGAACCTTCATGAGCAGGGCGTCACGTGGAAAAAGGATGGTCCGCCGGGCGACCGGCCGCACCTGTTTCGCGAGTCCGCCGCGGTCATCCGGCGGCGGGGACATCCGCCACCCGGCCCCCGCTCTCCTCGAGCAGGACGCGGGCCTCCTCCGCGGCGATCCCGCGCCGAGCCATCACGATGGCCGTCTTGACATGGCCGCCAGCCTCCTGCAGCAGCGCCCGGGCCGGTTCCCGCTCGAGCTCCAGGGTGGTCATCAGGATGCGCTCACCCCGGTCCTGGAGCTTCCGGCAGGTGACCTGCAGGTCGACCATGAGGTTGCCGTAGACCTTGCCCATGAGGACCATGGCGCCGGTCGTGATGGTGTTCAGGACCAGCTTGGTGGCCGTGCCCGCCTTCATGCGCGTCGAGCCCGTGATCACCTCTGGACCGACCAGGGGAGCGATGACGACATCGTGGGCGGCGAGGAACTCGGCGGACGGAGGCGTGCAAAGCAGAAAACCGGTGCGGGCGCCCCGCTCACGGGCCTGCCGCAATGCCCCGTGGACGTAGGGCGTAGTGCCGGAGGTGGCGATGCCGAGCACGAAATCGTCGGCGCCCACCGAGAGACGGTCCATCTCGCGGGCGCCGTCGCGCGGGTCGTCCTCGGCCCCCTCGCGCGCCCGCACCAGCGCGCCGTACCCCCCCGCGATCACGCCGACGACCATCGACGGGTCGGTCCGGTAGGTCGGCGGCATCTCCGCGGCGTCGAGCACTCCCAGCCGCCCGGAGGTTCCCGCGCCGACGTAGATCAGCCGGCCGCCGCGGCAGAACGCGTCGCGCGCCAGTTCCATGGCCCGCGCGATGCCGGCGGCCTCCTCCCCGACTGCCGCGGCGACGGTGCGGTCCTCGTCATTGATGAGCGCCACGATCTCCGCGGCCGACAGCCGGTCGACGCCACGCGAGCGTGGATTGCGCTGTTCGGTCAGCCGCTCATCGAGCATGCTGCGCGTCCTGACCCGGGGCAGACGGAACTCTTCTCTTCTTCATCCACGCAAAGCTAGCAACCCCGGCATGAATCCGCGCGAGAACCGGGGGCAAGGTTCCGGACCGGCACGGCGCCTCGAACGTCCCGCGACCCGAAGATCGCAACCGGTGTAGCACCAACCGGCGTAGCCTCTTCATCATTTCGTGCAATGGACCCGGCCCTCAAGGAGACGGCATGGCACGTCGAAAATCACGCGTCTGGGCAGCGGGCCTTTGCACAATCCTCGTAGCCGTCTGCTCGGACGACCCGGCGTCTACTCCCCCAAACGCTCTTCCTCCGCCTCCACCGGAGCCCTTTGCGGCCGAGCGCGCCGCGCTCATGGCCCTCTACAACGCGACGGGCGGGACGCATTGGCATCGGCAGAGGAACTGGAACACCGCCGGGAGGATCCGGGACTGGCAGGGGGTGTCGACCAACTCGTCCGGCTTCGTCACCGAGCTGGTGCTCTCCGACAACAACCTGTCCGGAACGCTCCCGCCCGAAATCGGGAACCTGACCCAACTGACACAACTGGATCTCGAAGACAACGAGTTGACGGGCCCGATTCCGCCGGAACTCGGCGATCTGCCCCAGCTGAGACGTCTGGTTCTCGGTGCCAACGAACTGACGGGAACGATCCCGCCGGAGCTGGGCGGGCTGAGCCAGCTGACCATGCTCGATCTGGGACGCAACAGCCTGAGCGGGACGATCCCCTCCGAACTCGGACGCCTGCCGCGCCTCGACTCCCTGCTGCTTCACCGCAACGAGCTGACCGGCCCCATTCCCCCGGAACTGGGGAACCTGGCCTCCCTGCGGAGGCTGCTCCTGGCGTTGAACCAGCTCACGGGTCCGGTGCCGCCTGAACTGGGGAACCTGGCGAGCCTCACCTACATGAGCCTGAGCCGTAACCAGCTGACGGGCACGGTCCCGCCTGAACTGGCGAAGCTGAGCTCGATCCGGATTCTGTCGGTTTCGCGCAACAACCTGACGGGCACGATTCCGCCCGAGCTGGGGATCCTGGCCACCCTGGAGGGACTCTATCTCTACCAGAACCTGCTCACCGGCCCAATCCCCGTCTCGCTGGGCGACCTGTCGGAGCTGGAGACGCTCTGGATTCACGACAACGGCCTGACGGGCCCGTTGATCGAGGAGCTTGCCGACCTCGCGGCGCTCGAGGATCTGCGAGCCGCGGACAACGAGTTGAGCGGCGCGCTGCCGCGCAATCTGGGCAGACCCCGGGCCCTGGCCCGAGTCGAGCTCGAGGGGAACGAGGGCCTGACCGGTCTGCTGCCGCGGAGCATGATCGGGCTCGAGTTCCTGCAGGTGCTGTCGTACGGAGCCACCGACCTGTGCGCCCAGATCGATGACGAGTTCCAGGAGTGGCTGCGGAAGGTTCCCGATGGCAGCCGAACGGATTGCGAGGTCGGGCAGGTCGAACGACTCGCTCTCACCGACCTGCACCACATGACCGGGGGTTCGTCCTGGGCGAACCGGGGGGCATGGGCGACCGACGCTCCCCTGGGCGACTGGCATGGCGTGACCGCCGAGGACGGACGTGTCACGGGATTGGCCCTGTCCGCCAACGGCCTGTCCGGTCCGCTCCCCGCGGAGATCGCCAACCTCACCGACCTCCGGATCGCGGATCTGGCCGAAAACGACCTGTCGGGTGCGTTCCCGGCCTCCTTCGCCGGGTTGCACGAGCTTGCGGAACTGCGCGTGGGCCGGAATGCGGGGCTGGAGGGCGCGCTGCCGTTCGCGCTCCGCGGGCTGGAACGGGTTCGCGTGCTGCTCCACGACGACACCGGCCTGTGCGCCTCTCCCGCGCCGGACTTCCAGGCGTGGTACGCCGCGATCGAGCAGACCGCCGGCACCGTCTGCGACAACCCGGATGAGGTCACGGTGTCCCTGCCCGTGGTCTACCTCACCCAGTCGGTGCAGGCCCCGTCCCGGAGCGTGCGCCTGGTGGCCAACCGCGACGCGCTGCTGAGGGCGTTCGTCACGGCCGAGGAGCCGCGCGGGTACTTCGAGCCCGAGGTCGTGGCGGTCTTCACGGGTCCGGAAGGGGACGAGGTCCATCGCGCGGTCATGACCCGCGACGCCAACCAGATCCCCGCCGAGGCGGACGAGGGCGACCTTGAACTCTCGTACAACGCGGTGATCCCCGCTGGGGCAGTCACCCCGGGCGTCGAGATGGCCGTCGAGGTCGACCCTGAGGGGACGCTGCCCCTCACCGCCGAAAGCACAACCCGATTCCCGGACGAGGGATCCGACTCGCTGAACGTGGTGGAGGTGCCCTCGATGCAGCTCACGCTGGTGCCGGTCATCACGGCTGAGGAGCCGGACACGTCGGTTCTGGCATGGGTGCGCGGCATCTCCGCCGACAGTCCCGAGACCGGATTGCTGAGGCACGCGTTCCCGTTCGCCGAGTTCGACGTCAGGCCGCATGAGGCCTATCACACCTCGCTGGATCTCACCTCCTCGGCCGGGCAGGTGTCGCTGTTCGGGGAACTCGAGGCGTTGCGGACATCGGAAGGCGGCACGGGCTACTACTACGGGGTCGCCGCCAACCTGGGATCCAACGCCGGTCGGGGACAGCTCCCCGGCTGGGTCAGCGTCGGCGTGCCGAGATCGACCACGCTGGCGCACGAAGTAGGCCACAACCTCTCGCTCAGGCACGCCCCGTGCGGCGATCCCAGCGGCGTCGATCCAGCCTTCCCGTACCCGGACGGAAACATCGGCGTGTGGGGATACGACTTCCGCAACGGATCCACCATCCCTCCCGACCGCGGCCAGGACATCATGACCTACTGCCGCACGCTGCCGTGGCTCAGCGACTACTATTTCGAGAAGGTGATCGACCATCGCGCACGACTGGCGGCGGGCACCGCGAGCGCCGGGCTGGCCGCGGCGGGCCCCGCCTCCGACATGCTCGTGCTCTGGGGCGGCATGGTGGATGGAGACCTGTGGATCGATCCGGCGTTCCCGATGCGCACGGCGCCAAGGCCGCCCGATGCGCGGGGTCCGTACCGCATTCTCGGGACCGCCGCCGACGGCGGGACGCTGTTCTCGCTGGACTTCATGCCCACCAAGGACGGGCACGGGGGCAGGCACTTCTTCTTCGCGGTGCCGATCGAGGCCGACTGGGATGAAGCGCTCGCACGCATCACGCTGACGGGGCCGGAAGGCGAGGCGTACGTGGACCGGGCCGACGAGCACCGGGTCACCGTGGTCAGGGAGCCCGGGACGGGGCGCCTGCGCGCGATTCTGCGGGACTGGGAAGGGGCGCTGCCGGACGCGCTCAGGGACAAGGCCGGCCTGGAGGTGAGCATGACACGCGGGCTCAGGGAGGCGGTGCGGCTGCGGAGGTGACGATCACGGAGGCGGGATGACACGAGGGAGATTACGCGTCTGGGTAGTGGGCTCTCTCGCGGTCCTGCTGGCCGTCTGTTCGGACGGCGACGACCCGGCGATGCCTTCGCCTCCCCACCCCGAAGAGACCGATATTGCCGGCCGGGACGCCCTCATCGCCTTCTACAACGCGACCGGCGGGCCGAACTGGCATGAAGGGAGAAACTGGCTCACCTCGGAGCGGATCAGGTTCTGGCACGGGGTATCGACCAACTCGGACGGCTTCGTCACCGAGCTGGTTCTGGACGACAACAACCTGTCGGGAACCCTCCCGCCCGAGCTCGGGGATCTGACGCAACTGAGACGGCTGGTCCTGGACGACAACGAACTGACGGGTCCGATCCCGCCGGAGCTGGGCAAGCTGAGCCGGCTGACCAGGCTCGATCTGAGCTGGAATGGCCTGAGCGGGACGATCCCGGCCGAACTCGCGGCACTGCCGCTCCTCGACTCCCTGGAGCTATGGCGCAACGAGCTGTCCGGCTCGATTCCGGTCGAACTGAGCAGCATGCGTTCTCTGCGACGGCTCTCCCTGGCGTGGAATCAGCTGTCGGGTCCGGTGCCGCCGGAACTCGGCAGGCTTGGGAACCTCACGGACATGACCCTCAGCCGAAACGAATTGACGGGCACGATCCCGCCTGAACTGGCGAATCTGCCTGCGATCCAATCCCTTTCGGTGTCGCGAAACAACCTGACGGGCACGATTCCGCCCGAGTTGGGCGAGCTGGCTACCCTGGAGGGGCTGTATCTCTACGACAACGAACTCACCGGTGAAATCCCCGTCTCGCTGGGCAATCTGCGGCAACTGGAGATTCTCTGGATTCACGAAAACGGGCTTTCCGGCGCACTTCCCGGGTTCCTGGCGAACCTCACCGAGCTTCAGAGCCTGAGCGTCGCGAACAACAGGCTGACCGGTGCGCTGCCCCGCGATCTGCACCAACTCCAGGACCTGGTCGTAATGGAGCTCCAGGGCAATCGTGATCTGACCGGCTTGTTGCCGCGGCCCATGCTCGACCTGAAGCTCCTGCGGTGGCTGAAGTACGGAGAGACCGGTCTGTGCGCCCAAATCGACGACGACTTCCAGGCGTGGCTGGGAATCATTCCGGAGGTCGACGGGACGAATTGTGATGTCGGGCAGGTCGAACGACTCGCTCTGACAAGCGTGCACGATCTGACCGATGGCCCGTCCTGGGCGAACCGGACGGCGTGGGCGACCGAAGCTCCCCTGGGAGATTGGCACGGCGTCGCCACCGAGGGCGGACGTGTCGTGGACGTGGCGCTGCCCGGCAACGGCCTGTCCGGTCCGCTTCCCGGGGAGTTGGCCAACCTCAAGGAGCTCACGGCGTTGGACCTGACGGGAAACGGCCTGTCCGGTGCGTTCCCGCCCGCCATCGCCTTGTTGCGCGAGCTTGCCGAGTTGCGGGTGGGCCGCAATGCGGGACTGGAGGGCGCGCTGCCTTTCGATCTTCGGCGCCTGACGCGGCTCCAAGTGCTGCTCCACGACGACACCGGCTTGTGCGCGTCTCCCTCGCCGGACTTTCAGGCATGGTACACCGCGATCGAGCGGACGGCAGGCGCCGTCTGCGACAACCCGGATTACGTCACGGTATCTCTGCCGATGGTATATCTCACCCAGTCGATCCAGACGCCGTCAGGCAGGGTGCGTCTGGTGGCCAACCGGGACGCCCTCGTGAGGGCATTCGTCACGGCGGAGGAGCCGAGAGGGTTCTTCGAGCCCGAGGTCGTGGCGGTCTTCACTCGGCCGGGGCGCGGAGAAGTTCACCGCGCGACCATGAGTCGAGATGCTAACCAGATCCCTGCGGCCGCGGACGAAGGCGACCTTGAGTTGTCGTACAACGCCGTGATTCCCGCCGAGATCATCGTCCCGGGTGTCGAACTGGTCGTGGCGGTCGACCCCGAGGGAACCCTGCCTCTCACCGCCGAAAGCGAAACCCGTTTCCCGCGCGAGGGCTCCCACTCGCTGAACGTGGTGCAAGTGGCCCCGATGCATCTCACGCTGGTTCCGGTCATGGAGGCCGAGGAGCCCGATACGTCGGCTCTGGCGTGGGTCCGCGGCGTCTCCGCCGAGAGTCCTCAGGTGGGATTGCTGAAACACGCGTTCCCGTTTGGCGAGTTCAGCGTCAGTCCGCACGAACCCTATTTCACTTCGCTCGATCTCACCACCCGGTCCGGACGAAGTGGACTGCTTGGCGAACTCGATGCGCTGCGGGCATCGGAAGGCGGCACAGGTTACTACTATGGGGCCGCCGCAAGCGTAAACGGCTTCGTCCGGGGTTGGGCTCAACTGCCGGGGTGGGTGAGCATGGGCGGGGCGAGTCCGACCACCCTGGCGCACGAGATTGGTCACAACCTCTCACTCCAGCACGCTCCCTGCGGAAACCCCGATTACGTCAACCGAGCCTTCCCCTACCCGGACGGCAGTATCGGCGTGTGGGGGTACGACTTCCGCGATGGCTCGGTAGTGCCCCCTGGCCATTCCAAAGACATCATGACCTACTGCTATGCGCTACCGTGGGTCAGCGACTTCCATTTCAATGAGATCATCGATCATCGCGCACAGTTGGCCGCGGGCGCGGCCAGCACATCTGCGGCAGCAGGGAACGCGACGTCCGACATGCTCGTGCTGTGGGGCGGAGCGGTGGATGGCGAGCTGTGGATCGATCCGGCGTTCTCGATGCGGGCGGCGGCAAGACCGCCCGAGGCGTCGGGTCCGTATCGCCTTCAGGGGACCGCGCCGGATGGCCGGACGCTCTTCTCGGTGGACTTCACGCCCACCGAGGACAAGCACGGCGGCAGACACTTCTTTTTCATGGTTCCAATCGAGGCCGAGTGGGGGGACGCGCTCGAACGCATCACCCTGACGGGGCCCGAAGGCGAAACGTACGTGGACCAGGCCGACGAGCGCCGGATCACGGTGGTCACGGAGCCGGGGACGGGACGCCTGCGCGCGATTCTGCGGGACTGGGAAGGCGCGCTGCCGGATGCACTGAGGGACGAGGCCGGCCTGGTGGTGAGCATGACGCGCGGGCTCAGGGAGGCGGTGCGGCTCCGGAGGTGACGGGGAGGGCCGGGATTCTCGTTCCACAGGCCTCCCATGCCAAACCCTTCACGTAACGTCAGGGTTTGGGAAACATCTGGCACGGCAAGCGCTTGCGCGCTAATCTTCGCGCCCCGGAAAACGCGGCTCCGGTTCCCCTCCCATCGAGGTGCGACGCGTGTCCGCCTTCCGGCGTCCGCTCGGCGCGGGCGGCAAGAACCCGGGGGGGACAGAGCGTACTCCCGCCACGGCCATGCCAGGGGGAGTCCCATGGAAACGGAGCCAGCACGCGACGGGCGGGGCCGGGTTGCGGGCGAGGTCGGTCAGGCGCTGCCCGCACCTCACCCGCCCATGCGCGGGCTTGTCGCGGCCACGCTCCTCTGGCTGACGTCGAGCCTGATTCTCGTCGGCTGCTCCGACCCGCCTCCCGCCGATCCTCCCCCTCCAGGCACGATCGCCTTCGGCGTCTACGGGGACGGGCCCTACTACCCATGGGAGGAGCCACGCGCCCAGCGACTGCTGGCGGACGCCGAGTCGGCGGGGGTGGACTTCCTCATCCACATCGGGGATATCCTGGGCGGATCGTGCGCGGATGAGCAACTGCACGACATACGCGTGCGGCTGGACGAGGTGCCGCTTCCGGTCGTGTACACTCCGGGGGACAACGAGTGGGCGGATTGCCATGCGCCAAATGCGGGCGGGTACGATCCGCTCGAGCGGCTGGAACGGCTGCGGGAGATCTACTTCGACGATCCTTCATCTAGCCTCGGCGCAGTCCCGATGCCCGTCACATCGCAGGCGAAGGATGCCGGGTTCTCCGAGTTTCCCGAGAACGTGCGCTGGACCCGGGGCGGCTTCGTCTTCGCCACCCTGCACGTCGTCGGGTCGTTCGACGCGACGGCGCAGTTTCCGGGCCGCGATCACCGCCATGACCAGGAGGTGGCCCGGCGGAGCGAGGCGGCACTCGCCTGGGTGGAGGCGGTCTTCCAGGAAGCGCGGGCCATCGAAGCTTCCGCGATCGTGCTCGCGGCGCACGCCAACGTCCGCCTCGAGAGCGGGGGCGGGGACGGCTACGGACCCCTGGTCAGCGCTCTGCGGGATCATGTGGCCGCCTATCCCGGGGACGTTCTCTTCATCCACGGGGACACGCACACCTTCCGGATGGACCAGCCCCTGACGGACGGGAAAGGACGCGGACTCGCCAACTTCACGCGTCTCGAGACCTGGGGATCCCCGGACATAGGCTGGGTCCGGGTGGTGCTGGACACGGTGAAGGGTCAAGTCGTCGAAATCGAGCCGCGGCTGATGCGGCGCTGGTTCTGACGGCCCGCGATTACGAACTTGCTCCGCACTGCCAGCGAAGGAGGACAGCGCAAACCGATGAGCGATCGAGAGGCGTCCGCCGGATCCCGGCCCGCAGCCGGGCTCGCCCGCGAACTCGGACTCATGGGGCTGGTGGCGACCGGCATCTGTGCGATGCTCGGCGCCGCCATCAACGTGATGCCGTTCATGATCCAGCGCAGCGTGCCCGGGATCGGGCCCTGGGTGCTGCCCGCGTACCTCTTCGCGGCAGTTCCCGCCGTTCTGGCCGCTCTCGCGTACGCCAGCCTGGGCTCGGCGATGCCACGGGCCGGGGGCAGCTACATCTATGCGAGCCGGGCGCTGAGTCCGTACTGGGGCTTCGTGGCCAGCTTCTCGCAGTGGTTCGGGCTCTCCATCGCGATCGGGGTCGTCTCGTATATCCTGATTCCATTCCTGCGCGACATCGCGGGCGCTCTGGAATGGGTCGCCCTCGCGGGCGCCCTCGACACCGGTGCGGTGCGGGTGGGGCTGGCGCTGGCCTTCCTGTGGACCTTCGTGCTGGTGAACGTGCGAGGGCTCGAGCTTTACGAGCGCACCCTGGTGCCGATGATGTTCCTGATGTTCGCGCTGGGCGCGGTGGTGATCGTGGCCGGGTTCGCCTTCGACCACGGGGACTTCACGGCCGCGCTCTCGGCGTCGGAGGGCCGGTCCGTCCCGGAGGTGGCCGCGCCGGCGCTCGAACCTCGCACCCTGCTGGCGGCATCCGTGTTGCTCTTCGCCACCTTCATCGGCTTCGACTCCATCGCCCAGGCCGGGGGCGAGGCGAAGAACCCGGGGCGCAACCTGCCGCTCGCGATCGGGCTCGCGATCACGATCGTCGGTGGTTTCTACTTCCTGTTCACGGCGGCCGTGTACCACGCGGTTCCCTGGAGCTTCATCGCCGCCGAGGCGCAGGTGCGGGATCTCACCGCGCCGGGACTGCTCGGGTATCTGCTCCCCGCGGGATGGACGGTGGTCATCGTCGGCGGGGCCGCGGTGGCGCTGATCAACGATCTCCCGGCGATGCTGCTGGCGGTTTCGCGCATGATGTTCGCGTGGGCGGAGGACGGCATCTTCCCGAAGAGGGCCGCCGCGGTGCACCCGCGCCGGCGCACGCCCCACATCGCCATCATCGCCAGCGGAGTCATGGCTTCGGTGGGGATCACGGGAAGTCATCTCGCGGGCGACTTCTTCCTCGGGATCGACATCCTGGTCATCTCGATGCTGGTGAACTTCGGACTCATGTGCCTGGCACTGCTCACGTTGCCGCGGCGCAACCCCGACCTGGCGGCGCGCGTGTCCGTGCTGACCGGGAGCACGGCGCGGACCCTGGTGGGGGGCGCGGGAGTGGTCGTGCTGGGAACCTTCCTGGTGGTCCAGGTGACGCGGGACCTCACCAGTGAAGTTGCGGCGTGGTACTTCCATCCCACGTGGGTGTGGCTGCTGGTGATGGCCGTCGCCTCCGGCGTCTACTGGCGCGAGATGGCCGCGCTCAGGACCTCCGGCGCGGATGTGGAGCGCATCTTCCGCGAACTCCCGCCTGAATGAGCGTAGAGCGCCGGCTGCTGGCTCAGGGACTGCGCGTGTCCCGGGTGCTGAACGGGCTCTGGCAGGTCGCGGACGCGGAACGGGACGGAACCGAGCTCGACCCGGAGGCGGCGGCGCGCGCGCTGGAGGCCCATGTGGCGGCGGGGTTCGACACCTTTGACGCCGCCGATCACTACGGCTCCGCCGAGATCATCGCGGGGACCCTGGCCCGACGTCGGGAAGGGGTTCGCGTGCTCACCAAGTGGGTGCCGTCCCCAGGCGCGTCGTCGCGGGCCGAGGTGGAGGCGGCGGTCGATCGCGCGCTCCGGAGGATCGGCGCGGAGCGCATCGACCTGCTCCAGTTCCACGCCTGGAACTACGCCGACCCGAGCTGGCTGGACTGCCTGTTCCACCTGACCGACCTGAAGGCCAAGGGAAAGATCCTGCACCTGGGGGTGACCAACCTGGACGCGGTGCATCTGGACATGGCGCTGCACAGCGGCATCCCCATCGTCTGCAACCAGGTGTGCTACTCGCTGCTGGACCGGCGCCCGGCCACCGCCATGGCCGAGGTGTGCCGGACCCACGGCGTGCAGTTGCTGGCCTACGGGACCCTCGCCGGGGGGCTGCTGAGCGACCGCTGGCTGGGCCGGCTGGCGCCGCCGATCGACGACGCGCTGACCTGGTCGCAGATGAAGTACCGCCGCTTCGTGGACCAGGCGGGCGGGTGGGACCGCTTTCAGGAGGTGCTGCGGGCGGCGCGGCGGGTCGCGGACCGGCTGGGCGTGTCGGTGGCCAACGTGGCCGGACGCTACGTGCTCGAGCAGCCCGGGGTGGCCGGGGTGATCGTGGGCGCGCGGCCGGGCGGGCGGAGCTACCTCGCCGACAACCTGCGCCTCTTCGACTTCTCGCTGGACGGCGATGCGCTCGCCGAGCTGGATGGGGCGGCTGCGCGCCTGGATCCGATCCCGGGGGACTGCGGTGACGAGTACCGGCGCCCGCCCTACCTGACCGCGGCCGGGGATCTGCGCCACCACGTAACCCGCTTCCCTTCCCCGTATCCGGTGCGACACGGGAGCGACGGACGCGCGCGGGTCTCGTCCGGGACCATGTGGGAGGACGTGGCCGGCTTCAGCCGCGCCGTGAGGTCCGGCAACCGCATCTGGGTCGCGGGCACCACCGCGACCCACGGCAGCCGCCTCATCGGGGGCGACGACGCCGGCGCCCAGACCCACTTCGCCATCGACAAGGTGGAGGGCGCGCTGAACTCGCTGGGCGCCGGGCTCGGCGACGTCGTGCGCACCCGGCTCTACATCCGGGACGCCGCCGACTGGGAGGCGGTGGCGCGCGCGCACGGACACCGCTTCCGCGAGGTGCTGCCCGCCAACACCCTCATCCGCACGGGGCTGGTCGGCGAGGGCTACCGCGTGGAGATCGAAGCCGAGGCGGAGGTCAGAGCATCTCCAGAATGAAGTCCGGCGTGAAGCGAATGAGGTACGTGCTGAGAAGGGTGAACGTCCCGCTGACCAACATCACCCCGACGACGATCAGGAGAACGCCCGCCGTAACCTGAAGCGCGGGAAGCAGGTGCCGGAAACGCTGAAAGCCGCGCAGGAAGGCACCCACCGCGAGCGTGGACAGAAGAAACGGCACCGCCAGCCCCATCGAGTAGACGAAGAGGTATCCCACGCCCGCCCACATGTATTCGGCCGTTGCGGCCAGGGTGAGCGCCGTCCCCAGCATGGGCCCGATGCACGGCGTCCATCCCGCCGCGAAGGCTGCCCCCACCCCCAGGGTTCCCAGATGCCCGACGGGCTTGTCGTTCAGATGCACGCGCCGTTCCCGGTCCAGCGGGGTCAGCCGCAGAACGCCGGCCAGGTACAGCCCCAGGACGATGATGATCACACCCCCGATGCGCGCGATCCACAGGTCGTAGGCGCGGAAGAACTGGCCCAGGAAGGAGGCCGACGCGCCCATCAGGACGAAGATCAGCGTGAACCCGGAGACGAACAGCAGGGAATGGGTCAGCGCGGCGCGGCGGTCCACGCCTGCCTGCAGATCCTCGAGGCTCATGCCCGTGATGAACGAGAGGTAGCCGGGCACCAGGGGAAGCACGCAGGGGGAGAGGAAGGAGATCGTTCCCGCCAGGAAGACGCCCGCCAATGGTATCGAATCGGTCACGGATTGCTTTTCCGGGGCTGAGGACGAGCTGCGGATGTCGGTGGAGGCCGGATGTCCGGCTGCGCGGTTTCCTCGGATGCCGGGCCCGAGCGGGCGCGTCTGGCCTCCGCCCAGGCGCGGGCACCGGCCGTGACCCCCAGCCACCCCAGAATGGCCGCGAAGGTCCAGGCCACGGTTCGGGGGAAGAAGGCGGACAGCAGCGCGAGCCCGATGAGTATGCCGGCCGTGGTGCCCAGCACGGTGCGCGCCTCCCGCTCCAGCAGGCGGCGGCCGGCGATGGCGTCGCCCAGGGTCGAGCCCGCGCGCACCAGGTCGCTGATGCGCCAGCCGCCGCGGTCGGGGGACTGGCGCCAGTGCTCCAGCCGTTCAAGGAGGCGTTCCGGAGGCTCGATGGGGCGCTGTTCGGGCTCCCTGGCGGGAGGTCGCGCCGCACGTCCGTGCCGTCCGGAGGGCAGGACGATCTCGATCGACGAGGCCAGGTCGGCCAGGAAGAGGCCTTCCAGCTGCCGGGCCAGCTTGCGGTCGAGCACGCCGATGTCGATCTCCCAGTTGCCGAGCAGGCTGGCCGCGTTGAGGTTGCTCGATCCGATGCGGCTCCAGACCCCGTCGGCGACCGCCGTCTTGGCGTGAATCATCGGCCCCTGCCACTCGAACAGCCGCACGCCCGCCTTCAGGAGATCCCGGTATCCCCCCCGCGCCAGGCTTCCTACCAGAGGCCAGTTGTTGTGCGCGGGCACCAGGATGCGCACATCCACTCCGTCCCGGGCGGCGGCCGCCAGCGCTTCGGCGACCGGGCGAGGCGCGATGAAGTAGGGATCGGTGATCCAGAGTCGCCGGCGTACGCTGGCGGCGGCCAACTGGGTCACCCGGTAGACGCGGGCTCTCCAGGGTCTGCCCTCGATGACCCAAACCGGGGTCTGGCCCGCCGCCTCCGGCACGACCCCGTCCAGCAGCTCCGCAGGCACGGGGTCGCCGATCTCGTCCCACAGCCGTCCGAACGCGCGCGCCGCCGCCAGCGCCGCCGGGCCCCGCAGTTCGGCGCCGGTGTCGCGCCAGGGCGCGCGATCCTCGGTGCCCGCCCACTCGTCGCCGATGCAGAACCCCCCGACGAAGGCCACTTCGCCGTCTACGCACACCAGTTTGCGGTGGTCGCGCTGAAGCACCCCGAAGGGATCGCGCAGGGCGGGCCGGTTGAAGGCGCGCACCTGAACGCCCTTCTCGCGGAACGGCTTCCAGTAGCGGGCGGGCGTCGCCCAGCAACCCACCCAGTCGTAGAGGACCCGTACCTCCACGCCCTGCTCCGCCTTGGCCACGAGGATGTCGCGGAAGGCGCGGCCGGTCCTGTCGTCGCGCACGACATAGTTCTCGAAGTGGACGAAGCGGCGGGCGCTCCCGATGGCGTCGATCCATCTCTCGAAGGTGTGCGGTCCATCGAAGTTCAGCCGGATGTCGTTGTCGTCGATGCGCGGGGCGCCCGCGGAGCGATCCATGGCTTTCGCCAGAACGTCGTAGGGCGTGACTTCGAGGCCGAACGACAGCGTGGATGTCCGCTGCGGTGCGCGCGCGAAGCCGGAGTCTGCGGCGCCGGCCGGGACGCGCGGCCGGTCTGCGGACTGTACGGCGCCCGGCGTTTCGACGGGTTGAGGGCGGGCGGAGGCGCTCACGGTGCGCCGTCCGCGGTGGCGTACGCGATCAGCTTGTAGACCAGGCGGGCCACCAGAAAGTCCGGGGCCCGCAGGCCCGGGATGGGCGCCAGCTCCACCACGTCGGCGGCCACCACCCGGCGCTCGGCAAACACCCGGCGCAGGAAGCGCAGCGTCGGGTACCAAGCACCGCCGCCGGGTTCGGGCGCTCCCGTGCTCGGAACCAGCGACGGGTCGAAGTAGTCGATGTCGAAGGTGAGGTACACCAGCGGCCCGAGCGCCTCCAGGGCGCGGTCCATCCAGGTTTCGTCGCGCTCCATCTCGTCCGCGAAAATGAACGTAACGCCGGGCTCCCGGCGCGCTGCCTTCACCTCCTCCAGGCTGACCCCGCGCAGCCCGACCGCGACGATGTCGGCCCGGTCCACGACCCGGGTCATCGCGCACGCGTGCGAGAAGGGAGATCCGTCGTGGGAGGCGCGCAGGTCGGCGTGGGCGTCGAGCTGAAGCACGGAGAGGCGTTCCGGATGCCGCGCCGCAGCCGCGCGGATGGCCGCGGAGGAGATGGAATGCTCGCCGCCCAGCATCGTCAGGAAGCGGCCGTCGGCTGCATCGAAAACGGCTCCCCAGGCCTCCTCCAGTTCCGCCAGGGCAGCGGCGGGGCCATCGCGGGTCAGCTCCAGGGCGGGCAGCGTGTGGATGCCGGCCCGGCACGGCTCGGCATCCAGCTCATTGTCGTAGAGTTCGACGTACTGGGACGCATCCAGGATGGCGCGCGGCCCGTAGCGGGTTCCAGTGCCCCACGAGGTGGTGGCCTCGTAGGGAACGGGAAGGATCAAAGCGCGCGCGGACGCGAACGCGCTGGTCGCCTCGTCAAGGCCGAGAAAGGTGCGCGGAAGCCCCCAACTCAGTCCCGTCAAGGCTTGAGGAAGGGACCCGGTCGCGGCTTCGTCGACGACCGTGCCCCGGCCCGTGCCCGGCGACCTCAGATTCGGCATCGTACGGTGCCCGCTCAGATGGTCTCGATGGGGCAGGTCAACCCTTCATCCTCGAGCCTCGCTCCCGACTGCCGGCAGTCAGCGCACAGGCCGTAGATCTCCAGCTTGTGGCGGGAGGGCCGAAAGCCGTGCTCGCGCGCCACCCGCTCCTCCAGCCGCAGGATCTCGCTCGAGCGGAACTCGGTGACCTTGCCGCACGACAGGCAGATGAGGTGTTCGTGCACCGGCTGGCGCGACAGGCGATGCTCGTAGCGCTTGAAGCCTTCCCCGAAGTCGTGCTCGTCGACCAGCTTGGAGCGCACCAGCAGATCGAGCGTGCGATAGATGGTGGCCTTGCCGATGCGCTCGCCCCGGGCGCGCAGGCACCCTTCGATCTCCTCTACCGAGAGGTGCTCGTCGGAACCGAACACCACGTCGGCGACGGACGCGCGCTGCTGGGTCATGGGGAAACCCTGGTCGCGCAGATAGCGGCCAAACAGGCGAACGAAGGGGTGGGCTGCCGTCGTCTTCATAATCCTTGGACCCTGACGCGCTCCTCAAGTTCAGCCACAAGACCGTCCAGCGCCGCAGCGTCGCCCCCGATAACGATCTCGCGCGGATCTCCGAGCTGGAGCGATTCGCGCCGGACGACCCCGGCCATCACACGCGCCAGCGAATCCACGGGAGCCAGGCCCTGCTCGACGAGCTCCGGGTCCACGCCGAGGTCGAGGCCACTCCTCCTGGCCTGGTAGGCGGCCGTGAACAATCGGCGACGCTCCTTTTCGGCAAAGCAACTTATCGCAACCAGCCCGCGCTCGCGCCGCCCCCGGGTCATCGGGGGGAAGATCCAGAGACGATCGATGGAGTCCGCGCCGAGACGGCTGCGCACCAGGGCGAGGGTCGTGGCCAGCCCTTCGGGGACCCCCGGGTCGCTCATTCCCGCACCAGGGCGCGCGCGGCGTTCACGACATCGGCGCGCACTTCCGCCAGGGGGCGTGATACCAGCGCCCCCGCCGCCTTGGCGTGGCCGCCACCCCCGAAGCTGCGGGCGATCCCGTCCACGTCGACCGGTCCGTTGGAACGGAACGACACCTTGGTCGCACCGTCGTTGGTGGTGCGGAACAACATCGCGACCTCCACACCCTTGATGGCCCGGGGATAGTTCACGAGCCCTTCCAGGTCGTCGCCCGTGGCCTTCAGGTCACGATAGGCCTGGTCGGGCACCGTGATCCAGGACAGGCCATCCTCGGCCCGCAGCTCTCCCAGGCACTCCCGCAGCAACTTGAGCCGCCGCACATCCATCGACTCGAAGAGCTGTCGGTGGATCCCGGCCACATCGACGCCCCGCTGCACCAGTTCGGCCGCCAGCAGATGGGTGTCGGGGGTGACGTTGCTGTAGGCGAAGGACCCCGTGTCGTCGACGATGGCGGTGTAGAGCGCGTTGTCGATGGCCCGGGTCCAGCGCGCTCCCGCGGCCATCAGGATGTCGTACACCAGTTCCGCCGTCGCGCATGCTCCGGTGTCGACCAGGCGGTCGCCGGGGATGGGGCGGACGGGGGTGGTGTGGTGATCGATCACTACCGTGGGCCGCCCTTCGACCATCGGCTTCACCCGGCCCAGGCGGCGCAGGTCTCCGGCGTCCACCACCACGACCAGGTCCGCAGCCGCACACGCCCGCGCGGCGGCGGCCGAACGCGCGGAAAGGTGCCAATCCTGCTCGGGAAGCAGGAATCGGTAACGCTCCGGAAGCGGCGTCGGCGGCACGAACCAGCTTTCGGCGCCCCGGTCGCGCGACCACGCGAGCAGCGCGACTGCCGATCCGGCTCCGTCGGCATCCGGGTTCATGTGGGTCGTGAGCACTATGCTGTTCGCGCGGGCCAGGCGGGACGCCATTCGCCGGGCCTGTTCCTGCCGGTGGGAAGGGGTGTGGTATCGCATGCCGGGTCGGGGAACTCGTCGCTGAAACCTGTCAGTCGGCGCGGGCGCCTGTTGCGGGTCTTCCGGGTCTCGCCACCCGCCTGGCAACCTTGGCGAAGGTTGAAGCCAGGTGCACAACGTGCGGAGAGGCGGCCCCGGAGACGCGGGCGGAACCCAGCGCCTCCAGGAAGGCGTCGGGCCGGTTGGGATGGGCCGGGAGCTCCACGCGGGCTCTGCCCACCTCCCACAAGGTGTGGGCGTCCGATCCGGCTCCACCGGGCAGCCCGCGGCGATGCGCCAGGTCGGCCGCGGCCTGATTGAGCGCCGGGTCGTGCAGCCGCGCGTTGAAGACCTCGATGATGTCGGCGTGGTCGGCCAGTTCCTCCGCGTAGCGGCCGGAGCCGCCCTTGCCGCGGGCGTACGGGTGGGGCAGATACACGAGTCCGCCCTGCTCGCGGACGCGCGCGCACACCTCCCTGGCGGGCGTCCCCCCGGGGATCTCCTCCTTGAGATAGAGGCCGATCACATCGATGCCTTCCGCGGTCTTCACCTCTTCGCCCGGGATGATGCGGTCCGGGTAGCGGCGCGCCATTTCGCGCGCGGCCCAGATTCGGTCGTGGTCGGTGATGGCGATTCGATCCAGGCCTCTGTCGATAGCGCGCTCAAGCACCTTCTCAGGGTCGCTGAGGCAGTCCCAGGACGCGTGCGTGTGCAGGTGCATGTCGATGCGAAGGAGGCCCTTCACCGGCATTGCTAACCGCGCTCCCGGCGAATCCGCGCCCTCAACCGGGCCAGGAGCTCCAGCGCGCGCAGCTCGAGGTCGGCCGGGGTGCCGTCGTTGGGGATCACGTGATCCGCCATCGCGCCTGTCTCGGCCGCGTCCGCCTGGGTGCTCATGATTCTCGCTGCCTCCTCTGCGTCCAGGCCCCGCAGGCGCACGAGACGCTCCAGGCGAACGGCCGGCGGCGCGTCGACTACGATGGTCACGTCCACCCCACGAGCATAACCCGTCTCGAAGAGCAGCGGGATCTCGGCCGCCACGAGTTCCACCCCCCGCCGCCCCTGTTCGCGCAGCCATTCTTCGCGCAGGTCTCGAATGCGGGGATGCAGGATCGATTCCAGCCTGCGCCGGGCATCTTCATCCCGAAACACCCGGTCGCGCAGCCGGCCCCGGTCGAGGTGCCCGTCCGGCCCCAGCACTTCCTCTCCGAAGACGCGCACGACTTCCCGCAGCCCAGCCGTCCCCGGCTCCACCACCGCGCGCGCCAGATCGTCCGCGCTGATCACCGGCACGCCCGCCCGCTCCCAGATCCGCAGCAGGGAGGACTTGCCGGACGCGATGTTTCCGGTGACCGCGACGCTCAGCATGGACGCCCTTCGGGTCGGCGCAACCCGCTCACCCGGCTCCTCCCCCCAGGGCATCGAACAGGTAGACGATGGCGACGTACTTGGCGATGAGCCCGGCGGCGCTCAGGGCGAGCGCGCGGACCGCGCCGAAGCGCGACATGCCGGCGACCAGGAGCATGTTGGGAGACGAGAGCGGAAACAGGTTGAAGGTGAGAATCGCCCAGCTGCCCCACCGGGCGATGAGGCCGCTGAACTTCGCGTAGCGCCCGCGTCCCAGGAAATCCTCCAGAATCCCGGTCCCCACTGCGCGGCCGATGCCATAGTCGATGGCCTGGGCCGCCAGCGCGGTCGCGACCGCCAGCAGGACGAGCACGCCGCCCGGGTGTCCCTCCGTCTGATAGTAGGGGACGAGCGCCTCGACCGGCATCAGCAGGAAGAAGAGATACCCGGCGAAGTGCACGGCGGCGAAGGAGCCGAGCCCGGGGGTGCGGCCGGCGTAGATGGCCCGTCCGACCGTGGAGGAAACCAGCGCCACCGCGATCAGCACGGTGACCACGGCGATCAGGATGCGCGTGCGCCTGGTCATGCCCGGGGATCCGGCTCGCGTCCCTTCACCGGCCTCGCCGCATGCGCGCCGCCCAGCGCAGGAATCGCTCGGCCTCGTCCGCCGGGGGACGGGCCCCGGGATCGCCGTAGGCGGTATCCAGCCTCCAGCGCAGGAAGGACGCCGAGGGCAGCGGAAGGAACGGGGGCTTCCGATACCACCCGCGGCGCCGAAAGGCCCAACCCGCTCCCAGAAGCGCGGGAATCACGGAGGGACGGCGCAGCGCCAGCATGACGAAACTCCGGTAGATCCCCAAGGCGTATCGCTTCTCCGCGGGTCGGTGGGTTGCGGCGCGAACTCCAATCTAGTCGATCGCCGCGCCGCTGTGACGACAGACCGCAGATGGCGGAGGGAGCCGGACGCGCACCGGCGTTTCAGCCGGTGAGCTCGGGCCGATCCCTGAAATGCTCCAGCGCCTCCGGGTTCGCCAGCGCCTGGCGATTGCGGACCGCCTCGCCGTGGACCACGGCTCTGACGGCCAGTTCCACAATCTTTCCGCTCCGGGTGCGCGGAATGTCGGGCACCTCCAGGATCGCCGCCGGAACGTGGCGCGGGCTCGCGCGCTTGCGCAGCCGGGCTCGTATCCGGTCGCGAAGACGCTCGTCGAGCGCGTGCCCCGCGCGCAGGCGAACGAAGAGGACCATGCGCGTGCCCTCCGCGCGGCGCTGGCCGACGGCGATGGCCTCGCGCACCTCGGGCAAGGCCTCCACGACCCGGTACACCTCCGCGGTCCCGATGCGCACGCCGGCAACGATCAGGGTCGCGTCGGAGCGGCCGTGAATCACGTATCCCCCGCTCGCGGTCCTCTCGATGAAGTCGCCGTGGTGCCAGACGCCGGGGAAGCGCCTGAAGTAGGTGTCGCGGTAGCGCTTGCCGCCTTCGTCGCCCCAGAAGCCCACGGGCATGGAGGGAAAGGGGCGGGTGCACACGAGCTCCCCCTTGCCCCGGTCCAGCGAACGGCCGCCGTCGTCGTACACCTCCACCGCCATCCCCATCGCGGGCCCCTGGATTTCCCCGGCGAAGACGGGACGGGTCGGCAGCCCGCCGACGAAGCAGGCGCACAGGTCCGTCCCGCCGGACACCGAAGCCAGGTGTACGTCGGGCTTGACGTGCTCGTGGATGTACCGAAAGCCAGCCGCATCCAGGGGCGAGCCGGTGGACAGCACGGTGCGAAGCGAGTCCAGCCCGTGACTCGCGCGGGGGCGCGCCGCCGCGGTGCGCAGCGTGGTGATGAAGCGCGCGGAGGTCCCGAAGTGCGTCATCCGCGACCGGTCGGCGAAGTCGAAGAGGACGCCGTGGCCGGGAAACGAAGGCGAACCGTCGTACAGGAGCACCGTCGCGCGCGATCCAAGGATGGAGACGAGCCAGTTCCACATCATCCATCCCAGGGTCGTGAAGTAGAACACCCGGTCGCCCGCCTTCACGTCGGCGTGCAGGCGCTGCTCCTTCAGATGCTGCAGCAGCACCCCGCCGGCGCTGTGGACGATGCACTTGGGCGGCCCCGTGGTCCCCGAGGAGAACAGGATGTAGAGCGGGTGCTCGAAGGGGAGGCGGGCGAAGGGGATCTCGCGAGGCTCGAAGGGCGCGATGAAGTTCGGGAAATCGATGGCGCCCGGGAGATCGGGGAGCGGACCGCGGTCCGGGTGCGCGGCGCCATCCGCGCGATGGGCACGCACGACCACCACTCGCTCAACCGATGGGAGCCGGACCGCGACTTCGGTGAGTCTGCCCAGGGTGGAATGCCACCTGCCCCCATACTGGTATCCGTCGACCCCGATCAGCAGGCGGGGCGCGACCTGCCCGAAGCGGTCCACCACGCCGTCCACCCCGAAGTCGGGGGATGCGCTGGCGGTGATCGCACCCAGACTCGCCGCCGCGAGCACCGCTGCAATCGCTTCCGGAACGTTGGGGAGCAGCAGCGCCACCCGGTCGCCTCGGCGGACACCGGCGGCCTGCATCCCCTGGACCACGCGCGACACCAGATCCCGGAGTCCCGCCCAGGAAAGGGTCGACCCCGGCCCGGCCTCCGAGTACGCGATGACGGCGGGGGCGGCATCGGTTCGCTGCAGCAGGTTCTCGGCGAAGTTGAGCCGCGCGCCGGGAAAATACCGGGCCTCCATCGGCCCCGGTCCCGTCTCCAGAATCGCATCGCCCTTGTCGCCGACCACCCCGCTCCAGTCCCAGAACGCGTCCCAGAAGGCCCCCTGGTCCGCCAGCGACCATCGCCACAGGGCTTCGTAGCCCGCGCCGGGATCGTGTCCGCGCCGGGCCAGAAACGCGCGGAAGTCGGTGAGGTTCGCCGCCTCGCGCCGTTCCCGCGTCGGTTTCCAGATGGGAGAGGTCATCGTCGAAGTGGAACCTGGCCGTCCGGATGAGGGGAGCGGGCATCCGGCATGGTTGTCCGGAGAGAGGCGTTGCCGGATATCTTAGGTTCTGATGATGGTACGGCGGAATCGGGGGACGGCAATGCGCAATCGGGTGAACGCGACAACAGAATCATGTACAGGATGGAATGCAAAATGACGTTCACCGCTGAACGCTGGACCCCGTGGCCCGGCTTTCGCGCCCTGACGGCGCTGCTCGTGCTGCCTTCGGCAGCGTGTACCGCCTCCCCTGCGCCACAGGCGGATGAGCCGCTTCTGATCGACGGCGGCACGGTGGTGGTCATGGACGATGCCGGAACCGTGCTCGAGGGCGGCGCGGTTCTCGTGGAGGGAGAACGCATCGCCGGGCTGCTGGCCCCGGGCGATCCCCGACCCTCCGATGTGGCCGTGCTCGACGCAACCGGACACCTCGTGATCCCGGGGCTGGTGAACACGCATGGGCACGCGGCGATGTCGCTCCTCAGGGGACTCGCCGACGACCTGCCGCTCATGACCTGGCTGGAGGAGCACATCTTCCCGGCGGAAGCGGCCCTGGTGAGCCCCGACTTCGTGTACTGGGGAACGCTGCTCTCGTGCATCGAGATGCTCAGGAGCGGGACGACGACCTTCGCGGACATGTACTACTTCAGGGACGACGCGGCGAGGGCCACCATCGACGCCGGCATCCGCGCGGTGCTCGGGCCGCACGTGATCGGCTTCCCCACCCCCGACTTCGCGTCGCCGGCGGCCTCCCTCGCCGACGCCGCCGACTTTCTGGAGCGCTACCGCGACCATCCCACCCTGACCCCCGGCGTGGCCGCCCACTCGCTCTATACGACCTCGCTCGAGGACGTAGCGGCCGCGGTGCGGCTGGCCAACGACTACGGGGCTCCCTTTCAGATCCACACCGCCGAAGACGCGAGCGAGTCCGCCACCGTGAGCGGCCTGACCGGGATGGGGGTGGTGGAGGCGCTCGAGTCCATCGGCGCCCTGCGGCCGGGGACGGTGCTCGCCCACTCCATCTATCTCTCCGAGGAGGACATCGCGCGCATCGCGGCCAGCGGGGCGGGCATCGCCCACAACCCCGAGAGCAACATGAAGCTGGGGATTTCGCGGGCGGCTCCGATCGTGGGCGCGCTGGCCGCGGGGATTCCGGTCGGAATCGGAACGGATGGGCCGGTCAGCAACAACGACCTGGACCTCTTCGACGAGATGGACACCGCCGCCAAGATCCACAAGTTCGCCGCCGCCGACCCCACCGCGCTCCCCGCCGAGACGGTGTTCCGCCTGGCCACCATGGGCGGCGCCCGGGTGCTCGATCTGCACAACGAAATCGGATCGCTCGAGCCCGGCAAGCGCGCCGACGTCGTGCTCGTCGACACCCGCCGGGCCGGCCTCACCCCGCTCTACAACGTCTACTCGCACCTGGTGTACGCGACCCGCGGGAGTGATGTCGCCACGGTGCTGGTGAACGGACGCGTGGTGGTGCGCGACCGCGAGGTGCTGACGGTGAGTGAGCCGGAAGTGCTGGAGCGCGCGCGCGCCTTCCGGGAGCAGGTTCTGGAGGTGATGCGGCCATGACCGACACGCCATCATCCGCGCGGCCCGATTCCTCCGGCCGCGGTCACCCGGCTTCCGGCGGGCACGCACGCAACCGGCTGGCGCGCGAGACCAGCCCCTACCTGCTGCAGCACGCCGGAAACCCGGTGGACTGGTATCCGTGGAGCGACGAAGCGCTGGCCCGCGCGCGCGAGGAGGACCGGCCCATCCTCCTCTCCATTGGCTACTCCGCCTGCCATTGGTGCCACGTCATGGAGCGCGAGTCCTTCGAGGACGACGGGACGGCCGCGCTCATGAACGACCTCTTCGTCAACATCAAGGTCGACCGGGAGGAGCGGCCCGACCTCGACGCGATCTACATGCGCGCGGTTCAGAGCATCACCGGGCAGGGGGGATGGCCGCTCACCGCCTTCCTGACCCCGCAGGGCCTGCCCTACTACGGGGGGACCTACTTCCCGCCGGAGCCTCGCCACGGCATGCCGTCGTTCCGCCAGGTGCTCGAGGCCGCCGGCCGGGCCTACACGGGGCGCAAGGCCGAAGTCCGCGAGGCCGCGAGCCGGATGCGCGGGCTGCTGGAGCGCTCCATGAGCCCTCCGGACGCGGGTCGGGCGTCACCCGAAGACCTCGAGGCGCGAACCGGGCTGGCGCGCGCCGCCTGCGGCAACATCGCCCGCGGCTACGACACCATCAACGGAGGCTTCGGGCGGGCGCCCAAGTTCCCTCAGCCCATGGTGCTGGAACTCATGCTGCGGGTTCACCGCGCTTCAGGGGACGATCAGTTGCTGTCGATGGCGACGCACACGCTGCGCAAGATGGCGCGCGGCGGCATCCACGATCAGCTGGGCGGGGGGTTCCACCGCTACACGGTCGACGCGCGCTGGCTGGTGCCGCACTTCGAGAAGATGCTCTACGACAACGCCCTTCTCGCGAGTGCGTATCTGCAGGCTCATCTGCATACGGGGGACGCCGAGTTCCTGGCGGTCACCGAGAAGACGCTGGCGTACATGCTCACCGACCTGCGCTCGCCGGAGGGCGGCTTCTACTCCGCGCGCGACGCGGATTCGGAAGGAGAGGAAGGGCTGTTCTATGTCTGGACGGCCGAGGAGATCGACGAACTGCTCGACCCCTTCACGGCGCGCCTGTTCCGGCGCTGCTACGACGTCACCCCGGCCGGCAACTTCGAGGGCCGCAACATCCTTCACCTCCCCCACGATCCAGAGTCGGTGGCGCGGGCCGAGGGGCTTGCGCCGGACGAACTCGACACCGTGCTCGCGCGCGCGTCGGCCGTTCTGCTCGAAGCCCGGGCGCTGCGCGAACCACCGTTCCGCGACGAGAAGGTCATCGTGGCCTGGAACGGGTTTGCAATGCGCGTGCTGGCGGAAGCCGGCGCGGCCCTGGGACGGCGCGAATACGTGCGCGCGGCCGAGCAGGCCGGAGAGTTCATCCTCGCCGAACTGCGGCGCGACGGCCGCCTGCTGCGCAGCCACAGGGAACGTCCCTCGCCCGTGGGCGGGTTTCTGGAGGACTACGCGTCGCTTGCGGGGGCCTTCCTGGCGCTGCATGAAGCGACGCTGCGCGCCGTCTGGCTCGATCGCGCCACGGAGCTTACCGAGGCCCTCGCAAGGGGATTCTTCGACCGCGCGAGCGGCTTGCTCTTCGACACGCACCGGGCCGATCAGGCGCTGGTGGTGCGTCCCCGCGACGCCACCGACAACGCCACCCCGGCCGGCAACTCCCTCGCGGCCGAGGTGCTGCTGCGCCTGGGCCGCCTTCTGGACCGGGAGGACTTCCGCATCCTGGCGGCCCGGGTCCTGGCCAGCGAGGCGGCCGGGATGGCGCGCTTCCCCAGCGCGTACGGGAGGCTGCTCACGGTGGCCGACGCCTTCGACCGGCCCGGCGTGGAAGTGGTCATCGAGGGCGACCCCGACGGCCGCGCCACCCGGGCACTGCTGCAGGCGGCCCACGGCCGCTACCTGCCCGACCGGCTGGTCACTGGCGACGAGGCGGGCAGGACGCCGCGGGCGCCCTGGCGGCTCGCGGCGGACGACCAGGGCGACCGGGCACCGCGCGCCCACGTGTGCCACGAGTACACCTGTCAGCGGCCGGTCTCCGATCCGCGCACGCTGGCCGACCAGCTTGACGCCTGCTGAGCGCCGACGGGATCGCAGCGCGGTCCCGTGGTTGGACCCGGTTGCCCGCTCCGGCTATGTTCCGGTGGACAGCTGCTTGCAACACCAAGCGACCCGGGCCGGCACGCGCAATGCGGTCCAGGCGTTGCGGACCCGAGAATCCGTCCGCGCGCGGCGATCCACCCGCGCGACGGTTCCAGATGATCCATATGGCACCTGACACCCGAACATTACCACCCGACGCCCCCGCCGGCGGCCGCAGAAAGGTCCCGGTCGACGGGCTCGCCCTTACCTCGACCCAGCTGATCGAGTTCTACCGCATCATGGTGACCTCGCGCGGCATCGACGACCGCGAGATCACGCTCAAGCGTCAGAACAAGACCTTCTTTCAGATCTCGAGCGCCGGCCACGAGGCCATCGGCGTGGCCATGGCCGCCCGCCTGAGGCCCGCTCACGACTGGTTCTACCTGTACTACCGCGACCGGTCGCTCTCCCTGGCGCTGGGCCAGACCCCGTACGAGCACTTCCTGCAGGCCGTGGCCGCCGAGGCCGATCCCGCATCGGGCGGGCGCCAGATGCCGTGCCATTTCTGCGACCCCCGCCTCAACATCACGAGCATGTCGTCTCCGACCGGAACGCAGTTCCTGCAGGCCGTGGGATGCGCCGAGGGCGGCCGCCGGGCTGCCGGGCTGCCGGGAATGCGGAAGCGCGTGGGGCAGGTGGAGGAGGACGAAGTCGTGCTCGTTTCGGCCGGAGAGGGCGCCACCTCCGAAGGCGAGTTCTGGGAAGCGCTCAACACCGCCTGCACGCTCAAGCTCCCCGTCATCTTCCTGATAGAGGACAACGGCTACGCGATCTCGGTGCCGGTGGAGGTGCAGACCGCCGGAGGCAGCATATCCGTGCTGGCATCGTCCTTCCCGGATCTGTTCATCGCCAAATGCGACGGCACCGATGTCATCGACAGCTACAAGGCGAGCCGCGCCGCGGTGCACCACTGTCGGCGGGGCCGGGGACCGGCGCTCGTGCACGCCTTCACGATCCGGCCCTACTCGCACTCGATGTCAGACGACGAGCGCGCGTACCGAACGGTGGAAGAGCGCTTCGCGGAAGAGGAAAAGGATCCACTGACTCGCACCCGGCAGCTGCTGCTTGACCTCAAGGTCGCCACAGGCGAGCAGCTCGACCGCATCGAGACAGAGGCGCATGCCGCGGTGCGAGAGGCTGCCGCCCGGGCGCTGGAACGTCCCCAGCCTCCGCCGGAACGGGCACTCGTCAACCTCTACTCCGAGACCGCGCCGCCCACGGAGCCGCGATTCGACACCGAGGCTTCAGCGAAGTTCGACCGTGGAAGCAAGAAACTGACCATGGTCGACCTCATCAACCGCTGCCTCGGCGACGAAATGGAGCGGGACCCGCGCATCGTCGTCTTCGGTCAGGACGTAGCCGACGCTTCGCGCGCGGAAGCCCTCGAGCAGGTGCAGGGCAAAGGCGGGGTCTTCAAGGTGACCCACGGCCTCCAGAAGCGTTTCGGCAGCGACCGGATCTTCAACTCGCCGCTCGCCGAGGCCAACATCGTCGGGCGCGCGATCGGGATGGCGGCCCGCGGGCTCAAGCCCGTCGTCGAGATCCAGTTTTTCGACTACATCTGGCCGGCGTTCATGCAGATCCGCAACGAGCTGGCCACGATGCGCTACCGCTCCAACAGCGCGTTCGATGCGCCCGTGGTCATCCGGGTGCCCTTCGGCGGCTATCTCACGGGCGGAGGCATCTACCACTCGCAGACGGGGGCTTCCCTGTTCACGCACACGCCGGGGCTGCGCGTCGTGCTTCCTTCGAACGCGCTCGACGCCAGCGGGCTCCTGCGCACCGCGATCCGGTGCGACGATCCCGTCGTCTTCCTGGAGCACAAGCACCTGTACCGGCAGGTCTACAACAAGAGTGCGGAGCCCGGAAGGGACTTCATGATCCCCTTCGGGAAGGCGCGCGTCGCGCGCGAGGGCCCGGACCTCACCATCGTGACCTGCGGGGCGCTGGTGAAGCGCAGTCTGGACGCGGCCCGCGTGGCGTCGGAGCGGGACGGCATCGAGGCCGAGATCGTGGATCTGCGCAGCCTGTCGCCCTTCGACATGGACGCCGTCGCCACGTCGGTGCGCAAGACCAACCGCGTGCTGGTGGCCTACGAGGACGGGCTCTCGTGGGGCTACGGCGCCGAGATCGCGGCCCGGGTCGCCGACGAACTCTTCGAGTGGCTGGACGCGCCGGTGCGGCGAATCGCCTCCAGGGACTGCTGGGTCGCGTACGCGCCTCAGCTCGAGGAGGTCATCCTCCCGCAGGTGCCCGATGTCGTGTCGGCGATCCGGGAGCTGGCGGCGTTCTGAGGCTCCGTCTCCGGACCTGGTCCCGGAACGAGGCGCGGTTCGACTACTTCAGTAGATCTGGAGCCCCGGATCGACCTGCCGAGCCCAGGCGTTGATCCCCCCCTCCATGTTCAGCACGTCGCGGTACCCCGCCCGCCAGAGCTGATTCGCCACGTCGCCGCTGCGGACGCCGGTGCGGCAGTGGACGATGATCTGGCGCTCGCGCGGGATCTCGTCGAGACGGGCACCCACTTCGCCCATGGGAATCAGTACCGCGCCCTGAGGCGCGAGGTTTGAGATGTCCCATTCGTAGGTCTCGCGCACATCCAGGAGGAAGGGCGAGGCCTCGCCCCGCAGGCGGGCGCTGGCCTCCAGTACGTCGATGCCTCCGGGTCCCGCCGGTTCACGGCCTTCCTCGTTCGCGGGGTGGGTCATGGGTTCAGCCTCCGGCTCGACGCCGCAGAAGAGTTCGTAGTCGATGAGTTCGGTCTGTGTGGGGCTGTCGCTGCATACCGGGCAGGCGGGATCGCGCCGGACGGAGACCTCGCGCCACTCCAGTTCCAGCCCGTCGAAGATGAGCAGCCGCCCCGCAAGCGGACTTCCCTGCCCGAGGATCAGCTTCACGGTCTCGAGCGCCTGGAGCGAGCCCACCACTCCCGGAACGACCCCAAGGACTCCCCCTTCGGCGCAGTTGGGCACCAGGCCAGGCGGGGGCGGCTCGCGGAAAAGGCACCGGTAGCAGGGACCGCCATCGGTGGCGAACACCGACACCTGCCCCTCCCAGCGGTGCACTGAGCCGTACACGTTGGGCTTGCCGAGCATCACGCAGGCGTCGTTCACCAGGTAGCGCGTCGGGAAGTTGTCGGTGCCGTCCACGACCACGTCGTAGTCGGCCAGCACGGACAGGGCGTTGCCGCTGCTCAGCCTGGCGTCGTGGGCGACGACCTGGACATGGGGGTTGGTTTCGGCGAGCCGGTCGCGGGCGGAGTCGAGCTTCAGCCGGCCCACGTCGGATTCCCCGTGCAGGATCTGACGCTGCAGGTTGGTCGCGTCGACTTCGTCGAAGTCCACGAGCCCGAGCGTGCCCACCCCTGCCGCGGCCAGATAGAGCGCCACCGGCGATCCGAGTCCTCCCGCGCCCACCACGAGCACTCGGGCCGACTTGAGGCTGCGCTGACCGGCGAGGCCGACCTCGGGCAGGACCAGGTGCCGGGCGTAGCGGAGCAGTTCGGGGGGCGACAGCCGGTTCGACGCCGCCTGGGGACCGTTCCGGCCCCGCTGTCCCTCGGAAACTTGCGTCCTCATCCGGCACCAGGCTCCACTTCGGGAATCACCCGGTATCCGCCCTGCATGGTGACGCCGAACGCTTCCATGTCGGCGCGGTACCGGGCCAGTTCGTCCGCCGGGAGCCCGGCCGCGGAACCCCGGTCGAACAGCACGCGGCTGAAGTGAAAGTAGTAGTAGGGAATGTTCAGGGTGGTGCGGTCGGCCCAGATATCGCGATAGCGGAGGCTGCGGGCCATCATCACCTCGCTGGAGAGCCGCCGCGTGCGCTCCAGATCGACCCATTCCCCGCCCAGGGCGGGGTCGGTCCTGACGAAACGCCCGTCCGTTTCGATGTCCCGCAGAACGAGCCGGGTCGCGAGCCCCTGCCGGACCCCGAAGTCGTGCAGGCCCAGCGAGCGGATGATCCCCCCGGTCCATGCGAAGTAGATGGGCCGCTCGGCGATGCTGTCGCGAATGATCGCCAGCGCCACCTGGTCCCCCCGGTCGAGGTAGGTGCCGCGCGGGTACTGCACCACGACGGGTCCCAGGCGAACGTTCGCGTCCTGCGGAGTGGCGGCCCCCTGGATCCGGTCGATCTCCGCGGGTGCGAGCGAGAGCACCGGGCGACTGGGCACCTCGCGCGCAGGATAAAGGCCGGCCACGCGCTCGTCGGGCTCGAAGGGCCGTTGCCGATCCGGCCCGGTGAGTTCCTGCAGCTGCCGGGGATACCACTGCGTGAACAGGTACTGTCCCACGATGACGGTGACATCCCTCCGGATTCCCTCCACTTCCTGGAGATACCAGAGCGGGAAGGTATCGTTGTCTCCGTTGGTGAACAGGACGCTGTAGGGCTCGACGCTCTGAAGCAGATCGTACGCCCAGTCGCGGGCCGCGTAGTCGCCGGCGCGGCTCGCCCAGCGCCAGTTGGCCGCCAGCGGCGTCAGCGCGATCAGCGCCGCCAGGAACGTCACGATCCCCACCGCCAGCCGTGCTCCTGCCACGCGCGCCCGGCTTCCCGTGACCGGGCTCGTCCGCCTCAGCCCACGCGCGGCCATGTGCCAGATACCGGTTAGCCCGATCCCCGCCAGCACGCCCCACACGATGAACCCGGCGATGTAGAAGTAGTCCCGCTCGCGCACCTCGTGCAGGTCCGGGTCGGCGATCTCGGGCGCCAGCGAATAGCCGTACTTGAAGTTCAGGTAGATCACGAGCGCGACCGTCACGGTCATCGTCAATGTCGCCATGTAGGCGAACAGCTGCCTGTCGGTGCGCCGGATGACGAGCAGGCCGAACAGGCCCAGGACGAGGAAGACCCCGGTGACGGGAGCCCTCGTGCCGCTCGGTACCGGAGTGGGATCCAGCCCGCGCGCCCACTGCCAGTCGAAGTACTGGAAATAGTTCTGGAACTGCGCGGACAGGGGCGACTGGCGCTGGGTCAGAGGCGGCGGCGCGTACTGGTCCCGCTGAAGAACCGAGGCGAGCCTGGGACAACCCGCGTTCCCGGCGGTAAGCACGGCGGCCGCGACCCCGCCGGGGGACTCGCAGAGCGGGTCGCCCTCGTTGATCACCGGGCGCTGGGCGGCCCGAATCGGCAGGAACACGTTGAAGGACAGGCCGACCACGACGAGAGGGAGCGCGCGCATCCACAGGTCGCGGCGCAAGAGCACCCTCGGGGCCGTCATGAGCAGCATCAGGCCCAGGGCCGGCACGGGCAGGAGCGACATGGTGTGGTTGGACCAGCCCAGGATCATCAGGTAGCCCGCCACCAGCAGGAGGCGCCCACTCCCTGGTTCGCCGCGCCGGTCGCGCCAGCGCACCGACAGCCAGGTCACCGCTGCGATCACCAGCACGCTGACCGTGTAGACCTTCTCGTTGACCACGGACTGGTTCCACACGGTAAACGCCGTGGCGCCCAGCACCGCGCTCGCCGCCGCCCCCACCAGCGCCCGCCGGTGGTCGCCCAGCAGCCCCCATGCGATGCGGTGGGCCACCAGGAAGAAGAACCCGCCCGCGGCGGCGGAAGTGAACGCGGCCAGCAGGTTCACCCGCACCGCGACCGGAAGCCCCAGCGGCGACAGCAGGACGATCCACACCCTCGCCAGCACCACGAAGAGCGGGTTCCCGGGCGGATGCGGGATCCCGAGAATGTACCCGGTCGCGATGTACTCGCTCGTGTCCCAGAACGCCGTGGTGGGAGCCAGCGTGACGACGTACAGGAGGAAGATCGCCGCGGCGGCGATGACGGCGGCGAGGTAGGGCGGGCGGTGCTCGTTCATCTCACTGGGCCGGGAATCCGCAGTCAGCTCCCCGGCACCTCGAAGCCTTCGCTGCTTTCAACCGTGGCCCCCGACTCCAGATCGGTCAGTCTCAGACGGAGCGAATAGATACCGGGTTCGGGCTGAACGAGGAAGAGGTCCAGGGCGAGCGCGAGGGGGAGCCGATCCCCGTCTCGCTCGAGAACCAGACGCCCTTCCGAATCCACCCGGGCCTCGTCCAGCCCGGGCCGGACGCGCATCATCCGGCCATCGGCATCGAACACCTCTACCGTTATCGCGTAGCGGTAGGTCCCCTGGGGGTCGGCCCCGAGCCCGCGCGCGGCCCCGGACAGCCGCAGGCTTCCGTCGCTTCCGCTTTGGACGGCGAGCCGGGAAAGCTCGAGCCTGCGCACTTCGACGGCTTTCGGAACCCGTCCCTCCCGCTGCACCATGCCGCGGATGCGGCCGTACGCCCGCAACAGCTCCGTGTCTCCGGGATTCATGTTGAGCGCACGTTCGAGATTGGCCAGCGTTTGGTCGCGCACCGTGGGATCGAACTCGGCGCGCGGAGCCTGCAGCAGCGCCAGTGCGCGCCATGCGAGACCGTCGTGCGGCACCAGCGCGACACGCTGCCCGAGGGAGGCGATCGCGCGCGCCGTATCCCCTGCCGCCGCGGTTTCCAGCGCGGCCTCGACCGCCGGGTCGACGACCGCGACATCGACCCGTTCCGGCAGCACCCGCACCACGTCCCGCCGCGGGGGCGCCCAGGAAAAGACGTACTCGAAGCCGGCGCTCAGACTCATCTGGTGCGCGGTGAACGGCGCCAGGCTGAAGGCGACCCGTTCGCTGGAGATCGATTTTACGTCGTCGCGCTCCTGGGCCGCCAGCTGGGCCGTGTTGACCGGGATCACCAGGTCCCGGAACGAGAAACGGAGCGCCGAATTCTCCCCGATGGGGACGCGCAGCGATGCCCCCAGATCGAGTCCCCACGACGTGGACGTGCGCGAGGTCCACTCGATCTCCCCGGGATATTGCGCATCCATCTGCGCGAACGCGTCGCGATGTCCCGGCGACAGGTCGATGGTCTGCGTGAGTGCGACGGTGCCCAGGTTGTACGACAGCAGGCCCCGCCCGCGGTCCCACTCCGACAGCTTCATGCCGAGGCCGAAGCCGACGCCGTAGTAGTTCGTGCTGCGCGAAATGTCCTCGGGCGGTGAGAGCGCACCGGAATAGCGCGCGACGGTTCCCGAGTGGCCGGCGAGGAGCGTCAGGTAGAGGCCCGCGCCCCCGACGGGATTGTGCCGCAGCACCACTCGCGCCTCCGGGCCCAGGCTGGCGGTCTCCTTCCAGCGCGTCTGGCTCGGCAGGTCGGCGAGGGTCTTCCGGGTGACGAATTCATCGTACAGGGTCCCCACCAGACGCGAGCCCAGGCTGCCCTCCACGGACCAGCGGGGCTCCTGGCGGATGATCGCGGCCTCCTCCTGGCCCGCAAGTACCGCGGGTGTGGACGCGGCAGACGTCAGGAGCACCAGCAGAATGCCGGAAGGTGTTGGATGGCGCGCGCATCGCCGGTCACGAGACGTGGCGCTGTCGCCTGCGCGCTTCTGCAATCCTCGACGTTGAATCCATCCCCTCATTCCTAATGATGGACGTGTCCGATGGCGTGGGACAAGGTTGGCCACGTGCCCAATGATCGGTCGAGCCTCTGCCAGACTGCCCCCGGCCGGTCCGCGATTCGTTCAGGACGTGGTCACCGCACCTCGAAGAACGCGCTGTCGGCGCTGAACGCCGAGAACACGCCCAGCGCCCCCCGGACATTCGATGGGGGTTCGTTGAGATCCCGGGAATCCTGGTTGAGGCCTTCGTAGAGGTCGGCGTACTCCTGGTTGACCCGGTAGAGCTTCACCCGATGGCGGCCGAACCAGGACAGCGAGCGGGCGCTGACGAGCGCGCTGTCACCCGCGGTCGGGCGCTGGACGAAGCGCCGCGCGAACCCTCCCCCGAACGGGCTCTCGGCAAAGGGCGTCGGATCCGCCTCGATATTGTCGACCACGACATAGTGAAGCGCGCTGGCCGAGTTCTCCCAGCGCGCCACCAGCGCGTCGTCCGCTCCCGGCTGGAAGCCGCCGCCCCGGACGCCGAACTGCGGGGGCGCCATGACGGTCGCCGACAGCGACAACCCCTGCGGCGGGACCGGAACGACCGTCTCCGCAGTCGCCGTGCGGCCACCGTGGGAGGCTTCCAGAGCGAAGACATCTCCGACTTCGACCAGAAGGTCGTCACCGGGATAGTGATACCGGCCCGGCTCACCCTCCGAGGGGGCCAGGTCGTACCGTTCCCCGTCGCGGGAGATGGCGATGCGCGCGTCCGAGATCGGGGCGGCGACCGTGGTGGAGTCGGCGTCGATGGGGAGCACGCCCGTCACGGTGACCTCGGTGACGGGCTCCCCGGCGAAGAGAAACGCCTGCACGACGAAGGTGTCCGGAATCTCGGGCGCGAAGGCCAGATCGTCGTCGCAGGCGGCGGCCGCGCCAAGCGCAAGAGCCGCGATGAACGAAGAGGCGATTCTGTTGCTCATGGTGATTCTCCTCTACCGAAAGCCCGCGCGAACGCCGATGCTGGGCGTGAATCCGAGCGTCGTGACGTCCGTGACGAGCATCGGCAGGTCGGTCAGGTCGAATTGGCGATACCACACGTTGTTGCGGCCGTAGACGTTGAAGACGGACAGGTTCAGCTCGTAGAAGAACTCGCGCACCTCGAAGCGTCGGCTCGCGGCCAGATCGAGCCGGTGATAGGCGGGCAGGCGCTCGCCGTTCTTCGAACCGACGTGGATGTAGTTGAGGGTGCGCCCTTCCAGCAGCGTGATCGGGTACTGGGCTTCGGGCACCGTGTACGGCTTGCCGGACCCGTAGACCCATCCGCCGGTCAGCGTCCAACGCCCAAGCTGGTAGCTGCCGACGGCCTTGACCTCGTGGCGCTGGTCGTGGCTCGCGGGAAACGGGAGCCCGTCGTTGAACCCGGCCAGCTCGTGCTCGACGTTCGCGAGCGTATAGCCGACCCACCCGGTGAGCGGGCCACGCTTCTTCTGCGCCAGCAGCTCGATGCCCCGGGCCGTGCCCGTGCCCTCGAAGAAGAGCTCGGCGAGTTGCTGACCGGGCGCCCGCCGCGACCGGGTCGAGAACTGTGCGACCCCTCCCAGGTCGCGCACGTAGGCTTCGACGTCGAACAGGTAGTCGTCGGTTTCGTAGCCGATGCCCGCGATCCAGTGTTCGGCGGAAGACGGCGCGATGTTGTCGCCGGCGAGGACCCAGAAGTCGCGGCTTCCCTCCAGGATGTCCTCGTTCTCGACCCGCTTCACGAACTGGTTGTAGCGGCCCCAGGCGCCGGTCAGGGAGAGCTCGCCGGTGAGGGAGTAGCGCGCCGACGCGCGCGGTTCCCAGTAGGTCTGCCCCGTCCCGTCGTAGCTGGTCACCCGAAGCCCTGCGGTCAGGTCGGCGCGCGCGGAGGGCGTCCAGGAATGCTGGAGATACCCGGCCGTGAGGTTGCTCTCGGCATCCAGGTTCAGGGTCTGCGCCGAATCGCCCCGCAGACGGGTCAGGGCGTACCCGACGTCGCTCCGGGTGAATTGGGCGCCGAACCCGATCTCGGAGGACGGGAAGGGCCGCCAGGTGTTGTCCAGGCGGGCGGTCAGGTCCTTGACGCGGTTGTCTTCGTCGAACCCGCGCGCGAACTGCGACGAGGCCACGTCGAGGGTCGCCTCGGAAAAATACTGCGAGTACGCGAACAGGGCGTCCGTCGCCAGCCGGCTGCCCCACTGCCTTGCCCAGCGCCCGCTCACACCGCGGTTGCCCCAGTTGGAGAGGTCCGCCCTGTCCGGGGTCAGCCGGGTGTCACCCGCGGGGGTCGTGATCTCCTGGGCCGGGGTCGACTTGTCCAGGCGGTCTTCTCCGCCGTAGACGGAGAGGGTAAGGACATCGCTCGAGGTGGGCAGGAAGGTGAGCTTCGAGTTCAGGTCGTAGAAGTAGAAGTCGGGCTCGAAGGTCTGCTGCTGGAAGTTGCCGAAGCGGCCGAAACCGCCTGCGGGACCGCCGCGCGGGGTCGGCAGCCCGGCGTCTGCGTCGTCGGCTCCCTCCAGGGTTCCGAAGATGTCGTTGTACAGGCCGGTTCGCATCAGATCGGTGTAGGACCGGCGCGCCGAGACCAGCCACGACCCTTTCCCGCCGAGCGGGACTTCGGTCACGGCGCGGGCGCTCAGGAGATTGAGCCCGCCCGAAATGCGGAATTCCTCCGGGTTGCCCGACTTGCCGACCATCTCGACGACGCTGGACGTCCGCCCTCCGTACTGCGCGGGAAAGCCCCCCTTGAAGAGGCGAACGTCCTGGACGGCATCCGAATTGAACGCGCTGAACACCCCGAAGAAGTGGTCCACATGGTAGACGGTCATGCCGTCCAGAAGCACCAGGTTCTCGTCGGGCGTCCCTCCGCGCACGAAGAGACCGGAGGTGGCGTCGTTGGTGCCGCTCACACCCGGAAGAAGCTGCAGCGCTCGGAAGACGTCGGTTTCCCCGAGCGAGGGCAGCGTCCCCAGCCGCTGGGGCGAAAGCGCGATCTGTCCCGCCGCCTCTCCCTGCGCAACGATGTCGGTCGCGGTGGTCGCGGTCACGGTCACACCGTCGATCTCGATGGCGCGTGGCACGAGCAGGACCGAAAGCTCGCGGCCCGTATCGGCATCGAGCGCGATCTCCCGGGTCTCGTAGCCCAGGTGCTCCACCCGCAGGACGCGGTTCGTCTCGGCGGGCAGGCCGATCAGGACGAAGCGGCCGAACTCGTTGGTGAATGCCCGGAACGCGTGATCGTCCACGGACACCAGCACGTTGGGCAGCACCTCGTTGCTGACCGAGTCCCGTACCGTGCCGACCAGATCCACCTGCCCCGCGGCCGGACTCGCGCCCCAGGCAAGACTTGCAGCAATCAGAGCCAGCGCGCGGCCGAACGGCCCGGTCTTCGGCAGGCTCGCCGGTATGACGTTCCCCCACCTCATCCCCCCTCCTCGTCTCCAGGTCTACTGCCCTTCCCGTTGAGGGAGACGATGCCCGGGCCCGAAAGGGTTGCTCTGGCCGGCGGGCCTGAGGGGGATCAGTTCACGGCGGCGACCAGCTCTCCGTCGCGAAGCTCGAGGACGGAACGGAAGCGGTCGCCGGGGCTCGCGTGGCCGTCGATCCGGGTGCGCAGGTAGTCGCCGGTGACGCCCGCTATCCGCTCCCGCGAGCCCTCCACCACGATGTCCGCGACGGTTCCCACCCGGCCGCGCCGGTAGCGCTCGTTCTTGCCCACCGCCATCTCCCGGAGTACTCGAGAGCGCGCCGCAGCGACATCGCCCGGCACCCGATCCGGCAGCTCGGCGGCCGCGGTTCCCGGCCGGACGGAGAACGGGAACACGTGGAGGTAGGTGTACGGAAGCTCTTCGACCAGCCCGCGGGTCTCCTCGAACTCTTTCTCGCCCTCCCCCGGGAAGCCGACGATGATGTCGGCGCCGAGCCCCAGCGGTCCCATCCTCCCGGCGATCTCAAGGACCCGGCGGCGATACGCCGCGCGCGTGTGCCAGCGCCGCATGAGCCTCAACACCTTGTCGGAACCGCTCTGCAGGGGGACATGCAGATGAGGGGCCAGGCGCCTCCCCGAATCGGCGAGCAACGCCAGCAGGGCGTCGTCGATCTCGGTTGCCTCGATGGATGAGAGCCGGATGCGGACCGGCACGGCGTCCAGCAGCAGGGCGCAGAGCTCCGCCAGCGTGCTGCGCGGCTCCAGATCCCTCCCGTAGTGCCCGATGTGGATGCCGGTGATCACGAGTTCGGGATGGACGCGCGCCAGCGCCCGGGCTTCCGTCACCACGTCGGCGGGCGGGCGTGACACGGAGGCGCCCCGGGCCAGCCGAGTGGCGCAGAACGAGCACTTGCGGTCGCACCCGTCCTGCACCTTGAGCCAGGCCCGGGTGCCTCTCTCATTGCGCAGCAGGGGGCCGTCCCCGCCCGACGGTGGGCCGAAGGCCGGAACCAGCGCCGCGAGGTGGCTCGCCAGCGCACTCGCGTCCTGCCCCGGCACCACGCCGTCCACCTCCGGCATGCTCCGGTAATCGTCCTCGCGCAGGACGGCCGAACAGCCCGCCACCAGGATGCGCGCGCCGGGGTTCTCCCGCCTCAGCCGGCGCACCAGCCGGCGGGCTTCGGCATCCGCCTGGTTGGTGACCGTGCAGGTGTTCACCACCAGCGCATCCGCCTCGCCGGGCCGAGCGACGGTGCGGGCGCCCCCTACCTCCAGTTCCTGGCGCATGCGCTCGGTGTCGTACTGGTTGGCCCGGCACCCGAAGGTGTGGAACCAGACGGCGGGCTTCGCCTGCGCGCTGCGTCCGCGGACCTCGGAACGGACCGGCAACTGCCTCAACGATCCGCCGGGATCGAGCAGGCCGCCGGCGCGGGTTCGCCCGGGACGGCGTCCGGTGAGCGCCACGCGGACGCTATGGGAAGATGTCGTTGTGTCATGGAATCAGTCTCGGGGATTGGGTCGGTCATCCTGGCACAACGATGGGCTAGTCCGGGATGCGTGAACAGGATGATGGAGCGGGACACCTACGGGAAGTTGACGGGCATACCCGTCCTTGGAAAGGTTGCAGTCTGAGCCGTACACTTGGCCTGTACCGTGATGACGGACAAGGAAGGGGGGAATCCCATGTATGAAATGCGATCCGGACGCGCCGTCGGTTCTCTGCTCGTAGCTCTCATCCTGCCGGGACTCGCTGGCTGCGCAGGCGATATGCAGACGGCAACTACCGCCCAGATCAATCAAGCCGCCTTCTGGCAGGAGCTAACGGCTCACTGCGGATCCTCCTACGCAGGTCGGGCAACCCTGGCTCCGGCAGGAGACACGGTCGTCGAGGGCAGAAACCTGGTGATGCACGTCATGGAATGCGGGGAGAACGAGATTCGCATCCCCTTCCACGTGGACGACAACCGATCACGCACATGGGTTCTCACGCGCTCCGATTCCTCCCTGGCCCTGGCGCACGACCACCGGCACGAGGACGGTACGCCGGAGAGCAACTCGGGCTACGGAGGCGAGACGGTTCTACCCGGTACAACTCGGTCTCAGGCGTTTCCAGCCGACCGCCCCGCCGGTGAACTCGAGCATCCGAACGACACCAACGTGTGGACCATGGAGTTCGAGCGCGAAGATCGCTTCGTGTACAGCTTCCATCGAACAGGCACCGATCGCCGCTATCGTATCGAGTTCGACTTGACGGAAACGGTTGCTACCCCGCCACCACCCTGGGGAAGATGAGCGCAATCGGCAGAACTCTCGGCGATTGCGCGCCGCCGGCCGCGAAGCCAGGTCCTACTTGAGGATTTTGCCCCCCTTTATGACACGCACGGGGTTGCGCAATGCCATCATGTCCATCAGCGGGTTGCCGTCCACCACAATGATGTCCGCGAGCTTCCCGGGCTCCACTGTGCCGAGTTCATCGTCGATCTCGAGCAGTTCGGCCCCGTTTCGGGTCGCCGCAGTCAGAACGTGCATGGGGTCCATTCCGTAGTCCACCCACAACTTCATCTGCTGCCACATCGCTTCGTAGTGGAAGTTCATGGGAGTGCCGGAATCGGTGCCGAGGGCGATGTTGGCTCCTGCATTGTACAGCTGCATGAGCTTGTCACGGTAGGGCGCGGGATTCCCCTTGCCTCCGCGAAAGTACCCCAGTCGTTGGAAGTGGTCCAACGACCCGCGGACATCCGCGTAGAGGTCTTCGGGCAGGAATTCCTTCAGCAGGGGGTTGTCCAGTCGCTCAGGGAACTGAAGTGTCCAGTAGTATATGGGGCCCCCGTTCCAGGTCGGCACGATCCAGGTTCCGCTATCGACGATCAGCCGGATCGATTCCTCCTCGATGTAGTTCTTGGAACCTCCGGGAAAATGCTCGATGGAGTTGACGCCCGCCTCCACGTCGGCCCGGATGCGCTCCACCGCTCCCCCGTGGGTGGCCACCGTCTTTCCGCGCCGGTGCGCCTCCTCCACGATCACCTTCAGATCCTCCGGGAAGATGATTCCCCAGGGCTTCAACAGGTCCGCGCCCCCTTCGATGATGTCGATCGCCGCCTGCCGGGCCTCCTCGACGCTGTTGACCTTGACCTGGAAGTACTCGTCGTACTCGCCGAAGTCGCGCACGATGAAGGGGCCGCTCACGTATACCCTAGGGCCCACGATCTCACCGGCGTTGATTTCCTCCCGGACCCGGACGCTCGGCTCCAGGGGAGCTCCCACGTCCCGGGCCGTCGTCACTCCCGCGTAGATCAGCTGCTCTGCCGACAGCCTCATGATCTCCAGGATCCGGTCTTCGTAGCGGGGGAAGTACTCCGAATACTCCCCGTGGCCGATGATCATGAGGTGTGCATGGCTTTCGATGAGCCCCGGCAGGACTGTCTTTCCGTTCGCATCAACGATCTCGGTTCCTGCGGGGATCGCGATGGTGCCCTCCTGGCCCACCGCCGTGATCCGTTCACCCGAGATCAACACAACGGAGTTCTGGATGGGTGTCCCTTCGTTGCCATCGATCAGCATTCCGCCCACGATCGCCAGGTCTGCGTTCTGGCCCGAGAGAGCTCTGAAGGTGAGTAACAGCACCGTGGTCAGCATCAGCGTTTGTGCTTTCATCTGAGTCCCCCCTAAGGTGTAGGCGTCCAGCATCCCGACAAGGACATCTTGGCGCGCGACCGGAAGGGGGGCAATGCGGGATCGAACCGGCGGGGAACAGGTGCCCATCCGGAAGGTCGTTGTCGTAGGCGGTGGTACCGCCGGTTGGATGTGCGCCAACGTGCTGCTTGCGCGCAGCCGGTTCGATGTGGTGCTGATCGAGTCCCCCAGAGTCTCGAAAGTGGGGGTCGGGGAGGCTCTCACTCCGTTTTTCTTCGCCTTTCTGAACACCGTCGGGTACGATCCCGTCGCCTTCATCAAGGCGGTCCGAGGCAGCGTGAAGCTGGCCGTGCGCTTCGAGAACTGGTTGGGAAACGGCGATGTCTACTATCATCCCTTCCAGGATGGCGGTGATTACATCGGCAAGCCCGAGTTCCGCGTTTCACCGGGATACAATCGGCTGGTCAGCTACGCGCTCGCGAAGAACGTTCCACTCCACAACCTCGCGACTTCCTATTCGCTCCTCTGCGAATACGGCAAGGTGCCCTGGCCGCGGAACTTCCAGAAGGACGAAGCTCAATACCATGGGTACGGGTCCTACGCCTACCACATGGACACGCACGCGTTCTCGGAGACGTTCCGGGCCCGCGCGCTGAAGAACGGTGTGGACCACGTGCAGGGACACGTGGTCTCCGTCAACAAGGCAGCCGACTCCGGTCGAATCGGGAGTGTTTCGCTGGAGGACGGCCGGAAGGTGGAAGGGGACTTCTTTGTCGATTGCAGCGGATTCAGACGGTTGCTGATATCCACGATGTCGCCGGAATGGACCTCCTATTCGCCATGGCTGCCCGTCAATCGCGCGATAGCCTTCAGTATCCCGTATTCCGACAAGCGAGACAGGAGAAGCAGCGCCATCCCTCCCTACACCCTGGCGAGGGCCCTGCGCGCAGGATGGCTGTGGAAGATCCCCCTCAGGGAGCGATTCGGGGCGGGATACGTATTCGCCGACGACTTCGTTTCCGAAGATGATGCGCGCCGCGAACTCGAGGCGATCAACCCGGAATGGTCCCGCCTGCCCAGCCATACCATCCGGTTCGAGGCAGGAGCTCTGCGCAACACCTGGATCGGCAACTGCGTAGCGGTCGGCCTCTCGTCCGGGTTCATCGAACCGCTTGAGTCCACCTCGATTCAGATTGCGCTAACCCAGATCCTCGGGGTCGTGGACGTCCTCCGGAATCCGTTCAGCTACAACCCCCGGGTACTCGACGCGTACAACCGGGCCATTGAAGCCGAAACCGAAGACATCCGCGACTTCATCATCCTTCACTACGCTACCCCTCGCGGCGATACGCCGTTCTGGGAACATATCCGCAACAACTACCGTGGACTGGATTATCCGGAATCGCTCAGAGACAGGATCGAGACGGCCTGGCACCGGACCTGCGGCCACAACCGCGTGCAATCCGAGCAGATCCGGGGGAGGGTCTTCGGGGAGCTCAGTCACCTGTACGTGATGCAGGCGCTCGGGCTCCTGAACCCGGAAACCGCGCGGGCGGATTTCCTTCAGGAATTCGACTCTGTGGAGCGCGCGCTGGCAACCGTCGGCCGGCCGGTGCGGAGACTCCAGACACACCTGCTGCAGTTCCGGAGAGAATGCCTTTCGCACCGGGAGTTTCTGGACATGCTGTAGCGGGCATCGGATGCTTCACGTGGTTGCGGCTCGCACGAGCGCGCCGGCAACCGAGATACTACGGCCGATTCGCGAGGAGAATATCGTGTTGGTACGGAGAACGGATGGTCGGACGAACAGCCGGCGGATGGCACTCCTGTCCATTCTGGCAGGTGTCGTTCCAGGGCTCGTGGATGCGCAGGAGCCCCTCACCCTAGAGAGCATGAACCGTAACGTGAGCACCGGATCGGCGGAGTTCTCGCCGACGGCCGCCGAGATGGCGGTGCTCACCAATCGTTCGGGCAGGTCGAAGATCTGGCTCATGGGAGCGGATGGTTCCAATGCGCGCATCCTCATCGCGGACGACTACAGCGAGGCGTCACCAGTATGGTCGCCCGACGGACGGAGAATCGCCTTCCTCCGGACCACAGAGGGCGCGCAGGACATCTGGATCGTCAACAGGGATGGACAGGATCTCCGCCGCATCACCCGTGACCCGGAAGGCGAGCGAGCTCTCGCCTGGGATCCCTTGGGGAGCCGAATCGCTTTCCTTTCGAATCGATCGGGACACCAGGACGTGTTCGTGGTGGAGGTGGAATCGGGAGCCGTCGAGCAGATCACAAGCGAGACCAACCCCTGGGACGAGTTTCGCTGGGCGCCTGTGTGGTCGCCTGACGGAAGCGCCATTGCGTACGTAAGCAATCGCAGCGAGCCCTGGGCCGACGATGTGTGGCTGGTGGAACTGGAAACCGGGGTTGATCGCAAGCTCACCGCGGGTATTCACGTCATGAGCACACCCATCTGGTCTCCCGACGGGCGCTCGATCGCGTTCAACGCCGTGCGGGAATCCGAGTTCTGGTATGGCGATCAGAGCGACATCTACCTGCTGGATGTGGCCAGCGGAGATGTCGAGCGCGTAGACATGAACACCTATGTCAGCGACGGTAACGGCGGAGTACGGATGGCGTGGGCGCCGGACAGCCGATCGATCTTCTTTCGGTATCAGTGGGAAGGAGATTCCAATCTCTGGCGTGTCGGAGTCGAGGATGGGGTCGCCACCAAGCTGACATACGAGGCGGGGTCCTTTCGGAGCTTCTCGATAAGCGGGGACGGCTCCGCCATAGCGTATGTGCGCTCCACTCCTACGCGAGGAGATGAGGTCCACGTCGTCAGCCTCGAGGGTGGCGCCCCGGTACGCCTGACCGATTGGTTCCGTCCCTATTCGGCGGTGAGAGCGCCCCGCAGGATCTCTTTCAGGGCCAAGGATGGAAAGTACATTCTCGGCTACCTCTTTCTTCCTTCCGATTTCGATCCGGCGGTCGAGTATCCGGCCCTGGTACAGGTCCACGGAGGTGGAAACAACGCCTACGGCAACGGATTCAATCCCCTCGAGCAGTTTCTGGCGCAACAGGGTTTTGTGATCCTCGCCATCGAATACCGCGGGAGTGCTGGCCATGGACGCGAGTTTCAGGATCTGGCGGCGGGCGAGTGGGCCGCCGGGCAAGGCTGGGACGCGGTAGCAGCCGCCGAGTACCTGCAGAGCCTGCCCTACACGAATGGGAGAACCGGCATCTACGGTGGGAGCTACGGCGGGATCATGACCCTGGCTGCGCTTACCCGGGATTCGGCGCCCTTCCATGCCGCCGCGCCACTGTACGGGATCTACGACTGGGCGGGAGCCTACGAACACGGAGACCGGTTGATGCAGTTCTGGGTGGTCGAGGGCCACTTCGGGTTCAAGCCGGATGAGAATCCGGACTTCTTTGAACACACGGCATCGATCCGACATCTCGATCGCGTGCGCACCGACATTCCGTTCCTGATCATGCACGGGGAACTGGATCGCAGGGCGCCCTACCAGCAGTCGGAGGAGCTTGCGGCCGCCCTGCGGTCGCGAGGCAATCCTGTCGAGTTCCACTCCTACCCGGACGAGGGTCACGGCTTTCGTCGGCCTGAAAACCGGGTGCACGCCTATGGTCGGCTGCTGGCGTTCTTCCAGCAGCATCTCTACCCACGACCTGCGCCGGAGGAAGACAGATGACCAAGGAGGCAGCAGCAAGGCATCCCGCCATGAGGCTCTCGAGGATCTGCCTCACGTGCATCGCTTTGGGAGCGTGCGCGCCGGACCGGGACGACGCGCTTCCCCTGACCCTTGAGAACATCAACCGTCACGACGGGGGTGCGTCCTCGGTCAGTATTTCCCCTGACGGGAGTCGAATCGCGATCGTTGGAACAGGTCCTTCGGGAAGCGGCGCCTATCTGCTGGAGACCGAAGACCGGGGGTCACAACCGGCCTTCTGGATGCCATCGGGACCGCTGCGCTGGTCGCCGGACTCGCGATCCGTGGCGTTCGTGCGCGACGGTGACATCTGGCTCGCACCGGTACCCTCGGGTGAACCTCGGCGCCTCACTTCGGGAATGGGAGACGCCAGGGAGCCGGCCTTTTCGCCGGACGGGGGGACCGTGGCCTTCTACTCCGCCAAGGGAGGCGCGCAGGACATCTGGCTCGTTCCCGCCGACGGGAGCGATGCTGCCCGCCAGTTGACCCGGGAGGCCGCCGCGCCCGATGACCCCCGCTTTATGCCAGCATGGTCGTCGGACGGTGCCACGGTGGCGTATGTGTCGAATGGTGCGGACTATTGGGCCGATGACGTGTGGCTGGTCGACGTGGTGACGGCAGAAGCCAGACAGCTGTCGCGATCCCTGATGGCGTCATCCTCTCCCGTATGGTCCCCGGACGGGGAGCGTATCGCGATCTTCGGTACGGCCAAGGACGAATACTGGTACCAGGACCTCGCCTATATCTACCTGCTCGACCCGCGGACCGGGAGCGAGCAGATTGTGGACATGCAGGTCTACGCCACCGACGCCACGATGCGAAACCGTCCCACCTGGTCCGACGATGGAAAGACCATCTATTTCCCGTACCAGGAACGGGGCAGCTACGACGTCTGGTCCGTACCCGCGCAGGGCGGTGTGGCGACGCGAGTGAGCAGCGTCGGGGGCGTGATGCGCTCGATCGACGCCACGCGAGGCGGCGACGCGTTCGTTTTCGTGCGGTCCACGCCCACCCTCGGCGCCGACGCCTACTACCTGTCCGCGACCGGGGGAGCCGCCGAGCGCGTGAGTGACTTCGCCACCCTGTGGGAGGGAGTGAACGCGCCCGTTGAAATCTCCTTTCGGAGCTTCGACGGCCTGTACGTTCAGGGATTCCTCTTTCTCCCCCACGGCGCTCCCGGCCAACGGGCTTGTCCGGCGCTCGTCCAAGTGCACGGCGGCGGCACCAACTCCTACCTGCAGGGACCGAACCTGATCGAACAGTACCTGGCTTCCAGGGGCTTCGTGGTGATGGCCATCAACTACCGGGGAGGATCGGGATTCGGTCGTTCCTTCCAGGACCTGGCGGTCGAGGACTGGCTGAACGGGCAGGCGCGGGACGCGGGAGCGGCGGCGGACTTCCTCCGCCAGCTGCCGTACACCACGGACAAGGTCGGGATCTACGGGGGAAGCTACGGAGGAAGCATGTCCATGGCCGCCATCACGCTCATGCCCGACAAGTTCGACGCGGCGGTGCCGATGCGGGGCGCCTACTCCAAGACCGAGACCCTCGACGAAACCGATCGCCTCGGGAAGATCTTCTCCGTGACCGGACACGGGGGATTCCCGGACGAGCGGCCGGAGATCTACGCGAAGAGCAACACCATCACGCGCATCGGCAACATCACGGCCCCTGTGCTGCTCATGCACGGCGAACTCGACCGCCGCGTCCCGTTCCGTCACTTCGAACTGGCGGTAGAAGAGCTCGAACGGCACGGGAAGGAGTTCGAGACCATGAGCTATCCCGAGGAAGGCCACGGCTTCCGCAATCCCGACAACCGGATCGACATGTACACCCGGCTCGAAGGGTTCTTCCAACGCCACCTGGGCGCATGTGAGCCGCTGTAGATGGGGCGCGCAGCCGGATCCCGGCCCCGCCTGCGCCTACATGGAATGACTCATCCGTCCCCGTTCGATGCCGGGGCACGTCCGGCTCTCCGGCAGCTTGCAGTTGCGGCCTCGTCGACGAGAGGATCCCCCTTTTTGTCGAAGCCGATGATCACACCGTAGTCGTCGCGAGCCTGGTCGGTGGTCAGGATCTCGTTCAGCACCTCCCACCGCACTCGCTCGGGATCGCGTTCGAGCGGCTCCCCGAAGCCGCCGCCGCCCGCAGTCCGGCAACTCAGCACGTCGCCGCCTTCAAAGGGTCCGTAGAAGGAGACACGCTCGGTAAGCACGGTTTCGCGGTCCGTTCCGGGCCGCACCCACAGGCGATTGATGCCGCCCTCGTGTCCGCCCTGCAGCCCATGCGACCGGCACACAGTCTGCTCGTTCGCGACCTGAACGGAGACGTTGTCGGTGAGAAACTGGTAGTCGCGAATCGTCCCCAATCCGCCGCGATACTTGCCGATCCCGTATTCCTCGGTATGCAGGGCATATTGCAACAGCCGGATGGGATAACGGGACTCCGCGACCTCGATGGGGGTGTTGGGCGCGTCACCATCCCCGTGGAAGATCAGCCCGTCCGCCCCGTCGTCGAAGGAGAATGCACCCCCGCCGCCGTCTACCGGGTCAATGTAGATGAACGGCTTGCCGTAGCGGGGATCGATCCGGAAGAACCATGCGCCGAAGAGCATGTATTCTCCCGCAAGCGTTCGGTCGGGCACGGCGTTCGAGAGTGCTTCGCTGACGAGGTCGATGATCATCAGGGCGGCGTAGCCATACGAGTCGCAGGGAGCCGGCCATGATGGATTGGTGATGGTGTGCTCGGGCGAGACCACCCGCAATGGGCGGCTGTGTCCTTCGTTCGCCGGCTCGTGGGGAAGCGTCGCCGACTTGAATGCGATCTCGGCCGCAGCGCGCGCGCCCGTGAGCGGAATGTTGATCGGACCGGTGGCGGTCTCGCCCGTTCCGGTGAAGTCGACGGTGGCATCGTCTCCTTCGATGCGTACCGTGACCTTGAGCCTGCGCCGCCTGGTGGTCTCGATTCCGTCGTGATCCATGCAGGTCTCAGCGCTCCATTCGCCATCGGGCATTTCCCCGATGAGCCTGCGCATGAGTGCTTCGGACTGATCGAAGACGTGCTCCATGGATTCCCGCACCACCCCGGCTCCGTATTTCTCGCACATTGCCACGTACCGGTTCACGCCGGTCTTGCACGCGGCAATCTGGGCCCCCAGATCGCCTTTCACCAAGTCGGGGAAACGGGTGTTGGCCATGATGTAGTCCATCATCGTCCGGTTCAGCTCGCCCGCATCGTAGAGCTTCAGATGGGGGAAGATCATCCCCTCCTGGAAGACGTCGTTTGAATCCGGGCACCAGCCACCGGGCGTCTTCCCTCCGACGTCGGCCCAGTGGGCCGTGTTCGCGGAAAACGCCTGGAGTTCGCCGTCGAAGAAGATCGGCGTGTAGATGGAGGTGTCGGATATGTGGGTGCCTGTGCTGTAGGGATCGTTGGCGATGAGCACGTCGCCCGGTGCGAAGCCGTCGGCGCCGAACTTCCTCACCCCGTTCTGAACCGTGAGCGAGAGGCACGGAAGGAAGAGCGGCAACGACGATCCCTGGGCCAGCATCTCGCCCTTGTCGGTCAGGAGGGCCACGGCGAAGTCCTGAACCTCGTAGATCAAGGGGTTGTAGGCCGTCTTCACCAGCGCAATTCGCATCTCCTCGGCCGCGGCGACGAGACCGCTGCGGATGACCTGGGAGGTAATCGGGTCGACCCGGGTTCCGTTGGTGGTGGTCATCATTCCTCCTCGCTAATGATCAGATTTCCGTAATCATCCACGCCGAGACGCTGGCCCGGGTGCACGATTGTCGTGGTGTTCCACTCCTCCACGATGGCCGGCCCGCGAAAGGCGTCGCCGGCGCCGAGTCTCTCGCGGTCGTAGACGGGGCAGGTGACGGCATCGCGCTCGTCCCTGAAGTAGACCCGACGGTGGCTCTTCAAGGCCTCGTCGCCGTCCCCCGTGCCCCTCGGTATCTGCAGAATCGAGGGCTTGCCCGATTCCACGATCGCCGATAGACGAAGGTTGACCAGTTCAGTCGGGGTACCCGGCGAGGCGTGCGCGTACATCCGCTCGTGAAGCTGATCGAACAGGCTCTGGAGGAGCGCCATTCCCCCGGCCTTGAAATCGTCAGCCGGGGGAAGCGGCACCTTGACGGTGTGCTCCTGCCCTTCGTATCGCATGTCGAGGGCACGAACGAATCGCGCTCTCTCCGCTGCAAGCCCGCTTGCGGCAAGCTTGTCGGCGGCAACGTCAGCCAGATCCCCGAACATTTCGAGCAGCTCCTCGACGGCGAGCGCGGCCGTGGGCATCACGGTGGTCCGCACCACGTCCTCGCGGAAATCGGAATTCAGGATGCCCCACGCGGAGAAGACTGCGGGATTGACCGGAATGATGGTCTTTCCGATTTCCATTTCCCGGGCGAGCGATGCGGCGAACAGCCCGCCGCCGCCGCCGTACCCCAGAAGCGTGAAATCACGGGGATCGTGGCCGCGCTCGATGGTCACCCGCCGGATCGCGTGAATCATGTTCGTGTCGGCCAGATGCGTGATTCCGTGAGCGGCCTCCTCCAGCGACAACCCCAGGGGATCCGCGATCCTGCCCTGGATTGCCGCCCTCGCCCCGGCCACATCCAGCTCCATGCGCCGGCCCAGGAAATTCCGGGGGTTGATGCGACCCAAGACGAGGTGGGCGTCGGTGACGGTGGGCTCGGTTCCGCCCTTGCCGAAGCAGACGGGGCCGGGATCCGCCTCCGCGCTGAGAGGCCCGACCCGAAAGCCGCCGGAGTCGTCGAGCCAGGCGATGCTCCCTCCGCCGGCTCCCACCGAGGTGATGTCTATGGTGGGTTGCAGCACGGGACGCTTGTTAACGTAGGTCTCCGACTTCTCGAAGGGCCCGCCGTCCAGGATCAGCGCCACGTCGAAGCTGGTCCCTCCGACGTCGGTGGCGATCAGGTTCGGCTCGTCCAGTTGCTCGCCCAGCGCCACCGCGCCGATCACTCCGCCCGCAGGCCCCGACTCGAGCGTGCGTATGGGCATCCGGCGGGCTTCCTCCGATGTCGTCAAGCCGCCCGTGGACTGGATGATGTTCAGCCCGCCCCGGAACCCTCCCGCACTCAGTCTCTCCTCAAGGCCTGCCAGATAGGCCGAGACGGAGGGCATGACGTAGGTGTTGAGCGCCACCGTCGAAGTCCTCTCGAATTCCCTGAACTCCCCGGTGATGTCCGATGAGATGGAAACATGAGCCTCCGGATAGACCTCGCCCGCGATTCTGCGAACGGCGCGCTCATGCTCCGGATTCGCGTAGGCGTGGAGGAAGCAGACGGCGATGCCCTCGACTTCCCGGGCCTTGAGCCGCTCGACCGCGCGGCGGGTGGACTCTTCGTCGAGGGACGTTATGACACCTCCCTTGTGGTCGAGCCGCTCCGGAACCTCGAGACACAGATAGCGGGGAATCAACGGCGCGGGCGGCTTGTACAGCAGGTTGTAGACCTCCGGCCGATTTCCACGGCCCAGGCTGAGGACATCGCGGAATCCCTGCGTGGTGATAAGGCCGATCCTGCTGCCGACCTCCTGGAGGATGGTGTTGATCACCACCGTGGAGCCGTGGATGACCATGTCCAGGTCGGTGAGATCCACACCGAGACGCCCGATCCCCTTGAAGATGTGGTCCGTCAGCCTCTCCTTGGGCGACGGCTCCTTTTCCAGGGTCACACTTCCGGTCTCCTCGTCCAGCAGAACGAAATCGGCGAAGGTCCCACCGATGTCGATGGCAAGGCGTTTCTCGGACATGAATCGGATATCCTCCGTTTGGGCGGGTGGCTCTCAGAAGGACCAGAGCCTGGTGAGCTTGGCTGCGAACTGGCGATCGAGCACCCTTCCCGTATCCGCATGCCGGCGCTCGGTATACACAAGGAAGAGGTCGCTCAACGGCGCATGGATGTAGTTGAGTCGAATGTTCGTGATCAGTTCGCCGGTGACCCCGTTGTACTGGACGAACCCGCTCCCGAACAGCGTGGTGGAGTACGCGTAGTCCATTCTGCCGCTGTAGACCTCCGCCGTAAACGGACCCCTGCCCAGGTCGAGGCGGTTGTTCTGGATGCTCGCGTCGAAGGTCACATGGTAGTTCGGCTTCCATTGCGCGGCGAGCCGCACCGACCGGCGGGTGCCGTTGAAGTAGCCGCCCCCGCTCAACCCGACGCTCCCGGAAAGTACACGCCCGGCGCTGGACTGGAAGTCCAGGCTGCCTTCCCGGAAGCTGTAGGACCCTGTAGCGACTTCGTGCCCGCCGAGCACGCGGAAGGGCCGAAAGAGCCTCTCGTAGCGGTCGTTGTACTGCAGGGTCAGCCGGCTGCCCTCGCGGAAGTTGGTCATGAATCCGGCGGTGCCGGTTCGCGTCTCAAGAACCGACTCGAGGTTGGTGATGTAGTGCACTTCGATGAATGGATTCAGCTCGTTCCAGAGGGACTCCACGCGCCGGTGATGGACACCGATGGTCGCATGACTGTGTCGAATCGCTCCGCGGCGGATGTACCCCATCTCGGGCCTGAAGGAGTCTCCGATTTCGCGGTACATGACGGAAGTGTTCAGGAATCGGTCCCGCCAGGCCACGGAAACCCGGCTGGCGCGCCCATTGCCATCGCCATCGCGGGTCCCCGCGATATAGGATTGCACGATCAGGGCACCCCACAGGCGCGCGTGCAGGTCTACGCCGAAGCTCCGATTGTACCGGTCCGCGGCAGCCCCGCCCGTGATCGCGCGATTCAGCAGTATCCCCCCAAGCTGGAGGTTCCCCAGTACGGTCCGACGCAGCCGCACCGCAGTGAAGTTCTCGGGATCCAGAGTGCTGGTGCTCCGGGTCTGCATGTTGAGCAGCCCGACCCCCCATTCGCCTACCTTGCCGGTAAGCCGGCCGCCTCCCAGCACGGGCACCGGGCGTCCCTCGTGCAGGCCGATGCGGCGGGAATGAAACAACTGGAAGTCCTCGAGCCCGGCACCGAGCCGATATCCGCGCTCAGGTGCGTCGCCGAAGTCGAACAGGCCCGCGTTCTCGAGAAAGAAATCCCGCTTCTCGGGAAAGAAGAGAGAGAAGCGCGTCAGGTTCACCTGCTCCTCGTCCACCTCGACCTGAGAGAAATCCGTACGGTAGGTGAGATCGAGGGCCAGATCGCGGCTGACCCCGTATTTCAGGTCGAGTCCGGCGTCCGCATCGTTGCCTGTGCCGTTCCCCGACGCATCGCCTGCAAGACTTTCGGCGAGCACAAAGGGCTTCACCTGGAGACTCAAGCCCCCGGTCAGCCCGGAAAGGCCGAGCAGGGTGCCGGCTTCCGCCATCCGATTGACGTCGAAACGGCCGTCCAGTGGCGCCCAGAGGCTGTCTTCACCCCTCCGGCGGATCCGGCGCAGGAAGTTCACTCCCCAGGTCTGTTCCTCCCGCTCCGGATCGAAGCGAAGTGTGGAAAACGGGATGGCCATCTCGACCGTCCATCCCTGGTCGTGCACGCGCGCGGCGCGCTCGACGATTCCATCCCAGGGGATGTTGATGTCACGGCCATTGTCGAAGGTCTGGAGGTCGATGAGGGCGCCTCCGGCGTTCACGCCGAAGATGAAGGCGTTCCGGCGATCGAGATAGGTGTCGAGAGCGATCCCCAGGACGTCTGCGTCGCCGGGAGGGAAATCCCGCCTCAGGGAGTGCAGGGTGATGTCGCGGGGATCCCTCTCGTAGAGGACCGCGCTCACATACAGGTTCTCTTCGTCGAACGTCATGCGGACGACGGTTCTTTCGCTCGCCGGAAACCCCGTGTTCGGCTTGGACTGCACGAATCCGGTGAGCGCCTCGGCCGCGTCCCAGGAAGGCTCGTCCAGTACTGCGTCGATGGCGATGGCCTCCGTGGCGCGCTGCACCCGGGTCACGGGCCTGGGTACCGTCTCGGGATCCACTTGTCCCCGAGGCGGTAAGCGGTCCGGTGGAGGCACGTCCTGGGCGGGGACTGCCGTGGGCGCCACGGCACGAGAGACAGCGCAGAACAGCGCCATCGCGCTCCAGCGCCTCATAGCTGCCCGCAATGCTGACACCGGTCGTCCGAACCCCCTGGTGGCGACGAGCACGTCACGTCCTCTTTCTGGAACCGACGCTATGTTATGCTAGTCCTGTGGGGAAATCCAACGATCGGATGACCGCCTGGCTGGTATCGTTGGAGGGCGTCAGGCTAGCTTGTACGCATGACCTCGGGATACGGGCCGGCACTCCGCTTTGCACGCAGCTTCATGACGGGTTGGGCCCCGGTGGTGGAGCGCGAGCTCCACATCGAGCGCGGCGGGCGTCGACTTCCGGCTTCGCTGTTCCTGCCGCGCGCGGCGGACCGCCGCGCCCGCGCGGAACGGCGCCGGCCGACTCCCGTCTGGGTGGTCCTCCACGGGAT
>JAPPHB010000040.1 GCA_028821195.1 Gammaproteobacteria bacterium
TGGCGCTATGGGGATCAGTTCAGGAGCAGGTATCGCTTGGCCGCGCTCGGCGGCGTGGGGTCGGTCGGGTTCGCCTTGGCGATCACCACGTTGCCCGTAGCATTCCCGACCGGTCTCGCCATGGCCGGCTCTTGGGCGTGGATCGCTTGGAGCCGCTTGCGCCCTCTGGCCAAGGTTCGATTAGGTGGCGGAGGCTCCGATGGCGGCCCGGTGACCCCTGAAGATGTCGCCGTCTTCAGGCTCCGCGCACTGCGTTCGATGCGGCTGCTGCCCGATGAGGATGAATCGGGATTCATGGTCGAGTTGAAAAGAGGCATACGCAAGGCCGTGTTCCGGGGAGAGGACGCCCGCCGCGTAGCCGCAGCGCTGGTTCCGCGACTGAACAAACAAGGTGGCTCACGGCGTTCGGTTCAGCGTGCCGTCAAGGAGATCGAGACTGCGGGTCACCCCAATCGCTTCCTCACCGAAGTCGCTAACCGGGAACCCGGGAATCTGGGCAGAATGCCCGTACCCGTCCGGCTCGCCCTCGAAATGTCCCTCCACGAAGAGCAGGAGCGGCGGGCAATCGAAGGTGAACTCTGGATCCTGGAACAGGCATGGAAGGAAGCCGAAGAGATCGCAGCAATCGCGGACAGCCTCCTCCTGCCCGCCGACACCGACGCGTTCTTCGACCGCCACGGTGACGACCGCTGAGGCGCCATGTACCCGACCTGCATGTTCCTCACGGGGCGCACGGGAACGGGAGCGAGCCAGTCGCGCACTCCGCCGCAGGACGGACTTCCGGGGATCGAAGGGGCACGCCCCTCGCCAGCTCCAAGTGTATTACTTGGGGTAGACTGGCTTGCTTGCTTGCTTGCTTGCTTGAGCCCGGAAGAGTGGCTCAAGCAAGCCGCAAACGTCGTCTGAACCGTCGAGCAACCGAGGCTGCATCCTGGCCCGGTGCGGCCGGACGAAATAGCGACCGCGCTGACCGCCAGATACGTTTGCCGACAGTGACCCATCCGTTGTGGTCGAATCAATCCGGGAAGGACTGCGTTGCGAGTGGAGCCATCGTTGGAGACCCTATCCTTGCTTTGGGAGAAGATCGAGTCCCGCTTGGATTCGTCGTACGAGGGCTGGCGCGGTCGCGTTGACGGGTTCGGCCAGACGAATGCGGTGAAGAGAAGGTTGGCCGGTCAGGAGTGGAGCGATGCCGAGACCTTCGAGGCAATCCTGCTGGCCGTGTTGTCCAGCGACAGGGACTGGTCCAAGATCGAAGGGATTCTTCCGGACCTCCGGGAGGTGTTTTCGGAGTTTAGCTTGAGGTGTTATGCCAAGCTCTCAGAACACGACATCGGTCGCATCAATTCTTGGTTCGTTGAGCGCAGGGCAGGGTCCAGGAACTTGAAGAGGGACCTCTTCAATCTGGTTCACACCGCGCGAAGGCTCATGGAGTACAGCCGCGTTCACGGTTCGGCGGAAACCTACTTCGTCTCGCTGGTCCGTCAGAATCACAACGATCCCAAGCTCGCGGCGTTGCGGTTGGGCACTCCGGGAGTATACAAGCTTCCCGCCTTGGGAGTGCCATTGGCAGCCGAGACCCTGAAAAACCTTGGCTTCGACTTGGCCAAACCCGACCGGCACCTCAAGCGGTCCGTGGCTTCGTTCGGCCTGTTCGGTTTCGGGTCGTTGGGTAAAGACAACCACCGAGGGCCGCCCGAGGATGTGTCGGACCTTGACGCGATGGAAGCGGTACAGAGAATCGCCGAGGCTGCCGATGTGCCTGTCGTCTTGGTAGACAACGCCATCTGGTTGCTCTGCGCCAAGAGCGGCCTGTACCTCACGGATCCGCAGCTCGCTGAGTTGGCCGGGTAGAGCGATGGGAGACTGTCATCGTCGGGTGCGGACGTAGCCATCGGTCGGCCGCTGGCACCGAGAGAGAACCATATCGGATCAATCGGGCTTTCGTCGGACGACCAAACGGGAACGGGGGATCGGCACCGGTCAATGGGGTGACGCTACCCGGCGCGGAAAGGGTGATTGCGAGGGTGATCGGCGGACGGCGTATGGCGACGTAAAACCACGCACCACATAGAGTTGTGACCTAAACAACCGTCCGAGCATCGCACCGTGATGGTCGCCGCGCGCGTCACGCCCGCGGAACACGCCGCCTGGCGGGAGAAGGCGGCCGCGGCGGGCGTCTCTCCCTCCGTCCTGCTTCGCGAGGCGATGGCGCGGACGCATACGTGGACCGCGGCGGCGCGGGCGGTCGAGCGGGAGCGCACGCGCCAGATCGCGCGCATCGGAAACAACCTGAACCAGCTTGTACGCTGGGCGAGCATGCGTAAGCCAAGTTGTATCTGTTGTGATCAATGGACTTACGACATTGGTGGGGTGGATTCTCGCCAATCGGTTCCCGCCGAATTGGATCAGGCCCGAACTCTCCGGTTCGCGAGCGCCTGCCTGAGCTGTCCCTCGTCCGCTCGCTGGTAGCACTGGAGAACCGTCTTGGCGTTCTTCCAACCGCCGAGGTCGCAGAGCACCTTGAGCGGTACGTTCATGAGGTCGGAGGCGAACTTCCGCCTGAGCGAGTGCCAGCCGCGACCGCGCTTCGGTTCCAGCGCCGCGAGTTCCTGGGCCTTCGTCCACCAGAAGCCCACCGGCGACCGGCCCACGCACCGCGAGACATCCGGCAGCGCGGGAAACACCGGCCCGTCATCCGTCCCGGTGCTCATCGCGCGCGCCTCCTCCAAAGCGGCCAACGCCTTATCGGTCACCGGCGTGGTGTGCTCGTATCCCGTCTTCTCGTGCTTCGCGCGCCACCGAACCGCTTGGCCCTCGAAATCGACATCCGACCAGCAGAGTACGGATGGTCCAGATCACGGCAAGAAACCACGTAAGTTCATACAGGACTGCACGATCTGCCGTTCTTGCCGGGACATGCGGTCTCTTCGCACCGCACCGAAAAAACGGGAAAACCGCAGCAAATGGCGGGGCTTCGGCGGGGTTACGGCTACTCACGAATGGACGGCGTTCCGCAGCTGCGGAACGCCGTTACTCGCCACCGCTCGCTCGGTCGGGCTGCTAAATTGCTAAGAGATGTTCCGGGACCCTAGGTTTCGCCGCGAGGAGTCGGCTCGCTCTCAGGCCGGATCGCCCGGAGAGAGTCACGGCCGTATGACGCAAGGAAAGGGGAATGACGAGCTGTCAGCATGATCACTTGGAACACCCGGCCAACGGTACGTCGATGGAGCTGGTGAATGGCTGTTGACTACTCGATGAGAATCTCCTGGCTCACCATCGACAAGCTGGGGGTCAAGCTCTACGACAAGGTGTCCGCCGTCATCGCCGAGCTAATCGCGAATGCCTACGACGCCGACGCTACCGAGGTGACGGTTCAAGCGCCAATGGGACAGTTTCTGGCAACCCGGGCCGGAGGTGCCGTGTCGGACAAGGGCTTCGACATCCAGGTGGTTGACAACGGGATCGGCATGACCCCTCTGCAGGTCCAGGAGTTCTTTCTCGTAGTCGGCGCCGAGCGCCGCCGCGATGCCAAACGAGGCAGTCTCTCCCGCGTTCACAGACGCAAGGTCATGGGTCGCAAGGGCGTTGGAAAGCTGGCTCCGTTCGGAATCTGCAAGACCATCGAGGTGATCAGTGCAGGTGGAGATCTTGTAGGCGGTGATGGCGCGGAACCCGTTGCCAGGGGTTACCTTACATCCCACATCATGCTCGACTACGACGCCATCGTGGCTCTTGGCAACGAGCCTGATGAACGCTACAAGCCGACCGTCGGCGATCGGGACGAGACGTACTCATCTCAATCGGGGACTCGAATCCTCCTCAAGGACTTCAACTTCCGCAAGGTTCCCGACATCGATGTCCTGGGTCGCCAACTCGCCCAGCGGTTCGGGATCAAGTCGCGGAACTGGCAAATCCAGCTCGTGGATAACACGAAGTCCGACGCATCACCGCAGACGGTCGGCGCCTTTGACATCACGACGATGCCGAACACGCGGCTCACGTTCCGGCAGGACCGGACGGTACTCGGCCCCGACGGCAACCCCGAGGACGGGCTCTCGGCCGGCTTCGACCACGAGGACATGTTTCGTCCCGTCACCGGGTGGATGGCCTACTCGAAGGCTCCCTACAGAGACGATCTCATGGCGGGTGTCAGGATCTATTGCCGCGGCAAGATCGCCGCCCAAACATCGATCTTCAATCAACGGGCCGGCTTCACCGGCGAACACAACATCCGATCCTACCTCGTCGGCGAACTGCATGCCGACTGGCTCGACGAGGACGAAGACCTCATCCAAACCGATCGACGAGACATCCTCTGGTCCGACGAGCTGGCTGCGGCGTTCCAGGCATGGGGCCAGAGGATCGTCAAGCGCATCGGCAAGCTCTCGCGCGACCCGCTGCGAAAGGCCACCTTGGAGCTGTTCCTCGAGACGGGGGATGTCGACGCGCGCATCCTGAGCGCGTACCCGACGGCAGACCAGCATGACATCCGGGACAGCGCCAACGAGGTTGCCCGATCCTTCGGTCGGACGATCAGCCGCGTTGAAGCCGAAGACGCCGATGTCGTGAACGAACTGGTCGATCTTAGCATCACCCTCGCTCCCCATATCACGCTTAACGCCATGATGAAGGAGGCGGCCGACGCCGCGGCCACGCCGCTCGCGGTCTTGGGCTCGTTCCTGCGCACGGCGCGATTGGCTGAGCTGTCCTCCTTCGGAAGAATCGCGGAGGACCGCCTCAAGGTCATCGACCGGCTCGAGACTCTGAAGGATGCCGCAGACACGAAGGAAGACGAGTTCCAGCAGCTCATCACCGACGCTCCTTGGCTGATCAACCCCGAATGGGCGCCGGTGACCGAAAACCAAACCTTCTCCTCGTTGCGTCGGGAATTCGAGAAGTACTACGAGCTCCAGACCGGCCAGCCTATCTCCTTGTCCGATTTCAAGGACACCGGTAGACGACCGGACTTCGTGCTCACAAGCCAGGAAGGCACGGTGCAGATCATCGAAATCAAGAAACCACGTCATAGCCTGGCGAACGCCGAAATGGACAGAATCGTTACCTACTACGACAACATGAAGGCCTTCCTTGAAGACCCTGGGAACGCCGTGTTCAGGGAGCAGTTCCGTGACTTCCATGTCACCATCGTCTGCGACAGCCTTGGATTGAGCGGAGCCCAGCGCGCCGCCTTCAACGGCTATCAGACCGAAGGCAGGCTAACCCATCTGAACTGGAAGGCGTTTCTGCTGAAATCAGAACGGGTGCACCAAGACTTCCTTGACGAGGCGAGGCGGCAGCGCTCCGCCGGATCAACGGCCGCCGAGGACGACCGAGAACATGGCGCTGACGGCAATTGATGTCTTCGCTGGCGCGGGCGGATTGACGGTCGGCCTCAAACGCGCCGGCTTTCGCGTTGTCGCCGCGGTGGAGTTGGAACCCCACTCGTTCGCCACCTACAAGGCGAATCATCCCGAGGTCAAGTGCCTCAAGCAGGACATCACCACCGTTTCGGGCGCGGCGCTGCTGGAACTCGCGGAAACGGAACGGATCGATCTGCTGGCGGGTTGTCCGCCATGCCAGGGCTTTACCAGTCTGACGGCCAAGTACAAGGACAAGGAAGATCCTCGCAACAAGCTCGTTCTTGAGATGGCTCGCCTCGCGGAGGAACTACGACCGCAAGCGATCATGATGGAGAATGTCCCGGGCCTGACTCGGAAGGGTAAGAGCCTGTACCGTCGATTGCGGTCGCGGCTCCAAGCGCTCGATTACCGATTGACGGAGGGGTTCCTGCAGGTCGCCGACTACGGTGTCCCACAGCGTCGCCGGCGCTTGGTTTTGCTCGGCGGCCTAGGGTTCAAGGTAGCCCTTCCCGATCCCACTCACTCCCGCGTGCAGACGGACGACCTTGCGCCGTGGCGTACGGTACGTGAGACGATCGAGGACTTGGCCGCACCCCTCACCTTGCCCGAAGCCAAGGCTCGGGGCCGGGTCGAGCGATCCCAATGGCATGTCGTCCGACAGCTGTCGAGTCAGAATGCCAAGCGGATCAAAGCCGCCAAAGCTGGGGAGGTATGGACGCATATCCCCGAACACCTACGACCCAAATGCCACCGCGAAGGCTATGTTGGGTTCACCAATGTATACGGAAGGATGGAATGGGACCGTCCTTCACCGACCATCACTGGTGGCTGCACCACGATCAGCAAAGGACGCTTCGGCCATCCGGAGGCGGATCGAACGATATCCGTGCGGGAGGCCGCGCTATTGCAGACATTTCCTCCAGACTATCTTCTCGACACTCCTTACATGGAACATGTCTGCAACATGATCGGGAACGCGTTGCCGTGCGACTTCGCCGAAGCCGTAGGACGGGGGTGCGCTGAGCAACTTCGGAAGCAGGCCGTCGAAACGTCGCCTCCACCGACCAAGGACTGAGGGCTACGGCGTCCAACCCCATTCTGTTGGGCAGCCACTCGCTGCGATTCCCTGTGGAACGAAGTAGGTTCGACACGATATCCACCGGCCCAAGGGCAATCGCTTCGTCGCTGAGGGCTTCCAAGGGCTCCACTTCGCTCTTTATGTCGCCGAGGTGGACGACTTCGGGCTGTCGATCCGTGTGCCAGCGGCGACTACGGCGTCCCCGCTCGCCAACCCCGTGATCTGAAGCGGGAGGGCTTTCGCGGTCGTGTCCCGCAAGCAACCGACCCGCACATCCTGGGTCAGTTCGTAGCAGGACGAGAACCGGCCCGCGTCCGCCGCGCGCAGCAGCAGAGACTGGCGGTAGGCGGTGCGCCCGGAGCGTAGAAAGCTCAAGGTCCGGCGTGCAGGCCGCCGAGGCCGGTTTCGGTCCCGTGAGGAGTGAATAACGCCAACGATGGCCGAGTTGGCAAAACCGAATTGACTCGGTTGGCCCGCTTGGGGACGGTGCCCGCTCGCGCTAACATCGCCACCTCGTGGCAGGTACGGTTATCGTACGGGGTCCCGCGCGGGGCGAGCGACGTTCACCAACAGCCAATCGAGACCTGAAGCGACGGATGGACCAAATCAGAGAATTCGTGGACGAACGGCAGAAGGCGTGGTGCATCCAGTGCGGCGCAACTCTCGGGGAGGTGGCCACCAACCGGGACCACGTGCCGTCCAAGGCTCTCCTGCGCAAGCCCTACCCGGCGAACCTCCCCGTCGTCGCCACCTGCGTCTCCTGCAACAAGGAGTTTTCACAGGACGAGGAGTACCTGTACCTCTTCCTGCACTGCGTGCTCGCGGGGTCCACGGACCCGGCGCGTCACCCGGATCCCAAGGTCGCGCGCGCGTTACGGCGGCACGAAAAACTGCGCGCGCGGATCGAGCGATCAAGGACGGAGTACCGGACCATTGGCGGCGAGACGGGTTGCGTCTGGAACCCCGAAGAGGGGAGAGTGGAGCGTATCGTGGTGAAGAACGCGCGAGGGCACGTGTACTACGAATACGGCGAGCCGATGCTGAGCGCACCGACACGCGTCAGGACCCTGCCCCTGACGGCGATGTCGGCGTCTGAGCGCGATGACTTCGAATACGACGGCGTAGTCGAGGAGTTGGCACGTTCGCCCGAAGTGGGCAGTCGGATGATGACACGCGTCTTCACCGGGCAGGACATGCGTGACGGATGGGTCATCGTACAGGACGGCGTCTACCGGTTCCGCGTGCAGGAGCGCTCCGGGATAGTCGTCAGGTCCGTGCTCTCCGAACACCTCGCGACCGAGGTATACTGGAGGGACCACTGAACAGGGCGAACGGCACGCCCTGTGGGGCCGCGCCTCTGAAAACATGAACTCAACAGGATCTCCGCGTCGGTCGCGCGATACGGAAGGTCCGCCCGCGAGCAAGCTAATCGGATCGGGCGTTTCCATCGAGGAATCGCGCGAGTTGGGGTGCCAACCGTTCGAGATCTCTGGTCTCGCATTCCCAGACTACGATGGCATCCCAACCGAGTTCGGCGAGATCGAGCAGGTTCCTGCGATCCCGGGCGACGTTCTTGCGGAACTTGTCTTCCCAATACGAGGTGCGCGTATTCGGCGTGGTCGCTCGGCGGCAACCATCGTGGCGGTGCCAGAAACACCCGTGAACGAAGATCACTTTGCGGCGCGGGCGGAACACCAGGTCGGGCCGACCCGGCAGTTCCTTCGCGTGGAGGCGGTAGCGGTAGCCCATTCCGTGCACGAGTCGCCGCACTCGCATTTCCGGCTTCGTGTCCTTGGAGCGGACGCGGCTCATCAACGCGCTCCGCTGGCCAGCGGTGAGGGGGTCGAGGCGCACATCTCGCGACTGGACTTCTTCGCGTAGCGCCATTCGTCGCGTTACCCCACTACCTCACCGGCCGGCTCTTCGCCCACTTCACGCCGTCGTCAACGACCATTGAAGTCGTCCATCCGTCTCTTTGCCAGCCTTTCGAGCCGCCGTGCTTGGGCCCAGAGTGTTCGACGAATGCCAACCTTCACCTTACGCTCGCTGATGACGCGGGCCAGGTTCGCAATCGTTCTGGCGCGTCTCGCCAGACGCACATCGGGGTGCTCTCGCTGCTTCCTCTCCTCGACTCCAAGGATGGACGCCCTGACCGACGGCGGTAGCGGAATGAGATCGGCGGCTGGGATCTCGGCTTCGTTGAGGATGACTTTGAACGCTGAACGCTCCAAAGCTCGCTGGTAAACGGTGTATTCGGCCCGGTGAAGGATGTCATCCACTTCCTCGGGGGACGCGGGCATATCCCAGAACGGCCACAGCTCAATCTCGGCCACCTCGAACGGGTCGAGCACGCTCATCGCCACGGCATCGGTTCGTTGGTTCGTCAGGTGACGCCCGATCCGCGTTCTCAGCTTCTCCCGAGTTCGTCCCACGTATATTGGCTCGCCGTCGTAGTCGTAGAACAAGTACACGCCGTGCTTGCAGTCACCGACTCGCTTCCCGTTCGGACACTCCGTGTCGAAGATCTGAGAAATGCCGGCGTAGAGCGCGGCAACTTCGGGCGTCTCCTTCATGCCGCCATCAGGGGAAGCAGGCAGTGGCGGCCGACCCATTCGATCACCGGAACGCAGACGGCATCCCCGAGGGCAAACATCGCCTGATTCGGAGACACCGACTCGTACCGAAGCTCGCCTGCGCCTTGCAAGCGGGCGTATTCGCGCACATTCATCCACCTTACCGAAATCTCGCCGCGACCGGCGCGCACGAGGGCCTGCTTCGCCGATCCTCCTCGCGTCGTTCGCAGTGCTCCAGCGATTTCGTCCGCACGAACCTCCCATACTGCGCGTCCGTTTCGCGTGCGCCGGAACGCTCCGAAATAGCCGACGGTGTCGCGGGATCGGTACTCCGCAACGCGCTTCGCCTGATGGGGCGAGAGAGTACCCATGAACGACTCCAGCCGCCGCAGGGGCCACCACTCGTCCTCTTCGCTGACGATGTCGGATAGGCGCAGAGCCTTCCGGGGCTCGGGAGATGGCGGCAGCAAGGGCGTGCCGTCGCGGCTGCCAACGACGAACACACGGCGGCGGCTCTGCGGAACGAACGCAGCCGCGTTCACGCACAGGCAGTCCGCCCCGTATCCCAGGTTGCGCAGCTCGCTCGTGACCTGCCGGTAGTCCCGTCCCCGGTTGACGGTGAGAAGGCCCGGAACGTTCTCGATCATGATCGTCCGTGGTGCCCTATCGCCCATCTCTCCCAGAATGCGGAAAAAGTCGTACAGTACGCCGGAACGATTCGCGTTCAAGCCCAAGCGGCGGCCAGCCAGAGACACGTCCACGCAAGGCGACGACGCCGTGGCGAGATCAACGTCGGGCACCTCGCGACCGGTGAGCTCGCGGATGTCTCCGACGACCAGCTCCCGGTCTCCCCAGTTGTCCCGATAGATGGCAGCCTTCGCATCGTCGATGTCGTTGGCGAAAACGGTATCGATGGAGCACCGCTCTAAGCCGGCACGCATGAGTCCCATGCCTGCGAAAAACTCGGCGGCGCGGAGGTTGCTCACAGCCACACCGGCAGCTCCCTCTCCCGGCTGGCTGTACGATTCCCGACAGGCTCTTGGTTCGATGTCCCCGGCAATTCGCGATCCCGTCGGCCGTGGCCGTTCGGTCCTCCGCTGTCGCCGTGGCGGAGCATGCCCGCTAGGAGCTTGCGGCGACGTGCGGGAGCGCCGCCGCCCGTGATCGCTTCGATCCCTTTCCAGTGCCTTGGCGTTCAATGAACCCCTACTTCGGGAGGGTTGGCGGAGAACATGCAGACGGCGTCGGATTCGACGGCTGCGAGCACCCGATAGCCCGCGTCTTGGAGGCCTTTAGTGGCACCGCGCGCGCCTGCGGAGAGATCGAGAACCGTGAGCATGACGGAATCTACATCGGCAGGGGTTGGGACTCAATCGGATTCAGCAGGCCAAGGGTGCCAAGAAAGTACGCCGCCAAGGGGCGGACACCAACGCTAGAGGATTCCCAGTCGGCGCGTTCGACAAGCAACTGGCGGCCGTGTCCGGCGGCCCTGATACGTCCCGAAACGTCCTGACACTTCGTCAGAAATGCGGATGTTACCGAAGGGTTGACTGACTTGCGACCGGCTCTTGATCGTTCCCGGCATGGATGTGCGGGAGCAGCAGCTATACGCGGGGTCCAGAGGAGCCGGCTTCCACTTGCGCCGGCGCGCGAAGGCGCTCGAAGCATCAGGGATGGACGGGCGACCGTCCCCGAGGGTGATCCTTGCGATGGGCACGGATCGGCATCGGCGGCCTTCGTCCCTTCTCGCCTGGATTGAATTGAATTGAAACCAATTACGGATGAGGTCCGTAAGGCACTGCCCTCCGGGTCACCGGAGCGCGAAGGGCAGCACGAATCGAACGAGGCGAAACGCCGGAGGAGAAGCGTAGGCAGGTTGATCGACCCCAAGGCGGAAGCGGTGCCCGTGTCCATCGGCATCGGCGCTGGCGGAATCGTTGGCCGCGCCGGCTTCCGGAGTGCATGGACGGCCCGGCATCGCCGGCCTCCGTCCCACCGCCAGCCGCGCTTCGCGAGGTCCGTCTGAACGGGTTCCCCGGAGCGTTCGTGGCGGTGCGCCGCAACCGCGGGGATGGCGGTCGCCGCCGGGTCCCGGAGGCGGCCCCAACGGGCCTCTCTGACGCCCGTTTCGTGTTTCAGCCAGCTTACCCCTTGGGGCCACACTCCGTGAGTCCCCTGCGGAGGCTGGCGGGGGGCTGCGCCCCCTC
>JAPPHB010000058.1 GCA_028821195.1 Gammaproteobacteria bacterium
GGGGGGGGGGGGGGGGGGGGGGGCCCCCCCCCCCCCCCCCCCCCCCCCACCCCCCGCCCGCGGGGGGGGCCCGCGGCCGGGGGCTCCGCCCCCCGTCCCCCGTGTCGGCCGGTCGTCCGATGAGTGGCGGCCGCCCCGCAACCGTCTCCGCCCGCGTGTCGGCGGCAGAACTCGCCGACTGGCGGGCCAAGGCCGCGGCCGCCGGCGTTCCGCTGTCGGCGCTCGTCCGGGAGGCCATGGCCCGCACGCGCACATGGACGGCCCCGGCGGCCGAGGTCGAGCGCGAGCGCACGAAGCAGGTCGCGCGCATCGGCAACAACCTCAACCAGATCGCCCGGTGGGTGAACACCCACAAGGCGGCCATCGAGGCCGTCGAGGTGATCGTCCACCTGATCGCCATCGAACGGGCGCTCCGCGCGCTGGCTCCGGTCGAGAGCCCGGACGCCGATGCTCGTTAAGTTCCTCGCGCACGGAACCGGGTCGGCCCGCAAGGCGGCCAGGTACCTCCTCGGGGAGCTTGACGCGGCCGGGAAGGAGCGCGAAGGCGTCGAGGTGCTCAGGGGAGACCCCCACCAGGTGGCCGCCGTGGCCGATACGCTCCCCTTCGACCACAAGTACACCTCCGGCGTGATCGCGTGGGCGCCGGAGGACGAGCCCACCGAAGAACAGATCGAAGCCGTCCTCGACGAGTTCGAGAAGACGGCATGGGCGGGGCTCGAATCCGACCGCTACGCATGGGCGGCGGTGCTGCACCGCGAGAAGGACGGCGGAGCGCACGTTCATGTCCTTGCCGCCCGATGCGACTTGGAGACCGGCCGGAGCCTGAACATCGCCCCGCCCGGCTGGGAGAAGACGTTCGGCGCGCTTCAGGACGCCTTCAACCACGAACACGGCTGGAGCCGGCCGGACGATCCGGCGCGGGCCAGGGTGCAGCAGCCCGGACACCGCGCCTACGTCGAGGCCGCCCAACTGAGGGCCGGGCTCCGGATCGAAGCCTCCCCCCGAGACCTGATCCGGGACTACCTGATCCAACGCGTCGAGCAGGGCGCGGTGCGCGATCGCCACGAGGTCGTCGCCGCGCTCCGGGAGGCGGGGCTTGAAGTGCCCCGCCAAGGCATGGACTACCTGACCGCCATGGACCCCGAGACGGGGAAGCGGTGGCGGCTGAAAGGAGAACTGTACGGAGTTGATTTCCAACGCGAACGACTTGACCGAGCGGCTGCGGAAGAAGTTGGAGACCGAGCGCAGGGAGATCGAGGAGTTGACCGCGGACGAGCTCGAACGGCTCGCCGGGAACTCGCGGCGCGCCGTGAGATACGCGCTGCGTACCATCAGGCGCGATACGGAGGAGGCGACCGGGCGGATGCGCGAGTTGCTGATGAAGGGTTGGATGAGGCCCCTGATCGTCGGCCTGAGCCTCTCGCTCGGCACCTTCGGCGGAAGCTGGGCGACGATGCGCTGGTTGTCGGGGAGCATCCACACCCGGATCGAGACCCGCGCCGAACTGGGCCGGGACATCGAGGACGCCCGGCGGACGCTCGCCCAACTGGAGGTGGACACCTGGGGGCTCGTGTTCCACGAGATCAAGGGCGAGCGGTTCGTCGTGGTGCCGGACGGGGTGCTGGACCGTCCGCCATGGCGGGTGGACGACCGTCCGGCCTTGAAGCTGTCGAACGAGTGAGGAGGCTGTATGAGCGCGTTAGAGGGGCAGTTGACGAGGGCCTTGCGGAGGTTGTCCGTGCAGTACGAGCGGGAACAGCGGATCGCATGAGGGCTGAATCCCGACAGGAAGTCACGTAAAGTCAACCAGGACTGCACGATCTGCGTTTCCTGTCTTTGTACTGGACCCTGCTGGACCGTGCCACGAAAGCGGGAAAACCGGAACTAAATGGCGGGACTTCCCGGCGGCGCTGGGCGATCGGGCCGATGTCAGCCGCCACTTGAACGACGCGACCGCAGGTACTCCAAGGCCCGTTCAAAAGCCTCGTCGAATTTCTTCTTCAGATAGGGGTTCGTGCCAAGCGCTCGGGGCTCGTAGTGACCCATAAGCCAGTTGCCAAACGGCTCCTCGCGGTATGATCGGTCATCCAGCCGGGCCATCAGAATGTCATGCAGGCTGCTTCCACCTGCAAGAAGTGTCTCCAGCGACTCAACGTCTCCCACATCCGCCCATTGAACTGCCTTGGCCTTCCGGTCCTCAAGCACTACCCGCTGCCGCATCCGTTGCTCGACGAGCTGATACACCATGAAGTCGTTTGGCATCGTCTCCAACGTGACAATCAGGGGCAGGTAGTGCTCGATATTGGCCGGATCGGCACCCACCTCTTTGAGCTTCCCTTCCTCAATGAGCCGAATCGTGCCAGCGAACTGCTCTGCGGAGTCTCCGACGATATCGTCGATCTTCCCGGATAGGGCATCGACATCGCCGGCTGTCCAGACCGAGAGGGGCAACACCGTTGCCTTGGCCTCGATCAGCACCACCGAACCCTCGTAGACGATCACTCCGTCGCATTTCTTCGATCCTGCGAGCGCCGGGCCGTCCAGAAAATCCGGCCCAATGTAGCGACCGGACTCCTTCGGAAAGACACGACGAAGCAATGTGTCGATGTGGTCTTCGAAGACAGGTCCCGTGTAGTCACGGAACGCCTTGCTGGCTTTTCGGTCTTCGAACCGGTCGTCAAAAATGAAAAACAAACCTCGGGTCATCTTGCGATGGAGGAACGCGACCGACGGGCAATACGCCTCGCCGTCGTGAACGACGACTGGTGTCTTTCCAAACGGCAGGGGGTCGAAGACGCGAAGGTCGTCGGCCCCGCACCCGTCGATCATCAGTTGCTCACGGAGCGTATCCGCTCCCTCGGCGAACAGGGCGAACACAGCCCGCTCCTCATCGGGACTCAGATTGAGAGGCTCAAGGAAGGTATCGAGAAGCACTTTCGGGTCGTCGGTCTTTGTCTGCGCAAGGGCACCGAACATCGCCACAGATGCCAAGTCGGGCGGAACGCCCGTGAGTCGCTCAAACAGGTCGGGCAGGTTGACGTATCCGGGCTTGCCGCTAAGGTGCGGTCGGTCCGTCAGGTACAGGTCGTGCGCGCGAGCGATGGCGTGTTGGAGATTACCGCCTCCATGAAACAGCCGATTGGGCACGAAATGGCTGACCCAGCGATCGAGGTCGGCTCGTTCACGGATGCCTTGGGGCAACTCGTCGCTTCTCGTGTGGAGATTGATCAGGTCGTTGACCATGAGCATGGCTTCGCCGAACGCTTGGAGACAAGACGGGCCGTTTGCCGGGTCCGCTGGAGGTACTGCGAGCAGTGCGATCTTCGCTGCGGTCACAACCTGAAGTTCATGGAACACCTTGACAATCGGGGGAGCGCCGAACTCGGAATCCGCGATCCTTGAGCGCCAAGCCGTGATGTCGCGGTCGAGCTGGACCGCCTTGTCGCCGAATACGAGAGACACGATGTCGGCTTGGGGCTTGAGCACATCATCGCCGCTGGGCATCGAGATTCTCCAACTGATCGCGCCGAGGGTCGCAAGCACCATTTCAAGGCCGTAAGGTCGAAGCCGCGCAACGACATCATCATACGTCGCGGCTGCCGCGTACAGGTCGGACCAGGACACCCACACATGGTAGTTTTCCATTACGCCCGGAGTCGGACCCGGGGGCGGGTGGCTGAGATTCGCGGGATGGTTCTCGGGAAGGAAGAGACCGCTGGAGGGAGATCGATAGAATGCGTAGTCGGGCTTTGGTAAGGGACGCCAAGGGTCAGTGGTCATTAGGGTCTACACGTTCCGGCTCGCGAAGGGCTGGCCCTGGACGCGGTGGGGGCGGTCGCGGTTCAGCAAGACCGACAACCAGCGACCAACTGGGCGTGGGGCTCGGCCGGGTCGGCCCCCACAGGGTTCGCCTTCACTCAGCAGTTGTGTCATAAGGACCGAGAAAGCGCTCGCCGTCGAAGTGGATGAGGTGGCTCGGGGCGTCGGCGCACCACACTTCGGTTTCCCAAGAGATATCGGTCAGGTAGCGAGCCATCACCTTCCGATCCGGAAAGGCTGTTACGTAGATGAGCCCAGCCCGCGCCGTACCGAACAGGTCGGCCAACTCGTTGTGGCGCTTGGCATCCATCGGTCCATGGCTGGTGACCGCCTCCACGAGGAGGAGCCAGTTCTTCTCACCGAAGTACAGCACCACATCCGGCATTTTCCCGTGCCTATCGACGGTGACGCCAAGGCCCGCGAGGCGCTCCTCGTCGAAATGCCCCACCTTGTCTCCGGTGTCGCCCACATAGATGACTTCCGCTCCGGGCGCGAACCGCGGGGCGAACGATTTTAGGATGTCCCGGATGAGTTCACTGTGGACACCCGGCGTCAGCGCGACTTCTCGGCGCTTCGCCACCTTCACCGGAATCATCTGCATCTGCCGATCCTGCGCCCATTTGGCTGCGAGCGGGATTCCGATTTCGAGCCATCTCTCAACCGCCGCATCCCACTCGGGCGTGCCGTAGGCCACGATCATCCGCAAGGCTTCCTCGCTGACCTGGTAGCAGGCATTTGGGCTGTTGACGGGCCGGGCGGGATCGTCGGGATTGTAGTGTGCGATGCCAGCTTCCACGAACTGATGCATCGTCTGGCGTCGGAACGTCTCGCGGGTATTCGGCGCGTACTCGCGACCGTAGTGCTCCCGAGCGTAGTCCATGATCGGCGTGATGCCCATGAGTGGCCGCCGCAGTTCATACCACGCACCGGAAGGCTTGAGATCGACCAAGGCGAGGAGCGTCAACGCCGAGCGGTCGTTCTGCTGGCCGCGCGGCATCCCTAGTGCCTTCAGGATCGTGATCGCCTCGTCAATCTTCTGCTGTGCCGCCAGCGGGTTCTCGTCGCGTGCCATGTGTGCGATCTCCCCTTCGATGATCGTGTCGATTGCCTGCTGCGATAGCGTAGAGGCATCGTGCTGTCCTCCAAGCCGTTCGAGGGTCGCGCGATCCGGGAAGCGTAACCGCCTCAAATCGGTCGCGTTGACCTGGGTATGCCCGTTGAACTGCCTGAAATAGCGGTCCACCAGCGAGCAGTTGAGGAAGAGGGCGAGCCCTTCGGCGAGATTCCCGGGCATGCCTTCGCGACGCTCGTGAAACACGTTCAGATGGTTCTCGAAACCGACCAGCTCACCGGGGAGGTCCGAGCCATAGATGGCCGCGATGATCCGCCGCCGCTCCTCCTTGGAAGTGAACCGCCGCACTACGACGTAGCTTCCCTCGTTGGGCCACAGCCACCTTCGGCTGTCGTCGGACACTCGGATGGCGTTTGGCTTGCGCATGACCTTGGGCCAAGAAACGCGCCCACCCCGGAAATGCGCGGGGTAGAGGAGCGGTGCCGCACCGTCCTCCGGCTCCGCGCGAAGGTCATCCTTGAGACGGAAATCGACCACGGGTCCCGTGGACACCTCGACTCCGATATCCCCTAGGGTCGCCGTGAAGTGGGCCATGCGGTCCATGATGCGCTGTTCGATGCCGTCGGCAGCGATGTGTACGAAGCGGTCGGGATCGTCTTCGCGAATCACCGAACTCAGGGGGATCGTGCGTTGCGTGAGGTCTTCCGCAGCGCGCATGCTCCGTGCTGGGTCGAGTTCCAACGCGCTCCCGGAACTCGTCGTAATCGTCACATCGTGTGCGGGACCACCCTTGACTGCATGGACGATGATGTTCTCCTGGAGCACGTCGTCGTCCCTGAAAGCATGATCGCGCCGGTCGAACAGGTGGATGTGGCGCAGACGCATCATGGCGAAGAACTGTCGCCGGAACGGCTTGAAATAGGGACCATTGCAGAACGAACGCGGGATGATGGCCACCATCTCTCCGCCTTCGCGCAGGTGTCTCGCCGCCACGAACATGAACCCGGTGTACAGATTCGATGTTTCGAGGCCCGCGCTACGCAGGGCTTCTCGGTGCGTTGAGCCCGTCTTGATCTTTCGGTAGGGTGGATTGAGGATGGCGTGGGTGAAGCCGGAGTCGTTGCAGCGACCTTCGAACAGCCCGGGCTGCCGGGCTACCCCATGCTCAAGGATGAAATCCTCTTCGACGAGTCTGCTGGTCACACTAACCTGCTCCCTTCGGCAGCGTCCCTCCACCTGCCGGAGCGTGTCGGCGAGATAGCTTGACAGCACCGCGTCGATCTCGTAGCAGACGAACTCCACCGAGCGCTGGCCAGCCGTCTCCGAGCAAATCCGTTCGGCGAGCGCGGCGGTCAGAGATCCGACCCCCGCACCCGGATCGAGGACACGCAGGTCTCCGCGTGTTTCCGAGAACAGGCTCGCCATGAACCGGCTGATCGGGACTGGCGTCATGTACTGGCCGAGTGCGGCGCGTCTCTTGGCGTCGAGCTTCAGCGAGGCATCGATCCGAAAGAAATCAACCGCCTCGGCAAGCGCGACATCCCTCATGCCCGACCCCGCCTCCTGCTCGGGCCAAGATCAAGTGAGAATGGATCACCGAGAGCAAGGTTGCTGGGAGGATCAACCGCGCAGGTGCGACTCCTCGGCCAATTCATCTCCGTGTGACCTCCTGTTCAGGTGAGCCGCCAGCACTACCCAAACATAGCTTGGGCGGGCCGGGTGCGCCGCTGGGACTCCCGCCGAGACCTTGGCCGTTGCGCGGATTCGGAAGAGATCGAAGGGGGGGCGGAGCCACCCCTCGCCAGCCCCTTTGTACCCACAAGGGCGGAGGCGGGTATCCGGGTCCGCCGAAACCCGATCCGCGAGGACGGCGTAGAGGTGGACGGCCGCCTCGTCCAAGGGACGGATCCACGGTCCATGCGGGCTGGCGGCTTGGAGCGCGTTTGCCGAGCCCCCGGCGCTGCCACCCGTGGCGTTCTGGCGTGTGAAAACGACGCGGGGGGTCGTTTCACGAATCGGCCCTCCGGCGATTCACACCGTACCTTCCGTCCAACCGCTTGCCCGGCGGCGTCTTGCGGCCTCGCGGCCCGCCCGCCCGTTGCCGGACGGGCCGCATCGGCCGTGGCGGGAGCAACCCCCCTCGCCGAAGGCTCGGTACGGCGTAGCGGCGAGTGTGTTTTCACAACTCGCCCGCCGCCTTCGGGGTTGCTCCCGTACCAAAGATCCCTCGCGGGAAGGCCGTCCAGCCCCCGTTCCGAGGCGTTGCGGTGCCCGACCGCCGAACCCGTCGCCGCCGGGAACGCCATGGGGACGCAGAACGAAATGCGACAGCCCCTCTGGAAGAGCACGATGTTCGTACCGCTGGACGCGTCGGCATCGGCGGACGCGCCGTCGGGGCGGTGTCGCACGCGGGCTCTGGGGAGCGACCTCGGGACATCGCCAGTGAGCGCTGGCCGAAGCCGCCGGACGCCTTCCCGCAAGGGATTGCTGGTCAGGTAGCGACCCGGGGGGGCGGGGGCCGGGGTGCGCACGCGCACCGGCCCCCTCGCCCGCAGCAGGCCCTCGGACTGCCGGGTCGCTACCGTCACCGCCCGAACGGTTCCCGTGCCGCGCCCGACCGGGTGGGTGGCCCGCAAGAGCCTGATGGCGGCAGAGGATACGCCGAACGGATGGTGCGCATCGCCGGACGCAAGAAGTGCGCATCGGACCCCCGCGTCGATTGCACACTCACGGTACGGCACGGAGGGAAGATCGCTCACCAGTATCGCGTTCCCGCCAGCCGTCGCGTCTCCCACGTCTCACCGCGCCCAACCAGACCCCGTCCCGTCTCCCGCCGCGCCCGCTTCTCCAGCGCCACGGAGCGCTTCAACGCGACTCGCAGGCTTCCGTATTCCCCGATGACCCGAGTATCCCCCTTGAGGATGGCTTGGTCGATCCGTTCGATCTCGCGGACGGTCTCCCGGTCCATTTCGGACGCACGGGGATCCCGCGTCCAGTTGGCGAGCACCGTCCGCGCCCGCATCGACTCCCGCCAGGTCCGGACGACCGCCACGACCCCGATCTTCACGCCGCGATCCCGAAGCGCCTCCCAGAGCTTACGGTGCCGCGTACCCCAAGACCGGAGTCCCGTCACTGTATCGTGGCCCGGATCGACATGGACGAACACGGCGCGCTCGGCATCGAGCGCGACCGGCGGCCGAAGCGGGAAGTAGCGCCGGAAGCTCCCGGTCGCTCCACGGTAGAGCCGTTGGGGCAGAATACGGCGCTCGATGCCAAGCGTCTCGAAGGCGGCCACCTTCTCCGGTTCGGTCGGAAGCCACGGCAGGCCGGGGTGATCGAGCACGTAGTCGAGTGAGAGGAGTCGTCGCATCAGGACCTCCTTCGAGGTGACCCTGCGGCGAGGGCGGCCTTCGGCTCCGAGCGCCCGGTAGATCGCCCGCCCGTGGATGCGGCACACCCGGCCGATGTCGCGAACGCCGACCGGCTTCTCGTCGGCGGCCACGCCCTGCCTGACGAAGGCTTGGACGGCTCGGCGGACCTTCTCCGGGTGGCAGCCCAGGAAGCTCGCCCACTGCCGCCGGGTGAAGATGCCGCCGTGAAGACAGGCCAGGGCGATCCACTCGGCCCGGCGGCCCGTCCACCCGTAGGGGGCCAGCACCCTCTCCCGTCCCTTGAGATGGGCGATCAAAGCGGTCCCCCGTGGCTGGAGGACTGGTCGAGCATGTTGTGGGCTCCTTCCTCACCGTCGCGTGACGCTTCGGTTGAAATCGGGAGAGCGCTCCGGGTCGCGTCAAGCCGCGCCCGCGACCGGATGTCCCAAGCGATCCGGACGGGTCCCGGATGCGGATCGCCCTTCGGCAGCGGCCCCTCCGTCGCGTTCCGGGAATGCCGCAAATCCAGGATTGCTGCACTTGCACTGGTCAGGCGGCCTTCGTCCAGCGAGATTCCGTTGCGCAGATCGTGCAGTCCGTCGAGAGAGGAATCGAACGATGGCACGCACGAAACGAAGTCGGCGCTCGTACGGCGCCGGCGAATGGGGCCGGAACCGGGTCCGGATCTTCCCGGACCCGAAGACCGGCAACTTCCAGATTGAGTGGCGCGAGAACGGGCGCAGGCTCACCCGGTCGCTCGGACACCGCGACTGGGTGAGGGCGAAGAGGCAGGCGGACGAGTTCGCGGCCGGATTCGCTGGCCCGGAGATCGGGGGCAAGAAGGACGCCGAGGCCGGGCCGCTCACGCTGGGACGGCTTTTTGAAATCTACGGCGAGGAGGTGACGCCCACGAAGGGGCGGAAGTCCTGGCAGCGGGATAGAGGAGCGATGGCGATGTTCCTCGACTTCTTCGGCAGGGACCGAAGGCCGGAGACACTCTCCCAGCGTGACTGGGACCGCTTCATCAGGGAGCGCCGCGCGGGCACGGTCGGCCCCAGTGGAAAGCCCGTGGGCAACCGGATGATCGAATGGGACCTGACGTTCCTCATGGCGGTGCTGAACTGGGCGGCGAGGTCGAGGGACGAGCGGGGCCGCCTGCTGCTCGACAGGAACCCGCTGAAGGGCCTCCGGAAGCCCATCGAGAAGAACCCCAACCGGGTTGTTCTCACCGAAGAGGCGTACCAGGCGCTGCTACGGATCTCGCGGTTCGACTGGCGGTTCCACGTCGCGCTTGTGCTGGCGCACGAGACCGGGCACCGGATCGGGGCGATTCGCCAGCTTCGGTGGACCGACATTGACTTCGAGGGCGAGACAATCCGGTGGAGGGCCGAGCACGAGAAGACGGGCTACGGGCACACGACGCCCGTGACGCCCGAAGCCATGGAAGCCCTTGCGGAGGCGCGGTGCCGCAGCCCGAAGAGCGGGGATACGCCGGTCCTGCCCAGGACCAGAAATCCCTCAGAGTGCGTGGGCTTCACGCAGGCCCGTTTCTGGTGGAAGAAGGCCGAGAGGCTTGCCGGGCTTGAGCCCAAGCGCGGCAGGGGGTGGCATTCGCTGAGGCGAAAGTTCGCGTCCGATCTCATGGACCTCCCCCTCAAGGTGCTCTGCGAGCTCGGGGGCTGGAAGGCGGCCCAGACCGTGCTACGCTGTTACCAGCAGCCAGACGAGGCCCAGCTCAGGCAGGCGATCCGCAGCCGCCGCAGGCCGCGGGGCTGAAATCCAATCGGCGGGAACCAAACAGCGGGAATACGCCCGCCGAATCCCGCAAGTTCAATGGTCACAACAGATCCGCGCGGGATGGCACATGTGGGAACAGCGGCGGCACTCCGAACAGGTCGAGGCCTTGCGGCGGCAAGTCGAGCGGCAGACCGGGGAGAACGCCACCTTGAGGCGGCGAATCGAGCGGCTCGACGAGCAAGTGACAGCCTTGACCGAGTACTACGGGACATCTGGCGCCGCGAGACCGCGCGGACACGGCTGGTGACAAGGCCGCCGCACGGGCCGGACCGGGATGCCGGACCGAGTCGTTGAGGATTCCCTTGCCGCCGGCCGGGCAGGGCGGTGCCCTCCGCGAGCTCGGCGGCCCGGATCTACCTGTCGAAAATGGCGAAGGGAACCTGTTGCCCGCCCATGTGTAGCAGCCCGTCACCAAAACCCTAACCCCCACGCCGAGAAGGGAGGGCCGTCATGTTCGCGAACGCGCGCCACGCCATCCTCCTGTACCTCCCATCAGCCTGTGCCCATACCGCCGTCGCTGGAGCCAGCCGGGGCTCCTAACACCGCGGGAAGGACGCCCCGGTAAGCAATCTCCTGTCCGACGGCAGGCGCTCCTCCGCGTCTGCCGAGACTCAACGGCAGCACCACCGGAAGGAGAGGTCCTTACATGAGCACGCGATCCTCAATCATCCGAGCCGCCCTGCTCGCCTGCGCGTTCGCGCTGGTCGGAGCCATCGTGCTTGGATGCGCAGACGTAGAAGAGGCGGGCCTGCTCGATCCCGCCGCGACCCTGACATCCATCGGCGCCGGCGACCTGCCCGCCGACTTGTCCACCACGATGGACACCGCCTACGTGGCTCCGGGCTCGGAGGACGAGTTGGTAGGCGCCCTCGTGAACGAAGATGGCTCCATCACGAAGGGTGACGCTCATGTCGGCAGCGTCGCCGCTCTGGGACCCGCCCGGTCGACGCGTACGACGCGAGTATCGGGCAGCGACGGTGCGTCCCAGCCGCCGGGAAACGCTTCTGGAAGCAGAGGCGCGGTTATGGACGAGGGAGCACCGTCCAATCCCAATGGCCCGCAATTCGACGTGTGGTGCATGGTCCGTATCTGGTACTACACGGATACCGGCGAGATCCTCAGGGTGGAGATCCTCTTTTGCT
>JAPPHB010000123.1 GCA_028821195.1 Gammaproteobacteria bacterium
CCGCTGTCGGCGCTCGTCCGGGAGGCCATGGCCCGCACGCGCACATGGACGGCCCCGGCGGCCGAGGTCGAGCGCGAGCGCACGAAGCAGGTCGCGCGCATCGGCAACAACCTCAACCAGATCGCCCGGTGGGTGAACACCCACAAGGCGGCCATCGAGGCCGTCGAGGTGATCGTCCACCTGATCGCCATCGAACGGGCGCTCCGCGCGCTGGCTCCGGTCGAGAGCCCGGACGCCGATGCTCGTTAAGTTCCTCGCGCACGGAACCGGGTCGGCCCGCAAGGCGGCCAGGTACCTCCTCGGGGAGCTTGACGCGGCCGGGAAGGAGCGCGAAGGCGTCGAGGTGCTCAGGGGAGACCCCCACCAGGTGGCCGCCGTGGCCGATACGCTCCCCTTCGACCACAAGTACACCTCCGGCGTGATCGCGTGGGCGCCGGAGGACGAGCCCACCGAAGAACAGATCGAAGCCGTCCTCGACGAGTTCGAGAAGACGGCATGGGCGGGGCTCGAATCCGACCGCTACGCATGGGCGGCGGTGCTGCACCGCGAGAAGGACGGCGGAGCGCACGTTCATGTCCTTGCCGCCCGATGCGACTTGGAGACCGGCCGGAGCCTGAACATCGCCCCGCCCGGCTGGGAGAAGACGTTCGGCGCGCTTCAGGACGCCTTCAACCACGAACACGGCTGGAGCCGGCCGGACGATCCGGCGCGGGCCAGGGTGCAGCAGCCCGGACACCGCGCCTACGTCGAGGCCGCCCAACTGAGGGCCGGGCTCCGGATCGAAGCCTCCCCCCGAGACCTGATCCGGGACTACCTGATCCAACGCGTCGAGCAGGGCGCGGTGCGCGATCGCCACGAGGTCGTCGCCGCGCTCCGGGAGGCGGGGCTTGAAGTGCCCCGCCAAGGCATGGACTACCTGACCGCCATGGACCCCGAGACGGGGAAGCGGTGGCGGCTGAAAGGAGAACTGTACGGAGTTGATTTCCAACGCGAACGACTTGACCGAGCGGCTGCGGAAGAAGTTGGAGACCGAGCGCAGGGAGATCGAGGAGTTGACCGCGGACGAGCTCGAACGGCTCGCCGGGAACTCGCGGCGCGCCGTGAGATACGCGCTGCGTACCATCAGGCGCGATACGGAGGAGGCGACCGGGCGGATGCGCGAGTTGCTGATGAAGGGTTGGATGAGGCCCCTGATCGTCGGCCTGAGCCTCTCGCTCGGCACCTTCGGCGGAAGCTGGGCGACGATGCGCTGGTTGTCGGGGAGCATCCACACCCGGATCGAGACCCGCGCCGAACTGGGCCGGGACATCGAGGACGCCCGGCGGACGCTCGCCCAACTGGAGGTGGACACCTGGGGGCTCGTGTTCCACGAGATCAAGGGCGAGCGGTTCGTCGTGGTGCCGGACGGGGTGCTGGACCGTCCGCCATGGCGGGTGGACGACCGTCCGGCCTTGAAGCTGTCGAACGAGTGAGGAGGCTGTATGAGCGCGTTAGAGGGGCAGTTGACGAGGGCCTTGCGGAGGTTGTCCGTGCAGTACGAGCGGGAACAGCGGCGGCACTCCGAACAGGTCGAGGCCTTGCGGCGGCAAGTCGAGCGGCAGACCGGGGAGAACGCCACCTTGAGGCGGCGAATCGAGCGGCTCGACGAGCAAGTGACAGGCTTGACCGAGTACTACGGGACATCTGGCGCCGCGAGACCGCGCGGCCGCGGCTGGTGATAACGCCGCCTCGGGGGCCAGATCGCGATCATGGTCCGAGCCGGTAACGGGCTTTCGGTGGCCGGATCGGCTCTGGCACCTCAAGGGACGCGAGTGGTCGCAGGTCTGGCACATCTTCGCGTGCATCCGCACTTGGGACCTCAAGCGGCTTCGTTCCCGAGGCGGACTCTCGGTCTACGAAGTCGTCCGAGCCATCCACCGCACCGATGCTTGCCGCGCCGAAGTCGTCACTTGGATCAACCAGCTTGCGGTTCCTCCCAGCCAGCAGGAGGATGCCGGCCTAACGCAAGAGGACATCGCAGTGCCCGTCGTCCACGCGGCTTTCCAGCCTACCCTTACCTCTCGGGAACCCGGGATCGTCGATTCTGGACGATCCCAGAGCCCGTAGATTCCCCGAAACTCGCTCTGGAGCGCCCATCGGAGCTCCCAGAGTCCCCGCCTCCGGTTGGGGAGTCCAAGCCGGGAGAGCCCGTTACCCTGGGTCCACGCGCTCTCGGAGGGGTGTCGAGGGCTGGAAGACCGGCACTCTGCGGGACGGGACCTCGACGGGTTCACCGGTCTTGGGGTTGCGGCCCGTGCGGGCCAGACCGAGTTGCCGGATCGAGCCGCTGAGGGCGGATTCGCTCTTGGCAAACCAGCTCACCACCTTGCTCCCGACACCCCCGGCCCAAAGGAGTTGACACTCGGATGAGGTTCATTACCTTCCGTGCTTCGTTCCTGATCCATCTTCCACGAATCTTCCAACCACGAGATGCACCGCGAAGCTACGGAGGACCCGCCCTCCCCGCGGCGAAAGCACACTCGCAACCCGACCCCTATGACCCGAGCGACAAGCGGATTCTGTTGCCCTGCAAGAGGTTACCGTAGGGTCCGCCCGCGCCAGCGACGCCTTCTCAGCCGCAGGCACCGTCCAACCTATCGCGGCGGCGACCGTTTCGGCATCTGCCTTTTCCTATTCGCAGTCGGCATGTTCGCGGCATGCGACGGCGGTCCAGAGTCACCGGCTGACTGGGTTGTGGAAGGAGGAGAGACGCTTGCCCAAGCATCGGCGGGATCTGGACCCGTAGTCGCGTTCGTGTTGGATCCGTCGCAGTGTTTCTCATGCACCTCGCTCCTGTCGCAGTGGCTCGATTGGCGGGCCACGAACCCAGACCAATTCATGCTGGTTCTTTCCAGACCTCCCCAGCGATGGGAGCGGCTCCGTCTGGCACCGCTCCCGGTGTCGGCGACCCTTTCGACACCTGTGGAGTCTCGGCTGCTGCCGGTAGAACTGGTCTTCTCGGACGGATCGCTGGTCTATCAGTCGCCGCGGTTATTCGGCCTACAGGAGAGCCCACTTCTTTCAGACACACGCGACATGCCTCTCGAACAAACGATCAAACTCATGGCGTCCGACCGGGCGCATTCAGTATCCCGCAGCCAAACACCAACCCCGCAATCAACCAAGGAGGTACGAGATGGAATCCAAAACCAGAATCGGTAGGTTACTCGCTCGAACCGGGCTCGGCATGATGCTTCTTGCCCTGCTCACTTTCACCGGGACGGAATCAGCGCAGGGGGCTGGGTATTGGACGTACTTCGATGCCTACTCTCAGTGCCGGGACATATGCGGCAGCCCGATCGAAGATCCCTCTTGTTGGTGCTACGTGATGGATCCGATCATCGTCAACCCCCCGGAGTAGCGACTCGTGATACGGTGGGCCTGGTTGTCTCGTGGCAGCTACGCGGCGTCCGCAATGCTGGTCGGCGTCGGATGCGGGAGCGAGCCGGATGCCAGTGTGGACCGCGCAACAGCCGGGCCCGCCGTCACGGTCGTCGATAGCGTTCTCCTCGACGAGAACGATCGGTTCTATCTTGGCAACCCCTTCAGTTTGGTAGTGGACACCGCTGACGGTTCGTTCTTGATCTCGGACTTCTACCAAAACCGGATCCTCAGATACGAACGGGACGGCAAGCTCCGGCAGTTCTACGGTCGTCCGGGGAGCGGCCCCGGCGAGTTCCGCTCCATCTCGACCGCTTTCGTCCTGGGCGATTCAGTTGTGGTTGGTGCCGGAAACCGCCGCAATCTCCTACAACTCTTCTCCAAGCATGACGGCGCCTACGTTGGCGAGCAGCCCTACGGTGGGCGGCCCGGGACGGGGGGTGTATCAGTGGTGGATCGCGGAGTGGTGTTTCCAACTCGCGACCTGGCGAACGGGACGATGGCAGCCGTCTGGCGCTACCCCGAAACGGCGATCGACTATGTCGTTCCCCTTCCCGCGCCCTATCAGCGATCGTTGGAGGGCCTCGGCAGGTTCGCGGCTTTTCAGTCCTTTGGCAGTGTCGTCGCCTGGTCCGATACGTTGCTGTCTGGAATGAGCGGGCTGAACGAGATCTACCTCTCCACGCTGGATGGCGTGCTTCTGGACACCCTCCGTCTTCCCAACACGAAGCGCAGAGGCGTTCCGCCCAACGTCCAAGAGGTATTCGATGACCTGCAGTCCTTTAGCTCAATGACGGAGATGTTTGAGGCGGCTTCTTCGATGTATGGGCTCTACCGCATGTCGGATGGCAGCACAGTCGTGCTGCATCACGACTCCACGCTGGACGGAGAGTTGCCTGCCGGGAACATCACATCGGAAGTGTACCTGAGCATCATCGCCCCCGATCGCACGACTGCGTGCGTCGATGCCCCGGTGCCCTACGCGAACGAAATGCGTCCCGTTCACACCGTGGCGCGAGACACCCTCTTCCTTCTCGACCGACGTCTCAATGAGGCAGAGGACGACCTGATGACTTGGATTCGAGCGTACGGGATCGATACGAGCGGCTGTACATGGCTCAACTTAGACTGAAACCGCTGTGTTTCCACCTGCCTTCCGTCCCTGCGGACGTGGAGGCGCTTCGCAGTTCGTCGGTCGCCATCGACGCAACTGCCGCAGGTTCAAGCTAAACGGCTTAACCGGGCGGGCTATTTCGTGCAATGTCCGAGAACCTCCCGTAAGGTGCCAGGGATTCTCGGATCAGACTTGCATATTTGAAGTGATACACCATCCGAGAAGCTGATTATGTAACTCGTTATCGTATAGTATGTTACGGTCATTTCCGATCAACATAATCAGGTTCCGCCCGAACTCAGCAGCCTCACGAATCTCAAAAGTCTGCGGCTCGGCGGCAATCTGACCGGTTCGATCCCGCCCGAACTCGGTGGCCTCGCGAATCTCGAAGGTCTGTCGCTCAACGGCAATCAGCTGACCGGTTCGATCCCGCCCGAACTCGGCAGCCTCACGAATCTCGAAAGACTGGGGCTCGCCAACAACCACCTGACGGGCCAGCTTCCAGAGAGCTTCCTGACCCTTGGGTTAACGAGCTTCGATTGGTACGGCAACGCGGGCCTGTGCGCACCCGACACGGTCGTGTTCCGGGCGTGGCTGAGCGGCATCCAGTACCACCGAGCGGGACCGTTCTGCTCTGCGGGCGGATGAGGCGGCGACCGCTCACCCCTTCCGATAAAGCGAGACCGAGGAGGGGCGGCGGGAAAGAAGGTGCGCCCGGCGCTACCTCAGACCCAGCCTTCCCGCTCGATCAGCCGCTCGATGTGAGCCAGATGGTGCCGCCCGTGCCATGCGTAGAGGCCGACGTTCCTGGCCAGCGGGATCGCGCCGGCGTCCGGGTGCACGAACTCGAGCTGGAACTGCGGCCAGCTCATTTGGCGCAACAGGTCCTCCCAGCGGGCGTGGAGGGCCTCCAGGGCGTCGAGCGAGGGGCCGACCGCGCCGCGGGCGTCCGGCAGCTCCGCCCAGGCCTTCTCGTCGTAGGCCTTGATGGCCGGCCGGTCCTCGGTGAGGGTCCACTTGAAACGCACGTAGCTGGTGGCGTGGCTGTCGAACAGGTGGTGCACGACTTGGCGCACGGTCCAGCCGCCCGGCCGATACGGCGTGTCCAGTTGTTCGTCCGTCAGGGGCGCGACCGTCGCCCGTAGATCCGCGGGCAGAGCCGCGATCTCGTCGATCCAGGCCTCTACCTGCTGCTCCGTGATCTCGGCCGGAGGAGCGTACCGGCCGATGGGATAGCGAAGGTCGGGCGTGCCGATAGTTGATTGGGTCATCTGGGTCAGTTCCTCAGTCCGCAGCAGGCGAACAGGTTGGGGTCTTCTTGGCGGGCCGCAGGACGATGGCGGCGCTACCGCGTTCCCAGCACGCAGTATTGATAGACGCTCAGCCCCTCGTCCGTCGCCATGTTCTCCGCGATCTCGTCGGTGCCGTACGCCTCGCCCAGGTCTCCGATGGGTCCGGAGTCCAGCACCTTCAGCGGCGTTTCCGTCTCGAACACCGCCAGGTCCTTGAAACCGGTCGGAAACGATGCCCCCATGGCCCGCTCCACGGCTTCAATGCGTTCGAGGTCCTCTTCCCTCTCGAAATCCCGCTTCTGCAGATCCTCCGCGAAGTAGTCGAACGCGATCCGGAACGAGGAAATGCCGGCGCACAGGTTGTTCAGGAAGGGGAATATGGTCTCGGTGGGCAGGTACATGGTGTTGCCTTCCCACACGATCACCGTCGGGGCGTCCAAGTCGAATCCGGCCTCGGCCAGCTTCTCCGGGAGGTCGACCTCCAGGTAGTTGAAGGGGAGCGCCGGGCTGGGCGGGATGCCGTGTGCGCGAAGGACGTCATGCTTGTAGCTGACCACCGCGCCCTGGTCCACCTCGTAGTGGGTTACCCCCGGCGCCGCGAAGATCTGGGCGCGCATGTCGAGCCCGGCCCCCAGCGAAACGACCTGGCGTGCGCCCTCGGCGATCCCCCGCTCGACGAAGCGGTTGAAGAAGCGCGTGCGGAACCGGAGCATGTGGGTGGACTCGGGCACCGCCTCGGCCAGTTGCCGGGCCATTCCCATCGCCTGGTCCGTGACGAACCACTCGGCGTACGGGTCCTCGAACAGCGGCCGCGCCCTCTCCTTCTCCATCGCCCGGAAGCAGGCGATCACGAACGCGGTGGTGCCGACTTCGTTGATGTCGACGGTCATGGTGTCTTCTCTCCTCCTCTGCTCTGCCTCGGGTTTGCGCCGCCGCGGTATCGTCCGGCGCGGCGAACTCTAGCCCTGCGGGTGTCTCGATGGCAACGACCTGACGACGCGACGGCGCCCGGGACGGGATGGCTACCTCGGCAGCTCTCGGCGCCCGCGGTCCTCCGGCAACCGCGTCAGCGTGAGCGCCAGCTCTGCGGCGAACTCCTCCGCGATCAGCCGGTCGGCCCGCTTGATCCTCAGCACGAGCTTCGAGGGATGCTTGAGCTTGAGGCCCTGCGGCCCCGCGATCTTCTCGAAGGCGAGGAGGTCAGCAGCGGTGATGGTGAGCTTCGGGCCAGCCAGCCTCCACCATTTCCGCTCCGGCACGGACGCACCCGCCACCTTGGCAAGCGGGATCACGATCTCCCTGACAGGCTCGATCGCTTCGTGCGTCTCGTACCCGCTGCCTTCCATCGATTCCGTGCGCACGGCGAGACGCCACTGAATCACCAGGCGGTCCTCCTCCAGCCGCACGAGCCCGTGGGCGGTCTCGGTGGTGGATTCGTATCCGCCGCCGGATGTGTAGAGGTCGGAGCTGCGCTTCAGGGTGAAGGGAACGGCGCTCACGACGGCCATGACGCCTCCGGACGGGACGAGTGCTGAACGTGGTACGTTCGCATTGACGCGGGCGGCCACGCAATGAGAAAATGGCACGCATGTCGCATTCCGTTCGCCGTCACCTGCGCGTCGAAGTCGATGCGTACGACGAGATCATCCGGCGCTTCATACCCGGCTACGAGACACTGCTGGATGCTGCTGCGCGCGAGGTCGCGTCCGTGCGTCCCGGTCTGGTCCTCGATCTCGGGGCCGGCACCGGAGCCCTCTCCGAAGCGATGCTCCGGCACGATGCCATCGGTATAATCGAGCTTGTCGACGTGGATCCGGAGATGCTCGACCCGGCGCGGGTCAGGCTGGAGCGCTTCGGGAGCCGCGCGCGCTTTCGCGAGGGTTCCTTCCTCGAGCCGTTGCCGGTGTGCGACGCGGTCGCGGCGTCGCTTGCCCTCCATCACATTCCCGAGATGCGCGACAAGCGTGCCCTCTACCGGCGCATCCACGCATCCTTGCGCCCCGGGGGCGTCTTCGTGAACGCGGATGCCGTGATGCCGTCGGACCCCGAGGGGCGGGAGGCGGGGTACGCATTCTGGGCGGCCCACATGGTCTCGCGGGGCATCCCCGAGGAACGGGCTTACCAGCACTTCGCGGAGTGGGCCGAGGAAGACACCTACCAGCCGATCGAGCAGGAGCTGGCGGCGATGGCGGCAGCAGGATTCACGGCCGGGATCGCCTGGCACGAGGGGCCGATGGCGGTGCTGGTGGGACACAGGGCGTAAAGCAGCCGTGCGATCAAGACCGAACCGACCACGCTCGCGGGTTGGCGGGCGGTGCACCGCCGCCGGTGTGGTGGCTTGTGTGGCCGCCGCCGCAGGGCTGCCGCCCGGGGCTCATGCCCAGCTCGCCGGTGACGCGCGTCTTTATGAAGCGCCCAGAGTCCCGGCTGCCCCGGTCATCGACGGCGATCTGGACGAGGAGGCGTGGCGGGCGGCGCCCTGGACGGAGTCCTTCGTCGATATCCGCGGAGAGAGTTGGCCAACTCCGCAGTGGACCACCCGCGCCAGGCTCGCATGGGACGAATGCTGTCTGTATGTGGCGGCGGAACTCGAGGAGCCGCACCTGTGGGCGACGCTCACGGAGCGGGACGCGATCATCTATCGTGACCACGACTTTGAGGTCTTCCTCGATCCCGACGGAGACGGGCTGGCGTATTACGAGCTGGAGATCAACGCGCTCGGAACCGAGTTCGACCTCTTCCTGGACAAGCCCTACCGCAGCGGGGGAAGTGCGCACATCGCGTGGGACATGGAGGGGCTGCGCACGGCGGTGCGGCTGGACGGCACGATCAACGACCCGTCGGACGAGGACCGGGGCTGGACCGTGGAGATCGCGATTCCGTGGGCCGCGCTCCGGCCCCCGGATGGGGTTGCGGCCGGCCCGGAAGCGGTGCCGGACAATGCATGGCCCGGTGGCGCGCCCGAGTCGCCGGATACCGGGAGTCGCGAGCCGGGGACGGCCCCGAACCCCGGTGACGAATGGCGGGTCAACTTCTCCCGGGTTCAGTGGCCGCTCGTCATCGAGGACGGGGGCTACCGCAAGGCGCGCGAGCCCGTCGACTGGAGCGATCATCCCGAAGACAACTGGGTCTGGTCCCCCCAGGGGGAGATCGACATGCACCTGCCGGAGAAGTGGGGCGTAGTGCGTTTCGTTGAAGGTGCGCCGGATCACGTAGAGGGTGTGCCCGAATGAACCGTCGCGATTTCGTTCAGGCTGCCGGCGGCGCGCTGGCGTTTGCGCCGCTGCTGGGCTGCGCTTCGGGAGCCGATGAGGGCTCATCCTTCAGTGTCTGGAGCTGGGTGCACGGCGACCGCGACCGCGACGAGGGCGAATGGCGCCGCCGGTTCGCGCGCCTGCGGAAATCCGGAGTGGAGGCCGTGCTGGTTGGCGGCGGAGACATCGAACTGGTCTCGAGCGCGGCCCGCGCCGAGGGGCTGGAATACCATCGCTGGTTCTGGACGATGAACCGGAACGGGGATGCGTGGGCCCGTGGGAACCATCCCGAGTGGTTCACCGTGAGCCGCAACCTGCAGAGCTCACTCGAGCATCCGCCCTATGTGGACTACTACAGGTGGGTCTGTCCCTCGCGGGAGCCGGTACGGGCATACCTGCGCGGCCTGGTGGGTGACTTGGCCGCCAATCCTGCTGTAGACGGCGTGCACCTCGATTACGTGCGCCACTGCGACGTCATCCTGCCGCGCGGGCTCTGGGAGACCTACGACCTGGTTCAGGATGTCGAGCACCCCGAGTTCGATTTCTGTTACTGCGGCGGAAGCAGTCGTGTTCACAACCTGATGTGAACATTGATCTTACGGGACTCAGACTCCGTTTTCCCGCTTTTCGGTTCCCGCCAATCGACTTGGGTCAGGCGCAGACCCTCGGGCGGCTCTCCAAAGCCTTCCTGAGCTGTCCAGCGTCGGCCTGCTGATAGCAGCGCAGCACCGTCTGGGCTTCCTTCCACCCACCGAGTTCGCAGAGCACCTTCAGCGGAAGGGCCATTAGGTCGGACGCGAACTTCCGCCTCAGCGAGTGCCAACCCCTCCCGCGCTTCGGTTCGAGCCCCGCCAGCGATTGGGCTTTGTCCCACCAATACCGGACCGCCGACAGGCCCGCGCACCGCGAGGCGTCCTTGGGGGCAGGCAACACCGGAGAGTCCCCGGCGTCGGGATACCTGCGTTGCGCAGCCTCTTCCAAGGCGACGACGGCCTCGTCGGTCATCGGTGTGACGTGCTCGTAGCCGGTCTTCTCATGCTCCGCCCGCCAGACGATGGTCCTGTCGTCGAAGTCGATATCAGACCACCGAAGCTGACGGATCGCGCCGATTCGGTGTCCCGTTTCGTGGGCCAGCACGAGCGCGACATGGAACCTCCAGTCCACCTTCCGGGAGACTCCGAGCAACGCCCCGTACTCCTCGTCGGAGAGGACGACCCGGGTGGGGTTCTTCTCCTTGGGCGTCTTCAAGCCCCTCAGCGGATTCGAGTCGAGAAGGAGCCTCCCGTTCTCGTCCCGGGACTTCGACGCCCAGTTGAGAACCGCGATCAGGAATCTCAGGTCGAACTCGACTGTCCGGTCGGACACGGGTTTGCCGCTGGGTCCAACCTTGCCGACCCTCCGCGCCCGGATGAAGCGATCCCAGTCGCGCTGCGACAGGGTCGCCGGATCGCGGTCGAGTCCGAAGAACCCGAGGAACATCCTCATCGCAACCCGGTCGTATCGCCGCGACCTGTCGGCCTTGGTCGGCGTCACCTCCTCACCGTAGATGTCAAAGAGCCTTTCCAGCGTGAGCGGCTCGGGTTCGGCGTTGCCGTTGGGCTCGTGAACCGCGAAGCCCGCGGCGGCCTCGTCGGCCTGCCTCTTGGCCCGAGTCCAATCGCGGTGCTTCAGCGACCGGGTGAGCCTGCGCCCGTTCTCGCGCCACTCCATCTGGTAAAGGCCGGTCTTGGGATCGGTGAACACCCTCACCCGGTTCCGGCCCCATTCGCCGGCGCTGTACGAGCGCCGACTTCGTTTCGTGCGTGCCATCATTCGATTCCTCTCGTGATGGACCGCACGACCTGCGCGAACGAAACTTCGCGGAGGGAAGGCCCTTCCGCCAGTTGCACTTGCTCGAAGGCCGGTTTCCGTCCCGGAAACCCGGTCACCGGGGCCGGGCGGCGAGCGCACATCGACCTCGGGGTCCGTGTGCGCGGACACGCGTTCCGGATGTGCACGCCAGCGACGGCACATGTCGTTTGCCGGATTGCGGTTGCACAACGGCCTCCGGGGCGGCTGCGCCGCGCCGGAAACGGAGG
>JAPPHB010000024.1 GCA_028821195.1 Gammaproteobacteria bacterium
CACGCCGCCGTGGCAGCAGGCGAGCGCGATCCATTCGGCGCGGCGTCCCTTCCAGCCCAACGGCTTCAGCGCCCTTGCTCGTTCCTTGAGGTGGGCGATCCGGGAGTTGACCTGCTGCTTCGGTGTCGTCATGCCCCGTACGTTGAGGACAGGTCCAGAGGCGAGTCAACCGGTCGAGCGCGTTTTGCGATCTCTCGCCTTCCCATGCTGTCCCGGAAAGGTATCCAAGCCGCCGGACACGAACGCCAACGGCGTGTCATGCGCTTCGCTTGGCGCCGGATGCCGTTGGTTGCCGGAGGGGGCCGCCGTCCATATTCCTTCTTCAGCCTCCGTCCCGGATATCCCGATCCTACTCCTCCCACCCCGACGGGTCGTTTCGATCATGCCGAGGATTTTCGACAACCTCACACAGGTCAGCAAGCTCCTGCCCGCCTTGCGGGAGGTGCTTGCCCTATCGTCGCGGGCGGACTTCTGTGTCGGCTACATCAACCTTCGTGGCTGGGGCGGCGTGGCCCCGTTGATCGACCGATGGAAGGTCGGCCAAGGACCCTGTCGAATCCTCGTCGGCATGCAGCGCTTAGCCGAGGAGGAATTGCGGGAGCACTTCGCGAGCCGGGGTCGAGAGCGGTTTGGGATCGACAACCAAGCGGCACTCCGTCTGCGTCGCAGATTGGCGAAGGAGTTGCGTGAGCAGTTGACCTTCGGCGCTCCCACCAACGACGACGAGGCCGCACTTCGACGGCTGGCCCGCCAGCTGCGGGCGGGCAAGGTCAAGGTCAAGCTGTTCCTGCGGCACTCGCTTCACGCGAAGCTCTACCTGCTGTACCGCGACGATCCGGTGAACCCGGTTACGGCGTTTCTCGGAAGCAGCAACCTGACGTTCGCGGGGATGTCCGGTCAGGGGGAGTTGAACGTGGACGTGCTCGACCAGGACGCGGCCCGGAAGCTCGAGCGCTGGTTCGAGGATCGTTGGACGGATCGCTACTGCATCGACATCACCGAAGAACTCGTCCAGATCATCGACGAGAGCTGGGCGCGCGAGGACTTGGTCTCACCCTACCACGTCTACCTCAAGATGGCCTACCATCTGTCCTACGAGGCACGCGAAGGGCTGAACGAGTTCAGCATCCCCCCGATCTTCAAGGACAAGCTCTTCGACTTTCAGGCGGCCGCGGTCAAGATCGCGGCGCGCCACCTGAACAAGCGCGGCGGCGTGTTGATCGGAGACGTGGTGGGACTCGGCAAGACCAGAATGGCGACCGCCGTGGCCAGGATCTTCGAGGACGACCTCGGGCTGGAAACGCTGATCATCTGCCCGAAGAATCTGGTCTCGATGTGGGAGGATCACGCCCACGAGTACCAGTTGCGGGCCAAGGTGGTGTCGCTCAGCAAGGTGCTCACGGACCTGCCGGAGATGCGCCGCTACCGGCTCGTGCTGATCGACGAGAGCCACAACCTCCGCAATCGCGAGGGAAAGCGCTACAGGGCCGTCCAGGATTACATCAACGAGAACGAGAGCAAGGTCATCCTGCTGTCGGCGACGCCCTACAACAAGACCTACCTCGATCTCTCGAACCAGTTGCGGCTCTTCCTTGACGAGGACGAGGACATCGGGATTCGTCCGGAACGCTTGCTTCGATCAATGGGTGACGTCGAGTTCAGCGCAAGCTACCAAGTCGGGCTGCGGACGCTGGCCGCCTTCGAGAGGAGCGAGGACCCAGACGACTGGCGCGATCTGATGCGCCTTTATCTGGTCCGGCGGACGCGAACGTTCATCCAGAAGAACTACGCCGAGGCGGACCCCGAGACCGGACGCCCCTGCCTGATGATGGCGGACGGATCCCGGAGGATCTTCCCGCAGCGCGTCCCGGCCACCGTGAAGTTTGACGTGGACGATGACGATCCGAACGACCAGTACGCCCGGCTGTACAGTAAGGGTGTGGTCAGAACGGTCATCGGACTCTCGCTTCCAAGGTACGGGCTGGGGCTCCACCTGTCGGCCACCGCGGAGGCCATCGCCACCGACGAAGAAAAGAGGCAGATCCAGAACTTGTCCCGGGCGGGTAAGCGCCTGATTGGCTTCTGCCGCACGAATCTCTTCAAGCGGTTGGAAAGCAGCGGCTCGGCCTTCATCCAGTCGGTCGAGCGCCATGTCCTCCGCAACTGCGTGTTCCTCCATGCCATCCGCGAAGATCTCGCGCTTCCGGTCGGCAGCCAAGAGGTCGCATTGCTCGACGCTGCTTTACCAGACACGCGCTTCACGGACGACGAGGATCACAAAGCTCAAGAGGCGATCCCCCTGGGCGACGAGCAAGGTCAGGACGCCCCGTGGGACATGGACGCGTTCATGGTGCGGGCAGCCGCGGTCTACCGCACCTACCGGAAGAGCCAGTTCCTAAAGCGCTTCAAGTGGCTGCGTTCGGAGCTGTTCGACGATTCGCTGGAACGGAAGTTGTTGGACGACACCAGATCTCTGCTCGACATTCTCAAGAGGAGCGGTCGTTGGGATCCGATCCGTGACGCGAAGCTGGAAGCCCTTCACGCGTTGCTGACGGAGAAACATCCAGATCGCAAGGTCCTCGTCTTCTCACAATTCGCGGATACGGTCGACTATCTGGCCCGCCAGCTGGAGAATAGGGGAGTTGGGGACTTGGCAGGTGTGACCGGCGCGACCGACAATCCGACGCTGCTGGCCAAGCGTTTCAGCCCCGAGAGCAACGAGGGCATCCCCGCCGGAGCCAGCGAGATGCGGGTGCTGATCGCCACCGATGTCCTCAGCGAAGGCCAGAACCTTCAGGACTGCGCCGTGGTCGTGAACTACGACCTGCCGTGGGCGATCATCCGGCTCATTCAGCGCGCCGGGCGCGTGGACCGGATCGGCCAGAGGGATCCGAACATCCTTTGCTACTCCTTCCTCCCCGCCGATGGCGTCGAGCGCATCATCAATCTGCGCGGACGGGTCCGGCAGCGCCTTTCGGAGAACGCCGAGGTAGTCGGTGCCGACGAGGCGTTCTTTCAGGACGACGAGGACGGTGAACAGCGCATCCTCGACCTGTACCACGAGAAGGCGGGCACTCTCGACGACGAGGACGACGGCGAGGTCGATTTGGCCAGTCAGGCGTGGCAGATTTGGCGGAACGCGACGGGCGAAGATCCGGGACTGGCGGAGACCGTGCGGACACTGCCTGATGTGGTGTACAGTACGCGCCGGCACCTCTTGCCGGGGCGGCCAGACGGCGTGCTTCTCTTTCTGCGTACGGCGGACGACCACGACGCGCTGGCGTATGTGAATGCGAGGACCGGCCAAAGCGTGACCGAGTCGCAGGTCGAGATTCTCGCTGCTGCCGCGTGCGCCCCGGACACCCCCGCCCATCCGCGCGATGGCCGCCACCATGAACTCGTGGCGAAGGGCGTGCGGCACATCGCCAAGGAGCAGCACCGGACCGGGGGACAGTTGGGCTCCAAACGCGGTGCCCGCTACCGCGCCTATCAGCGCCTGAAGAAGTGGGTGGCCTTCGCGGAGAAGGAAATGCCTCTCTTCAATCTGCACGAATTGCGCTTGGCCCTCGACGACATCTACCAGTATCCGCTGCGCGGCACTGCGGCCGACGCACTCAACCGCCATCTCCGCACCGGAATGGACGACCACGCGCTGGCGAGCCTGGTTGTGAAGCTCCGTGACGAGGATCGGCTCTCCATCCGGGACGACGCCGACCCGGAGCCGCGTGACCCGCGCATCATCTGCTCGATGGGGCTGTTCGGGAAGGATGCCGTATCGTGATTCTAAACATCGAGAGGATGCGGAAGTGTCTTCGCGGATTCGACCTGACCGGGCTACTCGTGGAGGAGTTGGGCTGGAATCACCACTCCGGTTCCGCCGTCGCGGTGGTGGTCGGGGAGCGACGTTTCCGTGCGGTGGCCGTGGCCGAGAAGAAGGGCTTCGTCGTCTGGAGGTGCGAATCCGAGGACGGGCGGATGCCCGACCACGCGACCCGCAGGCGGGTGGACACCAGAATCACCGTACAGGCGTTCGAGCACATGATCGTGTTCATGGATGGCGCGCGGCGAGAACAGGTTTGGCACTGGGTTCGGCGAGAACAGGGCAAGCCCGACGCCAGCAGGGAATACACGTTCCGGGCCGGGCAGACCGGCGAACCCGTCCTCCAGCGCCTCCGGAACCTCGCATTCGGACTGGACGAGGAGGAGAGCCTCACCATTTCGCTTGTCGCGGACCGCGTCAGGAACGCGCTCAACGCCGAGAAGGTCACGAAGAGGTTCTACGAGCACTACCAGGAAGAACTCAACGCATTCCAGCGACTCATCACCGGCATCGACCTTTCCGGTGCCGTGGACTGGTACGCGTCGCTGATGCTGAACCGGCTCATGTTCATCTACTTCATCCAGAAACGAGGCTTTCTGGACGGCGACCCGAACTATCTGCGCACCCGCCTCGACCGCGTGCGCAAGGCCCGCGGCCCCGACCGCTTCCACGACTTCTACCGCTCATTCCTTCGGCGGCTGTTTCACGAGGGGCTGGGCACGCCCGAGTCCGAGCGCGTCCCGGAGCTTGCCGCCCTGCTCGGCGAGGTGCCCTTCCTGAACGGCGGGATCTTCGACGTCCACGATCTGGAGCGCGACAACCCCGACATCCGCATCCCCGACGCGGCCTTCGCCCGGCTCTTCAACTTCTTCGACCGGTACTCATGGCACCTTGACGAGCGGCCTGATGCCAAGGACAACGAGATCAACCCGGACGTGCTGGGACACATCTTCGAGAAGTCGATCAACCAGAAGGAGAAGGGAGCCTACTACACCAAGGAGGACATCACCGGCTACATGGCGGAAAACACCATCATTCCGCGATTGCTGGACATGGCGGTGACAGACAGACAGACAGATATACTGTCTATGGGTGGCTCCAGCAAGATCCGGATCGGTACATTCGCCCTCCGGTTGGCCACGGATTCGCTTGGGATGCCCGCGACATCGAGAGTCCGGTCCGAGTCGATCCGCCGCTTGAGCTTCCGCCGGAGGTCGCCGCTGGGATCGGCGATCCCGCCAACCGGACTGACTGGGATCGGCCCGCCGGGTCCGAGGGCGGTCCACCGCTGGAATACGCACATCTTCGCGAGACTTGGCGACAGGTGGTCGCCCGCCGCGCGCGCTACGTCGAAACGCGCAAGAAGCTGGCCGCTGGCGATGTTCGCGATTCGAACGACCTCGTAACGCTGAATCTGGACGCCACGCGGCTGATTCTCGATGCCATTGGGCGCGCCAACGAGCCCGAGCTTGTCTCGGCAATCTGGCGGGCAGCCACCAGCGTTTCGATTCTCGATCCGACCTGCGGGTCCGGCGCCTTCCTGTTCGCGGCCCTGAAGGTCCTCGAACCCGTCTACGCCGCCTGTCTTGCCCGCATGCGGGATCTGCGTCCAACGGACGCCGAGGGTATCCTCGCGGAGTTGGCCCGGCACCCCAGCGAGCGCTACTTCATCCTCAAGTCCATCGTACTCAACAACCTATACGGGGTGGACATCATGAAGGAGGCGACGGAGATCTGCAAACTGCGTCTCTTCCTCAAGCTCGCGGCCCAACTCGGCTCGCCCGAGCAGATCGAACCGCTCCCCGACATCGACTTCAACATCCGGCCAGGCAACGCGCTGGTGGGCTTCTCCTCGGTGAAGGACATCCGAGAGGCCCCGCAACGCAACTTGGTCGACCAGATGGCGTTGCACGATATTGACCCGCGGTCGGAGCGCGCCGACACTGCGTTCGCGCGATTTCGGCGCTTGCAGACGGAGACGGGCGCGGACGCTGCCGCGATCCACGACGCCAAGCGCGACGTTCGGCGGCGGACGAAGGAACTCCGCGATGAACTCGACCGGTACTTGGCGTTTGACTACGGGGTGTCGCCGGACAAGCCGCGAAGGTTCGGCGCATGGCGGGCCAGCCATCAGCCCTTTCACTGGTGCGCCGAGTTCTTCGGGATCGTGGAGGGTCGAGGCGGATTCGATGTGGTCATAGGAAATCCCCCCTACATTCCCATGGGGAAGGTGCGGAAGCGGTATTCGCTCTCTTCAGATTTCACGACGGCATCGTGCCCGGATGTCTACGCGGCCGTCGTGGAACGTAGCGTCACGCTGATGCAGCGGGCCGGTCGGGTCGGGATGATCGTACCCCTGAACATTACGTTCAGTAAAAGGTATGCCCCGGTCCGACACGTCCTCAAGCAACGGTGTCCGACTGCTTGGTTTTCTTCGTTCGGGAGGATTCCATCCGCGCTGTTCAGCTTCAAGGTGCGGGTACGCAATTCGATCATTCTGGCGCATGGAGGCGCGAGGGGGAGAGCTTTCGGTCCCCGGAAGACGTTCACCACACGGCTGCACCGGTGGTTCGAGGAGGAGCGACCCGTACTCTTCGGTCGCCTCTCCTACGCCGAGTACGATGCCGAGGCCTTCGGCGGCCTGGTGCCGAAGACTGGATCCCCTCGCATCCTGCGTACTCTTGAAACCTTGCGTCGGCGCACATACCGCTTCGGCCACGAGGTGCTCTCGTCGCCAAGTCCGCATGTGCTCTACTTCAAGAAGTCGGCGTACAATTGGATTACGTTCTGCGTCGACCAGCCGCCGGTGGTCGGGCCGGACGGGGAGTTCCTCCCACAGACGGAGTACGGCCGCGTCGGCTTCTTCGCGGATGCGGATACGCGGGATTTGGCGATGGCGCTCCTGAACGGCAGACTGTGCTTCCTTTGGTGGATCGCGGTCGGCGACGACTTCCACCTGACCAAAGCGGACTACGAGACCGCTCCCTTCGGACCCGCTCAGCTCCAAAGCGGACATAGAAACGAGGTCGGACGGATCGTTGCTCGTCTCAAGGAAGCGATGACAGGGAACGTCACGTACAAGAAGAACGCCGGAAAGCTGATCGGGAACTACAACCTAGCCCGCTGCCGAGACATCTCCGACCGGTCTGATAAGATCCTATTGGATGCGCTTGGCCTTCGGGGTCTTTGGGACGAGATCGAGCTTGAGTACTCCTTGGTGGTTCGGACGGAGTTCGATAGCGGAATGGCGTCGTGACGCCCTCCCGACCGTGGCTAAGAGTCGTTGGAGGGCAAGCCGGATGCGGTCCTCACCCGCAACCTGAACAAACTTGAGGAACGGGGTATCGAGGTGTCGCGGCGGTAATACGTCCGGCATCGAAGAGTAGATCCGGGCTCGTTCGCCACGGGTCTTCCAGAATTGAGTCGCGCCCGGTCTGTCACGCAGATCATGCCTCCGGGAAGGGTGTCGGGCCGTCGGCACTGGTGTCGGCGAAGAGGTTGGTGCCGGTCGTGACGCGACGACGGGGATTGACGGCGGCCGCCCACGGTGTAGTATCATTCGGTTATACTTGCCCCCCGCCCGACACGCCGGAAGGCCTCGGGCGGGGTTATTTTTTCCGGATCCGCGAGTGAACGGCGAACCTCCAATCAAGCGAGCAGTCGCCTTCGTGGACGGCCAGAATCTCTTCCACGCCGCCCGCGAGGCGTTCGGCTACACCTACCCCAACTACGACGTTACCGCGCTCGCCGAACAGGTCTGCGCGAAGCGGGGATGGACGCTGGCCCAAGTCCGCTTCTACACCGGGATCCCCGATGTCGGCGACAATCCCAAGTGGCACTCCTTCTGGACCCACAAGCTTGGGGCGATGGGGCGGCGTGGAGTGGTCGTCTACAGCAGGCCGCTCCGCTACCGAAACCGCAGAGTGTCCCTGCCCGACGGCACGCAGCACTCGTTCCTGACCGGCGAAGAGAAGGGTATCGACGTGCGGATCGCGCTCGACGTGATCGCGCTCGCCCACCGCCGCGACTACGACGTGGCCCTCGTCTTCAGCCAAGACCAGGACCTTTCCGAGGTCGCCGAGGAAATTCGCGTGATCGCCCGGCAGCAGCGGCGGTGGATCAAGATCGCGAGCGCCTTCCCACACAGCCCCGCCATCCGGAACCGCAGAGGGATCAACATGACCGACTGGATCAGAATCGACCGAGCGCTCTACGACCAGTGCTTGGACCGGCGGGACTACCGCGTGAAGCGCGAGAGATCGTAAGTTGTCCCTCTTGGCAGGTCATGGCGCGGGGCGGGATGCCTGACCCCTTGGCACCCTTTGCTCGCATCGGCCGGAAAACCCTTCTGCGATGCCCGCAAATTCCCGCCACTCCATGGCGATTTTCCCGCTATTGACGCACGGTGGAACCTGTCGAAGCACAACGGCGGGAAACGCAGATCGTACAGTCCTGTATGACTTTAGAAGATTCCCTGCCGTGATTTGGCCCTCGGGCGATCCGCCTACCCCTTGTGGGTACAAAGGGGCTGGCGAGGGGTGCTCCGCCCCCTTCGATCCCCAAGGCAAAACTCCGCGCCGGCAGCGTTCGCGGTTGGGGTTCCGCCCGCCTTCGCGGGGTCCGAACGTCTCCTGGGCGGCCGCCTGGGGGATGTCCTCCCGACGGCCCCCCGATCACCGCCCGTCGAGGCCGTCGGCTTCGGGGCGAGTCCGCGGAGTGACCGGCGGTCGGCGTGGTCGACGTTTCCACCGCTTCGGCGCCGGTCCCCCCGGCCTCCGGGACGGACTCTGCCCGTCCCTCCCGCCGGGGTTGAGTTCCCTTCCCAACCCCGGGCTGAAAGAAGACCACACCCACCGGCTTGAGCACCTGACGGTCCTACGAGCCAGCCGCTCACGCCGTCTCGATGAAACGCACAGGGGGCCGTGGCATCCGAGCCCCCGGAAGACGCGCAACGGGCCGGGAGGTTGAAAAATCGGGGGGGGGGGGTAGCATTGTAAGGTCGTCTTCGTCACTTCTCCGCCCCCCGATTCAAGGAAAGCCACACATGAAGAGGATCCCAACCATCCTTTCTTGGAGAATCGTCATGATTGTCATGACGGCAGTTGTGATCGCTGGCTGCGCCACGCTCTTCAACTCAGGGACCAAGAGCGTTGCCATGGGTTCGAATCCAAGCGCCGCCGAGGTGTGGATCGACAACGTAAACCGGGGAACTACGCCCATCACCTTGGAGTTGAACAACCACCAGAGCCACACCGTGGTGTTCCGAAAGGAAGGCTATCAGGATGTCGCCTGCGAACTCACGGCTTCGGTCGGTGCCGGCTGGGTCATACTGGACATCCTAGGTGGGTTGCTTCCGGTAATCATAGATGCGGCTACCGGCGAGTGGAAGGGCATCGATCAGGGAACCTGCAATGTCAACCTTCCCTCAGCTGACGACCCGAAGTCCAGCGACGCCAAGCAAGGGAGAAGCCCCGAGCCGACCGATTGGGCAGCGGTCGCCGAGCACAGAGGGTGGGTTGCGCTCACGGAAACCGCATCACACTGAGAGCATCCGGGGCGGGGGATGTCCGGCGAGTGGCCAGCGCACCGTCTTCCACAACTCTAGGAGGTCCGCTGTCGTCGAAACTCGTGCCGGGACATGCGTTCGCGAGCCCCGGCATTTCCCGGCAAACGAGTCCGATATTCCGGTCATCCGGCCCGGTCCAGCAAGGTCCAACACCAACGGCAGGGATGGCGGATCATGCAGTCCTGTATGACTTTAGATGATTTCCTGCCGTAATCTATACCCCTCGCTATCCGTCGGCGCGGCTGATGACGATCCCGGGAATCGGACCGATCACCGCACTGGCCATCCGGGCCTTCGCGCCACCGATGGAGAGCTTCCGGCGCGGGCGTGATTTCTCGGCTTGGCTCGGCCTCGTGCCGCGACAACACACGACCGGGGGCAAGCCGAGGCTGGGCGGGATCTCGAAGATGGGTCAGCGAGACTTGAGACGGCTGCTGATCACCGGAGCCATCGCCGTCGTCCGGCACGCCATCCGACGCGGGGAAACATCGGACCCGTGGCTGGCCGGCATGATCGCACGCAAGCCGATGATGCTGGTCTCGGTCGCGTTGGCCAACAGGACGGCGCGGATCGTCTGGGCAGTGACGACGAAGAAGGAATCCTACCGGGCTCACGCCGCCACCTGAGCGGACGGGGAAAAGGAGAAGAGCGAACGGAAGGCAGCCGTCGGAACATGCGGGCAAAGACGTAAGAACGAGTAAGGGCAAACGGTCAATGAGACGGGATCGGGAAAACCAAGTGTCAATCGGAAGGCTTCGAGCCTGCGGTGCCGATTTGGACCCGATCCGCGCATTTCCATACGGGCCAGCGGCTCACGAAGGGCCGCACCAACAGGCCGGATAGACGACAGCACCATGACCCAACCGCCCCCATCCGTTCCTGCTGAACGGCTTGCACTCCCGGGGGCGTCCATAGACGGTTGACAGCCGACTCTACCATCGCCGGTGAAGCCCCGGAACGACGCAGCTTGCGCTCCGCTGAGCGGTCCCACTCGCGCTGCAATGAGGCCGGGGAGACGGGACCAGTGATTCGTCACCGACTGCTCGGCAGCGGGTTGTCGAGATGCGCCTTCCGGCACCGCTCGCAGATGTCGGAACGAGCGCTCGCGGCGAAGGCTCCCGGCAAGCCCCGCCATATCTGGCGCGAGCCGTCGGTCATCCCGCAGAGTGTCGAGGGCGTGTCGGGGCTCGTGGGCCAGCCGCTCCGGGCGGTCTGCCCCGGACGCGCCGGGAGGTGGATCTTGGCCATGGGATTGAGGGTTTGAGTCCACTTCGGTGAGCCGACCGTTGATCCGCTTCAATGTGTGCAGGCCCGCGATCTCGAAGCCGTTGGCGCTGGCGGTTACCTCCAGAACTCCGACCCGTGTCTCCACGGTGTTGAGGCGTCTCTCCGCAGCATCGATGCGCTGGCCGATACGCTACTCAAACGCCCGGATCGTGGACAGGGTGCCGTTGGCCTACGCTCCGTCATGGCTCGCCGCCCATCACCGGGTAGGCGAGCGGGCTCTTCGCCGTCCCGAGATGGCGCTGAACTGCCTTCCGGCACGGATCGCTGGCTGGGGAGCGACCCTTGGAGGGCTCGGGGCCGGGTGTGAAAACGCGCACGGCCCCGCGCCCGAACCGGGCACCTGTGCCCCCCGGGTCGCTACCGACCGCGCCCTCGCGGCCACTATGCCACGGGCGACCGGGTGGTGCAGCCGCAAGACGTTTGTTACCCGGCATGTAAAGTTTCCCTGAAGTCGGCATGTAAAATGTCCCACA
>JAPPHB010000109.1 GCA_028821195.1 Gammaproteobacteria bacterium
CGGCGACGCGCCCGAGGGGCAGGTGGAAGTCGAGTTCGAAGAAGAACTCGACCAGCGCCCACGCGGAACACACACCCAGCAGCGCGCCCGTCAGCCCGGCGAGCACACCCAGGCTGGTGTATTCCGCGAGCAGGACCTGCCGCACGAGCGAGCGGCGCGCGCCCAGCGTCTTCAGGAGGGCGCTCTCGCGCATCCTCTGAAAACGGGACGTGGAGAGGGAGCCCACCAGCACCACCACGCCGGCGAGGGCGATGAAGAAGGCGAGGAAGCGGATGGCCCCGCCCACGCGGCCGAGGATGGTGTCGAGGGCCTCCTGGATGAGCGCGAGGTCGAGCACCGAGACGTTGGGGAGGCTGAGCACCAGGTTGCGCTGCATGCGGGCGCGGGCATCCGGGTCGACGATGCGGGCGAGGCCCAGGTAGCTGCGCGGGGCCTGGTCGAAGACGCCGGGCTCGGCGACCACCAGGAAGTTGAGGTCGAAGCGGTCCCAGTCGACGCGGCGCAGGTTCTCAACGGTGGTGGTCACGGGGACGCCCTGGACGTCCCAAGTGATCCGGTCACCAATCCCGACCCTGAGGTCGTCGGCCAGGTCGGCGTCGAGGGAGACGCCGTCGGGCGGGTCGCCGCCGTTATCTCCGTCGGGGGCCGTCCCCTCTCCCCACCAGCGGCCGGCCACCAGCTCCTCGGTGCCGGAGAGCTCGGCGCGCGAGGTGTTGCGGTAAAGGCGGCGCACCGCCCAGCGGGCCGGGCCGCCGTCCCTGCGGTCGCGCAGGATCTCCGCGGCCGGACGGCCGTTCAGGCTGGAGATGCGGGCCGGCACCACGGCGGTCAGGTCGACCGGGCCGCCCCCGGCCGCCGCCACCAATTCGGTCACGCCGTCCCGCTGGTCGGGCTGGACGTCGAAGAAGAGCAGATTGGGCTGTTCCTGCCCGCCGTCCACCGAGAGCGCGCGGCCCAGGCTGGCCTGCACCGCGAGCACGGTGGTGATGAGGAAGGCGCCCAGTCCGAGCGCGAGCATGACGGCCGCGGTCTGGTTCTGAGGCCGGAAGAGGTTGGCGACGCCCTGGCGGACGGCGTACGACGCGCGCGCGGGGAAGTACCGGCGGGTGAGGCGGGTCAAGGCAACCGCTGTGCCGTAGAGCAGCAGCAGGGCGGCGCTCAGGCCGCCCGCGAAGGCGAGGCCGTGCTCGGGCTCGGGGGCCTGCCAGAGGCTGAGGAGCAGCATCCCGCCGACCAGAGCGCCGAACGCGAACACGCGATCCAGCCGCGCCCGCGCCGTCACCTGCGGCTCGAAGTCGGCGCGCAGGGCCTGGAGGGGAGCGATGCCGCGGATGCGGAGAAGCGGGACGAGCGCGAACAGCGCGGCCGCCGCCATCCCGGTCACCATCCCCGCGACCACGGCCGTCCGGTCGACACGCGGCTCGATCGCCACCGGCAGCACATCGGCGATCAACAGGGGCAAAAGGCGCTGCAGCCCGATCCCACCCAGCACCCCCGCGACCGAGCCGACGAGCCCGAGCGCCACCGCCTGAAACAGGTAGGCGTTGAAGACGCTCCGCTCGCGCGCGCCGATGCAGCGCAGCACCGCGACCGACGTGGTTTTCTCCTTCACGTACACGTGGATCGCGCTGGCCGCGCCGATGCCTCCGAGCAGCAGCGCGGTCAACCCCACGACCCGCAGGAACCAAGCGAGCATGCGCGTGCCCCGGGTGAGCCGCCGGGCCTGGTCCTGGGCGGTCACCGAGGTCACCGCCTGGTTGCGGAAGAAGCGCCAGTGGCGGCCCTCTAGGTCCTCCGGGTCCTCCCCCGCGGGCATGCGCACATAGATGTGGTAGCGGGCGACGCTGCCGAACTCGAGCAGCCCGCTGGCGGCGAGGTCGCTCCGGGCGACGAACACGCGCGGCCCGATGGCGCTCTGGAAGCCGATGTCGGTGGGGAGGCCGCGCACGGTGCCCAAAATGACGAAGGAGGAGGTGCCGACCTGCAGGGTGTCGCCCGCGCCCACCCCCAGCTGGATGGGGATGGCCTCGTCCACGATCGCAACCCCGGGCTCGCCCAGGCGCGACCAGATACCCGGAGGCGTGGTCTCCACTCGCCCGTAGAGCGGGAAGCCCCCCTCCACCCCCCGCACCTGGGTGAGCCGCGTGGCCCCGCTCCCAGGCGCGTACACCATGGACACCAGCCCGGTGACCCGGGAGAGGCGCCCTCCCTCCGTCACCACCGAGTCGGCGATGGCGCCCACGCTGTCGGAGATAGGGGCGTTGGAACTGAGGCGCAGGTCGGCGCCCAGCAGGAGTTGCGACTCCTCCCGTATCGACCGGATCACGTCCCCGCTGAAGGAGTGCACCGCCACCAGCGCGGCGACCCCAAGCGCCACCGAGGCGGCATACGCCCCGATGCGGCGCATGCCCGCGCGGCCCTCCCTCCAGGCGAGCCGCAGCGAGAAGGGGATCACTCCGCCTCGCGGCGGTTCGGGTGATCCGGATGCCCGTTGCGGCGGTCCGACGTGATGTGCCCGTCCCGCAGGGTGATCACGCGCCGCGCGCGGGCGGCCAGCTCGAGATCGTGGGTCGCGAGCACGACGGTGGTGCGGCACTCGCGGTTGAGCTCCTCCATCAGCTCGACCACCACCGCTCCGGCCGCCGAGTCGAGGTTGCCCGTGGGCTCGTCCGCGAACAGCACCAGCGGCCGGTTGGCGAAGGCGCGGGCGAGAGCCACCCGCTGCTGCTCGCCGCCGGAGAGCTGCGCCGGGTAGTGGTGCATGCGTTCGGCGAGCCCCACCCGTTCGAGCAGCTCGCGGGCCCGCACGCGCGGCCTGGCCCTCGACCCGGGTCCGCGCCCGGCACTCTCCGCCGCCGTTGCGCGCGGGGCCAGTTCCAGCGGCACCATGACGTTCTCCAGCGCCGTGAGCGTGGGCAGCAGGTGGAAGGTCTGGAAGACAAAGCCTACCTTCTCCGCCCGGAACGCTGCGCGCTCGTCGGCGGTAAGGGCCGACAGCCGTTCGCCGCCCAGGCTGACCGAACCCGTCGTTGGCGCATCAAGCCCCGCGAGCAGGCCCAGCAGGGTGGTCTTGCCGCTTCCCGAGGGACCCACGAGGGCGATAAAGTCCTCTTCGGGGACGCGCAGGTCGATGTCGCGCAAGACGACCAGCGAGCGGCTGCCGCGCCCGTACGCTTTGCTCACACCTTCGGCGACGATCATCATGTGGAGACGCCTGACGGCATTCGGCCTGCTCACGTTCCTGCCCGCGTGCGGGGGAGCAGAAGACCCCGGAGCGTTACGTTCGCCGGATCGGGAAGTTGCGGCAACGGACGCCGCCAGCGAGGCCGGCTCGCCCTCCTCACCGGCTGCGTCACAATCCGCCGTCTCTACGACAGACATCTCGCGCGAGCGCGGTGTTGTCCTCTTCCTGGGCACGAGCCTCACCGAGGGCTACGGCCTGGACAACGCACGGGAACACGCCTTCCCCGCGAGGGTCCAGGCGCGAATCGACCGGGCCGCACTGCCCTTCCGGGTGGTGAACGCGGGCGTCGGCGGCGACACCAGTGCGGGAGGCTTGCGGCGCCTGGAGTGGCTGCTGCGCATGCCGGTGCGCGTGCTCGTGATCGAGCTGGGCGCCAACGACGGCCTGCGCGGGCAGGATGTCGATGCCCTGCGCGGCAACCTGCTGGCCGTCATCGGGCAGACCCGGGCCCGGTACCCGGAAGTCGAGATCCTGCTGGCGGGCATGCAGGCGCCTCCCAATCTGGGCCAACGCTACACCGAGAGCTTCAGGGCCGTCTTCCCCCAGGTGGCCCGCGAGGCGGACGTCGCCCTCATCCCCTTCCTCCTGGAGGACGTGGGCGGCATTCGCGAACTCAACCAGCCCGACGGCATCCACCCCTCGGTGGAGGGGCACGAGATCATCGCCGAAACCGTCTGGACCAGCCTGGAGCCGGTGCTGAGACGCATCGACGGCCGCTGACCGCAAATCCCCTCCTCGCCCTTCTCGATCCCGGAGCCACACCATGGCGGTGAAGTTCTTCAGTTTCCTCGCGGTGGTCTTCATATCGCTTCTCGCCGTTGGGCTCATTCTCCCCGGCACCTGGGAGGTCGAACGCTCGCTGGAGATGCCCGCCGTGCCGGAGCAGGTGTTCGCCTACGTCAATGACGTGTCGCTCTGGGATGCGTGGACCGACTGGCCGGAAGCCGCCGCGGAGCGTTTCGGCCCGCCAACCGGGGTCGGAGCGGGGCGCAGCTGGAGCGATCCGGAGTTCGGCGACGGCGTCTTCACCATCGTCGAGAGCGTCTCGGGGGAGCGGGTCGGCTACCGGGTCGAGGTGGAGGGCGGGTCGATGATCACGGAGGGGACGATCAACCTGGACCGCCTCGGCGACGGCACCCGCGTGACCTGGAGAGAAACCGGCGACTTCGGGTGGAATCCCATCCTGGGATACGTGGCGCGCGCCATGGATCGGCTGCAGGGCCGGGAGATGGAGGTGGGGCTGGAACGGCTGCGTGACGCCAGTTCGCCGTGATCCGGGCTCTCTGACCGACCGCCGTCAGTTGAGCTGGCGCGCCATCTCCAGCAGCTCGTCGTTGCCGCGCGTCCGCCCCATCAGGCCGAGCAGCTCCGTCATTGCCTCCGCCGGAGACTTGTGCGACAACTGACGGCGGAAGGCGCGCGAGAGGGTGAGCGCCTCGTGCGAGAGCAGGAGCTCCTCGCGCCGGGTGGCCGATGCCACCAGGTCGATCGCCGGGAAGATGCGCCGGTCGGCCAGGTCGCGTGAGAGCAGCAGTTCGCTGTTGCCGGTGCCCTTGAACTCCTCGAAGATGACCTGATCCATGCGCGACCCGGTGTCCACGAGGGCGGTGGCGACGATGGTCAGCGAGCCGCCGCCTTGCGCGTCGCCGATGTTGCGCGCGCTGCCCAGGAACCGCTTGGGCTTCTCCATCACGCTCGCGTCCAGCCCGCCCGAGAGCGTACGCCCGCTTCCTTCCTCGACGTTGTTGTGGGCGCGGGCGAGGCGCGTGATGGAGTCGAGAATCACGACCACGTCCTGGCCCATCTCGACCCGCCGGCGGGCGCGCTCCATGGTGATCTCGGCGACCGCCACGTGGCGTTCGGGGGGATAGTCGAAGCTGGAGGCGATGACCTCGCCGTACCCGCACATCTCCATCTCGGTGATCTCTTCCGGCCGCTCGTCCACCAGAAGAATGTAGAGATGGCAGTCCGGGTGGTTGGTGACGACGCCCTGCGCCACCCGCTGGAGGATCGTCGTCTTCCCCGCCTTCGCCGGAGCCACGATCATCGCCCGCTGACCCTTGCCGAAGGGACAGAAGAGGTCGATGACGCGATTGGTGAAGTCGGGCTGCCCATAGTGCGTGATCTCGCACTCGAGCTTGAGCTGATTCCTGGGGTGGAGCGCGCTCAGACGCGTGAACTCGGGCCGGTCGCGCAACACATCGGGCGGCTCGCCGTTGACCGCGATCACCCGCGTGAGCGGCGGCGCCTTGCCGTTGCGCGGCCTGTTGCCGACGTCCCCGGCGATCTCGTCGCCCGTGCGCAGTCCGAAGCGCCGGATGACCTTGGGGCCGACGTACACGTCCTGCTTGGACGCGGTGTAGCCGAATTTCTGCAGGCGGATGAATCCGGATCCGCTGCCGAGAACCTGAAGTATGCCTAGGGATTGCCTGTCCGACACGATACGGGTAGGGGGTTGCCGGGTGCGACGGGCTCTCGCGGCCCCTGGAGCGCGACCGCGAAACGGAGAGACTGCGGTACTTCTCCCTTACAGATTGGACAAGGTGCCGCGCGCGCACAAGTGCAACCGGCGCCGGAACGCTTTCGCGCCCGGCGCCGGCTCCCCACCCCGCCACCCTTCCGCCCCGCCCGCAGGTTACAGGCTCATGCCCCTCCACGGCCGCCCAAACCGATTCGACGTCCGCCAGAACGCCGCGCGTCGGGGTGCCGTGCGCCGGGCCGAAATCCTCCGGCCGACCGGGCCGGCCGGCGCCCCGCGCATGACCCCGCCTCGCCGCAGGTTCGCCTGATCCTCCACCGAGCCGCTCACCTGCATCTCGCCGCCGTCGCGCACGATGGTGAGCGTCATGGCCTCGCCCTCCTCGTAGGAGCGCAGGATGCGGCGCACGTCGCCGGCCGAGTCTATGGTGCGCCCGTCGATGGCTTGAATCACGTCACCGGCCTCGAGGCCCAGCGGGTTGTCTTCCTCCACGTCGGTGACCAGGGCGCCGGACTCGGCGTCGAAGTAACGTCCCAGTGCGGGGTTCAGCGTCACCAGGCTGATGCCGTGCGAAGCGCGCAGCCCCATCACCGCAATCGCCGAGCCTCCCTCCGGATACCAGGCATAGTCGTCCCACTGTTCGCGCATCTGCTCCGCCACCTCGCGCGCCCGCTCGCTGGCCTCCCGGGCGCGCTCGCGGGCCTGATCCATCACTACCTCCATGCGGTCCGCGTCGAACCCCAGCCCCATCCAGGTCGAGCGAGGCTCGACGGTTGCCGACGCCGTCGTGCCGTCGCGCAGGTAGTCCACCACGACCTCTTCGCCCGGCTCCAGTTCGCGCGCCAGAAACAGCAGCCGCTGACTGGGCACGGACCGGTCGGAATCGACACGCTCCTCCAGGTCCGGGTCGGCCAGCGGCTCGAGCAGGCTGTGACCGTCGAGTGAGGTGATGATGTCGCCTTCCCGGAGCCCCGCCTCGTCGGCCGGGCCCTCGCTGGTGACCCCCTGCACCTCGGCGCCCTGCGCGTCCGTGTCCGCCGAGCGCATGCTCAACTGGATCCCGAGCAGGCCGCGCGACATCAAATTGCCCTGAAGGCGAATCAGTCCACGCTCCGGGCCACCCCGGCCCCGCCCGCGATTGCGCTCCTGCGCCTCCAGGACGGCCGGCGCCGTCAGCGCGATCAGTAGTCCGGTCATCCAGAGCGCCGCGCCGATCCGTCTTGTTCGCCCGCTTCCCGTCCTCCGCTTCTTCCTCAACATCCGATCCTCCCCTCGGTTGCCCAACTCGTTGTCGTCCTCGATGCGAGCGCTGTGGCCGGAAGCCTTCGCGGCCCTGGCGCGCGCCATCAGACCATCAGACGCGAGGGCAGACGGGAGGGTTGCACCGTGACGGGGGTGCCGCGCAGGTGCCCGGCTGATGCTTCCGGGGAGGCTCGGGTCCTATTGCGGAAGCGCGAGCGCCACAAGCTCGGCCGCATGGCCGCGGTCGCCCACCGCCACCACAATGAACTGGCGCCCGTCGGCCAGGTAGGTCATCGGGATGCCGGTCTGGTTCGCGGGCAACTCGAACTCGTGCACGATCTCGCCGGTCGCCTTGTCGTGGGCGCGCAGCTTGTTGCCGCCCGACCCGAAGGCCGCGAACATCCCGCCCCCTTCCCCGGCGAAGAGCAGGGTCCGGGTCACCATGGTGCCGCCGCGGTCAGGCTTGCCCGTGGGCGGGATGTCGACCCCGGCCATGGCGGGGTGCTCGAGCACGTAGTCGGGGGTGTCGCCGTTGGGCCTCATCCAGACGTGGTCGCCGGTGTTCAGGTCGATGGCGGTGATGCGTCCCCACGGCGGCTTGATGAGCGGCAGTCCCTGCGGGCCGCCTCCCCGCACCCGGCGGAACGCGCGCCCGGAGATGTAGTCCATGCTGGAGATCTCCGGGTCGTTGATGAGCCCGTGCACGGACGGCGACGTGACCGAGGTGACGTACAGGATGCCCGTCTCCACATCGACGGCTCCGCCGGGCCAGTTGGCGCCCCCCAGCGACCCGGGCAGCACCAGGGTGCCCAGGGTGCCGTTGGGATCGTCCAGATCGATGACGGAGGGTGGCGTGTAGAGCGGCCCGATCACCAGCCGGGAGACCATGTCCAGCGCCTCCGCGCGCAGCTCCGGGGTGAAGTCGATGAGGTCGTCCACCGACACGCCCTGGCGGTCGAAGGGGGCGGGGCGGGTGGGGAACGGCTGGGTGGGCGCGGTCCACTCGCCAGGCACCTCGCTGGGCGCCACCGGCCGCTCCTCGATGGGCCACACCGGCTCGCCGGTGTAGCGGTCGAAGACGTAGGTGAACGCCTGCTTGGTGACCTGCGCCACCGCCGGGATGGTGCGCCCGTCCACGTTGATGTCGAGCAGGATCGGGGGCGCGGGCGGATCGTAGTCCCAGATGCCGTGATGGACCATCTGGAAGTGCCACACGCGCTCGCCGGTACGCGCGTCCAGGCACACCAGGCTCTGCGAGAAGAGGTTGTCGCCGGGGTGGTGGCCGCCGTAGTAGTCGCCCGTCGGGGCTTCGATGGGCAGGTATACGTAGCCGCGCTCCAGATCCGCCGAGAACGGCGTCCAGACGGCCGCGTTGCCGGTGTAGCGCCAGGACCCGTCCAGCCAGGTGTCGTTGCCGTACTCGCCCTCCTGCGGGATGGTGTGGAAGATCCACAGCCGTTCGCCGGTGCGCACGTCGTAGCCGCGCACGTGGCCGGGCGGCATGTCGGGCTTCGGGGGCGAGCTTCCGGAGGGCAGCGCGGTCCCCACCACCGCCACGTCGCCCACGATCACCGGCGGGGAGCTCGAACCCAGCGGGTCGTTGTCGATGTCGACCTCGCGGGGGCCGAACTCCGCACGCAGGTCGACGACCCCGTCCTGGCCGAAGGCCGGGTCCGGCCGTCCGGTCTTCGCGTCCAGCGAGACCATGTGGTAGGCAGGGGTGATCACCAGGACGCGCTCCGCCTGGCCGTCGGTCCAGTAGGCGACCCCGCGTCCGGAGTTGGCGCGCGGGGCGGTCTCGGCGCGCACCCCCTCGTCCATGCGGTGCATCCACAGGGTCTCGCCGGTGGCCCCGTCGATGGCCACGACCGCCCGCCGGTAGCCCGCCGTGACGTACAGGGTGCCGTCCACGGCGAGGGGGGTCACCCGGTAGTTGAACTCGGGCCGGTCGCCGAAGTTGCGCGACTCCCAGCGCCACGCCACCTCCAGGTCGGCGACGTTGTCGGCGGTGATCTGGTCGAGAGGCGCGTACTTGGTGCTCCCCGCGTCACCTCCGTAGTAGAGCCAGTTGCCGCCGGCCGTCCCCTGCTGCGCAGCGAGTTCCGGCGCGGCTGACGGTCCCGCCAGCACCGCGGCGAACAGGACCACCACGGCTGGCAGAAGGGATGGACGGGGACGGGCGCAGTGGGTGGGCCGAGGGCGACTCGAAGTGTCGTGCATCGGGGCTCCTGGCTGCGGGGATGCGCACGCCGCACGCATGCGGGCACAGGAGCGAATGTCGTGCGCGACGGGCCGCTTCACAACCGTACGGCCCGACGAGTCCTCGATGCTCAGTTCGAGTGCATCTTGAAACTCCACCGCCGCGGACCGGATCGTTTCCGGTTCGAGTCGGTCTCCCCGTCCGGAGCGGCCGCGGGCGCGTCGGCAGGCTGTTGCGCGGAATCGGCATCCTTCGGGAGGGACATCGTCTCGAGCGCCGCGTCCCGCGTGTCGTACACGGGGATGATCTTGTCGAAGCCGCTGAGCGTGACGACCGCGGCAATCGCCGCCGGAAGCCCGCACATCCCCATCGCCTTGCCGGATCCGCGGAATCTCTTGGCCAGCACCAGCAGGACGCTCAGGCCGGCGCTGCTCATGTAGGAAAGACCGCGCAGGTCGAGGAGGAGGGCTCTCTCGTCCGGCGGCACCTCCGACACCAGGGCTTCCCGGAATGCCGCGCTGCTCACGCCGTCGACACGACCCGCCGGCGAGGCGATCAGCACGCCATTCATCCTTTCCCAACTGACCTTCAGGTCCATGGGCCTACCCGGGCACTTGCATGGTATGGGGATTCAGCGCGCACTCCGACAGAGTACCAATGCCACAAGCTGCAGGCTTCGTCACCCGGTGTCAACACGACTCGGGTTCACCTGCGGATGGTCCACCCACGGCGCGGAATGTCCCGCCGGAACCAGTTGAACCGGTCCCGGAACGGTGGTACGATCCCGTCGCCAAGCGTCTCCGGGACGAATTCCACGATGCAATCTGCGAGAACATGAGCGGGAAGCGGGAGAGCAGCGGCCGCACCGACCGTTCGGGTGCCCACTGGCTCTCGGCGCTCGAATCCGAGGCCATCGAGATCATCCGCGAGGGAACCGCGACGGCGGCCCGACCCGTCATGCTGTATTCGATGGGCAAGGACTCGTCGGTGTTGCTCCATCTCGCCCGCAAGGCTTTCTGGCCCGCGCGCCCCCCGCTTCCCCTGCTGCACATCGACACCACCTGGCAATTCCGGGAGATGATCGCCTTCCGCGACCGCATGGTCGCCGAGACGGGCGTTGAGCTGCGGGTTCACGTGAACCGGGAGGGCCTGAAGGCCGGCGCAGACCCGTTCACCGACGGATCGGAACGCTATGCCGACGTGATGATCACCGAAGCGCTGCGACAGGCGCTGGACGCGGGGAAGTACGACATCATCTTCGTGGGTGGGCGGCGGGACGAAGAGAAGTCGCGGGCGAAGGAGCGGGTGTTTTCCTTCCGTAACGCGGCCCATCAGTGGGATCCCAGGGTCCAGCGCCCCGAGCTCTGGAGCCTGTACAACACGCGTGTCCAACAGGGTGAATCGCTCCGGGTTTCGCCCCTCTCCAACTGGACCGAGGCCGATGTCTGGCGCTACATCGCGGCGGAAGGCATCCCGGTGGTTCCGCTGTACTTCGCGAAGAAGCGCCCGGTCGTCGAACGTGAAGGCCAGTGGATCATGGTCGACGACGAGCGCATGCCTCT
>JAPPHB010000046.1 GCA_028821195.1 Gammaproteobacteria bacterium
GTGCCATCGTTCGATGGACTGCACGATTTGCGCGGACGAAGTATCGTGGAGAGAAGCCTTCTCCGCCCGCCGGTCGCCGCCCATGCGGGCCGCATCGCCGTTGGCGGGCGCTTGGTCGTGGATCCCGTCATCCCGGTGCCGTACCGGACGTTCCTGAACGGGAACACGATGAACCCCAACGCACGGCCAGCGGACTCATCGCTGCGAGCGCTCGGGAGCCGGACCTGCCGCAACAACCGTCAAAGGTGTAGTTTCTGGTTTCAGGTCCCTGCGCTCGCTGGCTCGGGATCAGGACGGTCCCGTCGGGGATGGCCACACCAAGCTTGACTGGAGGGAGGGGTGTTCGGCAGACGTTGTCCGTATCTCGCCCTCCGTTAGCCCGACAGGTTCATCGCGAGTTTTGACTGGCACCCTACACTCCGGGAAGAGGTGAATCGCACGTCGGTCCGAGTCAGGACGGAGGCCGTGGACATCGTCGCGCGCATCCCGGTCGGAACATCGGTGGTCATCCAGAACACCGGATCTGCGTTGGTATTCCTCTTCGAGGGACCGATGGAGGAGTTGAACAGCCGCGCGCCGACCGCCGAACTGGTGGGGTATCCGGTCTTTCAGGTCAGGTCCCGGATCGTGAAGACCGATCCAATCTGGGCTTGGTGCGAAGAAGGGTCGTCGTTGCTCGCCGTGTCCTGGTGAGCGGATGAGCGGGATGCGCGAACTCGAACGCCAGCCTCCAAGATGTTGAAGAAACGCCCCTCCCCGCCTGCCTCGCCGCCGAGCGACAGGAGTTCGATCATCGGCCCGGGGATGTCCGTGATCGGCGACTGCAAGACCACGGGCGCGATTCATGTCGAAGGCCGAGTCGAAGGAGATGTGGAAGCCGGAGCGGCTGTTGTCGTCGGCAAGAACGGCGTGGTTCGAGGCAACATCTCCGCCGAGGACGCCGTGGTCTCGGGGCGTGTCGAGGGGAATCTGACGGTCTCTTCGCGGCTGAAGATGCGAGCCTCCGGTCGCGTGGAGGGTGATGTCGACGCTCAACGGATCGTGATGGAGGATGGCGCGGTGATCGACGGGACCCTGAAGATGGGAAGCTGATCGCGCCTCGAAGTCCGTCCTTCCCCGATGGGATGCCGGTGTCGGTCCAAGGGTGTGCATCGTTGGTTGAGGTGCATGTGCATGGATTTCGCCCTTTCGCCGGACACCCCGCCGGTTCCGCATGTCGCGGGCCACCTTGCAGTTGCGCCACGGCAGCGGGATCGCCGGTGCCGATCCGGGCCATGAGGCCGTGTCGGGGAGCGACCCTGTACCACGCCGCAGACGGCCTGAACTGGAAGCGGTTGGACCACTGGTTGGCGGACGCGGCGCTGAGCAGTTGGTACGGAGTCAACACCGATTGGGAGGGGCAGGCGATGGCGCTGAATCTAGGCGGCAAGGACCTGAGCGGGCCGATCCCGCGCCGGAGATCCGCAACCTCACGGCGCTCTATAATCTGCACCTCCAGCGCAACGCCCTGAGCGGTCCAACCCGCCTTGAGATGGCGAACCTCGCGGCCCTGAAATGGCTGGAGCCTTTCCGAGAACCCCGGCCTTTGTACGCCCGATGATTCCAACTCTTGGCTTGGCTCGCCGCGCTGAACGTGTATCCGCCTCCACGCTGCGCGGGCGGCGGGTGAAGCTCGTGTAGGCCTAGCACCTGCGAGATACGCCGCCCGCCTGGACGTTTGGCGTGGGGGTCCAACATCAACGAACCGGACGATGCTGGACGGATCGCGTTCAAAAGCAAGTCCAAGGGTTCGCGCGCACCTGCGCCTTCCTCACCCTGTTCCTCCGCTACAACAAGCGAGGTTGGGCAAGTTGTTCCGCGGGAGCCTGGGGCAAGGGACGCGAGAAGGGCGTTGGACCTCTTCGGTGTGCGGACCTGTCGGGCTGAGTCGATTTCGCTGGCCCGTGTCTGCAGCGGCACCTGCACACGGGCGCAATCGACGAGCTTCCTGGATCGTCACCACGAGAAGCCGACCGTGTCGTCCGCGTTCTCGCAGGAGTCCTCCACCGATGACTTGGGCACCCTCCGGTGCCTTGGGTCACGACCGCATACGTCCGCGCAAACGTGGGGTGCCGATGCGCACTCCGGCGCTTTCGACGTGCGCACCGGCAGGACGGTTGAAGCCCTTGCAGGCGAATGTCTTGCGCCCTGCGTCCCAAGCGGTCGGGGCCGCAAGGAACGAGAGGGCTGGTCTGGGATCGACCTAAAAGGGTCGCTGCCAGGATCCCTAACGGGAAGGCACCCTGCAATGGCTCGGCGTCGACAACGTCGCCGGCCATCCCCGGCATTCGCAAGACGCCAAGTCCGCGGCGGTGGACGGCGAACCCCGGAACGGGCGTCTCGGTGACCGCGATCGCCCCCGTCTTGTGCGAAGTTAAGACCGGGCGTGTTCTCAGATCTGCCGTCCGTCGTCAAGAACTTGACCACTGCCACGATGCCGGGCGCAGCCATCCTCGGGAGATGCTGCATGGCCGTGGCCTCGATCTCGCCCGCCTCCACGCTCCGTACATCCTCGCAGCCGCAGCCGAGGGCGGCGTGGTCCGTCCCAGGCCAGCGTTGCCGCGTGGCACATGCAATGACGCGACAGCCGTCAGCCGAGCGGGAACACGAAGCCCGCCTGGACCGCCACGAACCTCGTCCGTTCGTCGCCCGACTGCTCCTTCAGGCCCCGGTAGTAGATCCCCTCCATGCCAACACTCGCACCGGAACTGCCGGGCAACGCCATCTCCACCCCTGCGCCCATGGCGACTCCTGCGTCATCCACCCCGCAGGCCGCCGCCAGATCGCCTGTGATTCCGCACGACAACTGCTTCCCGACCCACGGGCCAAGGAGGACGACCAAGGACTGCGGACCAGATGTCCGGGCGCGCAGCAGCGCCGAGAACTGAAGGTAGCTCGTCGAAAGGGTCCGGCCGCGGTCGGGCCCTCCGTCGGCGTCTCTTCCAGACCCCGCACCCCCCTTCTGGGCGTAGGCGGCACCGATCCGAAGACTGAGAGCGCCGTTGGAGTCGGGGACCGGGAGGTCGAGGTCGGCTCCGAGGATGAGCCCCCGAACCGCGTCGGTTGCGCCACCCGGACAATCCATCTCTGGCGGACACGGATCGTAGTCGATGTGGCCGGGAACGGCCAAGCTCGCGTTGCCCACCCCGAGTCGGACGCCGAAATCTTTCTGGGCGACCGCGGCCAGCGCAGTCGGGAACAGGATCAGCACAAGCACGATTCGGCCCATTCGGTTCTCCTCCTGGTGGGTGGCGATGCCTCTGGATCTGGCCTTGTCAACAGCGCGTCCAGTTCCGGATCGAAGCCATACGGAACCGTGGCGACGGAGGTTCCGCCAGCGCTGGCCGATCCGTGCCTCGACCGGCAACGGATGAATCGGACAACGGTGCTCGCGCAACCGTGATGCGCCTTGGCTGGGGTCTCCGATTCGCTTGCATGTCCCCGACCCTTGGCGCATGTTCGCATCTTGCTCGCTGCCTGGAGATGCCGCGTCCGCCAACTGCCGACCACAAAGGGAAATCGGCTGTCGGGACTCGGTCCGTCAGACCGTGGTTTGCTGATTCGCACGGGGAGGCGGGGATGTCGGAAGACCGGAACCGAGTCCAGCGGATCGGCACGACCCGGTTCAGAGATGTGCATCCCGTATTCGGCTTTCTGTTCGGTGCGTGGGTGCTCCTTTGGATCGCTTCCGAGTTGTTCGCCCATCCGATGGACGACTGGTTCGAACGGGTGGCCGGTGGCTGGCTGGAGCGCTCGTTCGGTTTTCCGCATTCCTCCGGCGATGGCTGGGTCAGGCTGGCGCTGATGCTCTGGCTCCTGGTCTTGGCGCTGGTCGGCTTACGGTGGGGTTTGAAGGCGGACGGGAGCGGGCGCGGCGCGTTCTCGACGATGCTCCGCACGGTATTGGCCAAGATGGGGCCGTGGGCGACGGTCAGCCTCGGCGGCGCGATCGGTCCGGCGCTCGGCCTCCGCATCGCGTCGCTGCCGTTCCTGCTGGCGGGTTACGACTCCGCCTTCTTCACGTTCGGCCCGTGGTGCCTGCTGTCTGGGGGCGTCGTGGTCTGGCTGGTCCCTCACTTCCGAATCCGACCACCACCCGGACGTTGATGCGCCAACCAAGACGCGCTCGCTGGCCTTCCCGCAGGGTTTGATGGACGGGGCCACGGCGGAGGGTGTCCGGGAATTCACATCCCAACCATCCGCGATGCACGCACTGGGCATCGAGGGCGTGACGCGCAGAGGCTTCAAGACGGGCACGACGAAGCGGGAGGCCGGCGCGAAGGCCGCACCGGACCTGGTGAACCGGGACTTCTCGGCCGAAGGCCCCGACGAGCTCTGGGTCGCCGACATCGCGCGGGGCGCGCCGGGGCTGGCTGGCTGTACCTCGCCGCGGTGCTCAATGCGTGGAGCCGGCGGATCGTTGGCTGGGCGATGGCGTCCCGGATGTCGGCCGAGCTGGTGGGCGACGCCCTGAAGATGGCGATCTCGACCCGAGGCTCACCGGCATCGAGGTGGACGTCAGCTTCGGTGAAGCGTGCTCGATCGCACGGGGAGCCCGAGATAAGGCGTTGGCGAAGACCAACCTCGTGGGCAGGGATAGCGGTCAACAGTCCGGCCAAATGTTGGCTATTTGACCCGGTTTTCTGGCTATTTGAGCACAACAGATTTGATCACGGCCTCACGGCAAGAACGGCAGATCGTGCAGTCCACGTTGAACTTAGACGATTTCTTGCCGGGATCCCACGCCATCTTGGGGACACCTTCCGAGGCCGGAAGGTGTTGCCAGGGCTTCCCGGAGGGAACCGCGCCATTCAGCCTGGTCGGCTGTTGAACGAGGCTGGGCCAAGTCGACATCTTTGGAGACACTGGTCAGGAACCAAGCCCCGTGGCTTCCGACCGGCCAGGCGCTTCGGCCCATGAACTACGCAAGCGCTGCGATTCCGGTCGGCACCGGTCACCATGTTGTCGTCCGGCGTCTCCACCAGCCAACCGAGGCGTTCGGCGCTCTGATGGGTGAGGACGAACAGCATCACTGTGCTCGGATCGGATTCGGCGGCGGCAAGGCCCTGGATTGCGGCGGGTGGGTCACGGGTCCCGACACGCCGTGCCGAGTCCACTGCCACCGCTGCGCGACGGTGAGGGTCTTCCAGCGAGCGCCACCCGCTCGCCGGACTACGACTTGGTCATCGTGAGCACGGGTCCGGGCAGCCTGCTGCTATCGCCCGCGCGCGCACGAACGCTCGCCGTGCCCTCCTGGAAGCGAATCTCACGTCTTCGAGACGAATGACGGCTTCCGCAGACGAGATTCTCGCGCGGTTTCGGAAGCGATGTCCTCTTGGCGACTGTCGAGCAGGCTGGTAGTGTACCGGAAGCTTGGAGCGGCAAGGAGGGAGTTGGCGCAATCCGGGTCAAGCGGCAACTTCCGGTTCCGATGAGGAGGAGAAGGCGATGAGGAAGAATCAGAACGACGCGCCGGTGATGCTGGTCGCGTTTGCGTTCGCCCTGCTGGCCGCTGGCTGCGATGACGGCGGGCTTCTGGTGCCGATGGATGACAGGCACAATGCGGAGGCCGTGGCGGTACTGGACCCCGAGTCCCCTGAACGTTGGCAGGCGGAGTACAACCGGTTGCTCGTCGAGAACCCCGATGTCCTGCAACTCCACCGCTCCTGGTTCGACGATGACGAAGAGCCCTCGGAGTTTTTCCGAACGTGGGAACGGCCCGCGCGGCGTTCACGTTGCAGGAATGGACGCACATCCGAAGAGGCAGTTGTCGCCATCGTAGCGGCGATACGGGCGCGCACCGAGGGAGTCGCAGCCCCGCCCGCGCAACTTGCCGAGGCTCTCGACCAGTACTTTGGCATGTTCGGACTAAGATCATGATGCGCGCCGTTCGCGCCATCGCGACCGGGGTCGAGGGGGCGGAGCCCTTGTCGGCCCACCCTCGACGCTCTGGCCCACCGACCCGGTCCTGCGGGATATGGTGTCCGCGACCAGAACGGGGAGGTGTACTGTTCCTATGGCCCTCTGTTGAACCGGAGGAGGGTGATCCGGGGCTCGATACCCGCTGAGTTGAGCACCTTTTGCGAAAAGGAGGGTGCGACCAGGATGCCGCGCACCTTGTCTGCGGGTACACCGCTCGACTCCATGTTCCCCATGTAGGACGTAAGCTGGGTGTAATCGCCCCGTCGTGCCTCAACGATCTTCAGCTCGATTGCGATGCGCTCGCCCGACTTGCCCTTGGCGAGGAGATCAACCCGATCACTGGTGCTGTCGCTCAGGCGCTGCTGCTTCCCGACGAGGTAGATGGGGCGGTCGAAGCCGAAGTCAACAGCCTCCCAGTTAGCCCACAGGAAGTCCTCCAAGTCCTTCTCCTTCCAGCCACTTGGAACCGGGAGAAAACCTCTCGGTGGAGTCTGAAGCCGTTCCAAGGTCCATTTCGCTCCCCGCTGCGCGCTCGGCCGCGGCTCGCCTGAGAACGGATCGGATAGGCCGTGGCCGTTCTCCGTGTCGTTCTCGTCCTCTTCAAGGTCATTCAGATCGTATTCGTCTTCAGGTTCCGGCAAGCCGGGGTCGTCGTCCTCCAGAACCACCTGCGTCTCCTTGAAGTACTCACACACGCCGTACTGCAACCCCCACTGATCGTACAGAACATCTTCCATCGCATCGTCGAAGAGGAGTCTCACCAGCTTCGAATCATCCGCTCTAGGCGTGATGCTCCGACCGGAGGCGTCGGCTCTTATCAGAGCCAACACGCGCTTGCCGCCCTTCGAAATGACCAACTGAGCCACGGCGTTGGCAGCGCCCTCCTCACCACGGTCGAGGGTCAGGGCGTCCCACCATCCGACCGGATCGTCGCCGGTGACCAGCACGCCGAATGCGCCCATGATGTGCGCACGAGTCTCTGCCGGTGTACTCGGGAGTGCTGCGAGCACTTCGATGAAATCGCGAACGTGGATGTCGGTAAAGAACATGGCGGTGCGAGCCAGAGGCGTTGGTCGAGTCCCCAAGCCCGGGGGCGAACCAAGTAACGTAGCGCAGAGCACTTTCAGATCAATTGGGGTGGCTCTGAGCGCCGATCTGGCGGACGCTCTGACACTCGTGAAGTGGCGGATTGGCTAGAAGAGATTCCATCCCCTTGGACCCTCGAACTGCCTTGGCCGGAAGGCAGCAGGTTGCAACTTGGCGGACCCCCACTCGCGGCCGCGCATCCACAGAGCGGACGCCCTGCAAACGAACGAGCCCGCCCAAGCCCAATAACCGACCGCTAGATCGCCCGACGGGATCCAGTAGAGAAGGTTCAGCACCCCCGCGCCCGTCACGCACCAAGTCAGCCACCGGAGCTTCGCGCGACGGACGCGACCGGTCAGGAACAGCGCGAGGAGCACCAGAACGCTGCTGAGCGCACTCAGCGTTTCGCCCGGATTTCCCCATTCGAGAGCGAGTTGAAAAGCCTCCCAACCCCGAAGGTGCCCGGTCGCGTCACCGACGGCGGGCAGGACCCAGGACGCCGCGAACAGCCCCCCGCCAGCGCGAAGCAGGTGCCGCCACCTCGGCTTGCCCGCCTTGGCGAACTCCCTTGAAAGCGTCTTCGGCTCGCCGATGGCGTACCGGGCCAGCGCAAGCGCGCGAGCGGGAGTCAGGGCTTTGTCCAACTCCAGATCGACATGCGCCCGCAAGTGGTCTTCCAACTCGTCCACCTCGCGCGGCGACAGGCCGTACCGTGCCGGCGGTCATTGGGGTCGGGTTCCGATCCGGCTCCACCGTATTTCGCGGATGAACGGGAATGGCCGGTAGGAATCCCGGTTGTAGGAGAAGTAGCGCACGATGACCCGTCCCTCGAAGCGCCAGCGCTCCAGAAGCCCCCAAGTGCGCGAATCCAGACTCGCGTCCCGATTGTCGCCGAGCATGAAGTAGCGGTCGTCGGGGATCACGAGGGGACCCCATGTGTCGCGGGTCGGCCGGTAGTTCTCCCTCGGACCATCAACCAGGATCTCCTGCTGCCACAGCATCGGGGCGGCGGAGAAATCGGGCTCCGCATCGTTGTGCAGCACGTATGGTTCGTCCAGCACCCGGCCGTTCAGATACAAGGTCTTGTCCCGCATCTCCAAGGTGTCGCCGGGCATGCCGACAAGCCGCTTGATGACGGTCAGCGTGTCCTCGTGCGGAGGGTCGAATACCAGGATCTCCCCTCTCGCCGGCTCCGAGTAGCCGGGGATGCGAATGTCGGTGAACGGAATCCGCGAGCCCAGGGCGGCCTTGTTGACGAGCAGGAAGTCCCCCGCAAGCAACGTCGGTTCCATCGATCCCGACGTGATGGTGAAGGCCTGAAGCGCCACGACGCGGACCGTCAGAAGGCTGAGGACAAGGCACGCCGTCCTGACGAGCGAACGCCTCCACGACTGCCCCCGCTCCTTGAGTCTTTGCTTGTTCTGTGGCATTGCGGGGAGGATCCTAATGGATGGTCCAGCACCCGTGCAAGCCAACTCCGGCCGGAACCCGGGGGCCCACGGTGCACGCGCCGAAGTCCGGTGCCGCCACGGCGGCTGCGCTCCGAATCTCTAGCGCCCTACCGCCGGAACTCGCACGAGGGTGAGTAGGCAAGGGGCCGGGTTGTATCTCGCTGACCGCCCTCAGGGTCGGTCCCGGCACCCCCGGAAGCCGAACTCGGCCGCGATCCCGTCACCGAGATGCACCGCCCCCGCGCAACGCGCACCTATTCCCAAGGCAAGGATACGCGGATGAGCACGGGGGCACCCCCCATGTTCCCGGCCGCCGGGTCGATTCCCAGGAAAAACCCCAAGTCCCGCTGCTCGAAGCACCCAGTTGCACGGTCTGCCAAATGTCGTGCTTGCCCAGGAAGTACCCCGCCGCGTAACCGGCACCGCCCATCCAGAGCGCGTTGACCACGCCGAGATAGGCTACTGTCGCCAGCTGGCTTCCTCCTTTCCCCCGACCCCACCACGTCAGACCTGAGAGCACCCCCAGGCCGCCACCTGCAATGGCACCATAGGTGCCCCATTTCCTTCCGTGATGCCCCTGTCCGATTGAGCGCTCTAACCCTTGAATCTCGCCGATAGCCAGGGTCAGCGGCACTGCGCTCCCATCGGGCTGGAGGCGCAGAGATTCCCTGTCCATCTGGGTCACGACGCCCACGAACTGGGCACCGTCGGTCGTCAACGCTCGCACCCGCTCGCCTTGGCGAACGGGCGCCTGTGCGTCCAGCGGTGCCGCAAGCGTCCCCAACAGGACAAGAACAGCGAGGGTCAGTCGGACTGCCGCAGAAACCCGCTCAGCCGCAGGGGGGAAACTGGTTATCTTTGCTCTCCTTCGCAGAACAACGTGGGTCGGCTGCCGAGACGGCAGTCTGAAAAATCGGCGATGGCCAACGACTTGGCGGTCCTGCGGTCGAGCCCCACGAGGCCGGTGATCGTCCGGTCCACTCCGGGTGTCTTGGCGAAGCGCGCGGAGGTTGAGTCGCCAAACGACAGCGATGGCGCGCCGACGACCGCGATGGCTGAAACTGCGAGGCGGTGTCCCGCTCCGCCGAGAAACACTGCTGCCCTCCGAGTCCCGCGCAGCAACCTTGCCGTGTCACACAACAGCCTTGGCCACAGGTCTGATCTGGCACCCCGTTCCGCACGCAGCGAGACGCGGTGTCCCCCAAGTGTTTGGACTGAGAGTACGCGGCTGTCGAAGTGCGCGGCAACGGTGGGGCTTCGGTGGAAAGTAGTCTGTTTGAGATTGGTATCTAGCGATATGGTAGTTACTTGCCGAGATCGAGCATTGTGGGCGTCGTCCTCGTCCGCACACCCCCTTCGCAGCGGGCGAGGCGTGGCAGGAGCGGGTCGCCCAGCCCGACCCGTCGGACGAGTACGCGGGCGAACCAACAGGGCTCGCCACGCAGCCGTTGGTGTCGCATTCTGATGAATGTTCACCGAGGCCTCCGGCGACTGGTTGGTGAGATTCTCTCTGCACCTCCCAGCGTGCTCATCGGCGCTTCCGTGAACGAACCTCCTTAGCCTTCACAGCTAGCCCCATGGTCAAGATCCACCTACCGGCGCGGCCGGGGCAGACCGCCCGGACCTCGTGGCCCACGAGCCCGGACCCGCCCTCGACGCTCTGCGGGATGAGGAGCGGCTCGCGCCAGATCTGGCGGGGCTTGCCGGGAGCCTTCGCCGCGAGCGGTCGTCCCGACATCTGCGAGCGGTGCCGGAAGGCGCATCTCGACGATCCGCTGCCGAGCAGCTAAGTGAAGAAGAAGCATCGGTCCCGTCTCGCCGGGGTGGGTTTCGCGGCCCGCGTCCGGCCCGTGAGCCATCCTGCAACGACCGCTGAATCCCGCGGGGTAAAGATCGTAGGTGATCCCCTGCAGAGCGGCGCCAGCACCGGTCAAGACGCCCCTGCCGGGCGAAGTTTCGGTCGCGCAGATCGTGCAGTCCGTCTTCGAGGAGGAATCGAACGATGGCACTCACGAAACGAAGTCGGCGCTTCTACTCAGAATACAGCGT
>JAPPHB010000048.1 GCA_028821195.1 Gammaproteobacteria bacterium
CGAACGTCGCGTCCTCGGGGAAGCCGCTGATGGTGACCGTGTAGGTCCCGGCTTCGACACCCGCGAAGGCGAAGCTGCCCCCCGAACCCGTCGTCGTGGTCGCGCCCGACGACAGGGTGGCGGTGATGCCGCTGGCGGCCGTCCCTTCAATCGTCACCGTCCCGGAGATGGTCCCTACCGGAGTCGGCGGCGGCGGGGGCTCCACAGGCGGTGGAGTGCCCTCGTCGCAGGCGGTGAAGGTGACGGCCAGCAGGACCGCCAGGCCGTACTTGGTAAAACGGTTCATCTTTTCCCTCCTGGGAATGAGTTGCGCTCGGCGAGGAAACACGGATTCTCGCTTCTCGGGGTGATGGGGCAAAAACGGTGCCATCCGGGAAGCCCGGCTCTATGCGGGTTTTCGGCCCGCCCGCTCCCGGTTTTCTGATGATCGAAGCGTCAGAATTCTGGTGGCGCCCCGGGGCCGGGCCCCGCGTAAAACGGTCAAGCGATTCCGGCAGTTGATTGGGGTCGGCCCCGCGGGCTGGCCGCTCTGTTCGCGATTCACGGTTCGGCGACCGCCACAGGGAGCCGAGGCCCCCCACAGTAACCCGATCTCCTCGTGTGCTCGGGACGCCAGGATCCCCGGTTCCGGCGTGCCTCGCCGTGCCGTGACAGATTGTGCGCCGCGTTGGACGCCGCTCCCATGGCGTCGCCCCTGCAGTCACCCCAGCCCTCTCTCTCGATCTTCCAGCTTCGCGATCCGGCGTCCGTTCGGGCCGAGGCGGTTGATGGCCTCCTGCAGGTCCTTCGCGGGCGCGCCCCTCCGGCGTAGCTCGCCGTACCGGTCGAGATCCCTCTGCTCGCCCTCGGACAGCATGAAGAAATCGGTCTCGTTCATCTCGGTATTCCCGGACCCCAAGGCCCCTGCTCCAGAATCGCAATCGCGCACGAAATGCAGCAAGCGATGCTAGCGCCGTTGCGATTTCGCCGCAACTTCGGGTCCCTCGGAGGAATGGGGCAGGGAGGGTGCTCTGGGTCCGGAGACGCAGAAGCTTGAGCCCTCCCGCTAACGATACAGCGGGCGGAACAAAGAAAAGGGAATTATAAGGGTGTCGTCTTGACAGCGGGTTGTCGCTCCATCCCGTCGAGCCGGTTATTGACTGCGGCGAACCCATCCCTCACTTGGTAGCGCAACTCCAAGAGTTGGCCCCGCAGTTCATGGAGTTGCCCGCCCAGCTTCGCGGCCACCGCATCCGCCAGTACGTCGCTCCTCTCCAGCCGGTCCGCCACCACGTCTGCTAACTTGTTGGTTTGCTCTTTGATCATTTCCCGTGCTCCTTGTGGGTTGTCTCCCTCATGTCTTGACAGCAGGTTCCTTCTCGTCCGCCGTATCGGGCGCGGGCTTGCGCCCTTGTTTCCGGTTGAGCACCGCGCGCTGCGGGATTCTTGGGACGCATGAGTAGCTGCGCCATTTGTCCCAGCGTCATGCCCGCGTAGCGCGGATTCACCGCCTCCGCGTCCACCGGCTTCCCTCGCTTGTCTGCGTACTCGCTCATCGGTCCTCCCTATGCGTGCTTCCGTCCCGGTGCCTTCGGAGTCTTGAGTCCCACACCTCACCCTTCCCCGCGTTCGCCGGTCTTGCGGAACCCTCGCGTCCGCGATGGTCGGTTCACCCGCCGACCGCTGCCGCCAGTTGGCAATCTCGTCTCCGCGCGACGTTGGCGGACCTCGCAGCGCGCTCCTACCCTTGCGGCTCCAGCGCAATCAGCCTGACAACGCGGACGGTCGGAACATCGAATTCGTCGCTTTCGATGTAGGCCATGAGTCCGCCGGGACCGAAGGCGTCCGGCGTCCGTAGCCCACCAGGCGGCAGAGTGCCGATGTAGTCACCGGCGGGCGTCACGATGTCGGTCGGGCCGTCGTCGTCGCCGGTCGGACCCCGGCGTTCCACCCAGATTCGATCCTGCCAGTCCACCTTGACGGCGTACAGCACAGGCACCTCGTCTGCGAAGGTGCGCTCCTCCACCCCCGCCCGCTCGATCTGGATGGGCAGGTTGGTGTTGCTCGCGCTCGCAAGCGTCGCCGCCTCGCCTTCACGGTAGCGCTCGCGTTCGGCTTCCATGATCGCATCGTCCACCGGAAGCGACGCAATCGGCCGCTCGATCGTTCCGGCGACGTTTCCGTCGAGGCCGATGAGCTTGACGCGGTATCCGATGGAGTCGATCAGCGCGAGACGGCCATCGGTCAGCAAATCGACATCGAGGCGGGGCTCGAAGGCTCGGCCCGCGGCGAAGCGCATGCGCATCCCGCTCTCCAAGTTGCCGCTTAGTTCGGATTCGTCTTCGTCCTCCTCGGGCAGTTCCCAAGCGGTGTAGTGGAGTTCCGGCTCGGTGCCGTCGAGGTCGAAGAGGTGGATCGGGCGACCGGGTTCCTCCGGCTGGTCGCCCTGGCCGAAGCGTGCGATCTGCGTGACGACCAAGCGGCCGTCGGGAAGCACCGCGGAGGCATCGACCATGCCGGTCGTCCTTGGGTCCAACGTGATACGCCGCACGAATTCGCCGGTGGGGCCGAGAAGGTCGATCTGCGCGAATCCCATCACCGTGTAGGAGCCGTCGCGCCCGACGATGACCCTCGTGACGTTGCCGAACTCGCCGGGCCCCTCGCCCCGGCCACCGACGGTACGGACCAGCGATCCGTCCGGCCCGACCACGAGGATGTGGTCGAATTGGCTATCGAAAACGTGCAGGTTGGCCTCAGCGTCGAAGTGCACCGAGCGCACGCGGCCGAAGGTATCCCACGTGTCGCCCACCACCGACCCGACGGTGAAGACCTCCTCGGTGACGGCGTTCACGATCACGTCCGGGCCGTCGAGGGTGCCAGCGGAGCCGGCGGCCGATCGGTCCCCGGCATCGCCGCAGGCCAGCACAAGGGCGAGAGCGACGAGCGGCGCGAGGAATCGAGGTCGCGTTGTCGTTGTCGGCTTAGGCATTTCGGTTCGTCCTTTACGCCAAGGATCGCGTGAGCCGTGCCTGGAGGCTCATGGGCGACGCGGCTGGTCGGCTTCCGCTACCGAGGCAGCACGAACGCATCGCAGCGAGTGCTCGGCACCTTGAGATTCGTCTCATGCAATGTAGCCACGAAGGACATCGTGGACGACGGCTCCCGGGGGCGACCAGGCCCGGCCAAGACGGAGGAAGACCTGCTGGGCCGAGATTGCGGCGAAAACCGGTTGGAACGAGTACCTTAGCCGATCCGCATTGACGCGCGCGCGGTTTCGACGTTCCTCCCTGATCGGGTGGGTATGCCGAACGGCGGGGGTTCCTCTCGGGGCACGAAACGCCGACCGCCGCGACTCCGTAAGCCGTTCACATGGGAAACACTGGACCACGTCGGCCAGAAATGCACGCAATCAAGACCTTCGAACTGACCAAGCGCTACGGCTCCCGACCCGCGAAGTCGGTGCTGGCCGTGGACCGGATCTCCTTCGCCGTCGAACAGGGCCAGGTCTTCGGCTTCCTCGGTCCCAACGGAAGCGGAAAGACGACCACCATCGGGATGCTCGTGGGCACCATCAAGCCGACGGACGGCAGCTTCAACCTTTTCGGCGCTTCCGGCCCCAAGCGCCTCATGGCCGCCCGCGCCCGCGTCGGCGCCACGCTGGAGACGCCCAACTTCTACCCGTACATGAGCGGCCGCGACAACCTGCGCGTCGCCGCAGCGGTGAAGGGAGTGGGCCTGCCCCGCATCGAGGAGTGCCTCGAACTCGTCGGCTTGTCCGACCGAGCGAATCATCGCTTCAAGACCTACTCGCTCGGCATGAAGCAGCGGCTGGCGCTCGCGGCCACCATGCTGAGCGACCCTGAACTCATCATCCTGGACGAACCCGCCAACGGGCTCGACCCACAGGGAATCCGGGAGATCCGCGAGATCATCGGCATCCTCGCGGACCGCGGCAAGACGATCTTCCTGTCGAGCCACCTGCTCGCGGAAGTCGAGCGCACCTGCTCCCATGTCGCGATCATTCGGAAGGGGCGGATCGTCACTTGGGGTGCCGTAGCGGACGTGGTGGGCGAAGGGAGCGCGGTGCTGCTTCGCGCGGACGACACCAAAGCCTTGGCGGGCGCGATGGAAGCCTATCCGGGCGCGTCATCGGTGCGCCGTACCGATGACGGCCTCGTCGCCACGCTGGACTCGGGCGACTTGGCGAGCGTGACGCGCTACTTGGCGGGGCAAGGGATCTATCTGTCCCATCTTGCGCCGTACCGACCGAGCTTGGAGGAGGTCTTTATCGACGTCACCCAGGGTGCGGTGGATTCGATGACGGAGATGGCATCTTGAAGATCCTTCGCGTACTGCTGCGAATCGAATGGCTCAAGGCGGTCAAGCGGCGGGCCTTCTGGGTGGCCGTGGCCGCGTTTGCCGCGTTCACCGCGTTGCCCGCCATCGAGAGGGTCCGCAACGCCCGCAGCGATCCGAACGCGGTCTTCGCGCTGCCGGAGAGCTGGCCGGACATTCTGGGTACGGCCGCCGGGGTCGGACCGCTCTTCATCGGTGTCCTGATGATCCTTCTCGTCGCGCCGGAGTTCTCGTGGCGCACGGCCCGCCAGAACGTGATCGACGGGCTCAGCAAGGAGCGGTTCTACGCGGGGAAGCTCATGTTGCTCGCCGCACTCGTGCTGCTCTTCATGGCAGCGATGGTCCTCATCGGCGTCGGCGGCGCGATGCTCAGCCCTGGCGAGGGCGGTCCCGGCCTCGTCCGGTCGAGCGATCTCGGCTACATGAGCGGTCTCGCGCTTGGCATGCTGCTCTTTGGGAGCGCGGGGCTGATGCTGTCGGTGCACCTCCGCTCCTCGGGAGCCGCGTTGGGCATCCTGTTCCTGTTCCTGTTCGTCGAAGAGGGTGTCGCAAGACTGATGCTGGGAACGGGACGTGAGTCGCTACGGAGCGTCGCGGCGTTCCTTCCATTCAACGTGGTCGAGGATCTCGGGGACGACCTGGCCCACTATCCGGGGGTGCTGGCCGAAGTGAACGCGGATCGGGCGGAGCGGGGTCTCGCATCCTGGGAGTTCCCAGATGTCGAAGTGCTCGCCGTCGCGGCGTTGGCCTACAGCGCGTTCTTTCTCGGGCTCTCGCTCCTGAACATGCGCAGGCGCGACCTGTGAGACTGTCCGCAGAGCTTCGTCAAAGTCGGCTCCTCGCACGAGGTCATGGAGGACAATCTGGCTCCCGGGCCGGAAAAGGAGAGGAAGCCATGAAGAAGTTGGCAGCGCCGCCGGTAGGCGGTTTGCACGCTGGCCTCGGCAGACTGCTGGTGGTTGCGGTGGCGGCCATCGGAGCCGCGTGTGCCTCGGGCGGCGGTGGCTGGGCCGTCATGACGCGGGCGGAAATCGACGCGATGCTGGCGGGATACGCCGGAAACTGGGCGCTTGACGAATCGGCCAGTTCGCCGCAGGTGACGGTCCCCGGACCGGAGACCCGGATCGGGACGAGGGTCGTTCGGGCGGATCAACTCGACGATCTGCGCAGGGAAGCCGAGGAACGGCAGAGACTCATGGCCATTCGGCAGGCGACCTTCGAGCTGCTGCGCCATCGCCCGGAAGCACTGGTCCTCGTCGCGCAGGGGGATGAGTTGGCCTACATTCCCACGCCCGGGGAGAGCATCACGTTGCCGCTGAATGGAGGATGGGTCTCGCAAACCGGGGGCGAACACCGCGTGCGAACCCGGGCCTTCCGGGACGGTCCCCGGTTCGGGCTGGAGCATACGGTGGGTTCAGATGGGTGGGTCAGCGTGGTTTTGGAAGTCGTCGAGGGTCGGCTGAAGATGACCCGCACCATGCGGTTCATGAGTGAGAGAGTCGCCCCGATCGTGCTGGTGTATGTCCGGACTTTGGCATGAAGGACGGCAGACGGGATGACCAAAGCCGACCTATCGGCTCGTTTCGGAGCGGGTTGGGCCAGAAGCCATCGTCGCAAAGGGACATGACGGGTCACCCGTCGCCTTCGTCGCGCGCGAGGCCGAGGAGCTTGTCCGCGGCGGCCCGGTCGAGGCTATTCCCGGCGGTGCCCGGAGAAGCCAGGACGCTCCTGCGGAGGGCAGGCAGGTCGGAGCGCCACGCTATTGGCCAAATCCACTGATTGGTGAGCACGGCACGACTCAGATCGCTGCCGTCCTTGTCAGTGCAAAGCCACTGCGAATCGCGACCGCTCAAGCCACGAGGCAGGCGGGGATCATCCCTTTCCCCTCACTTCTCCGTCAGACGGGTTGAGCCTCTCGCGCCGAGTACAGCGATATGCACGAGTAGCGCATGCCGAAAACCGTCCTGCGCGCTCCGGTCGGCGGTGCCCCCGTCGGTAGTCGGCCTGGGTCCCGGGCAGTGTCCGGGGGGTTGCGCCTCGTTTCTGCGCTTCCGGTGAAGTGGATCGACAACCGGGTACTCGGTCGCCATTTGGTTCCAACGCGCGAGCAGTGACGGGTTGACCCGTCTGACGGCCATCCGTGGGTTGCGGTTCCTCCGCAGAGGTCGGACTTGCGCCCGCATCAGGCCCAGAACGATCCGGAGTTCTTCCGGCCCCACGAGCAACGCTTCCGCGAGGTCTTGCTGAAAGGGATGCGCCACGACTCTCCGTGCCGCCGCGAGATCGTTATTCGCCCACGCCTCCGAGATGCCGTTGATCGTGTCGGTGAGGAGCGCCTCGGCGTCCGTCCCAATCGCGGCTCTGATGATCTCGAAAACATCCCCGTGCGCGCTCTCGTAGCCCGCCAGTTCGACGAAAGCCGGCACACACAGCTTCAGGGTCGCGAGCGGTTCCGGATCCGCCTTCAGTCCGAGTGCTAGCTGCAGCCACTTCATGATCGGCAGAGCGGAGGAAGCGCGGCGGGGACCGTCAGCCCAGCGAGACGCGTCTCGCTGGCGCTCGCCCCCGATAGTGTTCGAGGAGCGGCTCCAACGCCTGCTCGCCGAGCGCCTGAAGACCGGTTTCGTGCTCGACCGACAACACCTTCAGCCGTTTGTGGTCCTCGCGATCGAGGTAGACCGAGACGCTCTTGTCCCGGAGGCTCGGCGGAAACGCCTGCCCCTGCGGCGTTGGGTCCGCACCGGCTTCCGCAACATCGGCCTGATCGGCCTTCGATGCCATCATCTTTGCCCTCCTCGCGTCCGCTCGCCCTGCGCTCCGACGCCGAGCGGGGTCGGCTCCCTTACCATGGGCAATCTGCGACGCTTTGAGCATGTCCGACTGTCAACATCGCCGCAAGAGAGGGTGCGCGCCCCTTGCGCGGCCCAAGACGGGAGGGACGGACCATGATCCGCTCGGCCAGGCGATCCATCCGGCCACAGGGCTACAGCGCCGTCTCGGCATCGCCGCGGGCGGGCGACCGTCAGTCGGCCCTCGGGCGTCCGCGCCGTCAAGGCGCGAAGGGCCGTCGTGGGAGTGGCATCCGACCCGGAGCCACCGCACGCGCGCCGCGCAACTGATTGTCTCGATCTCCATCGCATGAAAAGCCGCGCGCCGCATGGACACTTTCGCATTCGGCGCGCTTGGATGCCGCTTGTCGTCTCGCAAAGTCGTGCAGCGGGTCCAAGTTGGTTTTTTGCAAGCCTTGTAGGGGAAAGTCGGCACGAATGCCAAGCGACCGCCGGAGGTAACCCCGACACACGGGTCAGGCCGCGATTCGCCGACCGAGTCCATGACAACCTCGGGGAGCGGGCAAGGCCCAAGGAGCTTTGCCCGGTGGTTCATGGCTTGGCCATCACCCGTGGTAGCATGCAGCCTTGGAGGTCCGTTGCCATTAGATTGTTGGATCACCTCGGCGAGGCGCGGGCCGGACGGTGGCGTGCGTAGGAACGGCTCGCGCCTCGATCCGCGTCTCCGACATTCCCTCGGCCAACACCAAACAGAAGGAGCAGCGCCTTGGACAAGGTCATACTGATAACAGGAGCTTCTTCCGGCATGGGCCGGGAGGCGGCGATCCTGCTGGCCCGCGAGGGCCACACCGTCTACGCAGGCGCGCGCCGGGCGGACCGAATGGAGGATCTATCGGAATACGGCATCGTCCCGGTCGAGATGGACGTTTCGAAGGGTAAGGACAACGAACGGGCGGTGCAGCAGATCATCGATGCAACGGGACGCATCGACGTTCTGATCAACAACGCGGGCTTCGGTCTCTACGGCACGGTCGAGGACATCCCGCTCGAAGACGCCAGATACCAGTTCGAGGTGAACCTGTTCGGCCTCGCCCACCTCACCCAGCTCGTCCTGCCGCAAATGAGGGCGCAGGGCGCGGGCCGCATCGTCAACACCTCCTCGATGGGCGGTCGGATCTTCACGCCCTTCGGGGCCTGGTATCACGCGACCAAGCACGCGCTCGAAGGCTGGTCGGACTGCCTCCGCATCGAGACCGCGCCGTTCAACATCCAGGTCGTGCTCATCCAGCCAGGCCTCATCCAGACCGAGTTCGGCCATGTGGTTGGAGGGAGCCTTCAGAAGTACTACGCCGAAAGCGCCTACAAGGCCGGTCTGGACCGGCTCTTCGCGATGGCGTCCGACCCCAAGGCCGCGAGTCGCGGGACCGACGCCGAGGTGCTCGCCCGCGTGTTTGTCGAGGCGGCTACCGCCGCCCGGCCCCGGCGGCGGTATGTGAAGGGCGCGACGGCGCGCCCGCTGATGTTCATCCGCAAGTGGTTCGGCGACGGCATCTACGAATCCGTGCTGCGCCGCACCTTCGGCTGACCAGATCAACTAGCCCATAGAGGCGAAAGAACGGCGCACAGGGCGGCGCTACCGCCTGTTCCCCGCCGGGACAGCGTGCTCGCGGACCTACCTGCCGGTTAGCCGATCGGGATGACGAAGCCGCTCTGAATGGTCAGGTGCCGCGTCTTGGAGTCGTCGTCATCTATCGAGGCGAGGCCGAGCGAGTAGAGGGCGTCGAGCCCCAGCCGGACGCTGCCGGCGAAAGGAAACTCGACGCCTCCGCCGAATGCCACCCCGAAGTCCAAGGTCTCGACGTCGAAGTCCGCGAAAGGCGGATCGACGCAAGGCGTGACGACGCTCAATCCCTCCAGAGTGCCCTCCACTTCGCACGAGAGTCGATAGGCCGCCCATGGGCCGGCCGTCACGCCGATGGAAACCCCGCCGCCGGACGTGCCGACCCTCGCCAAGGCCGAGAGTTGGACGTAGTCGAAGCCGAGCGTGATCTTGCCACCCTCGACGTTGCCGCTGCCGCCCTTCTGCGCGTACGTCCCGCCGAACCTCAGGCTCAACGCGTTGGACACCGGAACACCGAGTTCCATCCCCGCGACGAAGCCGGAAACGGATTCCTCCTCGACTCCCTCCTGCTCGATGGTGACGGTGCCGAAACCGACTCCGCCCTTCAAACCCAGGGTGGTCTGAGCGGTCGCAGGGGCCGCGATCAGCGCAAGACCGGCCAACACAACGAGCTTTCGCATAGCAGGCATTCTCACTTTGGTTGGGTCAAGGTGACCGAGGGACCGTAGCGTGGTCCCCGCCGGATCGCGCACCGATCTAAACACTTGACCGACGGCCTGCCGAGCGTCCATCCCTCCCCCGCAATGGGTCGTGGGCGATGCCAACGGCAACCCGGTCGAGGATGACGGCCTCCTCCCCTCAGTTCCCGGGGCGGTAGGTCACCGAGAGCTTGAGGCGCCTGCCCTTGGGGCTG
>JAPPHB010000070.1 GCA_028821195.1 Gammaproteobacteria bacterium
CCCCGATGGCCTACGCGCATGACCTGCTACCCACCAGAAAAGGGGAAGAACCCACTCCGGAAGGGTTGGCTGCGGTGGCAGACTTTTGGCGCGACTTCGAGCCGCAGCCACAGACAACCCGTCAAGAGCTACGGGAGCGGAACTACGACTCATTGGTTCGCGTGAGCCAGACACTCCCGAATCGGGAAGTTGATTCAGAAGACGTCGGGGTGATCTGTGACCGTTGGCAGTTTCCGCTGTGGTCGCTCGATCTACGGGAATCAGGGCCGGCCAAGGCCGAACTGACGGACCTTCGCCGTGAGAGAGCCGAGCAGATCAAGTCGCGCATGAAGCGGGAGTCGGAAAGGGATCCGGCACCCTCGGTCACGCGTGAGAAGGTCGAGGAGCTGACCAAGGCCCATTCTGACTTCGAGCTGGAATGGGGTCGCTTGATCGCATCGCTACCGGGAAACCGAGACTCGGGTCTTCGCATCGTGAGTGGGAGCGTCAGATCCTACGGGTTGGAATCGTACGAGCGTCTGCGGCGCATGGTGGGCAACCTTGAAGTTGAGGAACTCATGGATTTGGCCGCCCTCGGGTGGTTCGGGAGACACCCTGAGTATGGGTGGGCATACTGCCACCGGCATGCCCGCAGAATGATCTCGGATGGTTCCATCGGCTACGTGTGCGGACTGGGCCATCATTGGATGAACGGGTTGGAGCGTTGGGAAGGACCGCCGCGGCTTCCACCGCGCCTAACCATCGGTGGCGAAGACACGGCGTAGGGGTCAGTCCTGTTTTCCATTCTCCACGGCCCAGCTCGGTCCCGTGTACGCGGCGCAAGTAGCGGGGCAATCGCAGCGCCTGTCCGGTAGTCGGGTCACGTTGGGGGACCACCGACTGATGATCGGCATGGTTCCTCGGATGCTACCAAGGCCGTTGCCGGGCCGGTAGCTTGTGTGGAGGGTTCCTGCGGGACGCGGGACCCGGTCGCTCCCCAGAGAAACCCACGACCCACATGACTGCTCCCAACCTGAACTGGATCGCCAACTACATCTGGGGCATCGCGGACGATGTCCTCCGGGATGTCTACGTGCGCGGCAAGTACCGCGACGTGATCCTGCCGATGACCGTGCTCCGGCGGCTGGACGCGGTGCTGGAGCCCACCAAGCGGGCCGTGCTCGACAGGAAGGCCACGCTGGACGCCGCCGGGGTAGCGAACCAAGACGCAGCGCTACGGCAAGCGGCGGGACAGGCCTTCCACAACACCTCGCAGTTCACGCTCCGCGACCTCCGGGCGCGGGCCGGACGGCAGCAACTCCGAGCCGACTTCGCGGACTATCTGGACGGGTTCTCTCCCAACGTCCAGGACATCCTCCACAACTTCGAGTTCCGCAACCAGATCCCGCGCCTCGACAGGGCCGACGCCTTGGGTTCGCTGATCGAGAAGCTGACATCGCCGGAGATCAACCTCGGTCCCGACCCGGTGATGGAGACCGATGGCACGGTCCGTCACCCCGGCCTCGACAACCACGGCATGGGCACGGTCTTCGAGGAACTGATCCGCCGCTTCAACGAGGAGAACAACGAGGAGGCGGGCGAGCACTTCACGCCGCGCGACGCCGTGACGCTTATGGCAAGGCTCGTGTTCGAGCCGATCGCCGACCGGATCGAGTCCGGCACCTACATGCTCTACGACGGGGCGTGCGGGACCGGCGGCATGCTGACCGTGGCGGAGGACGTGTTGCATAGGTTCGCGGAGGAGCGGGGAAAGCAGGTGTCCACACACCTTTGGGGTCAGGAGATCAACGCCGAGACCTACGCGATCTGCAAGGCCGACCTGCTGCTGAAGGGCGAGGGCGAGGCCGCCGACAACATCAGGGGCGGCCCCGAGTACTCGACGCTCTCGAACGACGCGTTTCCGATGAAGCGGTTCGACTTCATGCTCTCGAATCCGCCGTACGGGAAGAGTTGGAAGACCGACCTCGAACGGATGGGCGGCAAGAAGGACATGCGCGATCCGCGCTTCGTGATCGAGCACGCGGGCGATCCCGAGTACTCGCTGGTCACGCGTTCCAGCGACGGCCAGATGCTCTTTCTGGCCAACAAGCTATCGAAGATGAAGCGGGACACGCCGCTCGGCAGCCGGATCGCCGAGGTCCACAACGGAAGCTCGCTGTTCACCGGATCGGCCGGGCAGGGCGAGAGCAACATCCGGCGGTGGATCATCGAGAGCGACTGGCTGGAGGCCATCGTCGCCCTGCCGCTCAACATGTTCTACAACACGGGCATCGCCACCTACGTCTGGGTGCTCACGAACCGGAAGCCCGAGCACCGGCGGGGCAAGGTGCAGTTGATCGACGCGGCCAAGTGGTTTCGTCCGCTCAGGAAGAACCTGGGGAAGAAAAACTGCGAACTCGGCCCGGAGGACATCGAGCGGATCTGCCGGACGTTCCTCGACTTCGAGCAGTCGGAGGAGAGCAGGATCTTCGACAACCACGAGTTCGGATACTGGAAGGTGACGGTCGAGCGGCCGCTCCGGCTGAAGGTGGACCTGTCGCCCGAGCGCTGCGCCGGGTTTTCCGAGGCGTGCAGCGATGCCGGGGAGGAACCGCTCTCGAACGCCGTGGAGCGGGTGGCCGAGATGCTCGGCCGGGGGCCGCATCTCGACTTCAACGCCTTTCTGGACGCGCTCAACGCCGACATGTCCGGTCGCCGTGCAAAGCTCACAGCGAAGCGCAGGAAGTTGTTGCAGACCGGGCTGGCCGAGCGGGACGAGGAGGGCGATCCGGTGGTCAAGAAGGTCCACCGGCGAGGTACCGCGCCCGACCCGATCCGGGGGCTGTTCCAGTCGCGCGATGGCTCGAAGACTCGCGTCGTCGAATACGAACCGGACACGGCGCTCAGGGACACCGAGCAGATCCCTCTGAAGGAAGCGGACGGGATCGAGGGGTTCCTGCGGCGCGAGGTGCTCCCCTACGCCGGGGACGCCTGGTACGTCGCGAAGAGCGTGAAGATCGGCTACGAGATCAGCTTCAACCGGTACTTCCACAAGCCCGAGCCGATGCGGACGCTCGATGAGATCCGCGCCGAGATCGCAGCCATCGAGCGCGAGGCGGAGGGACTGCTGGAGGGATTGCCGGGGCGTGAGCCGGGTCCCGTCTATCCGAAGATGCGCGTCTACGCCGACACATCCGTGATCGGCGGCTGCGAGGACGACGAGTTCAGGGAGCCGTCAAGGAGGCTGATGGAGCGCTGTGCGCGGGGCGAGGTGACGCTGGTTCTGTCGGCGGTCACGCTTCAGGAACTGGAACGCGCTCCCCAAGAGGTCAGGGACGTGCTCCAAGCCGTGGGTGCCGACAACGTGGAGGTGGTCGCCCTCACGAGCGAGATCAGGGAACTCGCGGACCGATATATTGAGAGCGGGGCGCTCGGCAGGGGAATGCGCGCCGATGCCCAACACATCGCCGCCGCGACCGTGTCCGGCGTGGACCTGCTGGCAAGCTGGAACTTCCGTCACATGGTGAATCTGAGTCGGATCCGGCAGTACGGCGACGTGAACCGCCGGATGGGGTATCTTCCGGTGGAGATCAGGAGCCCGAAGGAGCTTGAGAATGAAGACTGAGGCAGGAGAGAAGGCGTTCGACTGCGTGAAGTGGACGCGCCGCACCCGTGACCGCATCAGCGCGGAGATCCGGGACATGTCCCAAGACGAACTGGTGCGCTGGTTCGAGGACCGGCGGCCGAAGGATCCGTTTCTCGCAGAGCTGTTTGATCGCCGCGAAGCGCCGACGGGCGACCGGGCCGTGGCTCCGGTCGCCGGTGGACGTGGCGCAACCCTCCCGTCTTGAGGCGGGAGCCTGTCGGCCATGACCGCGATCCAGCCCTACCCGGCTTATCGGGATTCCGGCGTGGAGTGGCTGGGCGAGGTGCCGGAGCATTGGGAACTGCGGCGAATGGCGACGGTTGCTGACCTGCGGGTCAGTAACGTCGATAAGCATGTCCGTGAAGGAGAATCCCCGGTTCGGTTGTGCAACTACTTGGACGTTTACCACAACGAGCGGATCGGTGCCCATCTCCCGTTCATGGCTGGAACGGCCAAGGAGCGGGAGATACGGAAGTTCCGGCTGTATGTGGGGGACGTTCTAATCACCAAGGATTCCGAGGATTGGTCAGACATTGGCGTGCCAGCCCTCGTCGATTACGCCGCGCAAGATCTCGTCTGCGGATACCACTTGGCGATGCTCCGGCCCGATGGAACATCCCTCGCTGGCGGATACCTCTTCCACGCGCTGAAGGATTCCCATGTGGCATGGCAATGTCAGGTCGCAGCAGCGGGTGTGACGCGGTATGGCCTGTCGCGGAACGCGATCAGGTCGATGAGAATTCCCCTTCCACCGCTCCCCGAGCAAACAGCCATCGCCCGCTTCCTGGACGACGCCGACCGTCGGATCCGGCGCTACGTCCGCGCGAAGGAGCGGCTGATCGAGCTTCTGGAGGAGGAGAGGCGGGCGACCATCCACGAGGCCGTCACGGGCCGGATCGATGTCCGAACCGGCCAGCCCTATCCGGCCTACAAGGATTCCGGCGTCGAGTGGCTGGGGGAGGTGCCGGAGCATTGGGAGATCCGCCGCGTGGCAACCGTTGCCCACCAGCGGGTCAGCAACGTCGACAAGCACGTCCTTGAAGGAGAATCCCCCGTTCGGTTGTGCAACTACATGGACGTGTATCACAACGAGCGCATCGGTCCCGATCTTCCGTTCATGGCTGGAACAGCGACGGAGCGGGAGATTCGGAGGTTCCGGTTAGCGGAAGGGGACGTGCTCGTCACCAAGGATTCCGAGGATTGGTCGGACATTGGAGTGCCAGCCTTCGTTGAGTATTCCGCACACGATCTCGTCTGCGGATATCACTTGGCGATGCTCCGGCCCGACGAGACATCCCTCGACGGGGGATACCTCTTCCAAGCGCTGGGGGACTCCCATGTGGCATGGCAGTTTCAGGTCGCAGCGGCGGGCGTGACGCGGTATGGCCTGTCCCATAACGCGATCAGATCGATTAGGATCCCCCTTCCACCCCTGACCGAGCAGGCCGCCATCGCCCGCTTGCTGGAGGCCGCAGGTCGGCGCATGTCAACGCGCCGGGCGACGGTCGCGCGCCAGATCGCCTTGCTCCGCGAGTATCGTACCCGGCTGATCGCCGATGTCGTGACGGGCAAGCTCGACGTGCGCGAGGCGGCAGCGAAGCTGCCGGAGACAGCCCCGCTCGCGACCGACCGCGACCGGTCCGACACGATTCCCACCGAGTCCAACCCGCATTCGACCGAACACGACATGATGAAGGAGGCCATAATATGACGGATTGGAACAAGTGCCCGGCGGTAGAGCGGACGCCGGGCAAGGTGAGCGGAGCCTGGGTTTTCTCGGGCACTCGGATTCCGCTCTTCGCGCTCTACGAGAATCTGGCCAGCGGAGCCACCGTCGAAGAGTTCGTCGAATGGTTTCCGGGGGTCGAGGAACGGCAGGTCAGGGCGGTGCTCGAACACGAGGCGAACACGCTGAGAACGGCGTTGGCCCGTTGAAGCTGCTGTTCGATCAAGGTACGCCCGCGCCGCTGCGTAGACACCTGCCGGGCCACTCCGTGGACACGCTGGCGGAGAAGGGTTGGTCCGGGAAGGGCAACGGCGAGTTGCTCGATCTTGCCGAGCGGGAAGGATATGAGGTCTTGGTGACGACCGACCAGAGCCTGCCCCACCAACAGAATCTGACCCGGTGGCGAATCGGGCTCGTCGTGCTGCTGTCCACGGATTGGAACCAGATTCGCCTCCGCACCGAGGAGACCGCCAAGGCCATCGAGGCGGTTCGTCCGGGCCAAGCCGTCGAGGTGCCGATCCCATTTGCCCGGTGACATGACCACGGACACGTCCGAACGGGGTCTCGAACGCCTGGTCTGCGAGGTGCTGACCGGCGCCCCCTGCGATCCGCCCCCGAGCGGCACGGTCGGCGAGCCCGCCCCCGGATACGGCGGCGTCGGCTGGTCCCCCGGCAACGGTCGCGACTACGACCGCGAGTACTGCGTCGATCCGGTCCAACTCCGAGCCTTCCTTGAGGCCACGCAGCCCGACTCCGCCGCCGCACTCCGGCTCGCCGAGGAAGGCCCGACGCGCCGCAAGTTCCTGGCCCGTCTTCAGGGCGAGATCAACAAGCGCGGCACCATCGACGTGCTCCGGCGCGGCGTGAGGCACGGTCCCCACCACTTGGAACTCTTCCACGGCACCCCGTCGGCCGGGAACGAGACGGCCCGTCGGCTGTTCGAGTCGAACCGCTTCACGGTCGTCCGCCAGCTGCGCTACAGCCGCGACGAGACGCAGCGCGCGCTCGACATCGCGCTGTTCATCAACGGCCTTCCCGTCTTCACGTTCGAGCTGAAGAACAACCTGACGAAGCAGACGATCCACGATGCCGTCCGGCAGTACGAGAGGGACCGGAACCCGAGGGAGCCGCTCTTCCGGCTGGGGCGCTGCGTGGCGCACTTCGCGGTGGACGAGGGCGAGGTCCGCTTCTGCACCCACCTGAAGGGCAAGGCCTCGTGGTTCCTGCCGTTCAACCGGGGCTGGAACCACGGGGCGGGCAACCCGCCCAACCCGGACGGTCTCAAGACCGAGTACCTGTGGCGCGACGTGCTGGCCCGCGGGAGCTTGACGGACATCCTCGAAAACTACGCCCAGTTGCTGGCGGAGAAGGACCCGGAGACCGGCAGGAAGAAGCGGAAGCAGATCTGGCCGCGGTACCAGCAACTCGACGTGGTGCGCCGCCTTCTGGACGACGCGGGGCGTCACGGAGCCGGGAAGCGATACCTGATCCAACACTCCGCAGGCAGCGGCAAGAGCTTTTCGATCGCTTGGCTGGCGCACCAGCTGATTCCCTTGGAGGAGGACGGCAAGACGGTCTTCGACTCGATCATCGTGGTGACCGACCGCCGGATTCTGGACCGCCAGATCCGGGACACCATCAGGCAGTACGCGCAGGTGAAGTCCACGGTGGGGCACGCCGAGCGGTCGGGCGACCTGAAAAAGCTCATCGAGCGGCGCAAGAAGATCATCATCACGACGATCCAGAAGTTCCCGTTCATCCTCGACGAGATCGGGAGCGGACACGCCCACCGGACCTTCGCGATCATCATTGACGAGGCACACTCAAGCCAGGGCGGCAAGGCCGCCGGAGCGATGGCGGCCGCGCTCGGCGAGGGGGGCGATGAGGGCGGTTACGAGACCTACGAGGACCGCATCAACCGCGAGATCGAGCGCCGCAAGATGCTCGACAACGCCAGCTATTTCGCCTTCACGGCCACGCCGAAGAACAAGACGCTGGAGCTCTTCGGGGAGCCGGACCCGCAGGGAGGCGGCATGGTCAGGCGGCGTCCGTTCCACACCTACAGCATGAAGCAGGCGATCCAGGAGGGGTTCATCCTCGACGTGCTCGAACACTACACGCCGGTCGAGAGCTACTACAGGCTCGCCAAGACGGTCGAGGAGGATCCGGAGTACGATGTGCGGAAGGCCGGGAAGAAGCTCCGGCGCTACGTCGAGGGCCACGAGCACGCGATCCGGCTGAAGGCCGAGATCATGGTGGACCACTTCCACGAGCAGGTGATCGCACAGCACCGGATCGGCGGCAAGGCGCGGGCGATGGTGGTCACGAACGGGATCGAGCGCGCGATCCAGTACTTTCACGCCATCCGCGACTACCTGAGGGAGCGCAGGAGTCCGCACGAGGCGCTCGTCGCGTTCTCCGGCGAGCACGACTTCAAGGGTGATCGAGTGACCGAGGCCAGCCTGAACGGTCTCCCGTCGTCGAAGATCGCCGAGACATTCCAAGGGGACCCGTACCGGTTCCTCGTCTGCGCGGACAAGTTCCAGACCGGCTACGACGAGCCGCTGCTGCACACGATGTACGTGGACAAGACGCTCTCGGGGATCAGGGCGGTCCAGACGCTCTCGCGGCTCAACCGGTCGCACCCGGAGAAGCGGGACGTGTTCGTGCTCGACTTCCTGAACGACACCGAGCTCATCGAGAAGGCCTTCTCGCACTACTACCGGACGACGATCCTGTCCGACGAGACCGACCCGGACCGGCTCCACGACCTGCAAGCCGACCTTGACGGTGCGCAGGTGTACTCTCCCGAAGAGGTCCGGGCGTTCGTGAAGCTGTACTTGGACGGCGCGGGGCGCGGACGGCTCGACCCCATCCTCGACCGGTGCGTGGCGGCGTACCTCGACGATCTGGACGAGGACGGGCAGGTGCGGTTCAAGGGCAGGGCCAAGGCGTTCACGCGCGCCTACGCGTTCCTGTCCTCGATCCTCCCGTACAACAACCTGCGCTGGGAGGAACGCTCGATCTTCCTGAACTTCCTGATCCCGAAGCTGCCCGCGCCCGAGGAGAAGGATCTGTCGAAGGGCATCCTCGAGCGGATCGACATGGACAGCTACCGCGTCGAGAAGCACCGGATGCGCGAGATCATCCTTGAAGACAAGGACGCGGAGATCGATCCGGTCCAGACGGGCGAGGGCGGAGGCAGGGGCGAGATCGAGACCGACCGGCTGTCGGCGATCATCGAGGAGTTCAACGACCTGTTCGGCGGAATCGAGTGGGGGGATCCCGACCGGGTGGTCCGGAGGGCCGCGAAAGACCTCCCGGCCGCCGTCGCGAAGGACGCCAAGTTCAGGAACGCGCGGCGGAACTCCGACCCGGAGAACGCCCGCGTCGAGTCCGACAAGGCGACGGAGCGGGCGGCGCTGGACATGATGCAGGACGACACGCGATTCTTCCAGCGCTTCTCCGACGACTCGGACTTCAGGCGGTGGGTGATGAGAACGGTGTTCCGAGAGGCCTACGAGGCGACGGGCTGACGAGCCCGGGCCGTCGGCGAGAGCGACAGCCCGCCGACGGCGCTACGGGGGTGTTTTTCCGGCCCGTTGGCGACGGCCCCCTCTGGCTGCTTGACGTTATTGAACGTCCTTGAACGCTATTGAACAAAGGGCGTCTTCCGGCGGGTTGACTCGCTGGCGGGCGTCTATCCAGCGTCCAAGAATGGAGACGCCGAAACACCAGTTCAACACGCGGATCCGCACATCGCCGTGGACACCTCCGCAACGTCTGCCACGGTATTCGTGGTGAAGCTCCCAATCCGAACCACGCGGACGGTCCCATCCCCTGAAGCTCTCGACACGGGCTGGAATCGGCTTCGGCCGCCTTCGGTTGCGGCTGGATTGAAACCATCTGCCGGTGGAGTCCGTAGTGTTCCGCCCTTCGGGCTACCGAAGCGTGAAGGGCAGCACGAGCGAACGAGCCGAAACACCGGAGGAGTCGCAAGTAGTCAGGTTGATCCACCCCAAGGCGGAACCGGTGCCCGTGCCCAGCTACATGGGCGCTGGCGAGATCGTTCGCCGCTCCGGCTTCCGGAGTGCATGGACGGCCCGGCATCGCCGGTCTCCGTCCCACCGCCAGCCGCGCTTCGCGAGGTCCGTCTGAACGGGTCCCCAGGCGCGCACGCGGAAGTGCTCTTGCGGGGCGTCGGATCCTGTGGTCGCCGGGTCCCGGACGCGGCCCGCACGGGGGATTTTGGCGCGGCTAAGGCCGGAGAGCCAGCATACCCCGGGTATAACC
>JAPPHB010000110.1:0-45068 GCA_028821195.1 Gammaproteobacteria bacterium
GATTGGGCTCGCGCGAAGCGGCAGGCCGACGAGGCCGCCGCGGGCTTCGCGGTCCACGAGCCCAACGGCAAGGCCGAAGCTGAACCCGAGCCGCTCACTCTGGGGCGGCTCTTTGACATCTACGGTGAGGAGGTCACCCCGACGAAGGGGAAGCGGACCCGCAACCGCGACCGTGTCGCGTCCGCGATGTTCCTCGACTTCTTCGGCAGGGACCGAAGGCCGGAGACACTTTCGCAGCGCGATTGGGACCGATTCATCCAAGCCCGGAGAGCGGGCAGGGCCGGCCTGTCAGGCGAGCCCGTGGGCAACCGGACCATCGCATGGGACCTGACGTTCCTCATGGCCGTCCTGAACTGGGCCGCGAGGTCGCGGGACGAGGAAGGGAATCTCCTCCTCGACTCCAACCCCCTGAGGGGACTCAGGAAGCCCAGGGAGAAGAACCCGAACCGGGTCGTCCTCACCGAGGACGAGTACCGGGCGATGCTGAATGTGTCGCGGCAGGTCGGGTGGCGGTTCCATGTCGCCTTCGTGCTCGCGCACGAGACCGGGCACAGGATCGGTGCCATCCGCAAGCTCCGGTGGCCTGACATCGACTTCGAGAACAAGACCATCCGCTGGAGGGCGGAGCACGAGAAGACGGGCTACGGGCATATCACTCCCTTGACCGACGAGGCAATCGCCGTCTTGGAAGAAGCGCGACGGATGGGCCGGGGGAAGAAGAACGGCCCGGTGCTGCCGTCAACGGCGGACGCCGCGAAGGGCATCAGCCGCGTGTGCACCCATAACTGGTGGTGGAAGGCACAGACCTTCGCGGGACTGGAGCCGAAGCGGGGCCGGGGCTGGCACTCGTTGCGCCGGAAGTTCGCGACGGACCTGATGGACCTTCCGCTCAAGGTCCTTTGTGAACTTGGCGGATGGAAGAGTCCCCAGACGGTGCTGCGTTGCTATCAGCAGGCCGATGCGGGACAGCTTCGGAAGGCTCTGGAGAGTCGTCCGAGGGCTCGCACCTGAAATCCCAATCGGAGGGAGTCATTCGGAGGGAACCGGGCCGCTGAATCGCGCAAACTCAAGTAACACAGGAAGATGCGAATCTGTATGAGTTTGTGGGGTATGCTGGCTTGACCACCTTAGCGTGGTCCAAGCCAGCCCAGCGGAGCCGCCGAACAGCCCCTCCGGGCACCGCCCGGAACAACTCCCCACGAGCCATCGCGGGCAAGCTCCACCGCTTCGTCGTCGTCCGTCTCGCCGATGATGAGGGCGGCGGTGGCGCGCTCTGCCGAGCCCCGCTCCCCACCCGACCTATACCCCTCGGAGACCTGAGATCGTCGCTCTCCGGCGATCCTGCGGCCCGCAGATCATCCGAAATGCCTCTGGAACCCCCCGAAACGGCCGCTGAGCCCGTCGGCGGGGCGTCAGGTCCCGGTGCCCGTTTCCCGGCCCGCGAGATACGCTTCCCAGTCGGCCATGAGCCGACGCCGCCGCTCGAACAGGTCCGTTCTCCGATACGCGGCCTCCACCTTGCTCTTGACCACGTGCGCCAGCGCCGCCTCGACCACCTCCCGGGGATGGTCCGTCTTCTCCGCCGCCCAGTCCCGGAACGACGACCGGAACCCGTGCGGCACCGCCGCGATCCCGTGCTTCCTCAAGAGCCGGTTCAGCCGCTTCCCGTCCAGCGTCCTCCCGCGCTCGTTCACGAACACGACCGGATTCTTCCCGCCCTCCAGCTTTCGGGCCGCCTCCAGAATCTCCAGCGCCCGGCCGCACAGCGGCACCCGCTGCTCCCGCCCGGTCTTCATCCTGCTTGCCGGAATCGTCCACACGCCCGACTCTTGATCCATCTCGCTCCACACCGCGCCACGGACCTCGGCGCCCCGCGCCGCCGTCAACACGAGGAACTCGAAGGCCAACGTGTCCACCCTCCCCGGATCCGCCGCCCGCACCTTCGCGACGGCCGCGGCGACCTCGCCGTGAGGCAGGGCCTTGTGGTGGGTGACGACATCGTGCTGCGGTCCCAACAGGTGAAGGATCCGGTCGCAGGGGTTGTCGGTCCTCCATTCCATGGCGATGGCCCACTCCAAGACCGCCCGGATGCGCATATGCACGAACCGGGCCGTGGGACCCATGGTGTGCCAGATCGGGGTGAGGATCTCCAGCACGTCGCCGCTCGTGACCTCCGAGACGGCGACATCCCCGATGCGGGGGAAGGCGTGAATCTCCAAGTTGCGGAACCATTCCTTGGCGTAGGCCGCGCTCCGCCACCCGGCCCGCTTCTGCTCGACCACCCGCTTAGAGGCTTCGGCGAAGGTGGGGATGCCGACCAGCCGCCGCTTCTCGGCCAAGGGATCGCCGCCCGAACGGGCGAGCTTCCGGTTGGCGAGCGCCTGCTCCCTCGCTTCGGCGAGAGATACCAGTTCGACGCTGCCGAGTCCGAGCTCGCGCTTGCGTCCCCGGATGACGAGGCGTTGAATCCAACTGCGGGTTCCCGTCTTCTGGACGTAGAGGTAGAGTCCGTTTCCGTCGCAGTGCCGACCGGGCGGAGCGGAGCGCACGAAGGGGGCCGAGAGCCGCTTGTGTGGATGGCGGCCCCGGGGCTTGCCTCGCGGGCGTTTCGTGGGGTTTCTGTTCACATTATCCATCCCCTAATCGTAACCGGGATGGAGCGGGATAGCAAGGGCCGTTGCTGGACGGACGGGGTAGGGCTAATCCTACCTAAAGCGTTGCTAAAACAGGATGTTACGAACTACTATGAACGATACCGGACATCATGGGATTCCAAGCGTCCGACTTGCAGCGCTACGGGCCCGAGGAGCAACGCAGAGCGAAGCGGTCCGGCGCGGATGCATCGCCGCTCGAATGCCGGGGGGATTTGTCCGCGGGCTGCCTAGCAGCCGCAACTGATTGCGGCGCCGACCTGTGCCCCTTCGCCCCCCGTGGCGTAGCCGTCGCGCTTCCACCAATCCAGACCACCCATCAGTTCGCGGACCTGAAAGCCAAGGGTGAGGAGCTTCAGGGCCGTCTTCGTCGAAGCGTTGCAGCCGATCCCGTCGCAGTAGCAGACGTACAGCTTCGACGGGTCGAGTGCTCCCACGGTTTCGGCGCTGATTTCCCTGTGGGGCAGGTTCACGGCGCCGGGGATGTGCTCGCGGGCGTAGGCCTCGGCGGACCGGCCATCGACCACGACCACCGGCTCGCCCTTGCCCAGGGCTTCGTAGAGGTCCCAGGAATCGGCTTCGAAGGCGAGCTTCTGCTTGTAGTGGTTGAGCTGATCGATGTTCACGGTGTATGCGGGCAGGAGGTGATCGGGTGGAGCGAGGCTGTTGCGCGGGAATCTACATGGATCTTGACAACGCGGCACCTCTCGCCCCGACTGTGGTGCGGGCAGATCACCAACTCCCGCACAGGGACTCACACATGGCATCCGAGCCGGGCAAAGCCGCACACGGCGTCCGCTACGAACCCGACGAAAAGCCACCCTGGCCGCTGGCCGCCGGACTTGCCCTTCAGTACTCGGTGCTGGCGATCGGGGGGGTCGTGCTCACCGTTGCGATCGTGCTTCGCAGCGCGGAGAGCAGCGCGGGGTATCTGGCCTGGGGAGCCTTCGGGGCGCTCCTGGTGAGCGGCGTGGCCACCATTCTGCAGGCGCGGCGCGTGGGCCGTCTGGGGTCGGGATACGTGCTGATGATGGGCACGTCGGGGGCGTTCATCGCGGTGTCCGTGGCTGCGCTCCAGCAAGGGGGCCCGGGGCTGCTGGCTACGCTGATCATCGTGTCGTCGCTCTTCCAGTTCCTGCTTGCGGGACGGCTGGCGATTCTGCGGCGGATCCTGACGCCGACAGTGGCGGGAACCGTGATCATGCTGATCGCGGTCAACGTGATGCCGTTCCTCTTCGACTTCATGGACAACGTGCCCGAGGGGAGCGGACCCCTGGCGGCGCCGGTCACCGTGATGGCGACGCTGGTGGTGACGCTGGCGGTGATGCTGAAGTTCAGTGGCCCGGTTCGGCTGTGGGGGCCGTTGATCGGAATCGTCGCTGGCGTCGCCGCAGCGTCGTTCTTCGGGCTTCTGGACGGCGGACCGGTCCGCGAGGCGATGTGGGTGGGTGTGCCGCTCGCGGGCTGGCCGGGTCTGGGGTTCGACTTCGGTCCGGCGTTCTGGGCCATACTGCCCGCCTACACCTTCGTGACCCTGGTGGGGGCGATCGAAACGATCGGAGACGCGGTGGGGATCCAGAAGGTCTCCTGGCGCGAGCGGCGGGCCACCGACTACCGGGCGGTTCAGGGGGCAGTGGCCGCGGACGGGTTCGGCAACCTGCTTTCCGGGCTCTTCGCCACGGTGCCCAACACCACGTACTCGAGCAGCGTTTCGGTGGTCGAGATCACGGGCATCGCGTCGCGGCGGGTGGGGATGTGTATCGGCCTGATCTTCTGCGTTCTCGCCTTCCTGCCGAAGGTGACGCAACTGCTCCTGGTGATCCCGGATCCGGTGCTCGGTGCCTATGCAATGGTGATCATCGCCGTGCTGTTCATGCTGGGTACCAGGATCGTGCTGCAGGACGGCATGGACTACCGCAAGGCCACGGTCGTCGGCTTCTCGTTCTGGGTCGGCGTCGGCTGCCAGAGCGGCCAGATTCCCACCGACGGGCTGGCCCCGTTCCTGCAGCAGCTGCTCAGCAACGGGATGACCTCGGGGGGACTGACCGCGCTAGTCCTGACCGCGTTCATGGAGCTGACGGGACCGAGGCGCATGCGCATGCAGACGGAACTGCAGGTGGAGTCGCTGCCGAAGATCCACCGGTTCCTGGAGGATTTCGCCAGCCGCAGGGGGTTGGGGGGCGGGATGGCGAACCGGCTGGCGCACGCGGCCGAGGAGACACTTTTGCTGCTGATCGGCGAGACGGAGGAAGACGAGGGGCCCGCTACTGGCCAGCGCCGGGTGCGGCTCACCGCGCGCCCCGAGTCGGGAGGAGCGGAGCTGGAGTTCCTGGCTGGCGGCACCGAGGGCAACATCGAGGATCATCTGGCAGTCGTCGGCACGCACGCGGTCGACACCGCGGAGGAGCACGAGTTCTCGTTGCGGTTGCTCCGCCACCTGGCGACCTCGGTGCAACACCACAAGTACGAGGACATCGACGTGGTGACCGTGAGGGTCGATCCGACGGCCTAGCAGCCCGTGGACATCATCCCCCCGGCATTCGGGCGGCTTTATCCAAGGACTGCTAGAGCAGACCCGGAATCAGCGCCTTTCGCTCGGCCGGGTAATCGTCGAACCGCTCCTTGTACCAGCGATGGTTGGCGACCGCCCGGGGACCGAGGTTGGCCGCGGCGTAGACGAAGAACGCCAGTCCCGCCGTCGACCATGTGGCCAGCGCCCAGCCGCCCCATTCCAGTATTTCGCCGAGGTAGTTCGGACAGGAGACGTACTGGAACGGGCCGCGGTGCGGGATCGAGTAGTCGGGCCCACCGTGCCTCCGCATGCGCAGGAGGATGTTGTCGGAGTGGATGTTGAGGGCGAGCCCGCAGAGGAAGACCGCGGCGCCGACAATGAATCGGGGGTCGCTGAGCCACGCGACGTCGTACGCACCGAAATGAGAAATGAACCGAGCGTTGACGTACGCATTGAGCACGTTGAAAGCGAAGCCGCTCACGACGACGACCAGGGGCATCTTCTTGCCGGCGGTCCGCGTGCGGAGCGGGTACACGAAGGTGCGGTTCAGGTAGTGACACTGCCACATGGCGAGCAGGATGAGGGGCACGGTCCTGGTGGCGACCTGTCCGGTGGCGTAGACGTAGGCGAAAAGGGCCGTCGCGGGGAGTTCCATGACGATCCAGCCCAGTCTGTTCGGGATGGCCGGTCCCCAGCCGCGGCCTGCGTAGTGGCGCCCGTAGGGAGCCCTGAAGCGCAGGAGACTCGCGAAGGTGAGAGCGGCGAGCGCGAAGACGGCCCAAACGAGCGTGCGGTGCAACGTCGCCTCGGTCATCCGTTAGCATGTCCCCGGCTTGCGATTCCCGCCAGTTGGCACCGATTATCCCACCATGACTCCGGTAATCACGCCGACCCTGCAGGATCTCTCCTCCGAGGCCGCCACTCGGTATACCGCAGCGAACCCACTCAGCCAGGCCAGCTTCGAGCGTTCCACGGGATTCCTTCCCGGAGCCGACACCCGCACCGTAAACCACTACGCGCCCTTCCCCGTGACGATCGTCCGCGGCGAGGGCACTCGCCTGTACGACCTGGACGGGCACGAGTACGTCGACTTCCTGAACGACCACACGGCCGGCCTCTACGGCCACTCGAATCCGGTCATTCAGGCCGCGATCGCGACGGCTGCGCAGAACGGCCTCACGCTCGGCGGACCCACCCCGAACCAGCAGGAATTCGCGGAGCTGATCTGTCGGCGCTTTCCGTCTGTCGAGCGCGTGCGGTTCACGAACTCGGGGACCGAGGCGAACCTGATGGCCGTGAGCCTGGCGCGTGCCATCACGGGACGCGATGGCGTTCTCGTGTTCGGTGGCGGATACCACGGCGGGCCCCTGAGCTTCACAGGCGCGGACAGGCGCCTCAACGTTCCGTTCCCGTGGTTCGTCTGCGAGTACAACGACGCCGAGTCGGCCCGGTCGTTGGTCGACGAGCATGGCGGTCGCCTCGCGTGCGTGCTCGTCGAGCCCATGCTCGGAGGCGGCGGCTGCATCCCGGGGACGCACGCGTTCCTGAGCGCGCTGCGGAACGCGACGGAGCACAGCGGTGCGCTGCTGATCTTCGACGAGGTGCAGACCTCGCGCCTTGCGCCAGGCGGACTCCAGGAGCTGCTCGGCCTCCACGCCGACCTGACGACTTTCGGCAAATACCTGGGCGGCGGCGCTTCCTTCGGGGCGTTCGGCGGCCGAGCCGACCTCATGGACCGGTTCGACCCGCGCCGCCCGGATCACTTCAGCCACGCGGGCACGCACAACAACAACGTCCTCACGATGGCCGCGGGCCTGGCAGGGCTGCGCGACGTGCTCACGCCTGCGGCGGTGGGCAGGCTCAACCGTCGCGGCGATGCACTGCGGGACGCCCTAAACGCCGTTGCGAAGCGGCTGGATGCTCCTGCGCAGGTGACCGGGCGGGGGTCGATCATGAATGTGCACTTCCAGCACTCGCCGATTCAATGTCACTCCGACCTGGCGGCGACGCCCGCCGCCGCACGTGACCTCTTCCATCTCGAGATGCTGTTCGCCGGGATCTGGATCGCCCGCCGCGGCTTCATCACGGTTTCCCTCGAGCACGACGACGAGGACTGCGACAGGCTGGTCGCCGAGTTCGAGACCTTCCTCAAGCGGCACGGGACCGCCATTGAGAGCAGACCAGCGTAGGGTTCCGCCGCCGGAGCACCCTTTCCCGCCTCCCACGCCGACACCATGACCTCTCTCGACACACGGCAGGACCTGCGCTTCCAGGCGGACGAGACGCCCGCATACCCGGTATCCTTCGGGCTCGCCTTCCAGTACGTCCTCCTCAACATCGCGGGCATCGTCATCACGGTGGCGATCGTCGTGCGTGCCGGCGGCGGCTCCGAGACGTACCTGACGTGGGCGGCGTTCGCGGTGCTGATCGTCTGCGGGATCTCGACCCTGATCCAAGCCAGACCCATCGGGGGACGCATCGGGGCCGGCTACATCCTGCTCATGGGCACGTCGGGAGTCTTCATCGCGGTGTCGGTGGCGGCGCTGGAGCTGGGCGGCCCGGCGCTCCTGGCAACCCTCATCGTGGCTTCGTCGCTCTTCCAGTTCCTGATCTCGTCGCGGCTGTCACTGCTCAGGCGCATCATCACGCCCACAGTGGCGGGCACAGTGATCATGCTGATCGCGGTCACGGTCATGCCCATCGGCTTCGACCTCCTTTTTCTGGCGCCGGAGGGCGCGGCGCCCGCAGCGGCGCCACTCACCGCCCTGGCCACCATTGTGATCACAATCGTGATCGTGCTGCGGGCCAGGGGAGCGCTCCGACTGTGGGGATCGGTCATCGGGGCGGTTGCCGGGTGCCTTGTGGCGGCCGGCTACGGGATCTACGACATGGGGATCGTGACCGAGGCGCAGTGGTTCGGCGTCCCGGCAGGCGGATGGCCGGGCTTCGACCTCAGCCTGAGCCCCGAGTTCTGGGCGATGCTCCCGGGCTTCATCTTCGTCACGCTGGTGGGTGCAATCGAGACGATCGGTGACGGGATGGCGATCCAGCGCGTGTCCTGGCGCAAGCGGCGGGCCACCGACTTCCGAGCGGTGCAGGGCGCCGTGGCGGCCGACGGAGTGGGCAATCTCCTCTCCGGCCTCCTCGCAACCGTCCCCAACACGACCTACTCGAACAGCGTCTCCATCGTGGAGATCACCGGGGTCGCCGCTCGCCGGGTAGGGGTCTGCATCGGGGTGATCTTCATCGCGCTGGCCTTCTTTCCCAAGGCGACCGCAGTACTGCTCGCCATCCCCAATCCGGTGGTCGGGGCCTACATCATCGTGCTGATCGCGATCCTGTTCGTGCTCGGCCTGGAGATGGTCACCCAGGACGGCATCGACTATCGGAAGGCCACGATCATCGGCGTCTCGTTCTGGATCGGGGCGGGCTTCCAGAGCGGCCAGATACCGTCGGAGTACTTCGGGTGGGCAGGCCAGTTGCTGGAGAACGGAATGACCTCCGGCGGACTGACCGCGATTCTGTTGTCGGCGTTCATGGAGCTGTCCGGGCCCAGGCGCCGCCGCATCGAGACCGCCCTGACCGTCGAGGCGCAACCGAAGATCCAGGTATTCCTGGAGGAGTTCGGCGCCCGCTCGGGCCTGGGTGAGGATCTCGTCCACCGCATGAGCCTCGCCGCCGAGGAAACTCTCCTGGTCCTCCTCGACGAGATCGAGGAAGACGATACCCTGGGAGCACGGCGCCTCCGGGTGACCGCGCGGGCAGAGGGCGGAGGCGCCGAACTCGAATTCCTCGCCGCCGCGGGGGAAGGCAACATCGAAGACCGCATGGCCTTTATCGGCGGAAGCGCCGCCGAGGTGCCCGTGGAACACGACTTCTCGATCCGCCTCCTGCGGCACATCGCGACGTCGGTGCGGCACCAGAAGTACCACGATACGGATATCGTGACGGTGCGGGTGGACCCGGTGGGAGCCACATGAGAGACCAGAGCGCACCGCACCCCGACGCCCGGACCGGCGGCGTCGGTGGCGCAGCCGGTGAAGCGCCGGCTGCGAAAACGTTTCAGCTGAAACGTCGAGCGCCCACCAGTTACCGCGATTCCTCCGGGACGCGACGCTGGCCCTCAGCCACCCCGCCTGAGCAGCCGCCCCGGCCTGGCGTCGGTCAGCTCACCATCGTCGATGACGAGTTCACCGTTCACGAAGAGGTAGTCGACGCCTTCGGACTGCAGCGTAGCGTCAGCGCCGAAGTCGGCCCGGTCGCGTAGCCGTGCGGGGTCGAACACGACCAGGTCGGCGGCCATTCCGGGCGCGACGATGCCGCGGTCGTACATTCCCAGACGGTGTGCGGCCAGCGAGGTCATGCGGCGCACGGCCTCCTCGAGCGTAATCACGCCGTCCTCACGCACGTACTTGGCGATCACCCGCGGGAACGCCCCGAAGGCCCGAGGGTGGGTGCTGGACACCGACGCCGGGTTCACCGGCGAGGCATCCGTGTCGATCATCACGAACGGCGCTCGCAAAGCGGCCCACTTCTGCTCCTCGTTCATGCTGAGCGGGTTTACGCTGACGCCGCCCGCCTGGACGAGGTCGAAGAAGGCGTTCCAGGGATCGGTGCCGAGGACTTCGGCCGCTTCGGCCACCGACCGGCTCACCACGTCCGGGTCGACAGCGTTCGACGCCGAGACGATCAGCACGTTGTTCCAGTCCATGCCGACGTGCTGATACCAGTTCTCCCAGCCAGAATCGGTCTCGACCTCTTCGCGCAGCTGGGCACGCAGTTCGGAGTCACCCAGGGTGGACAGGAACGCATCCGTGCCGCGGGCGTAGTGGCGCGGGTGCAGGAACGAGCCCAGGCCGATGCCGTTGCGCACGTACGGGTAGATGTCGGCGGTGACGTCCATGCCGGCGGTGCGGGCCGAGTCGATGAGCGCGAGGGCCTCGTCCATGAGGGGCCAGTTGCGCTGGCCGGCCGCCTTGAGGTGGTAGATGTGGACGGGGACGCCCGCGCCTTCGCCGATCGTGAGGGCCTCGCGGATGGCTTCGAGGACGGCGTGGCTCTCGTTCCTCATATGCGTGAAGTAGACGCCACCGTACTCGCCGGCCACCGCGCTGAGGGCGACCAGCTCATCCGTGGACGCGTAGATCGCCGGCGGATAGATCAGGGACGTGGACACGCCGACGGCTCCATCCTCCATCCCCTCTCTTACAAGAGCCTTCATCTGTTCGAGCTGCTCGGGCGTAGGCGCGACGTCCTCATCGCCGAGCACCACCCGCCGCACCTGCGTGAGGCCGACGTCGTGGACCACGTTGATGGGGATCCCGTAGCGCTCCATGATCGCGAAGTACTCGGAGTAGCGGCGCCAGCGTAGGGTGTCGCCGTCGATCACGGGCGGGTTGCTCAGCGTGGCCTCACTCTGGGGGGCGGCCGATCCCCCCTCGCCGGACAGGTAGGTGGTGATGCCCTGGCGCAGCTTGCTCTCGGCGCTCGGCGGGTCGGTGATGAGCACGAGACTGGCCTGGCCCATCATGTCGACGAAGCCGGGGGCGACCACGCGGTCGGCGGCGGCGATGGTGCGGCTGGCGGCGCGGCCCGAGAGGTTGCCGACGGCGGCGATGCGGTCTCCGCGCACTCCGACATCGGCGCGGAACCAGGGATTGCCGGCGCCGTCGACGACGCGGGCGTCGGTCAGGAGGACATCGAAGGGGGCGTCGGCGGCGGGTTGGCCGGATGGAGGGGCGGCCTCGGTGCAGGCGGCCGCGAGGAGGGCTCCAACAACGAGAGCGGCCAAGGGGACGCGGGGATCTGATCGGTGACGACAGGTGTGCATGCGGAGGTCTCGGGCTGGGGACGGTCTTGGGCGCGGGCTCGGGGCGGTCTGCAACCCGGCTGCGGACTCCAGAAATGGTAGGGACGGCAAGCACAGGGGGCCAGACAGGCGGGGACGCCCGGCGCCGCTTCGGACCTCGCCGGGCGCATTCGCTCAAGCCGTGCAGTCCGGTCGGCAGGCAGGCTTGTCCTGCGCGCTCAGCCCCCGATACCCTTCTCCAGAAGTCGGCTGCCTCGCCCAGGGATGGACAATGAGCACTTGCAGAATCGTCCTGGTACTGAGCACGCTGGCGCACGCATGGACCTGGGGCGTCGGATTGTTCCACGTCTTCAATCCAAACGCCCACAGCGGAACTTCGACCCAGTCCGGCTTGAATCCCGACGGCAAGACCACCACCACTGTGACAGGGCTGTCATCCTCCCTCATTGAGGTGAATGGACTCCAGGCGGTACTGGCACTGCTCGCACCAATCCTCGTTTCCGGATTGTTCCTGGCAGTGGCCGTATCGAATCCTGGCGGGCGAGCCATGACGATAACTCTGCTGTGGGTTACCACCGTGGTGATGCTGGGATTCTGCGTCCTGGGAGCGGCCTCGATAGGGATCGGCTATGCCCCGGGAGCACTCGCAATGCTGGCGGCGGCCCTTGCCGGTCAGATGGTCGGGTTTGAAGTGACTCCAACCCGGGGGCACACCGATCCCATGTAGCATTGGTCGCACTTGGGCGGGCGCCGTGCGTGACACCAGGTGCTCCCGACCCGCCACGCCGGCCAGTCGAGCTCTCCGGGCCACTCGGGGTTGAGTTCGCGAGCGCGCAGCTGGAGCCGGTGTTGCTGCTTGCCTTGGGTCGAGCGCAGTTCGCTGTGTTCGAGCCTGTCAAGAAGGCCCAGCCGCTCGAACACCCGCAGGACGTGAGTATCGACGGCAATGTCGGGCATGGGAGTCGCAAGTGCGACGCCGAAGTCCCGAATCAGGATGTTCACCGCCATGTTGGCGATCTTCGGGCCCACACCGTCGAAAGCCAGGAACCGCCTGGCCACGGCTGCCCCGCTGCTCCCGTGGCGCCAGATACGCGAGGCATCCCCGCCGTACCGGTCCCTGATGTGCCGTATCGCAGCGGGGAGCCGTCTTTCCATCTTGGTGGCCAGCCGGTGGCCGGAGGATGCAAGTACAGCAGCCCATTCACTCTCCTGAAGCTGCCTCAGCGTGTCGAACTCGAAGTCCCCGGCCCTCTCGCGGATCGCGTGTGGAAGATTCCATGCGATATCCGCTTTCGTTTGCCGGTCCGCGATGCAGGCCACCACGAACGCGTGCGGGTGGCCATCGAGGTCGTTCACCAGCGCTCGTGCGGCGGGCTCGACTCTTATGCCGCTGACTCCACCCTTCCGCTCGAGCGACTTCGCTCCGAACCGCTTCAGACGGGTCGCGATGTCGTCCACTGACAAGTACCCCACCATTGAATCTCCCCCTATTGGCCTTGAGTCCGGGACGCGCGGGGTCGGAGTAGGTCCTGACCCTGTCAACCAGTTGCTAATCCAATGCAATACGCCGCGAGGTCGTCAGCCCGCCCCCGGCAGAACCACGAACCCTGCAACCGCAAAGTGGCGGTCGAGCGTCAGCGCCTCCCGGATGTCCATCTCGCTCATCACCGCGAAGCTGCACGCATCGGCGAGAGAGAACTTCTGATCGGCGAACCGCTCGAGCCACCGACCGATCGCTTCCTCCTCGCGCTCAGCGGTAATGTACTCGACCCGGTTCGGTGGACGCCGGACCGCTTCCACGAAGGCGAGGGCGGCCGTGCGTCCAGCACGACGAAGCAGCAGGGCATGAGTCTCGCCCACAACGACATTGGTGGTCACGATTCGCGCGCCCCGGCGCACCCGCTCCCGCAGCGTCCGGGCCAACGCGGCATGATCCGGATGACTGCGGTCGGCGAGGGGGTACCACGCGCTTGTGTCGATGAACAGGCCCTTCACTCCGAGTCCTGCCCGCCGCGCACGCGCTGCCGCCTGGACCAGGAAGCCGCCTCGGTGCCGGCCAGATACTCGTCATGCGCCCGCGCGACGTCGACCCCCGGGGTATGCGCCGTAGACACCATCCCGATGATCTCCAGCACCGGATGCCGCTCCGGATCCGACAACTGGCCTTCCAGGGCCTCCAGGCCGCGTCGCAGAACATCGGACTTCGTGGTTTCGAGCTTCGCAGTCAGCCGTTCCAGGCGATCCCGTTCGGCCGGGCGAAGGTAGACCTGGACCGGCTCCGCGACACGCCTTTTGACCGACTTATCATTAGAGTATTTCATGAATCATGATAGCACCCTCATGATCCGGCTGCCTACCCGCCCAGCAAATTGAACTGCCGCGTGAACTTCACGATGAACGACCGTGCCAGCGTACCGCTCTCCACGAACCGTCCTCCGTCGGGATTGAGCCCGTCCGGATAGTCGAAGCCCTGGACATCGTTGTAGACGATGAAGAGCCCGGTTCCCGCAGTGTTGAGCCAGCCGAAGCGGAGGTTCGCCGACCAGCTGTCGATCTGGTTGCTGTACTGGACCAGCGACTGGAGATAGATCCGCGGGGTGAAGAAGTAGCCGAAGTTCATTCCCAGCAGGACGGTCTCGAACTGGCCCTGCGGAAGGTTCACGTCGAAGTAGTTGATGCGCGCCGAGGTGCTGAACGACGCGTTGGGCCGGAAGGTGAGCGACCCGTTCCCCCCCCACCGCGAACCGCTCAGGAAGCTCCCGAAGTTGATGCGCGAGGTAGCGGAGAACCTGGCCGCCGGGTTGCTGTTGAAGACGAGCTGGGATTCCCAGCCGCTGTAGTTCCCCTCCGGCACGACCACCCCCGTGCCGAGGATCTCGAACGGGGCGTAGATGCCCTCGGTGTTGAGGTTCGCGCCCGTGTGGATCTGCGCGCCCGAAGGCCACTCCCAGTGCGAATCGATATGCAGGCGGGCCGATTCCTGGAAGCCGTGCTCAATCCCGGTCTTCCTGCTGTCGTAGGTGTAGTAGGAGACGTGTGGGCGGATCTCCCGGAGCCACGAGGGGTGGATCCTGTGCATCACGTAGTACTGGTAGTACCGGTAGCCCTGCCGCGGCAGGAAGCCGACTTCGGGGTTGAAGCCCTGGCCGATCTCGCGCGCCTGACCGGTGAACGTCCAGGTGCGGCTGCTCCAGTTGCCCGAGACGTCCCAGGCGTACCCGTCGGCCACCGATGCGGGATCGTCGGTCCGGGCGACGAAGCTGCTGAAGGTCAGGGCCTCGCCGATTCCCACCGAGAGGTCGGCCGCGTAGGTGCGGTTGAAGTCGCCGTCGGGCCCGCTTTTGTTGACGAGCAGCCCGCCGATGCGCGAACGGTTGGGCAGTTCCCTGGCCAGCCGGGCAACGGAAAAGCCGTGCGCGTCGGCCAGGCTGGCTGCCGCGTCGGTCTGGATGTGCAGGAGCCCTACGTTCAACCCGGCCGCACGTCCCGACAGCCGCGCCCCGCCCCGGATCGGCACCGGCTGTCCTCTCGCGATCCCGATCCGCCGGCTGAAGAAGAGGTCGGCGCCGCCACCCCCGACGTTGAAGAACCCCGCGTTTTCGAGGAAAAAGGGCCGCTTTTCGGGGAAGTTGAGCGAGAAGCGAGTCAGGTTGAGCTGCTGGTCGTCGACCTCCACCTGGGCGAAGTCGGTGTTGTAGGTGACGTCGAGGGTGAGGCCCTGCGTGACCTGGAATTTCACCTCGCCGCCAAGGTTGCCGTCCCGCGAGAAGCTGGTGGCGGAAGTGTAGTCGCGCCCGGTGGAGCCCAGCATGTACGGGGTGACGGTGGCGAGGCGTCGGAGCGGTGGCGTGAGTCCCTCCAGGTCTCCGGCATAGTTCAGGCGGTACAGGTTGAATTCGCGGGGCACCGGGGTCCAGAACGACTCCTCGTTGAGTCGGCGGATGCGGCGAATGACGTTGAAGCCCCAGGTTTCGTTGTCGTTCCCGTAGCGCAGCGTGTTGAAGGGGATGCGGAACTCGGCGTACCAGCCTTCGCCGTCGGTGGTCGTGGCGACCGTCCAGCTGCCGTCCCAGTTCTTGTTGAAGCCGCCGCCGGACCCTGACTGGAAGCGCCGCCGGGAGTTGAATCCGCCTCCCTGGAAGCGGCCTCCCCCACGTCCCTCGTTGGCGACCTGTCCGTCGTATTCGATGCCCGTGGGGGTCGTCCCGAAGACGAAGCCGTTCTGGTCGTCGTTGTAGGTGTCAAGCACGAAGACGACGGCGTCGCTCTGGTTCACCTCGTAGTCGCGGATACGCTCACCGTACGTGATGGCGTCCGACTGGCTGTCGAAGGCCCAGACGCCGACGTAGAGCGCCTGGTCGTCGAAGATCACGCGGACTTCGGTGCGCTCGCTGGCGGGCTGCCCGTCGAAGGGCACGCGCTGGGTGAAGCCGGTCATCGCCCCCGCCTGTTGCCACACGGTCTCGTCGAGCCGGCCGTCCACGGTGGGAGACTCGGTGACTTCGACAGCCGTGGCGGTGCTCGGCAGGGCACTGGCCGCTCCGCCGTTGCCCGAACCGGACTCGGAGTTCTGCGCAACGAGGGGGGCCGCGGGAAACAGCGCGGCCATCACGCAGGCGCACCGCAGGACCCGCGCGAATCCGGCGCAGCCGCCCCCGCCTTGGATGTCCCGTTCAGGGCTTGTCTTCATTCAGGCTGCCATTCGAAAGTGTGAGTGGGCCGAATATACTACGCGGCGCTCGCGTATGCTGGACGCGAGAGCCGTTTCCGGTGCCCGGGGCTAGCTCAGCGCCACCAGGAAATATCGCTTCTTGCCGACCCTGACGACCAGGAAGCGGTCGTGGAGCGGATGCTCGGACCTGACGCGGACGGCGGAGTCGGTTGCGCGCACGCCGTTCAGGTAGACCCCACCGCCCTTGATGAGGCGCCGTGCCTCGCTGCGGGACTCGGCCATGGCTGCATCGGCCATCAGCACGGCCAGCTCGATGCCGTCCTCTTCCAGCGCCGACCTCGCGAGCCCGGTCGACGGCACATCCGCAAAGATCTCCTCGATGTCCGCTGGCCCGAGGCCCTCCAGGCTGCCGCCGAACAGCACCCGCGACGCCCGCTCCGCGCGCTCCAGCCCCTCGGCCCCGTGCACGGTTCGCGTCACCTGGGCAGCGAGCCGGCGCTGCGCGTCCCGACGGTGCGGGTGTTCGGCCACGGCGTGCTCGAGTGCGCCGACGTCGGGTTCGCCGAGCAGGGTGAAGAGGCGCAGGTAGCGAATCACGTCGGCGTCTTCGGTGTTGAGCCAGAACTGGTAGAACCGGTAGGGAGACGTGCGCTCGGGGTCGAGCCAGACGGTCCCCTCCTCCGTCTTGCCGAACTTTGCACCCCCCGAAGCGGTGAGCAGCGGGAAGACGATACCATGGCAGCGCGGCCCGCCGAGTCTGCGCACCAGGTCGATGCCCGCCGTGATGTTGCCCCACTGGTCCGAGCCGCCCATCTGCAGCGTGCAGTCGTAGCGGCGATTGAGCTCCCAGAAGTCGTAGGACTGAAGCAGCTGGTAGGAGAATTCGGTGAAGGAGATTCCGGACTCCTCGTCCTGGAGGCGCCGCCGGACCGATTCCTTGCGCAGCATCGCGTTGACCGAGAAGTGCTTGCCGACGTCGCGCAGGAAATCCACGAAACCGAGCTTGTCCAGCCAGTCGAGGTTGTTCGCCATGCGGGCGGGGTTGGTACGGGACTCGAAGTCCAGGAAGGCCGCCAGCTGCTTGCGGATCCCATGGGCGTTCTCCTCGGCCTGCGCGCGGTCGAGGAGCAGGCGTTCCTGCGCCTTGCCCGACGGATCGCCGATCAGCCCCGTGCCGCCGCCCACGAGCGCGATCGGACAGTGGCCGGCCCGCTGCAGGTGGACGAGCCCCATGATCGGGACGAGCGATCCAACGTGGAGCGACGATGCGGTGGGGTCGAAGCCGATGTAGCCGGTGACCTGTCCCGCGTCGAGCGCGGCGGCCGCGTGCTCGGTCGCGTCCGCGAGAAGGCCCCGGCGGCGGAATTCGTCGATCATGTCCATCAGTCCGTGGATAGGGTCTCCGTCATTTCCGGGCCGTATCGCTCGGCCACCCGCGCCCGCATCACCTTCCCGGTCCTGGTCCGCGGCAGCTCGTCTACGACCACGATCCGCCCTGGACGGCGGCCGCGCGCAAGTCGGACGCGGCAGTGCCGCTCGATGTCGGAGGCGGACACTCCCGGCCCGTCCCGCTCGACCACGGCCACCACCACCTCGCCCCATTCTTCGCTCGGCACACCGAACACCACCGCCCGGACCACCCCGGGCAGTGTCTCGATTACCTGCTCGACCTCGCGGGGACTCACGTTCAGCCCACCACTCACAATGATCGCGTCCTTGCGGCCCTCGATCCAGACGAGTCCGTCGTCGTCCACGCGGCCGACGTCGCTCGTGACGAACCAGCCGTCGGGGCCCGTGCGCAAGGGTCGGGCGGGGTAGCCCGGTCCGGTGATCGCCACGGTCGCCAGTGTCGGCCCCCGGACGGACAGCACGTTCCCGGGGCCCACACGCACCTCGATGCCGGGAAGCGGTCGCCCCACGGTGCCGGGAACGCGGCGCGCCAGTTCAGGAGGTGCGGTGGCGACCTGCGACGCGGTTTCGGTCATGCCCCAGGTCGGGGCAACCGGAAGGCCGGCGCGCCAGGCCTTGTCAAGGAGGGCGGGTGACGACGCCGCGCCTCCGACGAGGACGCAGCACAGGGTTTCGGGGACCTCGGTCAGACGCGCCAGAATCCTGCGAAGCATGACCGGGACGACGGCCAGGTGCGTCACGTTCCCGGCGAGCACGGCCCGGGCCACCGCGTCCTCGTCGAACGACGGCCAGAGCCGGACCGATGAACCGTTCATGACGGCCCTCACCACCAGCGACAGGCCACCCACGTGGCCGATCGACAGACAGAGTCCCCAGCAGTCGTCCGGGGTGAGCGCCAGTCGGCGCGTGACGGCCGCGGCCGACGCCGCGAAGGCGTCGTGGCCGAAGCCGATCGCCTTGGGTGCCGCCGACGAGCCCGAGGTGAGCAGGAAAGCGACAACGTGCGGCTCCACGTTGAGCGGGAGTCCGGGTCCGCCGGCGTCGTCACCGGGAAAATGGAAACCGGAGTTGTCAATATGTAAAGCAGGGTTGACAATTTGATGGGCATGCGCGATCTCGGCGTCGGTCAGGCCCTCGTGCAGCGGCATGGCGATGCAGCCGCTCCTCCACGCGCCGAACAGGGCTGCGATCGTCTGGGGGCCGGGCGTGAGGCACAGCGTAACGAATGCCTGGGAAAGCACGCCGGTGTCCCGGATGCGATCCGACCAGTCCGTGGCGGCCTCGTCCAGCTCGGCGTAGGTGGAGCGTCCGCCGTCCCAGGTCAGGGCGGTCGCGTCAGGGGTGGTTGCGGCCCGCTGCCCGAGATCGTGCGCGGGGGTCAAGGCGACCCGAGGAGAATGCCGACCGCGAGCCCCGCCCCGTAGAACGCGACTCCGCGGGCCGTCTGCCCCAACGCGGGGTTGAGGGTGCGCCGGTCGACGCCGGGCTCGCGGATCACGGCCGCGACCCGCGATGCGGCCGGAATGCACGGCAGCCACCCGGCCAGCGACAGGAGCGTCCAGGGCGACCACCCCATCGCCGCAATCCCCGTGATCGGCACGGCCGTCGCCACCGCGAGGCAAACGAAGTACTGCACCACGCTGAAACGGTCGCCGAACCGCACGGCAAGGGTGCGCTTCCCGGCTGCTCCGTCGGTCTCGCGGTCACGGTGGTTGTTCACGACCAGGATCGCCGTGCTGAAGGCCCCCATCCCCACGCCCCCGACGATCGCGTCGGCCGACCAGGCGAGCGCCTGCACGTAGTACGTACCGGCGGTGGCCGCGAGCCCGAAGAAGATGAAGACTCCCACGTCCCCGAGACCGTGATAGGACAGCGGATACGGTCCCCCCGTGTACCCGACGGCGAACGCCAGCGACAGCAGCCCGATCACCGCGACCGGCCAGCCGCCGACCGCCACCAGGTACACGCCGATGAGAAACGCCGCCACCATCGTCAGCGCCATGCCGCGCCAAACCGACTTGGGCGACAGCAGGCCGGCCTGCGTGACGCGGACGGGCCCGAGCCGTTCGGCGGTGTCGCTGCCCTTGAAGAAATCGTAGTAGTCGTTGGCCAGGTTGGTCGCGATCTGGATGAGCAGGCCTCCGGCCAGCGCCGCCACGGCCGGTCCCGCGGCGAACTGGCCGTCGGCGGCCGCAAAGCCCGTGCCCGCCACCACCGGAGCGGACGCCGCCGTGAGCGTGCGCGGCCGCGTGGCGAGGATCCAGGCTCTGGTGCGGGTCGCGGTCACAGCCGGCCCGTCACCACGGCAGCCAGGGGTACTTCCGGAAGTCCGGCTTCCGCTTCTCGAGGTAGGCGTCGCGTCCCTCCTGGCCCTGCTCGGTCATGTAGAACAGGAGCGTGGCGTTGCCGGCGAGCTCCTGGAGCCCCGCCTGTCCATCGACATCCGCGTTGAACGCGGACTTGAGGAGCCGGATCGCGAGGGGACTGTGCTCGAGAATCCGCTGCGCCCACGCGAATCCCTCGTCCTCGAGCTGGTCCACGGGGACCACCTTGTTGACCAGACCCATCTCCACGGCCTCCTGGGCGTTGTACTGACGGCACAGATACCAGATCTCACGGGCCTTCTTCTGGCCGACGATGCGCGCGAGGAACGACGAACCGAAGCCGCCGTCGAAGCTGCCCACCTTCGGACCCGTCTGGCCGAATACGGCGTTGTCCGCCGCGATCGTCAGGTCGCACACCACGTGCAGCACATGGCCGCCGCCGATGGAGTACCCCGCCACCAGCGCGATCACCGGCTTGGGCATCGTGCGGATGAGGCGCTGCAGAACGAGCACGTTCAGCCTCGGCACGCCGTCCCCTCCCACGTAGCCGGCGTCTCCCCGCACGCGCTGATCGCCGCCGGAACAGAACGCGTATTTGCCGTCCCTGGAAGGCCCCTCGCCTGTCAGGAGCACCACGCCGATCGAGGAGTCCTCGTTGGCGTCGTTGAAAGCATCGAGAAGCTCGAACAGCGTCTCCGGACGGAACGCGTTGCGTACCTCGGGGCGGTTGATGGCGATGCGCGCGACCCCGTCGCGCTTCCTGTATGTGATGTCCTCGTAGGACTTCACCGTCTTCCAGGCCGTGGCGGTCATGGCGTCTCCCGGTTCAAAAGCTCGTTCACGCTCCGGCCCACCTCCGCCTGGACACGGCGGTGGCTACGCCGGTTTCGTTCGCGGTCGGTGCGGACCCGGATCACTTCCGCGCCCCGGCGCCCCACGGCTTCCGCGACCGCTTCCGCCAACTCCTGCGGGTTCGCCGCGTCCGTGAAGGGCAGGCCGTACATCCGTGCCGCGTGCCGGAAGTCAAGCCCGTGTGGCGTCGCGAAGTAGGGCGTGAAGACCGGCTCGAAGTCGCGGATCGGAAGCATGTGAAAGATGCCGCCTCCGTCGTTGTCGACCAAGACGAACACGACGTTCAGATCCCCGTCGCGGGCCGCGAGGAGACCGTTCATGTCGTGGTAGAAGGCAAGATCGCCGAGCAGCGCGACCACGGGGCCCGCGCCTCCGGCAGCGCACCCCAGGGCCGACGAGACGATGCCATCGATCCCGCTCGCACCGCGGTTTCCCAGGACCTGAAGGCCGCGCGCCGCGGGGCGGCCGTACGCGTCCACGTCCCGGACGGGCATGGACGACGAGACGAACAGAGTCGCGCCCGGGGGCAGGGCGCTCACCGCCGCCGCCGCATAGGCACCCTCGTTGTCAGCGTCCCCGGACCGTGCCTCGACGGCCTCCCAGGAAGCTGCCTCGATATCCGTCCAGCGGCGCGCCCAGCGAAGCCGCGAGGAGGAGGGGGGCTCGGGGCCGCCGTCGCCGTCGCCGCCGCCATCGTCACGCGCCAGGCGGTCGAGCACGCGCGACGCCGGGGCACGCAGATAGTGGTCAGCGAGACCCTGGTGGTCCTTGCGATGCGTCCCGTCGTCGATCACGATGTGCGTCGCGCGCGCCCATGTGGCCAGGGCCGTTTCCAGGACCCGGGAGGTCGGCGTGCGCCCTACCCGGATGATCAGGTCCGGGCCGAGGCGCTCGACCACTTCGGGGACGCGGAGGAAATGGTCGTACGCTCCCAGGATGGGCGCGTCGCCGAGCTCGCCCATGCCGCTTGCAAAACGCGCGCCGGACAGCGGATCCGCCAGTGTGGGAATGTGCCTGTGCACCGCGCACCGTACCACCGCCGGCCCGTCCAGTCCCGGATCGCACACAGGTCCCGCGACGAGCACGGGACGGCGCGCAGCCGCCAGCTGGCGTCCAACCAGGGTATCGCGATCGGACCCCCGCACACGCCCCGCCGGCCGGGGTCGCCACGAACCGGGCTCGGCCGCCTCCGCCTCTGCAACGCGCTCCAATTCGGATTCCGACGGCCGGGGTTCCTCGTCGCCCGGCCCCCGCAGAGCCAGCCCCTCCGGCGACCCTGGTTGCAGAGGCTTGTCGAACGGCACGTTGAGGTGAACGGGCCCGCCGGGCGGACCCAGCGCGTGCTGCACCGCCCTGTGAACCGTGTGGATCATCGATCGAGGTCCCGTACTTTGCAGCTCGCCCTGCGACGGAAGCGGCAGGTCCGCCTCGAAGCGCACGCGGCTACCGAAGATGCCCGGCTGGAGGATCGTCTGATTCGCATCCGCGCCCCTCATCGCGGGCGGCCGGTCGGCTGTGACCAGGATCAGCGGAAGATCGGACTGGTCGGCCTCGATCACTGCCGGCAACAGGTTGCCTACCGCCGTGCCCGACGTCGTCACCACAGCCGCGGGTCCCAGATGGCTCCGTCCGTACCCAACCGCGAAGTAGCCCGCCGAACGCTCGTCCATGTGTGCGCGGGCGCGCATGCCGGGGAGTGACCGGGCCGCGAGGACAAGGGGCGCCGACCGGGACCCCGGGGTGATCTCAACCTCCTCCAGGCCGTACTCGGCAAGGGTACGGAGGATGGCCTGTGCCCACGCGAGGTTGAGTTCCCCGCCGGTCACGCCTGGCAGTGCCGGGGGGATTTTGTCCACGGGCTGCTCGCTCACCCCGAGCCGGTGGCGGCCCCGGAGGCGATTCCGGCACGCGCCATCGCCCGGAGCACCGGCTCGAACTTGAGTTCGGTTTCCTCCCATTCAAGGGCCGGATCCGACCCCGCCACGATCCCGCCACCCGCAAAGAGACGCCAGCGCGAACCAGTACCCACCGCCGAACGCAACGCAGGCACGAAGATCCCCTTGCCGTCGGAGGCGAACCAGCCCACGGGCCCGGCGTACCATCCGCGGTCGAACACCTCGCTCTCCGTGAGGATCGACCGCGCAACGTTGCGGGGCATGCCGCACACAGCCGGTGTGGGGTGCAGTGAAGCGAGAATGTCGAGGAGGGTCAGAGCGTCCGGGATCTTCGCGGCGATTTTGGTCTCCAGGTGCTGGATTCGCGCGAGCGTCAGGACGTGAGGTGCGACATCGCGTCGCACGGTGCACCCGAGCGCGGACAGCCTTGCCACCATGTCCCGTACCGCGAAGTCGTGCTCGGCACGGTCCTTGTCGCTGTTGTAGAGTTCGCGGGCAAGCTGCGCGGTCTCGACGGAGTTGGCGCCCACGGCGATGCTGCCCGCCACCGCCGTCGAGCGCACGACGCCATTCACGACGGTCGCGATCGTCTCGGGCGCCGCCCCCACGAGGGCCGAACCCGGTTCCGGCTCGAAGAGGAACACGTGGCTGCCATGGTTCTCCTCCCAGAGGGCCATCACCAGATCCAGAGGTTCGACCGGATGGGGCTGGTCCACTTCCATCGTCCGGGCGAGCACGACCTTTTCGGCCTGGCCGTCCCTGATCCGCCGCAGCGTGCCCGACACCATTCGGTGCCAGATGGCGCGTTCGAGCGTTGACGCGGCCAACCTCGCTCCGGACGCCGCCAGGCCCATGTACGGATGGACGGCGCGTGCGCGCGTCGCTCCTGCGCTTACAGCCCGCGCCCATGCGTCCCACTTGCGCCGCGCCTCGGTCCGGCCACGTCCACGGACCACCAAGGCATACTTCCGCGTGACCGGATTATGCTCCAACTCCGCCTCGGGAAGGTGGAACAGCGCCGGAGGGAACGACGCCCACATGCGATCACCGCTCTGTCGCGGCCCGAAGGCGAAGCCGCCGAACAAGCGCGAACGCCCGCCGTCCCCGATGCCACCGAAGATCCCGGCAGCCTGATCCTGCACGGCCTGGAAACGGCACGGCTCGGTGGCCTCCAAGGCCCGGCCGGCGTCTCCGGCGCGCAGTCCGGCATCTTGAGACAACGTTTCTGCACAGCCGGGGACATTGATCTCCCGGACAACCCCCGTGTGGGCGATCCAGCGATCGCCCAATGCCCAGAAACCCCGGGCTCCACCTTCGCCTGCGGAAAGCAGCGCCGCCGGCGAGCAGGCGTCGACTTCCCGCCGTACCTGGTGGATTCGCGGTCCGTGCACGGACCGCGACACGGGTTGCGTCAAACGACCCCTTCGAGCACGAACTGCTCCTGGTCCTGGGTCGGCCCGACCACATTGTTGACGCCGCAGCCCGCCAACAGCACGCGGGCGTCGGCCTTGCCACTGTCCGAGGGCGCGATCGTCTCCACACCCTCCGCAGGCTGCTCGTCGCTCAGTCCGCCGAGTATGCTGATGTCGTGGTCGGCCACCCTCGAGGCCACCACACGGAGGTTGGTCTCACCCGTGCCGGGGTTGTCAAAGGCCGTCGCCGTGAGAATATCGTGGTACGCGTTGCCGGTCAGAAGCTGGGTGCCCAGCCCCGAGGTCTGCTTGCGGCCCCGCACGAAGCCGGTGTCCTTGTTGCCGTCCTCGATCGTGTACCCCAGGATGTTCAACTGGGCTACGGCACACTCGTAGGCGTCGTCTTTTCCCGGCGGCGCAACGCCATGGAAGGACACGGGCGCGGTGGAGCAGCCCATGAGAAGAATGACGGTTCCGAGTCCGAGTGATCTCGTCATTTCAGTTAGCTCCTCTGCCCGCAGGTAAAGCGCACGGCGCCGCTAGAGAGAAGGTCGCCGCCGCGGGTAGGAGCGTCAACCTGAATGCGCCTTGCGAAGTAGTGTGCGAACCGCGGAAGACAGTGCACGCTTTCTGGCCCCACGTCATCCCATAACATATGTTTACGCATGTCCGACTCCGCCTCGATCCGGCCTCGCCAGGAAGTACGCGCAAGCCTGGCCCGCGTTCCCGCCGACGAAGTGCGCACCGTCGCCGAGAACGAGCGCAGCCAGGTCCGGGATCCCTCGCAAACCGGGGACCCGGCACGCGCAACAACCCACGATCCGGCCACATTCACTACCCCGGCTGACCCGACACCGATCCCTCCCCACGCCGACGGGCATGACCTCGCCCGTCCGGAATACTACCTGAATCGCGAGCTGACCTGGCTCAATTTCAACTTCCGCGTTCTCCACGAGGCGGAAGATCCACGGACGCCGCTGCTGGAACGGCTGAAGTTCCTTTCGATCGTGGGATCCAACCTCGACGAGTTCTTCATGAAGCGCATCGGCGGGCTGAAGCAGCAGGTCGAGGCGGGAATCATCAAGCGCACGATCGACGGACGCACCCCGGGCGAGCAGATCGATCAGTGTTACGCGGTCGTGCGGGAGCTCGAGGCGCGGCAAAGGAAGGCGGGCCGCGAGATTCTCGCGCTCCTGGCGGCCGAAGGGATCCGCATCGTTGACTGGGAGCTGCTGAGCAAGAAGGAGCGGAAGTGGCTGCGGCTCCACTACGTGCGCAACATCTACCCCCTGGTGACCCCTCAGGCCACCGATCCGGCGCATCCCTTTCCCTTCATCTCCAACCTGTCGCTGAACCTCCTGGTTACGTTGCGCTACCGCGCCGAGGACAACCCGTCGCTGGCACGCGTGAAGGTACCGGTGGGCACGGGAATTCCCAGGTTCGTTTGCGTCGACGAAACGTCCACCTGGGTCCCGCTGGAAGTCGTGATGGCCAACAACCTGGACCTGCTCTTTCCCGGGATGAAGGTGGAGGCGTGCGAGATCTTCCGCGTCACGCGCAACGCGATCTACGACGTGGACGAAGACATGGCGGACGACCTGCTGGAGTCGATCGAGGCGGGCCTGCGGAAGCGCCGCCTGGCGCCGATCGTGCGCCTTCAGGTCAAAGAGGGCTTCGATCCGAAGCGGCGCAAGATGCTGGCCACCGAACTCGGCCTGAAGGACAGCGACATCTTCGAGGGACCGGGGCTGCTCGGCCTGCGGGACCTGATGGCGCTCCACGACCTGCCCCGGCCCGGCCTGAAGGATCCGGCCCACCATCCGGCGGAACACCCCGATCTGCTGACACGCCGGCCCGTCTTCGACGTGATCCGCGAGCAGGGCCCGGTCCTGCTTCATCATCCGTATCAGGCGTTCGACACCTCGGTTCTGCGCTTTCTCCGGGAAGCGTGTCAGGACCCGAAGGTGCGCGCGATCAAGATGACCTTCTACCGGATGGCGCCGCGGAGCGGCATCATCGACCAGCTCGTGCACGCGGCCCGTGCGGGCAAACAGGTGGCGGTGGTGATCGAACTGCGGGCGCGGTTCGACGAGGCCGCCAACATTCAGTGGGCCAACGAACTGTCGGCACACGGCATTCACGTCACATACGGCGTGCTCGGCCTCAAGACCCATTGCAAGGTCATTCTGGTCGTCCGGCAGGACCGCGACGGGCTCCGCCGCTATGCGCACGTCGGGACCGGGAACTACCACGTCGGCACCGCCCGCCAATACTGCGATCACGGCCTGCTTACGTGTGATTCCGCGATCGGCGCCGATCTCACCGAACTGTTCAATTACCTGACTACCGGCTACCGGCCGAAGCGCAAGTACTGGAAGGTGCTGTCAGCTCCGAAACACCTGCGCGGCGCGCTTCTCAAGCGAATCGAGCGTGAGATCAAGCTCCACTCCGAGGACTCGCCGGGCCGCATCCAGTTCCAGATGAACGCGCTGGAGGACCCGCAGGTCACGCGTGCGCTCTACAGGGCCTCGAGCAACGGTGTGGCGGTGGACCTGATCGTGCGCGACAGTTGCCGCATCCGCCCGGGTATTCCAGGTGTGTCCGAGAACATCCGCGTGATCAGCATCGTAGGCCGCTTCCTGCAGCACTCCCGGATCTACTACTTCCGCAACGGCGGCGACGAAGAGTACTACATCGGATCGGCCGACTGCATGGGGCGCAACCTCAGCGCGAGGGTGGAAACGCTGGTCCCGGTCGAGGACGTGACGCTCCGCGCCGAGCTGCGCCAGGTGCTCGACATCCAGCTGGCGGATCGCCGCTGTGCCTGGGAAATGGGATCCGACGGGAGCTACACGCAACGCATTCCCCCGCCGCGCCGCGAAACCGGCACGTTCCAGACGATGATCGCATGGGGTCACGCGCGGGAGTTCGAGGGCACGCGGCTGCGCAACCGGCGGGCTACGGGGTTCGAGGAGCGCCGGAGGCGGCGGTGAACGGTGTGCGGAGACCACGGTATGGAGCCGTCATGCTGTATCTCGCCATCTGCGCGGTTGGCATCTGCGCAATCACCCCGGCAGGCTGCGCCACTCATTCGGCCACCTCCGCCCGTTCGCGCGGGGCTGACGTCATCACGGGGCCGGAAGCCCGCGAGACCAGCGCCAACGACGCCTTCGAGGTGGTCCGGCTGCTCCGCCCCGCGTGGCTTCGTTCCCGGGCGGCGCCTTCGCTAAGCAATCCCGAGGCCACCTACGCAAGGATCTATGTGGATAACGTGCCGATGGCGGGAGGCACGCGCGATCTGCGCAACATCGCCACCGGAGACATTCAGGAGATCCGCTACCTCAGTCCCACCGAGGCCACTACCAGATTCGGCACGGGACACTCGGGCGGGGTGATCATGGTGAGGACGCGGCGCGGAGGCTGAGCCCCGGTCAGGCCAGCCCGCTCTTCGGCCCACCAAGGCCGTCGGCAAGGTTTTGCTTGCGATTGCAATCTCCGCGACTCATAATTGTACTGCACTTCGGTGTACTAATCTGGATTCTATTTTTTATGTAGCCGTGCCGCGGTGAGGCCACCCGGCGGCAGCGCGGCACCTCGTTGTCCCGTCACTGGAGGTGCGCGATGAATCCCCCTATTTCTCCCGACTCGTTGTCGTTCCACCCTCCAGCCCGGAGGCCGCTCGTTCGGAAGACCCGAGCATCGCCTCTGGCCGTTGTGCTCCTGGCGCTCCTTCTGGGCGCCCCGTCCCAGGCGACCGGGCAGCAGGGAATCGGGGGTACCGTCGTCGACGCGGCGACGCTGAGACCGCTGGTAGGCGCCCAGATCGTGGTCACCGGCACGAGCCTGGGCGCGCTGGCCCGCGCGAATGGTGGCTTCGCGATCGAGGGCGTTCCCGGAGCAACGGCCGACATCCGGGTCGTCATGATCGGCTACGCCACGTGGGAACAGACCGTCGACGTGGGCGACCGGAACATCCGGGTCGAACTGAGCCGTGAAGCAATCTCCATGGACGAGATCGTCGTCACGGGGACGGCGGGCGGCAGCCAGGTACGCGCCGTTGGCAACGCCGTCAGTTCAGTGGCAATGGCCGAGGTCATCGAGCGCCGGGCCCCTCCCAAGGTCCAGTCGATGCTTACTGCGGAGATCCCCGGACTCCGTCTCCGCTCCGTCGGTGGAGAGATCGGCGGCGGCGGCGCCATCAAGATCCGTGGAACCGGAAGCCTGGTTCTCTCCAACGAGCCGGTGATCTTCGTTGACGGCGTGCGCGTGGACAACCGCGACAACGTGGAATCCGCCGCTTTCGTGAACAGCCGCGGCGGCCCCTCCCGGCTGAACGACCTCGCGCTCAACGACGTCGAGCGCATCGAGGTCATCAAGGGGCCTGCAGCGGCCACCCTGTATGGCACGGAAGCCTCGAACGGGGTCATCCAGATCTTCACCAAGCGGGGCCAGCAGGGGGCGCCCAGGTTTGAGGTCTCGCTCCGGCAGGGGGCGTCGTTCCTCTACGACGCCGCCAACAAGTATCCGGTGGTGTGGGGCGTCGATTCGAACACGGGTCAATTGATGTCGGCCAACCTGGTGGAACTCGAAGCGGCCCGGGGCACGCCGGTCTTCCGAACGGGTCTGCCCACGTCGGTCTTCGCGAGCGTCTCGGGGGGCATCCAGAACCTCCGCTACTACTTTTCCGCGGACGCGCTGCGTGACGAAGGGATGGTGGACTACCAATGGCAGAACAAGCTGGCGGGCCGGTCCAACCTCTCCTACACGACCGAGCGCTTCGAAGCGGGGGTGAACATGGGGTTCATCCGCCAGAAGACGCACACGTCGGGCGGCGAACAGGCCATGACCTTCCAGCTCATGTGGGGAAGCCCGCTCAAGCTGGACGGACCCTCGCGCGGCTTCTTCCGCAACTCGCACGAGGACTACCACAACTACGTCAGCGGAGAAGAGGAGGTCGACCGGTTCACGGGCGGCTTCTACCTGCGCCATTCTCCCTTCGAATGGCTCACCCACCGCCTGGACATCGGCGGCGACTTCGGCAACCAGCGCAGTTTCAGCCTCTGGCCGCGGACCCCGCAGCAGCCCGGCCCGTTCCGGAGAAGCATCGGCCAGAAGAACGTCGTGCAGGATCGCACGACGCTGACGACAGTCAGTTACAATGTCACCGCCCCCTTCGACATGAGTGACGATCTCCGATTCGAGACCTCATCGGGCGTTCAGTATTACCAGCGCAAGCACCAGATCACGCTCGCGAGCGGCGTCGAGTTCCCGGTGCCCGGCGTCTCGACGGTGAGTGCTGCTGCCCAGCGGCTCGCCGACGAGGACTTCATCGAGAACAAGACCTTCGGCGTCTACGTGCAGGAACAGATCGGGTGGAAGAACCGCCTGTTCCTGACCGGTGCGGTCCGCGGTGACGACAACAGCGCCTTCGGCGAAAACTTCGACTTCGTCGTGTACCCGAAAGTGAGCACGGCGTGGGTCGTGAGCGAAGAGCCATTCTGGTCGATTCCGCTGGTCAACACGCTCAAACTCAGGGCCGCGTGGGGGAAGGCGGGACAGCAGCCCGACGTGTTCGCGGCGACGCGTCTCTACGCGCCGGCCACCGGACGGGGCGGCATCCCGACGCTGACGCCGTCGAACATCGGCAATCCGGATCTGAAGCCGGAGGTCGGACAGGAGTTGGAGTTGGGATTCGATGCGAGCCTCTTCGACCAGAAGGTGACCATCGACTTCACCTACTACGATCAGAAGCGCGAGGACGCGATCGTGCCGGCAGCCGCGCTCCCGTCGCTGGGCTTCCCCGGTACGCAGTTCGTCAACGTGGGAGAGGTCGCCAACAAGGGCTTCGAGATCGCGGTCGGGACGCAGGTGTTCCGTTCCGAAGACTGGGGACTGGATCTGGGCGGAAGCTACGCCAATACCGACAACACGGTCGTCGACCTCGGGGGAATCACCCCACCTCTGATCGGGCTGCCCTGGCCGGGCCAGCGGCACGTCGAGGGGTTTCCGGTGGCTTCCATGTTCATGAAGAAGGTGGTGAGCGCCCAGTGGGACGCGGGCGGCGATCTCGTCAACGTGATGTGCGAGGGCGGCGATCCGGTTTCGGGCGGTGGCCCGCCGGTGCCCTGCTCCGAAGCGGGCACCGCCTACTGGGGCTCGCCCACACCGACCTGGGACATTGCCGCGAGCGGAACCCTGCGTTACAAGGACCTCAGCCTGAGCGCGACGATCGACGGCCAGGGGGGGTACTACAAGTGCAACGGCGACATCGCGTGGGCCAACGTCTTCTTCCGCAATACACGCGAGATCAACCTGCCCCCCGGCGAACAGGATCCGATCCTGGCCGCCTACGATCAGATGGGATTCGTCTGCCAGGCGGGGGCCGTGGACTCCGGGTTCGCCAAGCTCCGGGACATCTCGCTGCGCTGGGACCTCCCCGCAGGGCTCGCCTCGTACGTCGGCGCCGCCAGAGCGACCGCGCAGGTATCGGCGCACAACATGTTCGTGCTGTGGCAGGCCACGCGAGAGCTGTACGGCACCCGCGTGATCGACCCCGAGGTTCACTCCAACACCGACTGGAACGGGGACATCGGGGACAAGGGCGCGTACGTGCAGGACCTGTGGCCACAGCTGCAGCGCATCGACTTCACCATACGTGCGGTCTTCTAGGAAGGGGGAATCGAAATGCAAGTCAACAACAAGACAGGAAGACTCTTCCTCGCAGTCACCGTCGCCATACTGGCCAGCGGATGTTCCGACCTCCTCGAAGTGGATCTTCCGGGCGTGGTCGAGGCCAAGACGCTGGACGACCCCGGGATTTCCCCGTTACTGGTCGAGAGCGCAATCGCCGACTTCGAGTGTGCCTACACGAACTATTCGGCGGGCAGCTCGGCCATGTCGGACGAATGGTGGCATACGTCCGGGGGTCAGGTCTACCGCGAATGGGGCGGCCGTCAGATCAACGCCCAGAACGACAACTACGTGCGGGCCGGCTGTGACGAGGGCGGGTTCGGGCAGTACGTGGTGATCCACACGGCGCGTTTCCAGGCCAAGGACGCCTACGAACGCATCAACGGCTTTGATGCCGGGGATGTCCCGGGCGACAGGAACGACATGTTGGCCACCGCCTCCGCCTACGAGGGCTACAGCCTGCTCATGCTCGGCGAGAACTTCTGCGAGATGGCCATTGACGGCGGGCCGCTCATGCAGCCCGACGAGGTGCTTGCGCTCTCTTCGCAGCGGTTCGAGCGGGCGATCGAGATGGCCGGCGGCAATGACGACATCCGCAACATGGCGAGCGTCGGCCTGGCGCGCGCGAGCAGGGGGATGGGCAATCTGAACGCGGCTGCGGCGGCGGCCGCCACCGTACCCGAGGAGTTCCAGTACGATGTGAACCGGGATGACACGCCCCGGCGCCGCTGGAACCGCTTCTTCGACAGCAACGTGCGGCGCTCGGACTACACGATCGCGCCGCCCTTCCGCGACATCGAGTGGAAGGGAGATCCGGACCCGCGGGTTGGACTCTTCTACAACGGGGTCATCGCGGCCTACGACGTGGACTGGTGGCAGACCACGAAATACAAGTCGCTGTCCGACAACATCCCGCTGGCCACGTGGGTCGAGGCGCAACTGATCATGGCGGAGGCCCAGGGCGGCGCCGCCGCGGTGGACATCATCAACCGGCTTCACGCCCGCGCGGGACTGAAGCCCTTCGATCCGGCCACCGACATGGTTGAAGGCCCGAAGAGCGACAACATCATGAACATGGTGATCGAGCAGCGCCGCCGTGAGTTCTTTCTGGAGGGCGGACATCGCCTGAGCGACATGCTCGTCTACGATCTCCCGTTCTTCACCGGGGTCGATCACCTGGGCCGTGAGTATGGAACCACCACCTGCTGGCCGCTGCCCGATCTGGAGCGGCTGGGCAACCCGAATATTGGCGGATGAGGGGCGGCGCCCACATGAGGCCGGCCCTCCGACCACTGCACTCGGGCCGTGTGTCCCGTGGTCTGGTTGCGGGTGTAGCCGCCGGGATTTTCATCTCGGCGGCACCCGCCCTCGGGCAGGAGGCACCGCGGCTGTCGGCCGACAACCTCTGGACCTTCCGTCAACTGTCCGCCCCGGAGTGGTCCCCGGACGGACGGCAAATCGCATTCACCCTCGGCGAGGGGGAAACCAATTCCAGTGCCATCTTCATCGCGGAGGTGGACGGGAGCGTGCGCCGGCTGTCCCTTTCACGCCCGGGGACGCCGGATCGGCCCGCCGAGCCGGTGATGCGCACCTTGCTGCCGGAGCCCTGGACCCCCGACGGACACACGCTTCTCTATATGGCCGGGGGCGACATCCACGCCGCCGACCCCAACACCGGGGCCGCGCGCACGCTGGTGGACTTCGGCGCCACCTCGCCCGGCTACACGCCCCAGCAGTACTTCAACGGCCCGGACCCGGTGCTGTCCCCGGACGGCAGCAAGCTCGCCTACATCCGTGAGAGCGAACTCTGGGTCCTCGACCTGAAGGGCGGCGGCGTGCGGCAACTCACCAGCTCCCACGGAGATGGCTGGCACAACCTCCAGCCGCGCTGGTCGCCGGACGGCACGAAGATCCTCTACACCGCTCAGGCGATCGACGAACAGCGCCGCTTCCGCCACACCGACTTTTCGGGCCTCATCATCGGCGTGAGATTCACGCTGATCGGCTACGGGCGCGTGCGGCTGGGCGTCATCCCGGCCACGGGGGGCGAAACTACCTGGCTGGGGCCATCCGAGGGCGAGCGGTATTCCCTGCGGGGAGGCAGCCGCGCGCACTGGTCCCCGGACGGCAACGCGGTCGCGATCAACTGGCTGTCGCTGGACCACACGGCGCGTGAAATCCGGATCGCGTCGCCGGAGACGGGCGAGGTCCGCACCATCTGGCGCGAGGATGTGGATGCGTGGATCTCGCCGCTCGCCATCTGGGTGGGGTGGTCGCCGGACTCCCGGCGCCTCCTCTTCACCTCCGAGCGCACCGACTGGAACCACGTCTACACGATCGACGCCCGCGCCGACGATCCCCGGCCGCTGCAGATCACGTCGGGCGACTTCACGGTCACCAGCAACCAGGTGTACGACCGCTTCGAGGTCACCCCGGTGTGGTCGCGGAACGGCGGCACCATCCTGTTCCCGTCGAACGAAGCCGGGACCCCGGAGCGCCATCTGTACGAGGTCCCGGCGGAGGGCGGGGAGTGGCGACGCGTCACGCCGCTGCCGGGCGTCAACCTCTCGTCAACTCCCTCGCCGGACGGCTCCCATGTGGCATACCTCCACAGCAACCACACGGCACTACCCGAACTGTACGTGCAGGAGACCGATTCCGGTGAGCCGCGCCAGCTCACTTCTCTCGCCGTTCCCGAGTGGCTGGAGGGATATCGCCTGCGAGAACCCGAGATCGTTCGGTTCCCCAGCCCCGATGACGGCAGCGCCGTTACGGGCAGGATCTTTCGACCGCAAGGATTCGACGCAGCCCACGAGTACCCGGCTGTGGTCTTCGTCCACGGCGCGGGATACGCGCAGAGCGTCTTCCGGGGATGGATGCGGCTCGACCAGACCGCATTCAACCGCTACCTGGCGCAAGAGGGATACCTGGTCCTGGATGTCGACTTCCGCGGCAGCGCGGGGTACGGCCGGAAATTCCGGATGGATGTCTTCGACCGTCTCGGCGACGTGGACGTGGCCGATGTACTCGGCGGCATCGAATTCCTGAGGGGCCTGGGATACGTCGACATGGACCGTATCGGCATCTGGGGCCACAGCTACGGCGGATTCATGGTCGCCAGCGCCCTGCTGCGGTCTCCGGAGACCTTCGCAGCCGGGGTGTCCAGTGCTCCGGTCACCGACTGGGAGCGCTTTTTCTACCTGGCGCCGGGCTACAACGAGGAGCACTTCGGCTTTCCCTGGGAAAACCCCGAAGGGACCCGCCGTGGCTCCCCGATCAGCTATGCCGCCAACCTGGTGCGCCCCATGCTTATCCTGAGCGGCATCCAGGACACGATGCACCTCGACGCGGCGGCACTCGTCAATGAACTTCTCGCGCAAGGAAGGACCACCTTCGAATGGATCTTCTATCCCGACGAGGCCCACGGAATACGCGGACCCCGCGCTCGCTCCGACTATTATCGCCGCATCGCCGAGTACCTGGACCGGTACCTGCGCGCGGCACCCGCGGCGGCTTCGGACAGCGGAGGCGGACCGTGAGGGCGCGTACAAGTGTCCTTGCCGCACGCGCTGGATGGCCCGGGCTCCGCGCAGCACTGATCGGACTCTGTATGGCGACCACCGCGGCTGGCTGCGATCCGGCCAGCCAGGACACCGACCCGGCCGTGGGGTCCGAGCCTGCCCGCGTGTCGCCCGATGACCTCTTCCGAGTCGTGGAGGTCACCGAGTTGGACTTTCACCCCGAAGGCAGGCGGCTCGCGTTCGTGACCAGCCGCCTCGACCGGGAAGCCAACGCATACCGCAGGGCCGTCCGGGAGGTCGACCTGACCACGGGAGAACTCAACCGGTTCACCGGGGGCGACAGCGACCAGTCGCCCAGGTGGTCGCCGGATGGGCAGTGGCTCGCGTTCCGGTCGTCCCGGAGCGGGTCGCAGCAGCTCTGGGTTCGCCCGGCCGCAGGAGGAGATGCCCGGCAGGTCACGGACTTCGAATCCGGTATTTCGACGCTGGCCTGGGCCCCGGACTCGCGCCGGCTGGTGGTGGTTTCCGAGGTGACCCGTACGCCGGTCGCCGAGCAATTGCTGGGAGAGGCCATCGAGTCGGAGTCGGGCGACCTGATCGTGGCGGACCGCCTCCGCTACCGGGCAGGCACGACCTATCTCGGGTCCTCCTACCCTCACGTCTTCGTGGTTTCCATCGACGGAGAGGAGCCTGTGCAGATCACCGACGGGCCTTTCGAGGACTCGGAGCCCGCCTGGTCTCCCGACGGCCGCAGAATCGCCTTCGTCTCCAACCGCACGGACCAACCCGATTTCAACCGGAACACCGACATCTGGATCGTCTCCGCCGACGGTGGTGAGGCCGAACACTTCTCCGGGGGCCCCGGCACGGACGCCGCGCCGCGCTGGTCGGCCGACGGAGCCTGGCTCGCGTTCCGAGGAAACAGCGACCCGCACGACTACGGCTCCCAGCACCAGATCCGGGTGGTGGACGGCGACGGCGGGGAGCCCCGTAACCTGACTGCCGACATCGATCACACGCCGTCCAGCTTCGCCTGGACGCCCGCGGGAGACCTCGCGGTCTCGTTCCAGATCGAGGGGAACATCGAGATCCACCGGCTCGGCCTCGACGGAACGCACGACCCGATTGTAGGCGGAAAGGGGCAAGCAACCGAGTTCGCCGTCGGCTCCGACGGAACGCTGGCGTACCTCTGGACCACGCCCACCGCGCCCGCGGAAGTGTACGTGGCGGATAGTGGCGCGCTGGACGTGACGGAAGGCGCCGTGGATGGCTCCACCGGCCGGGCGCTGACGGGCTTTAACGACGAGTGGCGGGCGACGCGGCAACTCGCGGACGCGGAGGGGTTCTGGTATCGCGGGGCCGACGACTGGGACGTCCAGGCCTGGATCATGCGCCCGCCGGGCATGCGCCCGGACGCCCGTTATCCGCTGGTCCTGGAGATCCACGGCGGCCCTTACGGCATGTACGGCACCGGCTTCAGCCTGGAGTTCCAGATCCTTGCCGGCCAGGGCTGGGGCGTCCTCTTCACCAACCCGCGCGGCAGCACCGGCTACGGTCAGCGATTCGAGCACGCCGTGACCGGCGACCTGGTGGGCAAGGCGTTCGACGACATCATGGCCGGGGTGGATGCGGCCCTCGCCGAGCACGCATGGATAGATCCGGCGCGGCTGGGTGTTACCGGGGGCAGCTACGGAGGCCTGATGACGAACTGGGTGATCGGGCACACCAACCGTTTCGCCGCCGCGGTCACCCAGCGGAGCATCTCCAACTGGATCAGCTTCTTCGGGACTGCCGACATCCCTTCCTGGGTCGAACTCGAACTCGACGGGACACCCTGGGAGGTCCCCATGAGACTGTGGGAGTCGTCGCCCATCGCCTATGCGGACCGCATCACGACTCCAACGCTGGTTCTTCACAGCGAACTCGACTTCCGCGTGCCGGTCAGCCAGGGGGAGGAGATGTACCGGGCCCTGGCCCGTGAAGGGGTGCCCTCCCTTTTCGTCCGCTTCCCCGACGAGGGGCACGGCCTTCCGAGGTCCGGCCAGCCCCTGCACCGCCTCGAGCGCCTTCAGTGGATCGTCCGCTGGTTCGCCACGTATCTGGCACCGGCGCAAGCGGGGCAACCATGACCCGATCCGGAGCGATATCATGACCGAACGAACCGCGGGTGCGGCTGAGAGGGCCGCGCGCAGGCGCACCATCATTTGCGGCCCCCTGGCACTGGCCACCCTCCTGATCGCCGCCTGCGTGCCCCCCGGGGCGGGCGACGACGTGACCGCGCTGACAGGGGGACGCCTGATCGATGGAACGGGCGCCGAGGCGGTCGAGGACGCCGTGGTGGTGATCGGCGGCGGCCGCATTATGGCGGCCGGGGCGGCCGGGAGCGTGACCGTGCCGGCGAATGCCACGGTCATCGAGGTGGCCGGCAGGACCGTCATGCCCGGGATGATCGAGGGGAACAGCCACATCATCTTCGACGGGCAGTCCAATCACCCCGCGTACTTCGCGGGGCGCTACCGCGACTACTACGAGATCGGCGCGCGCAACCTGAACGCGAGCCTCATGCAGGGAATCACCACCTCGCGTGACACCATGGACCCGCTTGAGGAGATGATCCGCCTGCGCGAGGATGTCGAGGCCGGGCTGATCGCAGGCTCCCGCCTCTTCACCTCGGGAACGATCCTGAACTACCCGGGCGTCTACCGGATGTTCGACGATCCGACCGATTCGGTCTTCGCCGGCATCCCGCCCGAGGGCGTGGAGTACGCCAAGGCCGCGATGGTGCTGCCGGTTCGCGACGGAGCCCATGGCCGGGAAATCGTCGCCGACTACGCCGAGCGCGGGGCCGACTTCATCAAGGTCTCGAGCTACAGCGGGCCGGAGAACATCCCGCCGGAGCTGTCTACCGAGGCCCTCACCGAGATCGTGGACGAGGCGCACGCGCGCGGACTGCGGGTCACGACCCACACGTCGTCGATCGAGAGCATCGTCGCTGTGCTGGACGCGGGAGTGGACGCCATGGAACACCCAACCCTCGTCGCCGAGGAGGAAGTGGGGCCACAGGGCGAATTCTCGGACGAACTGGTGCAGCGCTTCGTCGACCAGAACGTCTACTCGGTGTCACTCATGGTCGTGCGCGAAGTCTACGTGACCTACATGGAGGACCCGAGCCGCCTGGAGGATCCGTGGTACATTCGCCACGCCCCCGCCGACATGGTCCAGGAAGCCCGTGAATGGGTGGCCAGAGACCTCGCGCGCGATCCGGAGGCGCTGGAGAAGCAGCGGGCCGGCTACGAACTGGGACGCCTGAACCTCGCAAAGCTGATCGCTGCGGGAGCGCCGATCGCGATGGGGACCGACAAGGGCACCCGCCTCAACTTCCACGAGAGCGGGAACCACGTGCGCGAACTCGAGATCTTCATCGAACTGGGCATGACGCCGATGGAGGCGATCGTCTCGGCCACGCGCCGGGGAGCGGAGCTGCTGGGGATGGAAGACGAGTTCGGCACGATCGAGGCCGGGAAGCTCGCCGACGTAATCGTCGTGGACGGCAACCCGCTGGAGGACATCCGGGCGCTGCGCGAGGTGGACATGGTTTTCAAGGAGGGCGTGCGGTACCGGTAACGGGACAACCACCGGCCGACGTCGTGGTGTCGTAACTCGGGAGGCTCTGACCCCGTAGCGGAGACATCGCCGTGCGCAACCTGTCCTTTTGCCTGAACACCGCGGGACTCGGGCTTCCGCTCCTGGCCACGCTCGCTTGCAGCGAGAGTGGTGGGGACGCGGCCGCCGGGCCATCGTCGACAGCCCTAGGTCCCCCCGAGGCGGCCTTCGCCGAGGACTTCGCGTATGTTCACGCAGTGCGCGAGTTGCCCGGAGGCGATGTGCTGGTCCCGGATCCGCTCGCCAATGCGCTCTACCGTGTGGACATGGACGCGGGCACGCGCGCCGTGGTGGGCCGCGTGGGCGAGGGGCCGGAGGAATACCGGCAGCCGGACGGCGTGTGGCCGCTGCCGGGGGACTCGACGCTGCTGGTCGATCTCGGCAACGGGCGGTTGGTACGACTGGGGCCGGATCTGGGATTCGGCGCGGCCCACCCCATCGCTCGCCCGACGGGCGAAGGAGGGTTCGTGATGGCGCTTCCGGCAGGGATCGACCGCCGAGGGAATGTATACGCCGCCGGCATCGGTTTCGCCGATCCCGAAGCCCGCGGCGCGATCCTCCGCATCGGCCTGACCACGGAATCGGTAGATACTGCGGGCAGTTTCAAGCGCACGGATGTAGAGGTCGATGAGTCAGAGAGAGGGATCAGCATTTCGGCGATTCCGCTTTCCCCGGCCGACGCCTGGGGTATCGCCCCGGACGGCTCGGTCGCGGTGGCCCGCTCCGTGGGCTACGGCGTGGAATGGTATGCCCCGGACGGCTCGGTGGTTCGTGGGGATACCGTTGCCTACGAACCGATCCCGATCACCACGGCCGAGATGGACGAGTACTTCCGCGACCGGCGCCGTCACGGCGGAGTCGGGATAAGCGTCACGAGTTCTACGGGCGGCGAGTCTACCGCGACCTTCTATCGTGGCAGTTCCGGAAGTTCGGAAGAACCCGATTATGACAACTATAGTTGGCCAAATGTAAAGCCTGCTTTACATTCTACCACCATTCGGGTCGATCCCCGCGGTCGGGCCTGGGTGCGGCGTCATGTGCCCGCGGGCCGCAGCACCGCATACGACCTCTTCGACCGACAGGGGAATCTGGTGACCGCGGTTACGCTGGACGGGGACCGGCGCGTGGCGGGCTTCGGCGCCGAGTCCGTCTACATGGTCTCCTTCAGCGAGCTGGACCTGGCCTACCTCGAGCGGTACGCGCTGCCGGAGGGGTAGCGGGCGGCGCTGTGCGGGGCGCCCAGACCGGCGCGACCGTCAGAAGCCGGATGGCTCCAGTTCCGCCAGCGCAACCACTCTCCCCTTTCCCGCCCAGCGCGCCAGCGTGACCTCTTCGGGTTCGAGGCCGAGCCCCCACGTTGCGTCCCGGACCGCCGTGACGTCGTAGCCGCGCGCCTGCAGGCCGTCCACGGCCTGGGTCATGCACACGTCGCGCGCGACCCCGATCACCACGAACCGGAGCGGGCAACCGAATCCCTCCGCCAGGGATTTCACGAACGCCTCGCAGCCCGGGTTCCCTTCGAAGACGTTGAATCGCGTCTTCTGGATGAATACCGGGCGCCGCTCCGCAACAGCGCGCCGCGCGGTCGCCTCCGCGGCGTCGGTGCCGGCATCGTGTGCCAGCACGACCGGGTCGACCGGGCGAATCTCCGCAACCACCTCCGCGCCGGCACGTTCGTGCGGGTCCGGCGACCGCCCCATACAGTGCGGAGGGTAGGTGTCCCGGGCGGGGTCGGGGGCAACGGCGTCGATTTCGGGGTCTTCGAGACCGTGCCAGTCGCCCGTGTAGACAAGGACGTCGCAGTGCTCCCGCATCCAGGCCGTGGCAGCTTCCAGCGCGGGTACGATGGTTGCGGCTCCCGGATCGGAGTCGTCGAAGAGGTCGCGGACATAGAGCCGGCCTGCCGGGTCCATGAAGTCCGCCTGTACATCGACGATCCAGCCCACCAGCGCAGTCCGGGTCGCGCTCTCTCCCCCGGTCATGTCACCAGCTCCAGCCTGTCGTTTGGACGATGCCAGCGGCCGGCCTTCGACACCGGCTTGCCCTCGACCAGCACGATATCGGCCGTGTAGTCGAAGGAGCCACGCATGAGCGAAGATCCCACACCATAGGCGGCTACGGGTACACCAGACTCCTCGAAGGCGCGGATCTTTGCCGCGTCGAATCCGCCCGACACAACGATCCGGACACGCTCGAAACCCGCGCGGTCGAGCGCGTCACGGACCTTGTACACGAGGCGAGGGTTCACGCCGCGGGGGTCGAAGTCGCCCATCTCGCCCTCCATGCACCGGTCGACCATGGTCCCCGAGGTGTCGAGACGGACACCCCAGAGGCGCTCGCCCAGCGCGCTCGCGACCGCCAGCGAGGTGCGCACGCTGTCGTTGTCGAAGTCCACCAGCGACACGATTTGCACGTCGTCCGAAAGCTGCGCGGCAAGCCCCTTCGTCGCGGCCACCGTGTCGCCGCCGAAGGCCGCGATCAATCCGTGCGGCACCGTTCCCACTCCCGACGACCCCCACCAGGACGCCTGGGCGTCGGTCGATACTCCGATCGCGCCAGCAACATGGGCAGCCCAGCCGTCGCCCGTCTGCACCATCCAGTGGTCGTGGCGCGCGGGGAAGAACATGATGGGCTTGGGCCAGGCGGCCTCCACCACCGCGCGGGTGTTGGTCGCGATGCGGGTGCGTCGGCCCAGCACCCCCGCGTACAGCGTCTCCAGGTGGACGAAAGCGGTGTACGGACCGGTGATGAGCATGACCGACTCCCATGGGCTCGCCCGGTCGCCGTCACGGAGCGAACGGACCTCGAGGTCACCGAAGTCGTACCCCTCGGTGAGACACAGCTTCAGGATGGCGATCGCCTCGTCGGAGCCCGCCACGACCGCGTTTCGCTTCTGGAAGACCTGCATGGTGACCGACGGAGCCGGGCCATCGGCGAGCAGCATCTCTCTCGCGCGCACGAAGTATTTGTCGGAGTAGTAGCCGCTCCGCATCTTTTCGACTGGAAAGGCGAAGATCGAGGGGTCCAGCCGCTCCTCGTGGCGGATCGGGTCGGGGGGTGAGGACGGGGTCGCCGTCATGTGCCAAGCCGTTCCAGATCCAGTGTTTGGGGGTCGTCCACGAGTTGATACTCCCCCTCGATGCTCTCGGGCGAAGTCATCTGTCCCTTGTACGTGCCGGACACGATCTGTCCAAAGAAGGTCATGTCAAGCGCGAGGGACAACGCGGGGTATTCGTGGATACCGTTAAGGGTTCCGGAAAACACCAGCCTCTCGACCCGGAGAACGAACGAGCCGGTGACGCTCCCGTCGGGAGCCTCTTCGAGGTGGAAACTCCATTTCTCAAGGGCGCCCGCCGATATGCCGCTACCGACCCAATTGCCGGTGACCGTGGGGTTTTCCGGCTCCGCCGTGCCGTCCCCGCACGCGGAAGACAGGGGTGCAGCCGTGAGGAGCGCTACCAACCCGTGGATCAGCCGAGGCTGAATGGATGACCTGATCATGGGGCAGAGGACTCGCTGCTAGAAGTCGTACCGTATCCGCACCAGGGCCAGCCGTCCCAGTTCCGGAGCTCCGACGAATTCCCGGTGCAGGTCGTTCAGCACGTTGTACACCGTCAGCTCCAGCTGCGCGCTCGGCTGGAAGGGCAGTTGATAGCCGGCTGTCACGTCCAGAACGTGGTAGGCCTCCACCGGGCCGGCGAAGACGCCCGATCTCATGTCGAAGCCGTCGGAGAACCGCCAGCGGCCATCGAATCGGAACCCCGCCGCACGGTCCGTGAATGCGAAGCCCACGGAACCCTTGTGGCTCGGGGCGTTCAGCGCAAGGTCGTCGCTGCCGGGACACGCACCGTCTTCGTCGAAGTCAAAGCACTCCTTGCTCTGAAACGAGTAGCCCGCCGTCAGGCTCAACCGGTCGGAAGTGATGAACTGGGCCGACAGGTCGGTACCCCAGTAGCTGGCGGATCCGAAGTTGCGAGAGGCGAGAACCAGATCGGGGGCATCGAGCTGGTCCGGGGTCACGACTCCGACCGGCACGGAAGCGAGGCCCCCGGTCAGCGCGGCGATCTGGTCCGCCGTGACGACCCCCGCCTGAACGAGGGGGCCCAGTCGGCTTGCGAGAAAGAGGCCGGTCGAGGTCGGGTCGAGGAAGACGTTCGGAGATTCCACCTTCAGCGCGCCGACGAAGTTCTCGACGTTTGCGAAGTACACGTCGGCTGCCAGGCGAACACGGTCGCGGATCAGCCCCTTGTATCCCGCTTCGATGCTGTTGAACACCGTGGGCACCAGCCCGGGAAGGTCGGACGGTCCGGCGTCGAGAGGGAAGAGATCGCCGCCCTCGGGTCCGAGCGCATCCGTATTGAGGCGCCGAAAGACGGTGGCCAGCGCCGGGTCGGTGGGCAGGTTTCCGGGATCCATCAGGAACTGCTGCAACGCGGCCGGGGCGAACTGCTTGACCAGCGCGTCCCAGAACAGCGCCGCGTTCGCCGGAAGCTGGCCGGCCATGAACGGGGAGCGCATGCAGTAGTCCATGAGTCCCCCAGGGCATCGATCCGCAAAGGTCAGCCCGCCCGCCGGCACCCCGAAGGCGCGCAGCGTGTAACCGACGTCCGGAGCGAGCGGCAGGAACCCCGTCGGGATGTCCAGGAAGAGCGCGGATGTTCCGGGCGTGGCGAAGGCACGGTTGTAGGTCAGCCGCAGGTTCTGACCCTCGGCGGGCCGGAAGACGAGCGCGGCCCGGGGCGAGAAGTTCAGGTCGGCCAACCGGTTGTGGTCGTCGATCCGGAAAGCGGTCACGAGATCGACCCGGTTTCCGAGCCGCGTCTCCGAGTGCAGGTAGCCCCCGGCTTCGACCACCACATCGTCATCCTCGTTGCGCCCGTAGATCGTGCCTTCGGAGCGGGGTTCGGTACGCTGCCAGTCGAATCCCCACGTGAAGGTCTGTCGGTCACCGAGGTCCAGGCCATGCTGCAGCTGGGCCGCCATGGTGCGCGAACGGTCGACGATCGGCTCCCCGCTGCGGAGCAGGTAGCTGTTGTCGCCCGAGTGCGTCTGATTGAGAAAGAACTGCCCGAACAGGCGGCCCTTGAGCAACCGCGCCTGCCCGTAACGGTACTGCCAGTCGTGCGTCTGGGCCGAGCCGACGGAGGTGAGATTGATGCTGCTGAGGGAGTTGTTCAGCCCCCCCGAGACAATGAACTCGCCGTCGTCGGAAAAACGGAAATCCGTCCGGATGTCAGCGAAGAACCTTTCGTTCAACGGATCGCGGACGCCTATGCGCGGGTGTCCGGGGATCTGCTGGCGCGCAGCCACCTCCCACGGATCCTCGTATTCCCAGTCTACGCCGCGGAGGTATTGACCCGAGACCTTCAGTCCGAAGCGATCCGAAACCCGATGGGCGCTGCGCAACAGGAACTGAAACAGCGAGCGTTCTCCGCCGGCCATCGACGCCGTCGTGCCCGGCCTGTCGATCGGGGAGGAAGTGATGATGTGCATCACGCCCTCCGCCGCGTTGGGCCCGTACAGCGCGGCACCCGGTCCACGCGCCAGCTCGATGCGCTCGATGTCCATGTCCGTGGTGGGGATCATGTTGATGGCGTTGATCCTGAGCGCGGGGATGCGGGCGTAACGGTTGTCGACGATGCTGAGCAGGCGTCCCGAGGAGACATTGTTGAATCCCCGCACGACCACGTAGCTCTGCGTGAGTCCTGTTGCCGCGAGATCGACACCGGGCAGCGTCCTGATGTGGTCCGCCGGGGTGCGCGCGATCATCCGCGCGATCTGTTCGCCGGTCAGCGTGGAGATCGAGGCCGGGGCGTCGAGCTCCTTCTCCTCGCGGCGCGACACGGTCACCACCAACTGGTTGAGCACCAGCGCCTGGGAGCGCAGCTGGATGTCGACCGAGACCGATCCGCCCGCCGCGACGCTTACGCCGTCGGTGCGGGAGGTCTCGTAGCCGATCCGGGTCACGACGATGGAGTGAGTCCCCGCCGGGACGGATACGCTGAAGTTGCCGGACTCGCTGGTCCCGACCGCGCCCGTTTGCATCCCCAACACCTGAACGGCCGCGTCCGCTACCGGACCACCGGTCTCGAGGTCCGTGACCCGGCCCGTAATCGTGCCCTCCTGGGCTGCGGCGGGCGCGGAGACCACGTGGAGCAGCACGGCAAACGCCGCGGACACGGGAACCCGGCCAATCATACCCGCAAGATACCCCGAGAACGGTGCGCCAGCCAGACAAATCGCGCTTTCGCCTTGACTACCGCACCTCTGCGGACGCAGCATGCCAGTTCAGGGGGTTTCCGGAGCCAGACGCCCGGATTCCCAGGGCCGGGTGCCCACAGCGGTCAGCTTCAAACCGAGGGGATTAGCCATGAACAAGCCCGGAACAGCCACGCACAGCCGCACAATCCCGCCGAAGTGGTCGCTCGTCGCGCTCGTCGGCCTGCTGACGGCCGCCGGCTGCGCATACGAGAGCGCCGACGACCAGGGCGCGACGGCCGCCGATCCGACAGCCATTCCGGATCCCGCCGTTGCGGCCGGCCTCCCCAATCCGGCGTCCGAGGTAATGAACGACTGGGTCGATCTTCCCGACGGACGCGAATGGGGGTCAACGGCCGGTGTCGACATCGATCCGATCGACGGACACATCTGGGCCTACGACCGCTGCGGCGGCGTGGGACTGGCCGGCGGATGCGCGGAAACCCTGGTCGACCCGATCTTCAAGTTTCACCGTGAGACCGGCGAGATTCTCGCCAGCTTCGGTGCGGGACTCTTCGTCCTGCCGCACGGGATCCACGTGGACGCGGACGGCAACGTCTGGGTCACCGACTCGATGGGCACGGTGGACAAGGGTCACCAGGTCATCAAGTTCAGCCCCGAGGGCGAAGTTCTGCTGACCCTGGGCCAGCCGGGAAGAGTGGGCACCGAGCCCGGCTATTTCAACCAGCCCTGCGACGTGATCACGGCGCCGAACGGGGACATCTTCGTCTCCGACGGGCACAGCGGACAGAACGCCAACCCCCCCGAGGGTTCGACCGGGCGCATCATCAAGTTCTCGCCGGAGGGCGAGTACATCATGGAGTGGGGCCGGATCGGCGACGGCCCAGGCGAGTTCCGCACCCCGCACGGGATGGCCTTCGACTCGCAGGGCCGCCTCTTCGTGGCGGATCGCGGCAACCACCGCATCCAGATCTTCGACCAGGACGGCAACTACCTGGACTCGTACTACCAGTTCAGCCGCATCAGCGGGCTGTTCATCGACGCGGACGACAACCTGTATGCGATCGACTCCGAGTCCAACCCGAACAACCACGAGGGCTGGATGACCGGGATCCGGATCGGCCACGCTTCGGAGGACCGGGTCACCGCGTTCATCCCGCCCCACGACATCTCCGAGGAGCGTCCGCACGGCTTTGCCGGTGAGGGCGTCGCGGCGGACTGGGACGGCAACGTGTACGCCGCGGAGGGGCCGATCTCGCTGGCCGCCGCGGGCGGCGGCCTGACCAAGTACGTGCGCTCGGGGAACTGAACCCCGGAACGGAGCCGGGGGGGGGGGGGGGGGGGGGTAGGGGCGGGGGGCGGCCCCCCCCGCCGGGGGGCGGCGCCCGCGGGGGCAGCACCCCCCCACCCCACAACGACGTCGTGGACGAGGTGGGGG
>JAPPHB010000110.1:45078-68675 GCA_028821195.1 Gammaproteobacteria bacterium
CCCCCCGGGGGGGCGCGGGGGGGGGGGGGCCCCACACCCCCCCGGCGGGGGGGCCAACCCCCCCCGGCCCCGGGCGCGGGCCCGGGGCCCCCCGCGCCCCCCCCCCCCCCGGGGCCGCTGCAGGACGGCGTCCGGCGCAAGCTGGCTACGCAGCGCCCAAGGCCTGATCGAGGTCGTCGACGAGGTCGTCGATGTGCTCGATCCCGACCGATAGCCGGATGGTCTCCGGACGCACTCCCACGCTCAACTGCTCGTCTTCGGTGAGCTGCCGGTGCGTGGTGGAAGCCGGGTGGCACGCCAGGGACTTGGCGTCGCCGATGTTGACCAGCCGCTTGAAGAGCTGCAGCGCGTCGTAGAAGCGGACGCCGGCCTCGAACCCGCCCTTCACGCCGAAGGTGAGAATGCCCGACGCGCGTCCGCCCAGGTACCGGACTGCCAGATCATGGTAGCGGTCGCCGGGGAGACCAGCGTACTGGACCCAGTGGACCTTGGGGTGGTCCTGGAGGTGCTGCGCCACGGCCAGCGCGTTGGCGCAGTGGCGCTCCATGCGCAGGTTCAGCGTCTCGATGCCCTGCATGATCTGGAAGGCGTTGAACGGGGAGATCGCCGAGCCCGTGTTGCGGAGCGGCACGGTGCGTGCGCGGCCGATGTATGCCGCCGGCCCAAGCGCCTCGGTGTAGACGACGCCGTGGTAGCTGGGTTCCGGAGTGGTGAACATCGGGTAGCGCCCGTTGGTCTCCGCCCACGGGAAGTTGCCCGAATCGACGATGGCACCGCCCAGCGAACTGCCGTGTCCTCCCATGTACTTGGTCAGGGAGTGGACGATGATGTCGAAGCCGTGCTCCACCGGCTTGAGGAGCGCGGGCGTGGCAACCGTGTTGTCGACGATGGTCGCGATGCCGTGGGCGCGGGCCATCTCCGCCACGGCGGCCAGATCCACGATGTTGCCGGCCGGGTTGCCGATGCTCTCGCAGAAGATCGCCTTGGTGCGGTCGTCGATGAGCCTGGCCAGGTCGTCGGGCGAGTCGCCCTCGGCGAAGCGCACGTCGATGCCCTGCTGGGGCAGCATATGCGCGAAGAGGGTGTAGGTGCCGCCGTAGAGCTGGGGCACCGAGACGATGTTGTCGCCGGCCCTGGCCAGGTTGAGGATCGAGTAGTTCACCGCCGCGCTGCCGGATGACAGGGCCAGGGCCGCGACGCCCTTCTCCAGCCGCGCGACCCGCTCCTCGAGGACGGCTTGCGTGGGGTTCATGATGCGGGTGTAGATGTTGCCGGGGACGGCAAGGTTGAAGAGGTCGGCGCCGTGCTGAGCGTCGTCGAACTCATAGGCGACCGTCTGGTAGACGGGCACGGCGACGGCGTGCGTCGTAGGTTCCGAGTCGTAGCCGAGATGAATGGCAATGGTTTCGTCGTGCATGTGCTTGTGTTCCCAAAGTGGTGGGTGGGTTGGGCCCGAATGGGCCCGGGGAGATACGGCCGAACCGCAATTGGATTACGGGAGCGGTCGGCGAATGACGGAAGCAGGAAATATGAAACAGATGCGCCAGGCGCGGAAGCTGGTGGCCGACTCCGCGCGCGTGGTCGCCTTGACCGGTGCGGGCATATCCGCCGAATCCGGCGTGCCGACGTTTCGGGGGCACGGCGGGCTGTGGCGCAACTACCGGCCGGAGGAACTCGCGACGATCGACGCCTTCGAGCGCGATCCCGAGACGGTGTGGGAGTGGTATGCCTGGCGCCGGAGCTTCCTCGGGACATGCGTGCCCAACGATGGCCACCGAGCGTTGGCGCGGTTCTTCCTGCGGCGGGGCCTCGCGGGCCTGGTGACCCAGAACGTCGACGGGCTCCACACCCGGGCCGCGCGCGAGGAGGCGGGGGACGGGTCGCCGGACGCCGCGCTCCCCGTGGAGATCCACGGGGCGATCGCCCGCGACCGGTGCAATCATTGCGGAGCCCGGGCCGAGGCCGAACCGCTGGGCGATTCTCTCCCGCGCTGTGCGGACTGCGGCGGGCTGCGCCGCCCCGATGTGGTGCTGTTCGGAGAGATGCTCGACCCTGACGTGCTCGCCCGGGCCCAGTCAATGGCTGAACGGGCGGATCTGTGCCTCGTGATCGGGACCAGCGCGGTGGTCTACCCGGCGGCCGCGATCCCCCTGGCGACGCTGAGGGCTGGCGGACGAATCATCGAGGTCAATACCGAGGAGACCGGGCTGAGCGGCGCGGCCTCGGTGGTGCTCCGGGGCAAGGCAGGCGAAGTGCTGCCGGAGCTATTGAGCTAGACGGTTGGCAGCAAGCGGGTGCAACGGGAGGAAGCGCCGCGCTCCCTTCGCCGGTTAGCCGAGTCGGGCACCGGCGGCTACAATCACGCTCCGTTTTTCAGTACCACATGCAGACTTCGGGTCGGCTCCGCCATGCGTAGACACACTCCGACGTCCCGTGCGCCCGCCACGTGGTCCCAGACCGTGGCCACTTGCTCGCACGCCCGCCGCGAGGCGGTCCCGAACCTCCTGCTGCGCCGCGCGCCACCCCGTCGGCGGATGCGGGCTGCAGAGGTCACGCGCGTGGCCATCTTCGCCCTGCTGGCCCTATCGACAACCTCGCCGGGCGGAACCGTTGTGCATCTCGCCGCCCAGGAAGCCGAACACTTCGAGGTGCTGGTTCGCGGCGGACGGGTCTTCGACGGCACCGGCAACCCGTGGTTCCGCGCGGATGTCGGTGTGCGGGAGGGACGGATCGTGGCCCTGGGGAATCTGGCCGGGGCCACCGCAGATCGCATGATCGACGCCAGCGGCCGGTACGTTTCTCCCGGCTTCATCGACATCCATTCGCATGCGGACGACGGCGGCAGCCGGGGCGGCAGAACCATCCGCAGCGACTCGATCCACCGCAAGTCGGCGCCCAACGTGGTGTCGCAGGGGGTCACGACGATCGTGGTCAACCAGGACGGGCGTTCGCCGTGGCCGATCGCGGGTCAGCGAGCCACGCTCGAGGCCCAGGGCGTGGGCCCGAACGTGATGCTCATGGTGGGTCATGGAACCGTGCGCCGGATGGTGATGGGGGATGACTTCCGGCGCCCCTCGACGGCGGCCGAGACGGCGCGGATGGCGGAGTTGGTCCGCCAGGCCCTGGAAGAGGGCGCCGTGGGCCTTTCGGCGGGGCTCGAGTATACGCCGGGCCGATGGAGCACGACCGACGAGGTCGCGGCACTGGCGGCGGAGCTGGCCCCGTACGACGGCGTCTACATCTCCCACGAGCGCGCCGAGGGAGCGGACCCGATGTGGTATCTGCCCAGCCAGCACGAGGGACGCCCCCCGACGCTGCAGGACGCGGTGCTGGAAACGATCGAGATCGGGCGGCGCACAGGCGTGCGCGTCGTCGCGTCGCACATCAAGGCCAAGGGCGTGGCCTACTGGGGTTCGAGCGCGTCGGCGATTCAGCTGATCCAGCGGGCGCGCGACGAGGGAGTGCGCGTGTGGGCGGATCAATACCCGTATCCGACCAGCGGCACCGACGGGAACACGGTGCTGGTGCCGCGCTGGGCGCTCCAGGACGAACAGGCCGAGCGGCCGGCGGACGCCCGTCCGCCCGCGGAGGTCCTCGAGGAGCGGCTGGAGGATCCCGAAACGGCCGCCAGGATCCGCATGGACATTGCGCATGAGATCGGTCGCCGGGGCGGAGCGGACCGGGTCGTCGTCTTCGAGTATCCGAACGGTGCGTATGTGGGACGGAATCTCGCCGACATCGCGGCCGAGCGCGGCGAGGATCCCGTCGAGACCGCGATCGCGCTGCAGCTGGAGGGCGACCGCGCACGGCGTGGCGGCGGGCGCTTCCGGGGCTTCTCGATGTCGGAAATGGACGTGGAGAACTACGCCGCGCAGCCGTGGGTGGCCACCGCCTCGGACGGAGGGATCGGCTGGCCCGGTGACGGTCCGGTCCACCCGCGCTTCTACGGCACGTTCCCGCGCAAGATCCGGCACTACGCGCTTACCGTCGGCGCGCTGTCGGTCGAGTCGGCGATCCGCGCGCAGACCTCGCTGCCGGCGCGCATCATGGGCCTCGCCGACCGGGGCGAGATCAGGGAGGGCTACCGGGCGGACCTGGTCGTCTTCGACCTGGAGACGATTGCGGACCGCGCCACATTCGTGGATCCCCACCAGCACTCGGCCGGGATCGACCACGTGCTGGTCAACGGCGAATTCGTGGTGGAGAACGGAGAGATCCTGATGACGCTGCCGGGGAGGGTGATTGCGTCCAGACGCGGGGGGCGGCCGGCGGCTTGAGTGGCGTCGCCATGCCGCGGATCCACGGGCGCGTGGGCGGGCGGCCCGCTCAACTCCAAAGGGCACCGATCGGCACCGCGAAGAGCCGGTCGCCGAATGATGTGGTGTGATCTCCGTCGTAGAGGAGGACGCCCATGCGGAAACGGTCGCCCGCGACTCGGCGGAAGCGCTTCAGGCCGGTGAAGTCGTGGGAGCGGAGCGAGGCCGCCGCCTTGACTGCGATCCCGTAGCAGTCGCCCGCCGCCTCTTCGATCACCAAGTCGACTTCGACCTGGTCCTTGTCGCGGTAGTGATGAAAGGTGAGCGCGTCATCCACCCACAATGCCTGCTTTCGCAGCTCGTTGTAGACGAACGACTCCAGAAGCGATCCCAGTTCCACCGGGTTGCGAAGCAGTCTGTGGCGGGTGATCCCTTGCAGGGCGCACATCATTCCGGTGTCGACCGCGTGCATCTTGGGCGTCTTTACCAGTCGCCTGTACTCGCTGGCGTGCCATGCGGGCAGCCGCTCGACCAGGAAGAGCTGTTCCAGCAACGCAAGGTACTTGCCGGCAGTGATCCGGTTGAGGCCGAGCCTGCCGCCCAGTCCTCCGCGGTCGGAGGTGATGTACTGCCAGGCGTCGTCGATCAGTTCTCTGATCAGCGTGGTCTTCCCGACCTGCCTCGCCCCCATGATGAAGACCACGGGAGTGTCGGTCAGCGCCTCCTCGACGAGGCTGGCGGTGTAGCGTGGAAACCGGGCGATGACGGGCCTCACCTTCCGTGTTCGGGGTGGGGTGGGACGTGAAGCAAGCCGCCGATTCAGGGAAGCGACCGATAGTCAATCGTATCAGCGTCCAATCGATATTTCATGAGCGTCTGATCGCTATCCGCCCCACACCTCGCGCATGACCCGAAGCGCGTTCAGTCCCAGGATCTTCTCGACGCGTTCTGTCGTGTGGCCCCGCGCCCGCAGCATGCCAGCCAACTTTCGGAACTGGTCCGGGCCCTGCAGATCCGGGATGAACGGCACGACGCCGGCTCGTTCACCCGCGGCGCTGATACCCGCCGCACGACGCCGTTCGACATCCCTGCGCGCGGCTTCGTAGGCCGCCTCCATGTCATCGTACTCGGTCGTGCCCCCGTCGGTCCCGATCCCGACGTGCTCCTCGCCGCACACCTGCACGGCGTGCTCAATGTGGCGCACCACGTCGTCTGCCACGGCCATGCCGTCCGCCGCGAGGAACGGCATGAAGTAGATCCCCGCGATCCCCCCGCCCTCGGCGACCAGGCGCAGCTCCCGGTCGGTCTTGTTGCGCGGCAGGTCCGTCACGGCCCGGCAGCCCGTGTGCGTGATCGCGATCGGCGCGGTGGAAGCCTCGATGGCGTCCAGGCACGTCTGCTCGCCGCTGTGGCTGAGGTCCACCAGCGTGTTGGTCGCATTGAGCTCGGCGACGACATCGCGCCCGAAATCCGTGAGCCCCCCGTTCTCGGGCGCCATCGAGCCGTGCCCGAGCTGGTTGGCGACGTTGTAGGTGAGCTGGATGACCCTGACCCCCAGTCCGGCAAAAACCTGGACGCGCTGTGCGTCGTCCCCCATCATCGCGGCATTCTGGAAGCCCTGGATGATCCCGACCTTGCCTTCGCGCGCGGCTGTCTCGATGTCGCTCGCCGCCCAGACCTTCAGGAGCGCCTCAGGGTGCTGCCGGATGATCATGTTCCAGCGGGATATGTCGGCGACTGAACTCTCGAAAGGCTCCCGGGGGCCGGCGACGTAGCCGATGGTGGTATTGACCGCTGCGGTCCCGGATGCGAGGGCGTCGGCGAGCGCGCGGTCGTCGAGCGCGGTGCGCTGCTCGCCTTCCAGGGCTCCGGACGGCCCTCCTGACCTCGGGATGTTGGGGTTCCGGATCCCGCCGAGCATGTTGATGACAAAGAGGTCGGAGGGTTGGGCTGCATCCGACCCCGGCTGCCCGCACGCGCCGCTGGCGCTCGCGAGAGCGATGCCGGCGGATGCACCCACGAAGGTGCGGCGTGTGATCGGCCGGGGGTGTTTCGTCGCTATCTCGAACATGAGACCTACCGGGACTGTGGGCGACAGGTGAAGTTGTCACTATGTAAGGTCAAGACGTCATCTGAGACAACATTCGCACACGATGCCCGCACCAAGCCACCGAGCCGCGCTCGTCACCCTGCTGACCTGCGCCGCGCTCGTCGCCTGCGGCGAGGCCCTCGGGCCGCCCGTCGAACCCCCGGTCGAGCCACCCGCGCCGCCCACCCCCACCACCATCCAGACCCTCTCCGGCGGCGGCCAGCGAACCGTGCAGGGACTGTCGCTCGCCGACGCCATCGTCGTCCGCGTCCTGGATGCCCAGGGCCGAGCCATGTCCGGCCAGGCGGTCACCTTTACGCCCGCCGCGGGCCAGGGCTCTGCCGATCCCGCCTCGGCGACCACCGGCAGCGACGGTACGGCCGCCACGCACTGGACTCTGGGGCCGGATCCGGGTCAACACACCATCACGATCGACGCGGAAAACGCCACGACCACGGTTACGGCGGTCGCCCTCGACCTCGAGGCGGAACTCGATACGCTCTTCATGGCCCCGACCGACACCGAGATCAATGCCGTGCGCGCCGACTGGGCCGCACGCGACTTTTCTGCGGCGGACCCGCGAGTGGAACTGGCCGAGCGGCTTGATCTGGCGGGCTCCGAAGTCGACCTCCGCATCGTCTCCCACAGCGTGGCCGGAGTACGCCACTACGGGGCCATCCTGGTGCCCGACGGCGCGGCGGAGGGGAGCCTGCCGATCCTGGCCTACCTGCACGGGGGGGACGGTGGCGTGTCGATCGGCGACATTCAGGTTGCGGCGTTCGCGCTCGGGGAGCTGCGCGACAGCTTCGTGTACGTGATTCCGTCGTTTCGCGCCGAGCCGCTCGTTCACGGCGACAGCGTGTGGGTCTCCGAGGGGCCGCCCAGTCCGTGGGACTACGACGTGGACGACGTGCTGGCTCTGGTTAACGTGGCTATCGAAACCGCGCCCGAGGCGAAAGCGGACTCGATCAACGTGTTCGGGGGCAGCCGGGGCGCCGGGGTTGCCCTGCTGGCGGGGGTGCGGGACCCGCGGATCGCTCGGATTGTCGCGTTCTTCGGTCCGACGTACTTCTTCGACGACTGGGTGCGCGAGATCGTGCGCGAGGCGGCCCTGCGCATGCCGCGTGAACTCACCGGGGTCGCCCACCTCGACTCGACCTTCATCCAGCCCCATATCCGCGGCGAGTACTCGCGCGGCAACATGCGGCTGGAGCTGGTGCGGCGTTCCTCCACCCTTTTTGCGCGGGATCTGCCCGCGGTGCAGGTTCATCACGGTTCCATCGACCAGACGGTCTCCGTCTCCCAGGCCGAGGCGCTCATCGCGGCGATGGAGGCCCTGGGGCGCGGCGCACCAGACTTCGAAGCCTACATCTATGAGGGAGCCGGCCACGACGTGTTTGATCTCCGCGCAGCGATTCCGCGGGCGGTGGCCTTCCTGGCCCGGGCGTTGGGAGCTGGGGCGTCGGAGGTCGTCCCGGAAGACCTGGTCCACCTTCGAGAGCACGACAAATGACCGATGTACCGGCACGCATATCCGCTTCGCAGGTTTCGCTGATCCTGCAGCGGGCAGCGGAGATCGATGCGCGCGGCGACACGCTGACCGTCGAAGAGCTGAAACGGATCGCGGCCGAGGCGGGGATCGATCCGGCTGCGACCGAGGTTGCGATTCGGGAGGTGACGGCGGGTGAAGAAGCGGCGCCGGCGCCGACGGTCCGGGCCGAAAACGAGAAGGCCAACCTGCCTGCGACGAAGTCCAGGCTGCCTTCGCCCAGGTGGATTGTGGCCGGAGGCGCCGTCGGGACTGCGCTGGGATTCATGACGGCGCTACCCGACGTGCTCGGAATCACCGCGTTTGGTGCGACGGTGATCTACCTGGTCATCAGAGCACTGCAGAGCATGAAGCCGGGCGCACAACTCGACTTTCAGCTTCAGAACTTCGCGGTCTGGTTCGGGATGTTCGTGGGCGGGACGGCGATCGGAACATGGGGCGACGCGGAAGTTTTCGCCATGGCCTTCCTGTTCGGGATAGTCAGTTCGGTCGTCGGCGGACTCATCGTTCGGTTCGGTCCCCGTGAGGAGAAGCCGGAAGACGAGGCGCCGCAACTGGGACCGGGCAGGAGCTAGGGGATTGCATCTGCCAGGGTCCGCCCGATCGGCACCGAGATGTGGTTGTTCCCCTCAGGCAGCGCCGGTCACCGCCCCCAGCCCCCTACCGCGATCCCTGCACGCGGACCGTGAGCAGGTCGTTCAGGTGGTAGTGGCGGTGGCGCACCGACGACGCATAGTGGTTGAGCAGGCGTAGCGACAGCTCCTGGTCGGTAGCCGGAGCCGCGTGTTCCTCCAGGAGCTTCAGCTGTTCCTCGAAGTTCGCCCCCTGGGGCGCCGCCAGGAACTCCAGCACGGCGACGCCCTTGTCCTGACGCACCGCTACGCGGAGGCGCCGCAGCCCGACCGCCTCCTCGCCGTCGTGTGCCGCGAGGCTGAGAAGCACCTCCTCGCCCGCGGCGCGCAGCCGCTCCGTCGATTCCTGGTTCCACCGGAGGCGGCGTCCGAACTCGGTCAGGAATTCGTCGAGCAGGTGCCGCACGCCGGCGTCCAGCGACATGTCGATGTTGCGTGGCCCGAACCAGCGGCCCCGGGTAAATAGCAACGCGGTCAGGGCGTACAGGACGATCACGAGGACGACGACCGCCGCCGCGATCCACACGAGGTTGGAACTCTCGTCGCCCGGAACTTCCTGGCCGCGGACAAGGCTTGCGATGAGGGAATAGATAGGTCGGCTCCCGGTGAGGATCCGTCGCCGCAACGGGCCAGGAGCATGGCCCATCGCCGAAATCGACGGGTTTGTGTCCGAAATTGTCGTAAAATGTCCGATTTTGTCGTATCGCCCGAACGACTGCTGTCGCATCAGGCCGGACAGTATCGCCGTGATTCTATCCCCGCCCAAGCCCATGGGACAAGCCGCCGCCCGCTGCCGCCGCCATGAAGTACTTCGGGGACGGCGGCGTATTAGGCGTACTACTTCTACAAACCGGGGTGTTCCCATGTCACCTCCAGCCACAACCCCCCGCCTCTTCGCAGCTGCCACTCTCTTCGCCGTTGCTTTGCAGGTTCCCATGCGACCACTCCCGGCCCAGGAAGTCATGGATCTTGCCGGCCGCGACCAGCGCCTGGACGCCGACTTCGAGGAAGTCTTCCGCATCGGTGTGCTGGAGGGCGAAGACTGGGAGATGTTCGGCACCGTGATGCACGTCGCATTCGACGAGAACGGGAATCTCTACATCGTGGACGGCGGCGGCGGAATGTCCCTTGGGGACGGGACACGCGTAATGGGACTGGGCTCCGACGGAACCCGCGTGCTGGTGTATGATGCATCCGGCAACTTCCTGCGCGAATTCGGCACCTCGGGTGAAGGGCCCGGTGAGTTCAACATGCCGGCGGGGTTCGCGGTCATGCGCGACGGCACCACAATCGTGAGCGACTTCGGACACCGCGCATATCAGCTCTTCGACGCAAACGGCCAATTCCTGCGCATGGTGTGGGGGAGCGAGGGCGGCGGCCCGGGTGGGATGGCGCGCGACCTGCTGGCCGATCCGCGCGGAGGTGCCGTGTTCACCGGCAGCTTCGGAAGTGGCGTAGCCATGATCGGCGACGCAGGTCCGCCGACATCCCGCCCGATTGCGCGGCTCGGACTTGCCGGCGAGGAGCTCCAAACCGACACCGTCGTCGAAGCCTGGCTTGCTCCCCGCGAAGAGTCTGATCTCGAGTTCCCCGGGAACATCAGCATCCCCGAGGGTGGCAGGGCGATGCTGGCCACAGCCCTGGGCGGCCTTTCGCAACCTTCCATCTTCGAGCCGCCGCTATTGGCCGACGTGTTGCCGAATGGAGGCATCGTCTACTCCGACTCGTCGGCCTATTCCCTGAAGGTCACCCGTCCGGATGCCGGTGAGGTAACGAGGATTATTCGGCGCCCCATCCAGCCCGAGCCGGTCACGCCTCGAATCGAGAGGGAGTATCGCGAGAAGCAGGAGCGCAAACAGCAGGAGGCCGCACGGAGTGGGGGTTCCGGTGGATCCATGCAGATACGGCTTTTCACACCGGGCGGCCGCAATCCTGGCGGGCTGAACCCGACGATTCCCCTCGATATGCCCGAACCGCCCTACTACCCCGAGCTTTCCGTGTTGCGAGACCTCTCCACCACGTGGGACGGCAGCATCTGGGTGTGCCGCCGCGGCGACGAACCGGAGAGCGATGGGCCCATCGATGTCGTTACCCCCGACGGGAGCTACGTCGGCACCTTCCCGACGGACGCCACCGAGATGCCCGACGCCTTCGGGCCGAACGGTATGGCCGCGTTCATCGAGCTCGACGAGTTCGAGGTCGCCAGGGTGGTGGTGCGGAGGCTACCCGCGGCCGTGCGCTGAGCGGGACCGTCCGGCGCCCGACCACCTGCCAAGGCGTCAGGCCAGCCATCCCTCCGCCAGAAGCAATTCGGCGTTGAGAACGGACGCCCCCGCCGCACCGCGAATCGTGTTGTGTCCGAGCGCGGCAAACTTGATCCCCAGTATCGGGCACTGCCGGACGCGTCCGACCGACACGGTCATGCCCCGTCCCGCCATTGCGTCGCGACGGGGCTGGGGGCGGTCGGGACCCTCGAGGACAGCAACCGGATGGATGGGCGCTGTCGGCAGCCCCAACTCCTGAGGCCGTCCACGAAACGCCGCGAGCGCCGCCCGCACCTCCGCCGGCGACGGCCGCGCGCCCAGCTCCACCGACGCGCACAGCAGGTGCCCATCGACAGTCGCCACCCGGTTGCAGTGCGCGCTCACCACCGCCCCATGCGGTTCGACCCCATCCTCGCCCCGCCGCAAGTCACCCAGCAGCTTGAGCGTCTCGGACCCCAGCTTCTCCTCCTCGCCGCCGATGAACGGGATGGCGTTGCCCAGCACGTCCACCGCCGCCAGGCCCGGATACCCCGCCCCGCTCACCGCCTGCAGCGTCGAGACGACCACACGACGGAGACGGAAGCCGCGCAGGGGAGCGAGCGCCAGCGCGAGCGTGATCGTGGAGCAGTTGGGGTTGGTGACGATCGCACCCGGCCAGCCGCGCCCGCTTCTCTGCTGCCCGATCAGGGCGAGGTGGTCCGAATTCACCTCGGGCACGATCAGCGGAACGTCGTCGTCCATGCGGTGGTTGCGCGCATTGGAGAGCACGACGTGCCCCGCCCGAGCAAACGCCTCCTCGATCGGGCCGGCGACCGAAGCGTGCATCGCGGAAAACACCAGCCGCGGACAGTCGGCTGCCGGAGCACAGGCGCGCACGACCTTGCCCGCCACATCCTCGGGCATGCGCCGATCCTGCACCCAGTGCGTGGCCTCGCCGTAGCTCCGGCCCGCGCTGCGGTCGCTCGCGCCCAGCCAAACCAGCCGGAACCACGGGTGCCCGTCCAGCTGGCGAACGAACTGCTGGCCGACCATGCCGGTCGCACCGAGCAGCCCCACGGAGATCGGTTCGGCGGGATTCATGAGAGGGTTCTACGCCCGGCGGCCGGGGGTGTTTCAAGCGCCACCCGTGCTTCAGGCGCCCCGCCCCACACCACCGTCAGCTCACCGGCCGGCTGCGCGGCACGAGCCGCGCCGACCAAAGCCCCGAATTCGTGTCCGAGAAGAAGATGCGGCCCTTGAAGGGCATCGCGCTCCAGGCCATCGGTGAGTTGGGCACGTAGCCGATCGGGTCGTAGGCCTTGAAGACGGCGATCTCGCGTCCCTGCGTGTACAGGTTGCCCATCAGATCGCCCGACACGTCCACCATGCGCACGCCGCCCTCGTAGTACGCCTGGTACAGGATGTCGTCCTCCACCCAGATGTTGTGCGTGCCGTATTCAGGCACCTCGTAGCGAGCCACCATCTCGGGGTTTTCGGGATCGGAGAAGTCGACGACCTGGATGTAGCCCCGGGTCGCGAGCGGGATCCCGTGCATGCCGGTCTCGGGATCGTAGGGCAGCTGATACGATCCGCGCCCCTGCCCTGGCCCCTCCCATGCGAGCCCACGCCGGCTCATGATCTCGTCGCCGAGGAAGACGTAGTGCTTGCCCGTCGACTGCGACACGTAGGGGAAGACCGCGTGCGTAGCGCCGCCCGGGATCGGATAGCTGCTCACGAGGACCGGGTTCTCGGGCGAACCTCCCCAGCGGCCGTCACCCACGTCGACCACCACCAGGCCGTTCTCCCACTCCGCCGAGTACGCCAGCCCGTCCAGTACCCAGACATCGTGCAGGCGGCTGTTGGGATGGTTGTATTCCCCGACGAACTGCGGGTTGTAGAGGTCGCTCACGTCGAGGATCACATACTTGTCCCCTCCCGCGAGCGCAAAGACGTGGCTCTCGGTGGGGAAGGCGTTGTGGACGCCGCCGGTGAGGCCATAGTCGGTGACTTCCGCAGCGATCACCGGGTGCGCGGGGTCGGCCAGATCGAGGATGACGACACCGTTGCGCCGGTTGGACGCGCCCTCGCGGGTCATCGTGGCGTAGCGCGCGTCCGGCGAGACCTTCATGTCGTTGACCGAGCGCGCGTCCACCTGTATCGAATCGGTCTTGAAGATGTTGCCGGGCTCGGTGACGTCCCACACGAACCCGTGGCCGTCGGAGCGCTTGGCCCCGGTGAGCGCGTAATCCCGCCCGTCCCGGCCCTCGAAGACCCAGAAGTCGGTGGTCCGGACCCGCTGCTCCCTGCCCTGCCCGTCAATCTCCAGCTTCTGGATTACGTCGCGCTCGACGACGCGGAAGGAGGTGCGCGCGGACAGGGAACCCGCGTCGGCGATGACCGTGTAGACCCCGGGGACGTCCGCGACGAAGCGTCCCCCGTGCATTTGAGCCGGAGCGGGCGGCGCAATGACCCCTTCGGCCGCTTCGTACGCGTGCGACCACTCGACGGGGACGCCGCTGACCAGCGCGCCGCCGCCGTCCCTGACCTCCGCGCCGAAGCCGATGACGTCGCCGGTGCGGGTGCGGGCAACCCCACCGACGATCTCGAGCGACTCGCCGGTGAAGGGGGCCGCGGACAGGGTCACCGCGCCCTCAACCCCTTCGACCGTGGCGGTAACGGTAGCCGTGCCGGCGGCAACGCCCGTGACGCGCCCGAAGTCGTCGACGGTGGCGACGTCCGGCGATTCGCTGCGCCACGCCACGTCCGGGTCGGTGCGCGCGCTGCCGTCCGCATGCTCGGCCCGCACGGCCAGCCGGACCGCGGTGCCCACGAAGAAGCGATCGTTGGTGGGGGGAGAAACGACCACTCGCGCGACGGTGGGCCAGCCGATGCCGACCGGCACGCGCACGGTAACCGGTTCGCCTGCCAGAGCACCGCCATCCTGTACCAGCGTCGCGACCAGCGCGTAGTCTCCCGCGGCAAGCGCGGTCACGACGCCCTGCCGCACCCGCACCGCCGAACGCGGACCCACCAGCCGCACAACGGGGTCCTCCACGCGGGCCCCGGAACGCGTGTAGCCGGCGATGGTGACCCGCGCCTCGTCCCCGACCCGCATGGTCAGTTCGGCCGGCGTGGCCACCAGTCGCACCACGGGATCGTCGTCCGTCTGGGCGTGGAGCGGGACGACGCATGCGAACATGCCCGCGACGATCAAGCCAACGACAAGCATGTGGAGTCCCGTGCGCTTCGCGTTGCCGGTCATGCTGCTTCCTCCTTTGGCCGTGACGAATCGCCTGGCCAGGTCCTTGTAGTGCGTGGGAGCGAAATTGTGTCACGTTGGGCCGCTAGGCAACGCGGATGCGCGCGGCTAAGGTTGGAAGCGTTCGTGTTCAATCGCTCATCGGAGGTCCACCACCCATGTCTGCCCACCCACGCTCGCCCACTCGTCGCCTCCGCCCGTTTGCCCGGGTGATCGCCCTCGCCGTCACGTTGGCCCCGGCGCCCACAGCCGCCCAGGCCCCCGACACCACCATCCTCGCCCGGTACACGCAGGCCATGGCGTGGCGGAACATCGGCCCCACCCGCGGCGGGCGCTCGGTCACGGTCACGGGCGTGGCCGGGGACGACCAGACGTACTACTTCGGCGCGACCGGGGGCGGCGTCTGGAAGACCACCGATGCCGGCATCACCTGGACCAATGTGAGCGACGGACACTTCGGGACCGGCTCGGTGGGGGCGGTCGCGGTCGCCGAGTCGGACCCCAACGTGGTGTGGGTGGGCATGGGCGAGCACGCGGTGCGCGGTGTCACCACCTCCCATGGCGACGGCGTCTACCTGTCGACCGACGCGGGAAGGAGCTGGAAGCACATGGGACTCGAGCGAACGCGCGCCATCTCGCGCATCCGGATCCACCCGCGCGACCCGGACATCGTGTACGTCGCCGCCCAGGGCGCGCCCTACGGCGAGACGGAGGACCGCGGCGTCTACCGCACCATGGACGGAGGCAGCAATTGGGAGAAGGTGCTGTACGTCTCCCCTCGCGCGGGGGCGTCCGCACTCGCGATGGACATGACCAATCCGCGCATCCTCTACGCCGCCTTCTGGGACCACCTCCGGCGTCCCTGGGTGGTCGAGTCGGGTGGAGAGGGCAGCGGCATCTGGAAGTCGGTGGACAGCGGGGACACCTGGGAGGAGATCAACGAGGGTCTGCCGGAACTCGTCGGCAAGATCGGCGTCGACGTCTCGCGCGCGAATCCCGACCGGCTCTACGCGGTCGTGGAGGCCGAGCCGGACGAGGGCGGTGTCTACCGGTCGGACGACGGGGGCGCCTCGTGGCAGCAGACGAACTCCGACCGCATCGTCCAGACCCGCTCCTGGTATTACATGAAGATCTTCGCCGACCCGCAGGACGAAGAGACGGTGTACGTGATGAACGCACCGTTCCTCAAGTCGATCGACGGAGGCCGCACCTTCTCGACGGTCCAGGTGCCGCACGGCGACAACCACGACCTGTGGATCAACCCCACCGACGCCGACAACATGATCAACGCCAACGACGGCGGCGCCAACGTCAGCTTCAACGGGGGCGGCAGCTGGTCGACGCAGCGCAACCAGCCAACGGCGCAGTTCTACCGGGTGATCACGGACAACCAGTTCCCTTATCACGTCTACGGGGGCCAGCAGGACAACTCGGCGATCGGAATTCCGTCCGCCTCCCTCGGCGGCATCGGCTGGGGCGATTTCTACTCGGTGGCGGGGTGTGAGAGCGCGTTCCTGGCCTTCGACGAGAACGACCCGGAGGACATCTTCGGCGGCTGCTACCAGGGGCTGATCGACCGCTGGAACCGCACCACGGGCCTGCAGAAGCCGATCATGGCCTACCCCTTCCTCGGCCTCGGCACCTACGCCGGCGAACAGCGCTACCGCTTCAACTGGAACGCCCCGATCGTGGCGTCGCCCCACGATGCGAACACGATCTATCACGCCGGGAACGTGGTGTTCGCCACCCGCGACGGAGGCCAGAGCTGGGAGCCCATTTCCCCCGACCTGACCCGCGACGAAGACGACAAGCAGGGCGCCGGCGGCACGCCGATCACCAACGAGGGAGCCGGGGGCGAGAACTACAACACGATCATGGCCCTCGTCGAGTCCCCCCACGAGGCCGGTACGCTCTGGGCGGGCACAGACGACGGCCTGGTCCAACTCACGCGCGACGGCGGAGCGACCTGGGCCGAGGTCACCCCGCCGGATGTCGACCGCGCGATGATCAACTCGATCGAAGTGTCGCCCCACGACCCGGCCACGGCCTACGTGGTCGCGTCCGCGTACAAGTTCAACGACTTCACGCCCATGATCTTCCGGACGCGCGACTACGGAGCGAGCTGGGAGACCACGGCGGACGGCATCGACGACGACCACTGGGTGCGGGTCGTGCGCGAGGATCCGGTCACCCCGGGCCTCCTCTACGCCGGCACCGAGATGGGGCTCTTCCTCTCGCGCGACGCCGGGGACGGCTGGGAGAAGTGGCAGCGCAATCTGCCCGTCGTGCCCATCACCGACCTCACCATCCGCAACAACGACCTGGTGGCGTCCACACAGGGTCGCGGGTTCTGGATCCTGGACGACCTGTCCCCGGTGCAGCAGCTGGACGAGGACGCGATCGTTGCCGGCATGCACCTATTCACGCCGCGTGATGCGGTCATGGCTTCGTTCGCGGGCGGATTCGGCGGCGGGGGCGGGGCGTCTTCCACCGGGGCCAATCCTCCGAGCGGAGCGCAGATCTTCTATTCGTTCGCAGAGGCGCCGGACTCGCTGGTCACCATCGAGATTCTCGCGGCCGCTGGTTCCGCGATCCGCACGTACGCTACCGACCCCGAGGCCGCAGGGAACGAAGACTTCTCCTCCCTGTCGGCTCCCGAGGCGGGGCTGAACCGGCTGGCCTGGGACTACCGCCATGAAGCGATAACGGGTATCGAGGGCTACCAGCAATTCGGCAGCCTCCAAGGCCGTGTCGTCGCGCCCGGGGACTACGAGGTCCGGCTGACCCACGGCGGGGAGAGCCAGACGGTCACGGTTTCCCTGGCGCCCGACCCCCGCTGGAGCGCAACGCAGGGCCAGTACGAGACTCAGGAGCGCTTCGTGGCCGAGGCCCAGCAAGTCATCCGCGACCTGTATGGGGCCGTCAACGAGCTCGCTGACGTATCGGAACAGGTCGACGCGATCGTGGAGCGGACGGAGGAGCATCCGCTGGCCGACTCGATTCGGACATCCGGAGAGTCCCTGACCGGCGCCATCACGGATTGGGAAGAAGAGTTGGTGCAACGCCGCCAGAGGACCTTCCAGGACGTGATCAACTTCCGTAACAAGCTGGACGCGCAGATCCTGGCGTTGATCGGTTCGGTGGACGGTTCCGAACCGCCGGTGACCGCCGGGGCCCGCCAACGCTGGGGCGACCTGCGGGAGGAATGGGCCGGCCACGAAAGCACGCTCGGCGAGTTGCTGGACGCGGTGAATGCGTTCAACGAGTTCCTCGCCGAGAGCGGTGTGCAACCCATCAGTGTTCGGGCGCGGGGGCGCCCGGTGTCCTGATTTTTCCGCTAACCCTTACGTAACGGCGGATCGCTGGGGGCGCAAGTCACGGCGGGAAATCGTCTAAAGTCAACCAGGACTGCACGATCTGCGTTTCCTGTCGACGTACTGGACAGTGCTGGACCGAGCCTCAAAAGCGGGAGAAACGGGTTTGAATGGGCGGGACTCCCGCGTGCCAACCGTTGCCCTCCCGGAGGGTAACGGAGGCCTGCGCCTTGCGTAGATTCCGAGAAGCCAAGTCGAACAGGCCGCGGAGGCGGCGTGCGGTCGCGGATCGGCATCGACCTCCATCAAGCAAACTCAAGACGCGGGCGAGCATCCGGGAAGGTGCGCTGGCGGGTCGGCGACAGATTGGACGACAGACAGGCCACGCAGTGACTTGTTCCTCCTGATCAGAGTCAAGGCTGTCGTGCCGTCGTCGTCGGACGCGGACGGATCCGCGCCGAGTTCGAGCAGTACCGGCACGACATGGGGGTTGTTCCGCGCAGCCATGTGAAGAGGTGTGGTACCGGTGCCGGTTCTCGCACCGATGTCGGCGCCTGCGCCGACCAGGACACGGATGACCGCCGGGTTTCTGGTCTGCACTGCGGCCAAGTGCAGCGGCGTCCTGCCGCCGGGTTCCGTTCTTGCGTTTGGATCCGCGCCTGCCGCCAACAGGGCCGTCAGGACGGTCGCTTCCGGATTGGAGTATGCAGCGAGGTGCAGGGGTGTTGACGGCCCCCAACCCGTGCTGGCTTGGATGCCGGAACCCACGATGTCCACATCGGCACCAGCGTCCAGCAGAAGTTGCGTCACCGTCGGGTCGGAGTTGCTCCGGGCCGCCTCGTGCAATGGCGTCGATCCACCACCCTGCATGGCGTGTACGTCGGCACCCGCTCCCAACAGAAAGGACACGACCTCCGCTGAACCGCCCCTGGCCGCACGGTGGAGGGCTGTCTCTCCTCGCCAGCCACGCGCCGACGCATCCGCGCCCGCGCCGATCAAGGCGGCAATCACCTCCGGGTTGCCGTTCGACTGCGCTGCTTCGAGCAGCGGGGTGGCCTCCCAGCCGTAGTCTACACTGAATCCCGTCGCCCAGACATCCGGTTCCGCTCCGGCCGACAGGAGGGCGCGGATTACCTCTGCGTTCTCGTTGGTTCGGGCTGCGGCGTGAAGCGGAGAAAAATCGCGATCATCCCGGGCATCAACATCGGCACCCGCCTCGACAAGGAGGGGGATGACATTGGGGTCGCGCGTCCATGCGGCGGCCGAATGAAGGGGTGTGAGATCGTCTCCCCAATAACCCATCGGCCCCCGCTCCCTGACCGCATGCACGTCGGCTCCCATGTAGATGCAACCCTCGACCACGCCAGCGTCGGCCGACATGAAGAACGACGGCGTATTCCAGTGGTCGCAGGCGGCGGGATCTGCGGGGATCCCATCAAGGTCAAGCACGCCGGGATCCGCGCCCAGCATCAGCAATGCATTGGCCGCGTCGGGATTCTCGATGGCCGCATGGAGCGGGGTCCGGCCACGGGCGTCCAAGGCACCCACTTCAGCGCCGTTTTCCACCAACCAGGAAATGTAGGCGGATGTTGCCGACGCCGCGGCGGCATGAAGCGGAGTGGCACCGTTGTCGTCCAAGGCGTCGATTTCCGCCCCGGCCTCCATCAGCGCGGCGGCGATGGCGATCTGTTGGGTGCCCGCGCTGCCGACGGAGTGAAGCGGCGTCCTCCCACCGGCGTCCTTGGCATTGGCTTCCGCCCCGGCCGCGAGTAGCGCCCGAATCGCGGGGAGAGGAGACGAACCGCGATACCGCCTCGTGGCCGAGCGATGTAGAGGAGTCCGACCTAACTCGTCCCGGGTGTTCGGGTCGGTTCCCATTTCGAGACACCCTCGCACGCTCTCGACGGGGGATCGTGCCACCACATCAAACTCGGACCAGTCGCACGCGGGGTCGCCCGCGCGCCAGCCCGTGGCGTCCAGGGCATCGGGGTCGGCCCCGAGCGCGACGAGTTGATCCGCGACCAGCACGTTGCCCTCGGCCCAGGCCGCGTGCAGGGGCGTCCGGCCTTGGGAGTTCCGCGCGTCCGGTTCGGCACCCGCGCGGATCAGGGTGCGGACGACGGCGGTATCCACAGGGGGCAGCACTCCCAGCGCGCTGTAGCGCCGCCGGGGGAACTGGGCCGCGGCATGAAGCGGCGTGTCGCCACTTGCGTTCTTGGCATGGATGTCGGCACCTCCGGCCAGCAACGTTTCGACGGTCTCTGGTGTTCCCGCCGCCGCGGCAACATGCAGGGGAGTGTCCCCCGACCCGTCAGGTTGGTTCACGTCAACCCCGCCTTGGAGGAGAACCACGATGGCGGCCGAACTGTGTTGGTGCGCCGCCGCATGAAGCGGTGTTTCGCCCTCGCGGGTTGGCAGCATCACGTCGGCCCCGGCTTCGAGGAGGGTTTCGAGCAGGACAGTGGCGAAGGATGGATCTTCGTGATAGGCCGCCAAGTACAAAGGGGTCCATCCCATGTTGTCCCGAATGTCGGGATCGGCTCCTGCCGAGAGCAATCTCGCGAGGAACCTCCGTAGTTCCGTGGGGTTGACCCTCGGCCACTCGGCCACGGCGAGGTGGAGCGGAGTGCGTCCAATCCCATTGCGGACGGTCAGGTCCGCTCCCGCCTCCAACAGGGCTTCCGCGACCGCCAAGCTCGACCCCCACCAGTGCAGTGCGCTGTGCAGCGGCGTGGCGCCGTCGGTCCCTTGCGCATTGACCGCCACACCCTCCCCCAGCAGAAATGCGACCATCGCCGGATCTCCCGCACCGGCCGCCTCGTGTAGAGGGCTGTTCCCCTGCCTGTCTCGTGCGTCGGCGTCGGCGCCTGCATCCAATAGGGACCGTGCCACGGCTAGATCTCCGGCTCGCGCCGCGAAGTGGAGTGGCGTATCCCCGTCGTCGTTCGAGATGCGGGGATCGGAGCCCGACTCGATCAGCCGAACTACCGCCTCAAGGTCCGGGGGCCGTTCTGGGCGCCGCGCACCAGGCACGTAGGAGGCATCCCGTTCGTGCGGCTCCCCCAGGATGGCATGGTGCAGCGGCGTGCTCCCGTGCTCGTCGCGAGCCAGCGGGTCGGCACCTGCTTCGACGCATCGGACGATGTCGGGGGCGAGCGCCACGCGACCGAACATCCACCTGTTCCAGTGACCGCAATGGGTGGGGTCAGCCACCAGCCCGAACTTGTCACGGGCGGTCGGGTCGGCCCCCAGCCGCAGGAGCTCGCGCGCGACGAGCGGGTTCGAGTTGCTCCACGCGCGATGCAGCGGAGTGGCTTCGTCGTTGTCCCGTGCGCTGAGATCGGCACCGGACTCGACCAGCGCAGCGACCACCGCCGGATCCGTTGCCCACAGCGAAGCGCGGTGCAATACAGTCGCGCCGAAGTTGACGCGGGCGTTGGGATCGGCCCCCAGCCGAAGGCATTCCGTAACCCGCATGACTGAGGCCGATTGGAAGAACTCCCAGCTACCCCAGTCGTCGCAGCCTTGGGCTGCGGCGGACGCGGGCGGCAGGAACGCGAGCGCAGCAAGAGTGGTGGCACACACGCCTCTGCACCGTCTTGATCCCGAGCAGATTGATTCAGAGGAAGAGCGGGCGATGGTGGCGAGCGCTTGCAGATGATCGAACATTGGCGGGACGGCGATGGTCAGGATCAGCGGGTAACGACACCAGGGTCCGTAGGCCATACAATTTGGCGGGCAAGCACCCCGCAACTCAAGGCACCGTTGCGTCAAGCTGCCGTCGGGCGGTGTGCCCAGTCCCCGAACACCGCTGCCCTTGCGAGCCAGAGAGTGAGCCCTGCGAACGCGCTCGAAGCGGTCACCGAAGACACCGGGGAGACGGTCCCCGGAGGCATGATCCGGGTCGCCGGGACCGACCATTTCGGTGGCTTGGACCGTTCGTTCCGCCGAAACCCGGACGATGTGGACCGCGTAGAGTTGGAAGGTGGCTTCGCCCCGAGCTTGGAGCACCCAGCGCCTGGAGGCAGGCGGCCCAAGGCATGTTTGCTGGCCCGGCGCCAACGTTCATGGCCGTACCGGAATGTGAAAAAGACCTTCGGGGTCGATTCACACTTTGGGCCGCCAGCGATTCACACGAAACCCCCAAGCCACCGGCGCGCGCGGAGGCTTCGTACGGCTCGCAGCTGGCCGGTCCCAAGGCGACCTGGTTGCCGTGGAGCGCGATGCGCCAGACCGAGCCACGCCCAAGCAGTCCAACCGAACGGTGGCAGAGGACTTAGAGCCGTTCCTGAGCGCGCAAACGACACGGGGGTCCGATGCGCACTTCGAGCCTCCGGCGATGCGCACCGAGGCTATCGCGCATCCGGTGGTGCGGCAACGTCTTGCGGCTCCGCCGCCCCGCCGTCCGTGGCGCATTGGCCGAGGAGGCGGGGCTGGGAGCGACCCCCCAGTCCGAGGGCCTGGTACGGGTTCGGGGGCAGGTGTGTTTGCGCACCCCTGTCCCCGACCCTCCGAGTCGCTCCCAGACCAGCGATCCCTACGCGGGAAGGCGGTTCGAGCGCCCCTTCGACGCGGCGGAGTACCCGTTCCCCGACCGGTCGGTCGTAGGACAGCCGTCCATCGCCGAGCAGGACGAGAGAACCCCGCAGGGTCACGATCCTCACCTCTCAGTCGGGGCACGGATCCGAAGGTGACCGACCGCCTCCTCGCGAACGTGGGAGGTGCGGATAGGTAGTGGTCCCCGCTTCATCCGCTCCTGATGGTAGCAGCCCCGTAGTCTCATTCACAACACCCATGAGGAGGTTTCCCGATGAAACGGCCATCGCTCGTTCTGCCCGTCGTCCTGTTCATCTTCGCCACCGCCTCTCCGGCCTTGGCGCAGACCACGCTGTCGCTGACCGGCGGCCTGAACCGGACGACCATGACCGCCGACCCGCCCGACGGCATCGTATGGCGTTCCGAGTCCCTCACGAGAATGTCCGTCGGTTTGGCGGCGACCTTTCCGGCCTCGGAGCGTATCGGATTGCAGCTTGGCGTCGCGTACGCGCAGAAGGGCGGCAGATTGAGCGGACTGGACGGCGACATCTTCGTCACCACGGAAATCGCGCTGGATTATTTCGAGTTCTCCCTGCTGGCCGTGCCGACATTCCCCTTGGCGTCATCGGACCACTCCGCCGTCCGGTTCTTCGCCGGTCCCACCTTGGCGAGCCGGATCGACTGCGACTTCGACGCGTCGGCCCGGCTCGGTCCGGAGCGGGTCACCGCCTCCGGCGGTTGCGACGCTGGGAGCCGCGACGAGGTCGAGGCCACGATGGACCTCGGGGTTGTCGTGGGCGGAGGTATCGCGGTCGGCGTGACGGAGCGGGCGAGCGTGAGCTTCGACCTGCTGTACACGCTCGGGCTCATTCCCATCGGAGAGGGAGACTCGTACTTGAGCGGACCGAGGCAACGTGTCTTGACGCTTCGGACGGGCGTGACCCTTCCGATCGGATAGGGCTGTCGTGCGGCAAAGGAGCGACCGTCCATCCTCGTAGCATGGCCGACGGCATCCGCGTGCTCGCCGAGATGGGCGGCCACCTGGACTTCAGCGCACATTGAGACCAAGCGCCAAGTTGGACCGGCCAAGCCGGGCCGCAAAAGCCTTCCTGCAAGGACTGGTGGACTGGGAGCGACCCCCGAGGGAGGGTGTCCGGGATGTGCACATCCCGACCCTCTCCGATGCCCGCACTGGGCATCGAAACAGGGGGGTCTCTCTCCCAGCCACGGCCTTGAGGCCCGGTTCGGCATCTACGAATCGGGCAGCCGTGGCCTAACCGCCAATCCGCCAGCAACTTGCGGCATATGCCGTGTGTCACGTCCGAGGACGAATTTCGTGTCCGGCAGCCCCCCGCATCAAATACACACGTCCCGTTCGGCAACGGGGAGCCTAATTTCCCCATCAGAACATCTTGCGCCGGAGCCGCTCCGAGCGCCAAGTGCCCACCCGGTGCAACAGCCCCCGGCCGGACTCCCGAAGAGCCCGATTCTGGAGTTCCGCCAGACGCACGAGCCCGCCCCGGATGTCGCCGCACACCTCTCGGATCAGTCCCTTGTCCCCGCTGCGAAGGACATCCTTGACCCACTCGATCTCGCGGTCGATCTCCGCGTCGTAGTCGGACGAGCGCATGCCCCTCGCCCAGTTGCCGAGCACGGTGTCCGCACGGGTCGTCTCCTTCGAGCCCCGCCCGACGGCCACGATCTCGATCTTGCGTCCCA
>JAPPHB010000104.1 GCA_028821195.1 Gammaproteobacteria bacterium
GCGGCGACGACTGGAAGGCGAAGGTGGCCGCGAGCAAGTTCGTCGAGTGGCCGGAGTACGGGCAGGCGGCGCGGGGGCACATCGGCCTTCAGGATCACGGAAACCGGGTCTGGTTCCGCAACATCAAGCTGCGGGAGATTCGATGATGGGGAATCAGCGCCTGTCCAGGCGAGCGTCGCGCCTCGGAACAACCGCGCCGCCGAGCAGGAGGGTCTCGTGACGGGCAAGGCCGCGGGAGGGATGCTCGACCGCCGCCGCTTTCTGGGAGCCCTTCCAGGGGCGGTCGTGGTGGCCGGCCGGCTGCCGGGGCTGGGCCGGGTGTGGCCTCGGGCGGAGGGATGGCCCGCCTTCCAGGTGCCTTCTGCCATCGGGGTGCAGCTCTACACGGTGCGCTCGGTGATGACGGGCGACCCGGACGGCACCCTCGCCGCGATCGCCGCGATCGGCTACGAGGAGGTCGAGCTGGCGGGCCTGTACGGGATGTCGGCACGGGAGATGAAGGCCCGGCTGGACACGGTGGGGCTGGCCGCCACCTCGAGCCACCACTCGGTGGAGGAGGTGCGGGGCAGTTGGGAGGCGACCCTGGAGGCCGCCGTCGCGCTCGGCCAGCGCCTGGTGGTGGTGCCGGCCCTTCCGGCCGCCGAGCGCGCCGGGGAGGCGCTGCGGCGGGTCGCGGACGATTTCAACCGGGCGGGTGAGGCCGCCCGCGCCGCCGGCCTCCGCTTCGGCTATCACAACCACGACTGGGAGATGCGCCCGGGCGCGGACGGGGTGCGCCCCATCGACCTGCTGCTCGACCGCACCGACCCGGAGCTGGTCGACTGGCAGATGGACATCTTCTGGGTCGTGCACGGCGGCGCCGACCCCATGGCCGAACTGGACGCGCGCGCGCGCCGGGTGACCAGCGTCCACGTGAAGGATCGAACCGCCGCGGGCGAGATGGCCGACGTGGGCGCGGGCGTGATCGACTTCCGCCCCGTGCTGGCGCGCGCCGGCGAGCTGGGACTCCTGCACCAGTACGTGGAGCACGACCAGCCCGGCGACCCGATCGAGAGCGTGCGCGCCAGCTACCGGGCACTCGCGGCCATGGTGCCCGCGGGCAGGGAGGATCACGCGGCGTGAGGCCACGCACCCAGGATGGCTACGACGCCATCGTGGTGGGCTCGGGCGCCGGGGGCGGCATGACCGCCTATGTGCTCGCCTGCTCGGGACTCAGGGTGCTGATGCTCGAGGCGGGCCGGCACTACGACCCGGTCGCCGAGACCCCCATGTTCAACCTTCCGCGCGACGCGCCCCTGCGCGGGGGCGGCACCCGCCACAAGCCCTTCGGCTTCTACGACGCGACCGTCGACGGGGGTTGGGAGGTGCCGGGCGAGCCCTACTCGAGCGCCGAGGGAACCGACTTCCGCTGGTGGCGCGCGCGCATGCTGGGCGGGCGCACCAACCACTGGGGCCGCATCTCCCTGCGCATGGGCGAGTACGACTTCAGGCCGTATTCCCGCGACGGGCTGGGCTTCGACTGGCCACTCTCCTACGACGATCTCGCGCCCTGGTACGACAAGACCGAGGCCCTGATCGGCGTCTACGGCTCGAACGAGGGACTGGAGAACACCCCGAACTCCTCCCCGGGCGTGCTGCTTCCGCCTCCGGCGCCCCGCGCCGAGGAGCTGCTGACCCGGCACCACTGCGGTGATCTCGGCATCCCCGTCATCCCCGCGCATCTGGCGATCCTCACCCGGCGTCTCGACGCCGCCCGCATCGCGCGCACCCTCTGGCCCGGAAACGCGCTGGCGCAGCGGGTGACCGAGGAATCCATGGCGGCGCGCGCCGCGTGCTTCTACGCGACCCCATGCGGGCGCGGCTGCTCCATCAAGGCCAACTTCCAGACGCCGACCGTGCTGCTGCCGCCCGCCCTGGCTACCGGCAACCTGGACATCATCACCGACGCCATGGTGCGCGAGGTCACCATCGACGCGCGCGGGCAGGCGACCGGGGTGCACTACATCGACAGGAACACACGCCTCGACGAATATGCCGGCGCCCGAGTGGTGGTGCTGGCCGCCAGCGCCTGCGAGTCGGCGCGCATCCTCCTCAACTCGAAGAGCTCCCTTCATCCAGACGGGCTGGGCAACGGCAGCGGTCTGGTCGGCAAGTACATCATGGACACCGTCGGTGCGGGCGTCGGCGGCCAGATTCCCGCCCTTGAGAACATGCCCCCGCACAACGCGGACGGTGCCTCGGCGATGCACCTGTACATGCCCTGGTGGCTTTATCAGCAACAGGCAAACGGGCAGCTCGACTTCGCGCGCGGCTACCATATCGAGTTCGGCGGGGGCCGGCGCATGCCCGGCTTCGGTTTCATGGGGGGGCTCGCGGAGCTCACCGGGGGCAGCTACGGCCAGCGGCTGAAGGACGAATGCCGCCGCTACTACGGCTCCTTCCTCTGGTTCGACGGGCGCGGCGAGATGATCCCCAACGAGGATTCCTTCTGCGAGATCGATCCCGAGGGGGTGGACCGCTGGGGCATCCCGACGCTCAGGTTCAACTGGAAGTGGTCCTCGCACGAGCTGAACCAGGCCCGGCACATGCAGCACACCTTCGCCGACATCATCCAGGCGATGGGCGGCCGGGTCACCAGCGACGTCCACGACGACGGAGCGCGGGCGATCGCCGCCCCCGGCGTCATCATCCACGAAGTGGGAGGCGCGATGATGGGCGACGACCCGCGCACCTCGGTGCTCAACCAGTTCTGCCAGTCGTGGGAGGTCGACAACCTGTTCGTGACCGATGGGGGATGCTTCGTGTCGAACGCGGACAAGAACCCGACCCTGTCGATCCTGGCGCTGGCCTGGCGCGCGTCGGACTACATCGTGGAACAGTTGCGTACCCGGAGCCTGTGATGAGCGAAGAGCGCACGAGGGCCGAGGGGCAGCGCGAACGGGCGCTGCCGATGGCGGCAGCGGCACAACCTGCCGAGCCCTCTTCGCCTCCGGTGGCGCCGAAGCAGGGCCAGGGCGGTACGCCCAGCATGGACCGCCGCCACGCCCTCAAGGTGATGGCGCTGGCCGCCGCCGCGCCCGGCCTTGCATCGTGCGGTCCCGGACCTGGTGGCGAAGCCGGGGCCGCGGGCACATCCGCGGGAGCTCCCGGGATCCCCGCCGGCGCAACCCCCGGCCAGGTCACCAACCCCAACGCGCGCGGCGACCTCTGGGACCCCGACCTCCTCTCCCCAGTGGTGCCCTGGCAGCGGACGCTGGAGCCCGACGAACTGGAATCGCTGGCCGCGCTCTGCGACGTGATCCTGCCGGCCGACGACCACTCTCCCTCCGCGAGTGAGGTGGGCGCCCACGACTTCATCGACGAGTGGGTGAGCGCGCCCTACGAGGCCCTCCAGGAGGGCGGCGTGCTGATCCGGGGCGGGCTGGTGTGGCTCGACCGTGAAGCCCACACGCGCTTCGGCAGCGGCGCGCCGTCCGCAAGCGTGCGCTTCCGCGACCTCACGCCCGCGCAGCAGCAGGCCATCTGCGATGACATCTGCGACCCGGAACGGGCGGAAGGCGGGCCGTTCGAGGCTCCCTCCCTGTTTTTCGACCGGGTGCGCTACCTCACCCTCACCGCCTTCTGGACCACGGCCGAGGGCATGGACGACCTACGGTACATCGGCAATACTCCCCTCACCCGATGGGATCCGCCGCCGCCCGAGGTGCTCCGGCACATCGGGCTCGCCTGACCGGCCCTCTCAACCAGAACCACGCCATGGCCCCATCCGACGACAACTCATCCGCCAACGCCGGGCGTCTCTTCCGGGGCAGTTGCGTCGCCCTCATCGCGACTTCGGTTGCGTTCGCGACCGTGGGCGCCGTCATGCTCGACCTCAAGAACGAATTCGTGCTCACCAACGAGCAGGTGGGCTGGATCGGAGGCGCGGCGCTGTGGGGATTCGCGCTCTCCCAGGTGGTCTTCGCGCCGCTGGCCGACACCCTGGGCTTCCGCACCCTGCTGCGAACGGCGTTCGCGGCCCACCTCATCGGCACGATCACGCTGATGCTCGGGGGGAGCTTCGCATACCTCTTCACCGGCGCGCTGATCATCTCCATGGGGAACGGGCTGGTGGAGGCCGCGTGCAATCCCCTGGTGGCGGCGCTCTACCCCGGCGACAAGACCGTCAAGCTGAACAACTTCCACGTCTGGTTCCCCGGCGGGATCGTGCTGGGCGGGCTGGCCGCGTACGGGCTCGATCAACTGGCGGCTTCGTCCGCAGGGCTGGAGGTCCTCGGGGAGTGGCGGGTTAAGATCGCGCTGATCGTCATCCCGACCCTGATCTACGGCCACATGCTGCTGCGGGAGAAGTTCCCGCCCACGGAAGGGGTGCAGGCGGGCGTGTCGGTAGGGGAGATGTTCCGCGCCGCGCTCACCACGCCGTTCATGCTGCTCATGCTGTTCGCGATGACGATGACCGCGTCCATCGAGATCGGGCCCACCCGCTGGGTTCCGGCCGTGCTCGAAGCGGGCGGCATTCCGGGCATCCTGGTGCTGGTGTGGATCAACGGGCTGATGGCGGTGCTGCGCCACCGGGCCGGGACGGTCGTGCACCGGCTCTCGCCGCCGGGCCTGCTGCTGGTGTCGGCGGCCCTCTCCGGCGTCGGGCTGCTCGCCTTCAGCTACGCGTCCGGCACGGCGGCGGTGTTCCTCACCGCGACGGTCTTCGCCGTAGGGATCTGCTACATCTGGCCCACCATGCTGGGCGTGGTCTCGGAGCGGGTGCCGAAGAGCGGCGCGCTGGGGCTGGGACTGATGGGCGCGGTGGGGATGGCGACGACCGGGCTGGTGACCGCGCCCCAGATGGGCCGCGTCGCGGACGTGTACGCCCACGACCAGCTTCCGGTGGCGGAGGTGGTCGCGCTGTTCGAGCGCGCCGACGGCGAGATGGCAACCGTGCCGGGGCCGGACGCGAGTGCCGCCCGCGCCGCCGCGCTCGAGGTGGTGGACGAATACCGGGCGGCAGGCGCCCTGCCCTCGCCCGCCACCGCCAACGCGCTCCGGCAAATCATCGACTCCGGGGCGGGTGAAGGCCTCACCGGAGATGCGCAGGCGATCCTCGGTCCCGCGGACAACTTCGGGGGACGCATCTCCTTCCGCTACCTGGTGCCGCTGTGCGCCGTCCTCATGGTGATCTTCGGCGTGTTGCAGGCGCGCGCCCGACGGGAAGGCGGATACCGGGCGCGGCGGATCGCCGAGGCGGCATGAGGCGGCCTTGACCCTCCGTTACGGCATGGTCGGGGGCGGACCGGGCGCCTTCATCGGTCCGGTACACCGGATGGCGGCCGCCCTCGACGGCGAATGGCGGCTGTGCGCGGGCGCATTCTCGGCGGACGCGGACCAATCGCGAGGTACCGGCGCCCATCTGGGGCTTGCGCCGGATCGTGTATACGGGTCCTGGCGGGAGATGGTGGAGACGGAGGCGACACTTCCGCCCGATGAGCGCATCCACGCGGTGGCGATCGTCACCCCGAACCACCTGCACCATCCGGTGGCGCGCGCTTTTCTGGAGCGGGGCGTCCACGTCCTCTGCGACAAGCCGCTGGCGGTGACCGTGGAGGAGGCCGACGACCTGTGCCGCATGGCCGCGTCGACCGGCCTCGTCTTCGCGGTGACCTACAACTATTCCGGCTACCCGCTGGTTAAGGAGGCGCGCGCGCGGGTGCGGGGCGGCGCCATCGGCCAGGCGCGCAAGGTCGTGGTGGAGTATTCGCAGGGGTGGCTGGCGAAGCTGCTCGAGGCGGAGGGACACAAGCAGGCGGAGTGGCGGGCCGATCCCGGGCGCGGGGGGCCGTCCGCCGTGCTGGGGGACATCGGGTCTCACGCGCACCACCTGCTGCGCTACGTGACCGGCCTGGAGGTGCAGCGCCTGTTCGCCGACCTGGGCACCGTGGTGGCAGGTCGCGCCGCCCACGACGACGCGGTGGTGCTGCTCGAGCTGGACGGCGCGGTCCGGGGCGTGCTGATGGCTTCCCAGATCGCCACCGGCGAACGCAACCACCTGCGCCTGCGCGTGTACGGCAGCGAGGGCGGGCTCGACTGGAACCAGGAGGAGCCGAATCGCCTGCGCCTCCTGCGGCCGGACGGCTCGGTGGAGGTGGTGCACCGCGCCGCCGGCACCCGCGCGCCCATGGCCGCGGCCGCCACCCGCCTGCCCGGCGGCCACCCGGAGGGCTTCGTGGAGGCGTTCGCGACCCTCTATAGTGAAGTGGCGAGGGCGGTGCGGGGGCGGGACTGCGCGGGCGCGGACACCGGGGGCGGTCCCACGGTCCACGATCCGGCGACGGGAGGCGACAAGGCTCCCGAGCCCGACTTCCCCACCGTCCGCGACGGCGCCCGCGGGATCCACTTCATCGACGCCGCGATCCGGAGCCAGGAGGCGGGCGCCTGGATCGAGACAGACTACACGCCCCCCTGATTCCGCGATTTCGCCGTGCCCAACCAGGGCCAAAACGTTCCAGGCCGGTTCCGAGTCGACCCCGATCATGACATCAAGCAGCCCACAATCTCACCCCGACGCGAACGCGAACGGGTCCGGCGATCTCCAGATGGCACCGGAGGAGATGCTCGCCCTGGCCCGAGAGACCGCCGAGGTTCTGGTGGAGCGGATCGCGAATCTGCCTTCCGAACGCGCATGGGAAGGGGAATTCAAAGAGGGACTCGACCACCTGATGGTGGAGCCACCCGAACATGGCTCTCCGGCGGCGGATGTGCTTCGACGAGCCACGCGCGACATCCTTCCCCTGACGTTGCGCCTGGACCATCCGCGCTGCTTCGGATTCGTGCCGTCATCACCCACCTGGCCCGGCGTCCTGGCCGATTTCATCGCCGCGGGCTACAACGCCAACACCATCAGCTGGCTGGTCGCGAGCGGCCCCAGCCAGATCGAACTGGTCGTAGTCGACTGGATGCGCCGGTGGCTGGGATATCCCGGGAGCGCCGGAGGGCTCATGACGAGCGGTGGCTCGGCAGCCGCGCTCGACGCCTTCGTCGCCGCCCGCGAAGCGGCAGGAAACCCGGAGCGCGCCGCCGTATACATGAGCGACCAGAGCCACAGCGCACAGATCCGCGCGGCCAGGATCGTCGGCGTTCGGCCCGAGTGCGTGCGGCGGGTGACGAGCGACGCCCACTTTCGACTTGACATGGAGGCGCTGGCGGACGCCGTGGCCGGCGACCGCGCCGCCGGACTCCATCCCATCGCCGTGTGCGCGAATGCCGGCGCCGGCAGCACGGGTGCCATCGACCCGCTCGAACCGATGGCGGACTACTGCGAGGCCGAGAACATCTGGATGCACGTCGATGCCGCGTACGGCGGATTCGCGGCCCTTACCCAGAAGGGCAGGAAGCTGCTGAAGGGGATCGAGCGGGCTGACTCGATCGGGCTCGATGCGCACAAGTGGTTCTTCCAGCCGTACGAGGCAGGCTGTCTTCTGGTAAAGAACGCGGAAACCCTCGAACATGCGTTCCGCGTTCCGCATGACATGCTGCAGGACTCGGTGTGGGGTGCAAACCACCCGAACTTCTCGGACCGTGGCCTGCAACACAGTCGCCTGTTTCGCGCGCTCAAGATCTGGATGTCGGTCCAGACCTTCGGGATGGCTGCGTTCCGGCGCGCGGTTTCGCTAGGGATGGAGCTGGCCAGCCGGGCGGAGGACTACATCAGCGCGAGCGCGGTCCTGGAAGGGATGACGCGCGCCTCGCTGGGCATCGTGTGCTTCCGGGTCAACCCCACAGGCGGCGGCCTCGATGAAGCATCCCTGGACGCGATCAACCGCAAAGTACTCTCCCGGGTTTTCTGGGAGGATCGTGCGTTCATGTCGTCGACGCTTGTTGCCCGGCGTTTCGCGCTTCGAATGTGCATCCTCAACCACACGACCACCTGGGACGACGTGCGCGAGACCCTGGAGGCCGCCGAGCGGTTCGGGACCGAGGCGCTGGCTTGACCCGGCCCGTCACACTCTTCACCGGCCAGTGGGCCGACATGCCGCTGGCCGAGCTGGCCGCAAAGGCGAGCGCCTGGGGCTACGACGGCCTCGAACTCGCCTGTTGGGGCGACCACTTCGACGTGGCGCGTGCCGCCACCGACTCAGCCTACTGCGCCGAGCGCCGCGAGCTGCTCGAAGCCCACGGCCTCGGGGTGTGGGCTATCAGCAACCATCTGGTCGGCCAGGCTGTGTGCGATCCGATCGACGACCGCCACCGGGCCATCCTTCCTCCGCATGTGTGGGAAGACGGCGACCCGGAAGGCGTCCGCGCCCGCGCCGCCGCCGAGATGAAGGCCACCGCGCGCGCCGCCGCCAACCTGGGCGTCGAGGTCGTGAACGGTTTCACCGGCAGCTCCATCTGGCACCTGCTGTATCCGTTTCCGCCCGTCTCCGAAGCCGTCATCGACGCGGGCTTCGCCGACTTCGCCGAGCGCTGGCACCCCGTCCTCGACGCCTTCGACGAGGCGGGCGTCCGCTTCGCGCTCGAAGTGCATCCCACCGAGATCGCCTTCGACATCGCCAGCGCCGAGCGCGCGCTGGAAGCCATCGGCAGGCGCGAGGCCTTCGGCTTCAACTACGACCCCAGCCACCTCGCCTACCAGGGCATCGACGCGGTTGAGTTCATCCACCGCTTCTCCGACCGCATCTACCACGCGCATGTAAAGGACGTGTGGTGGGCGGATCGTCCGATGCCCTCCGGGGTTTTCGGGGGGCACCTGCCCTTCGGACACCGGAACCGCTCCTGGGACTTCCGCTCCCCCGGGCGCGGAAAGGTGCCCTTCGAGGACATCGTGCGCGCCCTCGGCCGCATCGGCTACGCCGGCCCTCTCTCCGTCGAATGGGAAGACATGGACATGGACCGCGAGCACGGCGCGGAAGAAGCCTGCGCCTTCGTGCGTTCGCTGGACTTCCCGCCTTCGAGCGCCGCGTTCGATGCCGCCTTCGAGCAACGAGAGGCCGGCGCGGACTGACTCACGCCTCGTCACTCGGGCGACAAGGGGACGCAACCCGCACGGGCCATGATCGTTCGGCAGATCGCCGCCCACAAACCTTTCGGACTCGGGTCGCCCGCGCTTATGTTGCGGCGTCTTCTGTCTTCCGGTCTCCTTCTCGCGGTGGGTCAATGGTCAAACGAACGATTACAGCGATGCTGGTCGCCCTGGTAATCACTCCCACCGTCCTGTCGGCCGCGCAGGGCCTCTCCGACGATGAACTCGAGCCTCTCGTGGCCCGCGTGGAAGAGGGCGTCCTCGAGCGCGCCAAGCTGGCCCAGGTCATGGTGGACAAGA
>JAPPHB010000004.1 GCA_028821195.1 Gammaproteobacteria bacterium
CCCTCAGTCCCTCCCCCTCAGGCCTCTGGCTGGCCTGTGTGAGAAATGCGGGCTATGTGGGTATCCAGATCGCGAACCTGGGTGGGCAGGCCCTTATCGGCGCTTCCTTCGTCCTCTACTTGACATTGCCACCGGACACCGCTACATCTTTGGAGCGGTTGCCGGAATCCTGTCTCCACGGTCTGCTCGGCTGCGCGATGAGCTTCGCCATTTCCGCCCTCGGTATCCGGCGGGCCTCCTTCGTTGTGTTCGCTTACTACGTCGCATCAAGCATGACGAACTCCCCGAACCTGAGCGATGCATTGACGGGCCTGTCGGACGTGCTGCCCTTCCTAATCTTCCCAACACGCACAATCAACGAAGCCATGATGGACTTCGGAACTACCGGCATCGTCGTGTATCACTTCCTCCTGTGGACGGTGGTTGCCTGGCTTGGGTTGCGCAAGCTCGATCGGAAGCCGCTCAAGATTTAGCCGCGGCCCTCACGAAGGTCGTGAAGGCGGGGTGACGTGAGGCGGCAAGTGCTGTCGATTCAATGTGTTGATTGATCAGGGCTTCGTCCCGCTGGCCCTCCTCGCCGAAGCGGAGCGAGGAACAGCTTCGACAGTCCGGTACGGGCCGGATCGCGCGGCGCGCGCGACCCGCCTCTTCGTCCCAGATACCGGGAGCCTCCGTGGCAAGCGGAGAGAGCGAAAGGAGCACAGCGACGACCAAACAGCCGAGGAAGGGAGGACGAGAGCCCCGACCCGGATTCTGAGCCGAGGGAAAGCCGGGCTTGGGACCGGAACCGCGAGAGCTCGTTTCTTGAAGCGGTACTGCCGACGCAGCTCTCGGGCGACCTTTCCAGCTCGGTGATCTCAATTTCGCCAATCGCCGTCTGGTGCGTTACTTTGGTACGTATGATCGCTTCCAACGTGAGACGTTCGCTCGGGCCTGGGTGGCCTGCCAGGCACGGATTCGCCAGTTTGGCGGGTACGTGGTTCGGGGCGTTGATCGGGCTATATGCGATCTACGTGGTGATCGCGTTTTCGCGCTTGGAGCCTCGGATTCCTGACGCCCACAGAGCCATCATGGTACTTGGGCCAACTACGATGGCCGTAGCCTTGCTCGTGTCGGCAGCAACGTTCGCGGCGTCTGCAGTGCGGTTCGACCTGTTGACGGCCAGGGATCCAAAGCGTCGGCGGGTGTACTGGACCCAACTGGTGCTGGTTGGTCTGGGGTCCTACCTGCTCGTGGCCATCGGGGCACCATTGGTCCGATCCATGCTGCCTGGGGCTGGTGATCTGCCGGTAGACAGCCTTCTTCCATCCGCACGTGCATTGAACCTGCGGCTGCTATTCCCGATTCCTTTCGGCGTGTTTGCCGTCCTGTCGGGGGTTGTCGGTGCGTTGGTGGGGCGAATCACCTCTCGATCAGTGCTGAAACACTCGGGAGTGATCCCATGGTTGGCGTGCTTCGGCTTGGTCGGTGCTTTCGCAGCGTCGTTTCTGGGCACTTCGAGTCTGATCGTGCAGGGCGCCTTCCCATCAGCGTGGATCATCATTGCCCCCTTGACTGTTCCCCTGATCGCGGTGGCGGTGCTGGCGAGGCGCGATGACCTCGATCCGCGATCACTTTTCCGTCCCAAACGAGAGACGGTCGACTCGGATCCGATGGATCCGGACACAGTGGATGAGATCCTCTCCCGAGTGATCGAATCCCGTCACACGAAGGGGGGGGACCCAGGGACCGCGACGACCATCTCGGCGGAAGACCGGGTGGCGCATTTCACTGGTAGCATCCGGAATGTGGCTGGCTCTCGGGCAAGGATGTCCCCAGCCCAGGTATCGGGTATCGTGGAGCACTTGGTGACTCAGGACGACGAGCGCATGCAACCGGTCGCCAAGACGCGCTTGAGGGCTCGCGCCGCAATGGGCGAACTCTGCGCAGTCTGGGTTTCACTGGCCGCTGGATGCCTCGTGGTTGGTTCGATTGGTGGCCTGATGCCGAGCATATCGGCGGCCGTCATTGCCGGGATTGTCGGATCCGTCGTCGCTCTTCCATTCTTCCGAGATCCTTCCCGAGCCTACAGCACCTGAATAGGCCACGGTCCACCACCACCATCGTCAGGAAGTGCCCTTCCCACTCCACTACAGCCACCTACCGTCAGCCTGCGACCCGTGTTATTGGGGAGAGTGCGCAAGGGCTATTGGCGGGGTGAGCAGTGCTCGTCGGCCAGGCAGTCCCACCTGAAGTAGCAACAATTCTGGCAGCAATAGCGCTGGTTCTGGGGGGTCTCCTTGCAACATGGAAATAGGATGCTGCTCGACCGCTGCTCACTTGCGCTCCCTGCGCCCGGCCAACTCGCCTGCAGCAAGCCGAGATTGATCAAGAAGGCAATCAGGATCGTTAGGGTTTTGGGTTTCATTGGATCGGCTCCTTAGGGATTGTGAATGGGGAGAGTGAACCGTGTTTAGTCTGTTCGCGCAGAATGCTTGTGAGTGCGGGATTCGAGAGGATCTGATAGTCGCCGTCCAAACCGTCCCAAGTCCGCAAGTATGCGGATTGCGACAGCAGGCGAGACACGGCCTCTTCTATCTGATCGATCTGGCTCCCGTGATCATGTAGACGTAGGGCTCCATTGGAATCGAACACGAATACCCACGGAGTTCTCGATATCAGAGCGTACTCCGGTCGCAACGGACTCAGCCCCGCTACACTCAGCACCTCCGTTTGCCAGCCAAAGCGCTCGACAAAGCCTAGCGCCGATGAGGGCAGGTCCAATGTCATCGCGATTCGCCGAACGCCACTATCTGCTGCCCGGACTTCGTCGAAATGGCGGGCCCATTCTTGTCCCAGATCACGGCTGTGCACACAATCTGGGTGAAAGCTGTACACTATCGTCACCGACCCAACTCCGCCGTCCAAGAGAACGGTGTCCGGAACGCCCTGCCCGGTGTAGCCGGGCACAAGCAGCAGCCTATCGCCGACGTCTAGCGGCTTCGGCGACTCCGATTGGTCTTCGCCTCCAAACCCACGGTCTGCCGCGATCAAGACCTGCGTTACGATCCCACCGATCATCAACGCCAATAGTAGGTCGGGGAATCTCTTCATTGAGGCCTACCCAACTCTCTCACGTGGAACTCTGCAACGGTATCCTGCCCATCAAACAACACACACCTGCCGTCCTCGTATTCGTGGAGCCGGAAGCGGTCGCCCGAAGACAGAAGGCTGCACCCTAGTGTCGCGATGGCGAGTCTCCTACTCCCATTGACCAAGAGATCCCCGTTGCAAACGCGGGCTTCGTGCTTGAGACAAAACACCTGTTCGGTCACCTTTTCCAGAAACTCGGGACCAAGGGGGACGAAGGCGTCGGAGGGTTCGACGGGTTTGACCGCCTGGGAAGTGTTGTATCTCGCCCAAAAGTGTCCCAAGTAGCCATTTGCCCGGCTGACTCGTACATCATCGTCGCGATACTCGCGAGCCAGCTCCTGCGGGATTCGATTGCGTAGCGTTCGAAGCATCCGCGCATTGCGCTTGCTGACCGATGGGTCCGGCGCGACCATCTGAATTCCTAACTCTACCATCACGCGCTCAACCTGGGGCCGCGTGGGGCCCCCGAATGCTGATTCCCGAGGAGTGAGCCGGGCTGGTACGGCTAGAGCCATGCTGAAACGGTCGAAGAGACCCCTTTCCAACCCGTCTCGAATCCCATTGAGTGTGGACCAGATGCCACGCTCTTCCACGAAGAATCCCGAATACACCCTGCGCGTGGCGTCGTCCACCACGAGACTCAGATCCCACATGTGGCCGGTCACCCATTCGTGCCGCGAAGCAATGTTGTGGAGCAGCATGCCTTCTCGCGTAGTCTGGCCGACGGGTTTTCGTTCGTTCCTTCCGCGTCGTCTCTGCTGCACGGGACCTCGCGCACGCTGCTCGACAAGTCCTGCTGCTTGAAGGCAGTCTTTGACCCAAGAATAGGACCGCTTGCCACCGTGTTCGCTTCGATACCATTCGTAGAAATGCCGAATGTTCCAGCCCGAGTATTGGTCCGAAAACAGCTTCTCCAAGCTGGCGCGTTCTTCATCAGGTGCGCGGCGACCATGGGCACGTCGGCTCGTCCCCTCTCTCAGCCACCCGAAACCCTCCTCACGAACACGAGCGACATAGCGGCGGAAAGTCCGCTCGCCCATCATGAGCCGCGCCGCGGCAGCAGGCTGCGTCAGTTGTCCTCCTGACCATTCGTCATAGACCGTTCGGAATTCCCTCTCTCGCGCTGAGGTTGACATTCGGGTCAGGCTCTCCGACTCGGGGGACCATCTTGGAGACCTGAAAGGCGAGTGCGGTCTCCGGCTCTCAGCTCCCTAGATGCTGAGGCGGATCAGCCGAGAGGGGTCATTTTGCGAAATCGTACGACGGGTGGGGTGCCCGCCCGACCATCACAAGACGGCGAGGTCTGACTTGCCGCCGCGGGCCCCCAGGACGGCTGCGTCCACACCAACAGCTCCGCGCGCCTTCGGATCGAGTTTCGGGCGCCATGGACGGATGCCTTGCTCCATTCGGAGCCGCTCTTCTTCCACCCTAGCAGGCCGTGGATAAAGTCCGTTCCGCGGAGCCTTTGTGAATGAGTTAAATTAGGAGTACACAAGGACCTCAGCGAGAGGTGACGGCGATGGCGATAGGCAGAATGCCCGGCGAGCGGCAGGAGGAGCTGTTCATCGCGGCGAGTGCGGTTGGGGCGCTGGACAACCCGTTCTACGCGGCGCTGGACAAGCTCCTGCGCAAGAGCGGCTTCGACGAGTTCGCGGAGGATACGTGCCGGGAGTTCTACGCGGCCCGGATGGGCCGGCCGGGCCTTCCTCCGGGCGTGTACTTCCGGATGTTGATGGTGGGATACCTGGGAGGGGATCGGCTCCGAGCGGGGTATCGCGTGGCGTTGCAGGGACTCGATCTCGCTGCGGGAGTTTCTGGGCTACGGTCTGGCGAAGACGCCCCCGGAGCATTCCACGCTGTCGAAGACGCGCAAGCGGCTGAGCCTGGAGGCCCACGGGGCCGTGTTCGGCTGGGTGCTGGAACGGCTGCAGGAGTCGGGGCTGCTGAAAGGCAAGACCATCGGGGTGGATTCGACGACGCTGGAGGCGAACGCGGCGATGCGCGCGATCGTTCGGAGGGACGACGGGACGGAATACGACGCGTGGCTGGAGCAACTGGCGGAAGCGTCGGGGATCGAGACGCCGACGCGCGAGGACCTTGCGAGGCTGGACCGCAAGAGAGCGAAGAAGGGGTCGAACAAGGACTGGGAGCATCCGGACGACCCGGAGGCACGGATCACGAAGATGAAGGACGGCAGGACCCGCCTGGCTCACAAGCTCGAGCAGGCGATCGACATGGAGAGCGGAGCGGTGGTCGCCACGACCGTGCAGACGATGGACGGTGGGGACACGGCGTCGCTGCCCGTGACGCTGGACGAGGCGGAACGCCAGTTGGCGGAGGTGGGGGCGGAGCCCAGGGAAGTGGTCGCCGACAAGGGCTACCACTCGAACAGGACGATGACGGAAGTCGAGGGCCGCGGGCTGCGGAGCTACGTGAGCGAGCCCAACCGGGGCCGCCGGAACTGGAAGCGGAACCGGGACGCCCAGGAGCCGACCTACGCCAATCGCCGCCGCATCCGGGGTGAGCGGGGGAAGCGACTGCTGCGCCAGAGGGGTGAGAAGCTGGAGCGAACCTTCGCCCATCTCCTCGTGAGCGGAGGGCTGCGACGCGTCCATGTTCGCGGGCAGGAGGAGATCCGAAAACGGCTGCTGGTTCACACCGCCGCCTTCAACCTCGGGCTGCTGATGCGCAAGCACTTCGGCTTCGGCACCCCGCGTGGCCTGCAGGGCCTTGCAGCGGCGGCCGAGGCTCTCGCAGACGCCTCCGCACGCGGTCTTGCTGCCATCTTCGCCCAAATGAGGCGCTATCTCGGCCTCCTGGACCCGCAAGTCGGCTTCCTCCGCCCCTCTGGCGGCATTTTGCACAACAATACCAAGATCACGCCGGCTTCGCCGCTTCTACAACCGGCTCCCCGGCGGGCCACTTCTTCCACGGCCTGCTAGACCAGTCCGTCCACCGCCAACCGGCGGATTTCCTCCATTCGGCTCAACTTGAAGATGGCCCGTGCCACCAGGGCACGCGCGGCTGGGCCGCTCACGCCCAGCGCTTCTGCCGTTTCTGCGGCATCCCTTTCTTCGAGCATCCGTAGTACGATTGCGTCTCGCTCCCGAGCCGGGAGCTTCCCCAGCGCGCGATACAGGGCTTCGCGCCGTTGCCGTGCGACAAACGCCTCTTCGGGATTGGGGGCGCTGTCAGCGGGTTCTTCGGCATCCAGGAGGCCGACTTCCCTCCCTCCCGCGCGCTTCGCCTGGCGCAGTCGCATGCGACACACATTCTTGCTGACCGCAATCGCCCAACCAACGAACGAACCCCGCCCGCCGTAGCGATGGAGTCGTTCGAGGATGACCTGCCAGCAGTCCTGAAGCAGGTCGTCAGCGTGGTCGTCGTCACGCGCATAGGGGCGAATCGCCACCCAGATCCGGGAACCAAACTCCTGTACCAGCTGTGCCAGCAGGACGGGATCGCGGGCTCTAAGGCGTTCTAGGTCGATCGGGTCAGTAATCGGTCATAGCGTCGCCATAGAGGCTCGGTAGTGGGTTGACGAGTTGAACTTACGAGAATGGTCCTCGAACAGTACTCCAATGTCCGACCCCGCGCCAGCCAAGCTGCTCGACCAATCGACTGGGCTCCCCCTGGTGGAGGGGAAGAAGACGGGGTATTAGCAGCTCATTCGCGTCAGAATCGCCCGTGCCACATGGTCGCTTCCCCCCAATCGCTGGATCGTCGAAGGAGCACAGCCGAGGACTCCCCGGACCAGCCTCCGGTAGTTGGAACGATCTGGAAAACCGAGCGCTCGGGCGACTGCGCTGAGTGGCTCGTGGCTCCACTCAGCGAGCCTATGAACGGTGAAGATACGCGCCAAAGCGATTAGCCCTCTCGGGGTAGGAATCCCCAGACCGGCGCAACGGCCCTCCAAAGTGCGCCTTGTCCGACCGACGCGCGCGGCGAGATCGGGGACGGTGCATGGACCGGTCGCGAGGTCGAGAGCGTGGTCAAGCATCTCGAACGCAACGGGGTCGGCCTTCTTCTTTGCGCGCGCCCGGAGGCGGTGGACCCGCTGTGCGTCGATGCTCCGGAGGATAGCCGTGTCGATCGCGTCGAAGTCATCGCTAACACTGGGAACTAGATGACTCTCGCAGGCGATCCCCGCTCTTCTCAACTGCAATCGGCTAGCCTGGTCGCACGTAGCGTACCAAATCACGGGGAGCGACGAGTTCCACTCGTCGTCGGTATGTCGCATCCCCCCAGATCCTGCCGTCCAACGCTCCGGACCATCGCTGAACGTATCGATCACGGCCGGTGATCCCGGGTGGCGTGTAGACAAGACGCCCAGCTCACGCCAATCGGCTGCGAAAGCCACTCGACTGAGAACCCGCGACGCGGCACCCATCCGAAACGCGATCTGGATCCGATCGCGAAGCCCAGGATTCGTGAGCTGAGCTAGGAGTGGTGGCTTAGATGAGAGTCTGCTATTCACGCGTCCAGACCAGGCGTGGGGGGAAACCAAGGCCGATGGCTTTCTTGAGATCGTACGATTGAAGAAAGGGAGGCGCTATTCGCCTGGCGGTCAAGAAGACACTCCGCCGACAGCTTGGCGAGGATGTCGACAAGCCCGCCGTCATCTTCAACGAGCAAGGGGTCGGATGGCCGCATGCCGGAGCTGGGCGGGGCATCCAAAACTGGATCAGTCAGACCAGTCCACGCTCGACCAGGTAGGCTCGGCCGGTGCTCGTCTCCGTATAGGTCGAAGGGGATTCAGCGCTCCGTTTCTCACGTAGGAAGCCGCGGCGGATCAGTTCGTCAACGTAGTGTCGAGTCACGACGCGGTTCTGTGAAATCGTGCGAGCAATCTCCTCCACATCCAAGGGCCAATCGTCATCTGACCCCGCGACCTGTTCGAGTATACTGTCCTCGATCGGGTGAACCTGATCGTTTGGCGCTTCGGCACCGAGAGCCTTGGCCTCCTCCGAATCGTCGGCGCTCGCGATGTGGATTCGCCCTATCTCGTCTCGAAGGGTCGCCCATTGACGGCGAAACCGCCGCAAGACCTCTGACTCCGGTAGAGGGGTCACAGCCACGGCGTTGATCGCCTTGATCAGCCGTTCGATGTCGCGGCGTGTGAATTCCGTGCACTGAAACATCGCCAAGGGCTTACCGCCAAGGTCTCCGGGCGAACTGCCCAGCAGGATCGGGCTGACATGCGCCTGCCCGCCGACAGCCCTTGCCACCGCGCCAGCCTCGAAATTCACCCAAGGGCTGCGGACCGCTCCGGGCGTCAAGCAAACGAGGCAATCGGACGTCTCCTGTAGGCGGGCCCAAAGCTCGTCGCTCCATCGCGTGCCCTTGCGGATGTCTTCCGACGACACCCACGGGCGGACAAAGGACAGCACATGGGGCAGCCATCGCCGTAGAACGAGGGCTACGGCGTGACTGTCGGGTCCCGCCCAGCTGACGAAGATGTCCATCCGTTTTCCTGATCTTTAGGTCCTCACGACCAACCGTCCACCGCCACACGGCGGGATCGGCAAGCTTCAGAAGATATCACGACAGGTCGGTTCGTGGCGCCACTCGGGATCGTAGAACTGAGCGCGGCAACCACAGCGTGACCGGTGATCTCACTCCCACGCCTAACGTCCCCCCCGGGCCGGTAACGACACTGCTTGCGGCCCACTCACGGGCCAAGGAAACTCGATTGGGCCGTCCGCGAATCTGGAACGTATGGACTCTGGCCCCTGCGGGCCGGTCGGGACACCGATCGGGAATTGGTGACCCGTCGCCGCCTATGAACCCGGTCACAGTTCGTAGGATGATAGACTACGGTAGCCCAAGATGAGATGAGATGTGGCGATCATGCGAACACCGTTGGTTCTGGGTGTCTTGGCCCTTCCCGTTTCAAGCCCACGGGCAGTACGGCCCTGTTGGATGCGAGCCCCGGGTCCATCCGGAGACTCGCCGTTTGATGATCTCAGCCGCGTGGTCGCCCGACGAGCTGCCAGGGTTTCTTCGTGTCGGGCGAAGGAAGGTGGTCGATCTTCCCGGGGAGTGTCTCCGCTCCCCCTTTGGCGGGTACCGCGCACCGGCCATGTGATTTGCTTCCAACAAGCGAGAGGTCAGTCTTGACACAGGAATGGTCGCCGATAGG